>CAZTZZ010000007.1:26520-50735 GCA_964617905.1 uncultured Ignavibacteriaceae bacterium | reverse complement strand
GTTATCTCCGGAGTTGAATTATATCTAATCGGAGCGATTGACATTCCCAACCCCCTTGTAACGATTGCCGTTAAATTACCAAATATAAATTTTCCCCTAACATATTTTGTCTCAAACAGTGTCGGTGACAAAAACACAAACGGGAAAACAAATCTTATCTGACCTCCGTGAGTATGTCCTGCAAGATAAAGATCATAACTATATTTTCTGGCTTCGTCAATTAAAATTTTTCTGGGCTGATGCGTTAGAAATATTTTTAAAGCATAATTATTGTTTTTATCAACTACGCTATCTAATACGGCTTGTGAAATTCTTTGTACATATGTGTTTGTGACAAAAGTAATTCTGATTTGTGATGAGTCAATCAAGATCGTTCTATTTTCGTTGTCAATCATTTTTATGTTTTTATCATCAAGAGCTTTTTCAACTTCCGTTAAACTCCTTTCTGTATTCCATCTGTATGCCCAATTGTCGTGGTCTCCAACACACGAAAACACGCCATATTTAGATTTAATTTTTCCCGCTAACTCTGCAGATATTTTAATGTAATTAGGTGTTGAGGTAATAAAATCCCCACCAATTAAAACAAGATCGGGCATTTCTTTATTGACCAAAGAAATAAATTTATTTAATCTGTTTTCGTTTGTGTATCTGTCTGCCTGCATATCAGAAATAAAAACAATTTTAAACTTGTCAAGATTATCCGGCAATTCTTTCTTTGTGAAATTATAATTGCTTGTTTCTATTGTGTTATAATCATATAAAATTCTTGCGGGGACATATATTGTAAAAAAACAAACAACCAACAAAGAAATAACAGCGATGTGTTTTTTAAGTTTTTCCCGTAGACTTTTTTTAACAAGTTTTATTATAAAGTTTATAATATCAATTAAAATAAAAAACAAAATAGATTGGACCGAAAGCAAGAGCAAAAACCAAAAAGGAAATATTAAAAACACATCGAGCCAAACACTTTCCGGGAAAACCAGTCTGTTATTCCCCGCTATGATTGAATAAGAAAATATTAAAAGCAGATAAATTGGGTAAAGGTTGAAGAAAAAAAGAATTGCTCTGTTGAATATTTTTAAAAATTTATAGCTCTTTCCTTCAAAAATGGTTTTTATTGAAATGTTTATCTTTTTAATAAAATAAAACTCTATTAAAAAGAGAATAATAAGAAAAACAATAATTCGTAAAAGTATCCCCATATCTATAACTTACGCAATTCTTCTTGTAATGATTTTTTAAGACTTTTTACTATCAACTCATAGGAATCATCAATCCATTCATAAATAAGATTATCCTCAACAGAGTTATCCAAATAAACCGAGTTCCAATTTTGTTTGTTCATATGATAGCCGGGTTTTACCGCATCGTACCTTTCTCTTAATTCAATTGCTTTTTCAGGCTCACATTTAACATTTATAAAATATGGAATGGTAAGGCTTGATATAAGGAACATCTTTCCCATTACTTTATAAACGGGCGAGTCTTCGTCGAAAGGGAGGCTTTCCGTAACTCCCTTTTTACTCAAACAGTAATTTCTGACTTGTTCTAAATCCATAATTATTTCTTTTCGATCATTGTTGTAGCTTTATTAAAAACCGTATCTACAGAAATATCATTTATATTTTCTGTCGGTGATTGAATTGAAAAACTTTCTTCTCCCGTCGGTCCCCACTCGTAGCTTTTTGTTGGACCGAATAAAGCCAACGTTTTGGCTCCGACCGAATCAGAAATATGCATCGGGCCAGTATCGTTTGTAATATATATGCGTGTATTTTTTATTATTGCTGCCAGGTCTTTAATGTTTAAATTCTCTGCGGTTTTATATTCAATATTTTTTTCATTTAAATATAAATTTAATTCTTCTACAATTTCTCTATCTGTTTGACCTGCGGTAATTAAAAAGTAAGAATGGTATTTTTCGTTAAGTTTATTTATCAAAGACTTAAAGTTATCAATACTCCAAATGTTTTCTTTCTTTCCAGCCCCTGGATGAATTCCGATTATTACTTTATCTTTTTGAGGGAAATTATTTAAAAGATATTCTTCTGCAAAGGAAAGGCTTTCTTCATCGATATTAACCGTAACTTTTTTTAATTCTTCTTTAGATAAATCACAACCAATTTGTTTCACAACATCTAAATTTCTTTCACGTTGATGTTTCTTCTCTTTATCCCAATCAAACCCTTTTTTTACATTTAAAAGGTAAGCTGTTTTATTTTTAATTCCGTTATTTTTTTTAACACCTACTCTAATTTTTGCACCCGATAAATAATTAACAATATGCGAAGTTGAAGAAACCGTTATTGTTGAAGGCACTATTCCTATTTGGTATTTTTCCTTTCTGAGTTCCTTTAAAAATGACAAAGTGGTTTTTAATGTAGCTCTGTCGAGAGTGATTATTTCATCGATATAAGGATTTAGCTCTTTAACAGGAATGAAATAATTTGTCTTTGCCGTAACAAGGGTTATTTGAGCCGCTAGAAATTTCTTTTTTAGCGCAGCGTACATTGGAAGCGAACACAACATATCCCCCACTTGATTGTTTTTACCTACAACCAAAATGTTATTTATATTTTCTGAATGTATGTTAGGCATAAAATTATAAAAAGATTCCCGCTTGCGCGGGAATGACAAAAAACAACAAACAGTTTTTTTAGCTATTTATTTGCATCGATCCACTTTGCAGCATCTTTTGCAAAGTAGGTCAATATCATATCAGCGCCGGCACGTTTAATTGAAACAAGAGATTCTATCATCACTCTTTCTCCGTCAATCCAATCGTTTTGTACTGCCGCTTTTATCATTGAGTATTCACCGCTTACTTGATAAGCTGCCGTCGGCATTTCAAATTTTTCCTTTACTCTTCTGATTATATCAAGATAAGGACCGGCTGGTTTAACCATAACAATATCGGCGCCTTCTTCAATATCCGACTCCACTTCTCTTATCGCTTCGTCTCCGTTTGCAATATCCATTTGATGCGAACGTCTGTCACCGAATGAAGGAGAAGAATCAGCCGCATCTCTAAAAGGTCCGTAATAGCCGGAGGAGTATTTTGCGGCGTAGCTCATAATAGGTGTTTTTGTGAAACCTTTGTAATCCAATGCTTTTCTAATTGCCGCAACGCGCCCGTCCATCATATCCGATGGGGCTATCATATCGGCACCTGCTTCGGCATGTGAGATCGCTTCTTTTGCCAAAAGAGACACTGTCTCGTCATTCAATATTTCTTCGCCGTCCAACAGACCGCAGTGACCGTGAGAAGTATATTCACACATGCAAACATCTGTTATCACAACAAGATCTTTTATCTTTGCTTTTATCTCTCTAACAGCACGTTGAATTATTCCGTTTTCATCATAAGCTTCCGAGCCTTTTTCGTCTTTGTGTTCGGGTATTCCGAAAAGAATAATTGCAGGTATTCCGAGAGAAACAAGTTCTTCACACTCCTTAATTAAATTATCAATTGAAAACTGATACACGCCCGGCATAGATTTTACAGGATTCTTTACACCTTCTCCCGGAGCAACAAACAAAGGATATATTAGATCATTTTTTGTAAGTATTGTCTCTCTAACCATATCCCTAACTTTAGGGTTATATCGTAATCTTCTTAATCTTTTAGTTGGATAAACAGCCATTTTTGCTCCAATAATATTCTTAAAAAACAGATTGTTAAAATTACGGAAATTATATGATTAAAATATTTATACAATTGCTGTAAGTTGGTATTTAGTTTAAATTAATTGTCAATTAAATTTTTACTGAAAAGTTTTTTAACAATGTAAATATAAACAGACAAAAATTATTATGAAGATTCTAAAATTTGGCGGCTCGTCCATAGCTGATTCGAAACGGATTGAGAATGTTATCAACATTCTTAAAACATTTGAAAGGCAAAAAATTGCCGTTGTCTTTTCTGCTTTTTACGGTGTAACGGACAATTTAATTTTAATTGGAAAATTAGCCGAAAAGAAAGACACCGGTTACATAAAAACACTTCATAAATTATCTAATCGGCACCTCAAAATAATTGAGGAATTAAACAATAAAAACAACAGTATAAAAATAAAAAAACAGGTTTCAAAAATATTCACTGATATTGAAAACATACTTAAGGGTGTATATTTAATAAGGGAACTAACACCGCGTACGTTAGACTACATTATGAGTTTTGGAGAAAAACTTTCCTGTACAATAATCAGCCAAACATTAAATACGAGATCATATAAAAACGAATATCTTCAAGCCGACAAATTAATTATAACGGATTCTGTTTTTAATAATGCCAGGGTGAATTTTGCAGAGACAAATGAAAACATAAAAAAATATTTTACCATACATAAAAAAACACAAATTATTACTGGATTTATTGGTACAAACGAAAACTATGAAACCACAACACTCGGCAGGGGTGGATCTGATTATACTGCAGCTATATTCGGTGCGGCATTAAATGCAAGTGAAATTCAAATATGGACGGATGTTAAAGGAATCCTTACAGCAGATCCCCAAAAAGTATCAGAATCTTTTCCATTGAAAACTGTTTCTTATGAGGAAGCAATGGAACTTTCTCATTTCGGAGCGAAAGTAATTCACCCCCCAACAATACTTCCTGCTTTAAACAATAAAATTAGAATAAGGATAAAAAGCACATTTGATCCTTCTTGTCCGGGGACAATCATTTCTAAAAGAGAAGAAGGAATTAATTTCAAGGTAAAGGGGATATCTTCAATCGATGATATTTCTTTGCTACGTATTCAGGGCGGTGGGATGGTTGGCGTAACAGGAATAGCATCAAGATTATTCACTTGTCTTGCAAAAAAAGAGATCAACATTATTTTAATTACCCAGGGATCTTCCGAACATAGTATTTGCATTGCCGTTCTTCCACAACATGGCAAAGAGGCAAAAAATATTATTGAAAAGGAGTTTAAACTTGAAATAAAAGAGAACAAAATATCCAGGGTAATAGTTGATGAGGGGCTTTCAATAATTGCAGTTGTTGGAGAAGGCATGAAAGAAACTCCGGGGATATCAGGGAAAGTGTTTGATGCTTTGGGCAAAAACGGCATTAACATTCTTGCAATTGCGCAGGGCTCATCAGAGCTGAACATTTCTCTGGTGGTTGAAAAAGCAAGTTTAAAGAAAGCATTAAATGTTTTACACGAAGCTTTGTTTTTGTCAAAACAAAAAACATTGAATTTGTTCTTAGTTGGTCCGGGTTTGGTCGGAGGAACACTTCTAAATCAAATAGCAGGACATATGGAATATTTGCAAAGAGAATTGCAAACAAAAATTAGATTAGTCGGACTTGCCAACAGCAAAAAAATGTTGATTAAAAACGAGGGAATAAAGATTTCTAACTGGAAAAAAGAGCTGGAAAGATCAAAGGAAGAAATAAACTTACATGGTTTTGTAAAATCAATGAAACAATTGAACTTACCTTTTTCAGTTTTTATTGACACAACAGCGAGCGGAGAAATTGCAAATCATTACAAAGATATTTTATCTTCTTCTATTTCACTTGTAACCCCTAATAAAATTGCTGCATCAAGCAGTTATTCAAATTATCTTTTATTAAATAAAACCGCAAAAGAAAATAATGTTCAATTTCGATATACAACAAATGTTGGAGCAGCTCTGCCAATAATAAACACGTTGAAAGATATAATTACAAATGGAGATAAAATTGTTAAAATCGAAGGCGTATTGTCGGGTACATTAAGCTATATATTTAACTCTTTAAAAGAGAATAAAAGATTTTCCGATATTGTAAAACAGGCGAAACATTTGGGATATACAGAACCGTTTATTTGGGATGATTTAAGCGGCAAAGACGTAGTAAGAAAGTTGATTATCTTAGTAAGAGAATCAGGTATTCCAATTGAAATGAAAGACGTAAAGGTAGAAAGATTGCTTCCTGAAAAATTTAAAAAATACAAAAACCCGGATCTGTTCTTAAAAGAACTTAAAAAATATGATTCTGTTTTTGAGAAAAGAAATAAAAGTGCACAACGAAGAGGTAAAATTCTTAAATACATTGCAAAATATGAGAACAAAAAAGCAACTGTTAAAATTGAAGAGATAGATGAAGAACACCCATTCTATAATTTGAGCAATGTAGATAACATAGTGGCTTTCACAACAAAAAATTATAATGTAAAACCACTTGTAATTAGAGGTCCTGGCGCCGGAGCAGAGCTCACTGCATCGGGTGTTTTGGTAGATGTTTTACGAGTATCTAATTATTTGAGTTAAATTAAAAAAAACAACCACCACAAAAAAAAGAATGTAAAAAGATGAGTTCAAAAAGCGTAAAAGTTTTTGCACCCGCGACAGTATCGAATGTTGGACCAGGTTTTGATATTATGGGATTTGCACTAAAACATCCGGGGGATGAAATAATATTAAGGAAATCAAAAAAATCCGGAATTCAGATAACAAAAATAACCGGGGATAATAATAAACTGCCATACAACTTAAACAAAAACACGGCTTCTGTTGCGGTTCTATCAATGCTAAAACAGTATAAAATTTCTCAGGGCTTGTCTATTCAAATAAATAAAAAATTGGGAATTGGCTGTGGTTTAGGTTCAAGTGCTGCAAGTGCAGTTGCTTCCGTTTATGCATTAAATAAACTGTTTGATTTGAATTTATCAAAAACTGAATTACTCCCGCATGCTTTATCAGGTGAATATTGTGCAAGCAAAGCTTTTCATGCAGACAATGTTGCACCGTCGCTTTTTGGAGGATTTATATTAATAAGAGAATCAAACCCTCCTGATATCATCAAAATAAAAACTCCACCTAATTTGTATTGCTCCATAATATATCCCAATATTTTAATAAAAACAGAAGCAGCAAGAAAATTATTGCCATCAAAAATTGATTTAAAGAAAGTGGTTTGCCAAACAGGAAATGCAGCGGCATTAATTCATGGATTATCTACAAACAACAAACAACTAATATCAAGATCATTACAAGACGTTATTGTTGAGCCCGTGAGAGCAAAACTAATTCCGGGTTTTGAAAATTTTAAAAGTTCCGCAATTGATAACGGTTCAATCGGGTGCAGTATTTCCGGCTCAGGACCTTCTATATTTGCTTTATCAGACTCTGTAAAAATTGCAAAAAATATAATCATCGGTTTCAAAAAAGTTGCTAATAAACATAATCTTAAAGCTACCGTTTATATTTCAAAGATAAACAAACAAGGGCCCAAAATTCTTGATTGATAATGAATTATTACAGTACAAATAACCCCTCAACTAAATTTTCTTTTGAATCTGCCGTAATGATGGGATTGGCACCGGACGGTGGTTTGTTTTTGCCCGAAGTAATTCCGCAATTGAAATCTTCGCTCATAAATGGAGTAAAAGATATTTCTTTTAAGGAAATAGGTTTTGAAATTTCAAAATTATTTATTGAAAAAGAAGTCACAGACAACACTTTGCAAAATATTATTGAGAATTCAATAAACTTTCCCGCACCATTAATAAAATTGAACAACACAATTTCTGTTTTAGAATTATTTCACGGACCAACTTTAGCATTTAAAGATTTTGGAGCCAGATTTTTAGCCAATCTTATCTCACATTTTGCCCAAAAGAAATCAACGGAAACAAATATTCTTGTGGCAACATCCGGCGACACAGGCAGTGCTGTTGCTTCAGGTTTTTACAGCAAAGAAGGTGTGAACGTCTATATGTTATATCCCAGTAAAAAAGTAAGTGAAATTCAGGAAAAGCAGCTTACAACATTTGGTAAAAATGTGATTGCTTTAGAAGTTGAAGGAACTTTTGATGATTGTCAGGCTCTCGTCAAAAAAGCATTTGTTGACAATGATATTAAATCAAGAAAAAAATTATCTTCAGCAAACTCTATAAATATTGCCAGATTAATTCCTCAGTCATTTTATTATTTTGAAGCATTTAAGCAATTACAAGCCGGAAACGAACAACTTTATTTTATTGTTCCTTCCGGTAATCTGGGAAATTTAACGGCAGGATTATTTGCAAAAAAAATGGGGCTAAAAGTAACTAAATTTATTGCCGCACTAAATTCTAATAATGTTTTTAAAAGCTATTTAGATTCAGGAATATTTTCACCAAGGCATTCTGTTAGAACCGTTTCAAACGCTATGGATGTGGGCAGTCCGAGCAACCTGATAAGAATACGTGCTTTGTTTAATAACGATATAGATTTTATGAACAAAACCATTTCTTCTTATTATTTTAATGATGCAGAAACATTAAATGCGATAAAAGAATTGTATGATGAAACTGGTTATATTATAGATCCTCACGGAGCTGTCGGATATCTAGCACAAAAAAAACATTTGATTGAGAATAAATTAACTAAAACAGATTGTGTGATTTTGGAAACGGCTCACCCGGCTAAATTTTCCGATGTGGTAGAAAAAAGCGTTTCAAAAAAAATTGAAATACCCGAAAGGTTAAAATCGTGTTTAGAAAAGGAAAAAAAATCAATTAAGATATCAAACAAGTTTAATGACTTTAAAGAATATTTAATATCGAACTGATTTATTGATATTATTTATTTTTGAAAAAAAGTTTTACTTCTTCTAAAAGAATTTCCGCGCTGTGAAGACAATCTCCCAGCGCTATTCCTCTTCTGAAATTACCTCCAATAAAAAAGCCCGGATTATTTTTTTCAAAATTTTCTATTGCATCAAGCTGTTCGGAATAGCTCAGATTATACTGAGGAATTGCTTTCTTCCAAAAACGAGAGGATATAAACACAGGGTCATCACTTATATTCATAATTTCAGAGAATTCTTTTTTTGCCTTGTCAATAAATTCATCAATATTAGATTCATTCATTTTATCGTTCTGTGCACCTCCGATAAATAAAGTAAAACATACATTGTCATCAGAAGATCTTTCGGGGAAAAGCACAGAATTCCAAATAGCTCCTAAAAAGGATTTGTCCTCTCTCTTAGGTATCAAAAAACCGAATCCGTCAAGTTCTCTTTTAACTGAATTTCTTTTATAGCCTAAATACAAAACAAGAACTGGGGGATAAAAAATATCATCCAATCGTTTTGCCGTATTATCGCTTATATGTGTTATTAATTTTGATAACACATAAGAAGGCACGGTTGAAATAACAGCATCAAAAAGATTATCGGTTTGTTCTGTTTTATCGTTAAAAACAAGTTTATATCCTTTCTCTGATTTTGATATGTTTTTAATTTCAGTTGACAAAGACAGAGAATCGTCCAATACTTCTGCAAGTTTGTTCGGAAGTGTCTGCATACCCTTTTTAAAGGAGAACATCTTTGCGCTTTGTTTCGATTTTTCTGCTCTCTTTTTTCTTTCCCTAATTGTTTTCACGGTTCCGAGTATTAGACTTCTGTGTTTTCTTTCCAGTTCATATAGTTTTGGGAATGCATGTTTAACACTTAGTTTTTCGGGGTCACCTGCATACACTCCGCTTACAAACGGACTGATTGCATAGTCTAAAAATTCTTTTCCGATTCTTCGTTCAACAAAGTCTGCTATTGACTCCTCTTTTCTTCCTCTACCGATAAACGGTTCTTTTAAGAGTCTTAATTTAGCAGCAGTGGAAAAGAGCTCTGTTTTTAAAAAACTTTTGGGAGACACTGGAAGAGGAATAAGTTTTCCTTTCTTCAAAATAAATCTTTTGTTGCCTTTCGGATCTGCATAAACAAGTTCATCTTTTAAGCCCAGTTCTTCAATAAGTTTTTGAATAATAGGGTAAGTTTCCAGCGAACTGTTCGGACCTTTGTCGAATAAAAAACCGTTTTCTTTTACAGTCTCTATTGAGCCCCCAACACTATTTTTTTTCTCAAAAACAGTTACATTAAAACCCTCTTTTTTTAAAAGATAGGCCGTTGTTAATCCCGATATTCCCCCGCCTAGCACGGCAATGTTTTTGTTTTTCATATTTTATAAATATTTTTTTGAAACGTCAAATAATGTGTCAATAAATATTTGTGAATCATTAAGCCCCTCCATAACAACATAATTTTCCACACCCGATTCATCAGCAACTTTTTTGTATTCAATTCCAAGCTCAAACTCCGTTTCAATATGATCGGACACAAAACTCACAGGAATGATCAATAAATTTTTTTCACCCTGTTCCGCAAGTTCTATTATTTTGTTTTCTATTCCCGGTTCAAGCCATTTTGCGGGTCCCACTTTGCTCTGAAAACAAAGCGAATGCTCTTCTTTTCTGTTTTTCATTACTTCAGCAATAGTTGATTTAATTTGTCCGCTGTAAGGATCACCCTTTTTTAAGTAACTTACCGGTGTCCCGTGAGCACTAAACACGAGGCGAACATATTTTCTTTTTTCTACGGGGAATTTTAATAATGAAGAATCAATCTTTTCATTTATTGCTTTAACATAATATTTGTTGTTATAATATGAATCTATATAAACAGTGTTTACGTTACCTTTATAAGCTCTTCTCCACTCATTAAACGACGAACCAGTAGTTGATATTGAATAGTGAGGATATAATGGAAGCAGAACTATTTTTGAATAATTGTTGTTTTCTATCTTTTCTATAACATCCAGTGTTAAAGGCTTCCAATACCTCATTGCTACAAACACGTCAACATCGGGGTTTGTATCTCTAATTTTATCTTCGAGCATTTGTCGTTGTTTCTCCGTCCACATGCCAATCGGAGATTTACCACCGATCATTTCGTATTGTTTTTGTACTTTTGGTGCTCTTTTTTTAGAGATGAATGAGGCAAGTTTTTTTTGAAAAGGTAATTTAAATATGTCCGGATCGTTGAAAAGGTTTTCAAGAAAAGGCTGAACAGCACTAAGTGAATCCGGTCCGCCTAAATTTAATAATACAACAGCTGTTCTACCCATAATTAAATAGTCTTTGAATATTTTGCAGTATCTTCTTTGTTCTCAATGTATTTATCAAAATTAATTGCAATATTCCTTATCAATAATTTACCCATTTCCGTTACAGTTATTTTATTATCGTTTATCTTCACAAGTTCATCTTCTTCAAACCGTAGAAGGTTTTTCAAACCCCAGGCGAAATATTCTTTAAAAATTATATTATATTTTTCTTCAACCGCAATCATATCCAGTTCAAAATTACACATCAGTTTCATTATTACATCTCTGCGTAAATGGTCATCTTTACTAAGGCTGTAACCTTTTGCAACGGGAAGCAAGTTTTCGTCTATTGCTTTATAATATTCTTTTTCTGTTTTATAGTTTTGAGTATAAATGTTATTAAGTTGACTGATGGCAGTTATACCCATTGAGTAAAGATCCGTTCCTGCGTTAGTGCTGTAACCTTGAAAGTTTCTGTACAATTTTTTTTCATTTAGAGCTATTGCAAGCTCATCATCAGGTTTTGCAAAATGATCCATTCCAATAAACACATAACCTGAAGAAGTTAATTTTTCAATGGTCATTTTAAGTATGTCAAGTTTCAACTCTGGTTTGGGCAGATCTTCTAAATGTATTAAATCCATGTGTTTCTTCATCCAAGGCACGTGTGCATAATTAAACACAGCAATTCTGTCGGGGGAAATGTCAATAATTTTATCTACTGTATCAGAAAAGGTTTCTAAAGTTTGGAATGGCAGACCATACATAAGGTCCAGATTAACGCTGTTAAAACCAAGTTCACGTACCCAGGCTACAGTTTGTCTGGTAATATCTTCCGGCTGAATTCTGTTAACAGCTTTTTGGACTTTTTCATCAAAATCCTGGACACCCATACTTATTCTGTTGAAGCCGTTATTTCTAAGTGCCTCCATGTGTTTGCGTGTCAGTTCTCTCGGATCAATCTCACAGCCGTTTTCGGATTCATTTTTAAAATTAAAAGATGATTTAATATAAGAGGCCAACTCGTTTATTTCATCGGGTCTTAAATGCGTGGGTGTTCCACCGCCCCAATGCAGCTGCGATACTTTTCTATCGGGCAACAAATATGTTCTGAGCAGATCGATCTCTTTTTTAACATATGAGATATACTCTTTCACTCGATCACGGTTTCTAGTAATAAGCATATTGCAGCCGCAGAAATAACAGAGAGTATCACAGAAAGGTAAATGATAATATAATGAAAGGTCTGGCAGCCCATCACCATAATTAGTTTTAATAATTTCATCAAGGTAGTCCTGTTGAGTGAAATTTTCATTAAAATGCGGTGCCGTTGGATAGCTTGTGTACCTTGGGCCGGGCTTGTCATATTTTTTTACAAGATTAAGATCAATTTCAAACATAATTATATTCCGTTTTAATCAATGTGTTCTTATTTGAGAAAATTCTGTATGATACTTTACGCTTTCTTCTTTTACATATTTAATGAACACCTTAACTTTTTCCGGGTCGGTGGTTGGTAGAATACCGTGACCCAAATTAAAAATGTGTCCTGTGCCTTTCCCAAAAGAATTAAGAATGCTAATAACTTCCCCTTTTATTATTTCTTCTTTTGCGAATAATTTTGTCGGGTCCATATTACCTTGCAGGGCAACCTTATTACCGATTGAATTACGTACCTCTCCCAAATCCATTGCCCAGTCCAACCCAACAACGTCGGCCCCAGCTTTTACAACATTTTGCAAACTGTGGTGGACTCCTTTAGCAAAAACAATAACAGGCTCATCATTTCTTTTAATATTAGAAATTATTTTTTCAATATATCTAAGTGAAAACTCATTGAAATCTTTTTGAGAGAGAGCACCGCCCCAGGTATCAAATATCTGTACCGCATCTGCACCTGCTGCAATTTTTGCTGATAAATAATCTGAAACTGCATCGGCCAATTTGTCTAAAATAGAGTGAGCTAAAACAGGATTGTTGTATAATAAACTTTTTGCATTCAAATAATTTTTAGAGCCCCTTCCCTCAACCATATATGTAAACAATGTCCACGGAGAACCGCTGAACCCTATCAAAGGAACTCTTCCGTTCAATTCCTTTTTTGTAAGAGAAACCGCATCAAGAACATACTTTAAATCAGCAGTGGGGTCTATGTTTTTTAAGCTCTTAAAATCATCTTCTGTTCTAATAGGCTTTTCAAAAACAGGACCTTTAGATTCTATCAATTCCAGGCGCATACCCATTGCTTCAGGAATTACAAGTATGTCAGAAAAGATTATTGCCGCATCAACACCTACAATATCAACAGGTTGAATTGTAACTTCCGATGCCAGTTCCGGTGTTTTACACAAGGTTAAAAAATCAGCTTTCTTTCTTACTGCTCTGTACTCCGGTAAAAATCGTCCGGCTTGTCTCATCATCCAGACGGGGGTTCTTTCAACGGGTTGTCTTTTACAAGCTCTTAAAAACAAATCATTTTTTAAATTACTCAAATATATCTCCACATATTTATTCTGTATTTATTTATAATGGTTGACAATAGCATTTACTAATCCTTTAATTGTAAATTCATCAGGCAGAACATTTACATTTACGTTTCTCGATTCTATAACTCCTTTTGTAGTTGGTCCTATCGAAGCAACATCAAACGGAGAAAAATATGAGGACGGATTTATAATGTCTAAAAGTTTAAGAAAATTTTTAAATGAAGAAGGACTTGTAAAAATAAACATGTCCGGTTTTGTTTCATTTAGTTTCCTTATGTTTCTTGCAACTGTGTTTTTATCAGGAAGAGTAACGTTGTAAGCATTAGCGGATTTTAATATTGCTCCCCTGTCAGAAAGTCCGTGTGGCATCTCTTCCCTTCCAATAGCAGATCGCGGTATAAAAACAACTTTGTCTTTTATATCATATTTTGATAACTCATCCACCACACCATCACCGCTAAAGATTTTAGGTATTATGGCTACTGGAATATTTAATTCTTTACATATGGAAGCGGTTTTATTTCCTACTGCAACAACTTTTATTTTTTCGTAAGTAAAATTAATTTTTAGAAAATCACATCTTTTTGCAAACATTTCAACAGAATGTTTTGATGTAAAAATAATAAAATCGATTTCATTTTTATTATTTACAACATCATCAAAAGGTTGCCAGCTTTCTGGTGGAACAATATCTAATGTTGGAAAAACAATTGTGTTAGCACCCAATTTAATAAACTCAAGAGATGATTCTTTTGACTGTTCAACCGTTCTGGTTATAACGATAGTTTTACCAAGCAAAGGCAAATTGTTTGATATATTTCTGTCATAGTGCAGACTTTGAAGAATAAAACTAAATATCTTTTCTCTTTCTGTTGACAATAGTTCTTTAGAATAATTTTTATTTATTCCCTTATTAACTGCTGCGTATAAACTACCGAGCACCAATTCAGCGGTTAAGTTTATATCGGTCTTTCTGAAAATCCCCTCTTCTTCACCTTTGCTTATTATATTAATTAGTAGTTGCTTGAGTTGAGCTTCTAAATTTGTAATTTCTTCACAAAGCTCGTTCTGTTTGTTGAAGTCTTCTTTTTGATAAATACGGAAGAAGTTTTTATACTTCATCATAAACATATAGTTGTGAATGATAAATGTATGAAGCGAGCTTACCCTGCTGTATTCAGCTTTAATTTTTTCAGTTAATGAGTTTATCAGTGCAGACATTTTTTGTTCGATAAGAGAAAAATACAGCTCTTCCTTAGATTCAAAGTAATTATAAACCGTACCTTTAGCTATGTCTGCATTCTTTGCAACATCTTCAATCATAACTTCATGATAGTTGTGCTCAGAAAAAAGCAAAGAAGCAGAATTAATAATTTTTTCACGCGTTAGGTTTTTCTTTTCTTCCCGTTTTATTTTTTTTTTAGTCGTCGTCTGCATTATGTATATCAACCGCTATAAATTTCATTTAAAATTTTCTTGGCACCGACTTTAAGCAGGTCTTTTGCCAAAGCATTTCCAATATTTGCAGCGTCGGATTTTTTTCCTCTAACAGTTTTTGAAAAGGACAGACATCCGTCGATCGAAGAAACTATTCCGCTTAAATACAATCCGTTTGATCTTACCTCTGCAAAAGCTCCTATAGGCACTTGGCAACCGCCGCCCAGGGCTTTTAAAAATTCTCTTTCAGCTGTAATTTCGTAATAAGTTTTTTCATCGTTTAACGGTTTTATTAATTCTGCTGCGCACTTGTTGTTTTTGTTAATTTCAATACCCAAAGCACCCTGTCCGGCTGCCGGAACAATCTCATAAGTTTTAATATATGACGAGATATGTTTTTTTAATCCCAATCTTTCTACCCCTGCGCGGGCAAGAATAATTGCATCCCATTCAGATTTTAAAAATTTACTAATTCTTGTCGGAACATTTCCCCGCAAATCTTTCACAATTATGTCGGGTCTTATGTGGAGAAGCTGGCTTTTTCTTCTAAGAGAACCGGTTGCCACTACGGCATTTTCTGGCAATGATGCTAAGGTTGTTCTCTTTTTTCTTGCAATCAACACGTCTTCAACAGGGTGTCTTTTTGTAACCACTGCCAGCTTAAGTCCCTTAGGAAGTGTGGTTTCTAAATCTTTAAGGCTGTGAACGGCAATATCAATTTTATTATTCAAAAGTTCTTCTTCCAATTCTTTTGTAAACAAACTTTTGTCGCCTATTTTTGAAAGAGCTTTGTTTAATATTTTATCGCCTTTGGTTTTTATTATTTTAATTTCTACTTCAAGATGTTTATGAATTCTTTTTAATTCATTTTTAATATGGTTAGCCTGCCAAAGCGCAAGCTCACTTCCTCTTGATCCTATAATTAATTTATTCATCTTTGTCTTTTTTCTCCGTGTTTGGTCTATCAATACCGAACATTTCTTTAAGTATGCCGACTTTTGTTTTTGTTAAAACAGAATCGTGTTCCTGTTCCGAGGCTTTTCTTAATTCGGTTGTGGGGTGGTGAAGGATTTTATTAATAATTCTCTTTGTTATTATTTCAAGTTTTTCCTGATCACTCTCTAAAAATTTATTCTTGTTTTTCTTTATCTCTTCGGCTCTGATGTTTTCAAAATGTTCTCTTAGTGTTCTAATAGCAGGGGCTGCATCCAAAGAATTATACCATTTACCAAATCCCTCCAATTCTTCTTTTATTATTTGTCTAACCTTAGGGATTTCGGAATGTCTTTTCTTTAAACTTTGTTCAACTATTATATTTAATGAATCTATGTCTTTGTAGAAAACGTGGTTTGTTTTTTTTGATTTTGGGTCAATATCTCTCGGAACGGCAATATCCATCAACACAACCGTAGATCCTTTTCTTACTTTCATTGAAGCGGCTATATCCTCTTCTGTCAGAATAAGCTCATCCGAGCTTGTTGCACTTATAACAATATCAAAAAGATGTAATTCGTTTTTGAAATCTGAAAAAGGAATTGTAGAACACTTTAGCGACCCAGCTAATTTTTCAGCTTTTTCTTGTGTTCTGTTTGTAATGGTAAGCTTACCAATTCCTCTGTCCCTTAAATGTTTAGCTGCTATCTCTCCGGTTTCACCAGCCCCGATTACTAAAGCTGATTTTTTACCGAGAGACGAAAAAATCTTTTCTATTAATTGAACCGCCGCAAAGCTGATTGTTACTGCGCCTTCGGATATTCCTGTTTCGGTAATTGATCTTTTTCCAACACGTGTTGATGCTGCAAACAAGTTCCTCATTAAAAAACCGGAAGCCTGCAGATCATCTGCAATTTGAAAAGAATTTTTCACCTGTTTAAAAATTTGATTATCGCCGATTAACTGTGAATTAATTCCTGTGATAACTTCAAAAAGATGTTTCACTGCTTCCGTCGAGGAATAATTTTGAAAGTGATTTTCAGTGATTTTTACTCCGGGTTTTTCTTGAAGCAGAAAAGCCTGAATGTCAGCGTGCAGCGTTTTAACATCTTTTGGTATTCCGTAAATTTCTGTTCTGTTACACGTTGAAATTATTAGACATTCATGAAAAAGTTTTTCTTTTGCTTTTATTGATAAGGTTCTTATTTCATCATCATTTAAATGAAGAGCCTCCCTGATTTCAACAGGTGCTGTATGATGGTTTATTACAACGGCTAAAATGTTCATGATAAATCAATAAAAAGAATGAAAACTTTGCGAAATAAAATTTGTAACCATTGTTGAAAGTATTGCTATGATAAAACCAACTATTGAAAGTGTTACAACCTTCTTTCCCCTCCATTTACCTAGGAATTTGCTTAAAATTCCGATACCGTATAAAATCCAAACAATAGCTGTTCCTATTAACTTTGGGTCGCCGTATGAAAATTTTGGAAAAGCTTGCGGCAGCCATATTACCCCTATAATAATAGCAATAGTGAGCATAATAAGGCCGATTACCGATGAATAAAAACTTAACTTTTCTAAAATTTCAAGACTCGGCATTCTTTCGTATATCAACCCGAATCTGTTTGTTTTAATTTCTTTGTATAGCATTAAAAATAAAAAACCGTAAACAGCAGAAATTGTAATTGCCGAATAACCAAGTAGTGCCGTAAATACGTGAAAACCTAAAAGATTATTTTTTAAAACTTCTCTTACAAATAATTCATCCGGAATTAAAAAAGAAGAAATAATTTGAAATAAAATTGAAAAAACAATTATAAAAGGACCGGTTCCCCTTATATCGGTTAGAAGTTCAAGAATGAAATAAGAAAACGAAATTGCAAAAGCAATAATTGTAAATATTTCAAATACGTTTGTTATAGGCGGGTGATCAAACTTGATTGTTCTTAAAAGCAAATAACAAATGTGAACTAAAAGCGTAATGAACAAAAATAAACGTTTTGAGTTTGCATATTTATTATCACCTTTTCCAAAATCGTACGAATAGATAATAAAACTAATAATATAAAGTATTGGCAAAAGAATATTTAAAGAATCAATAAACTGTTTCATATTTCACCTTAATTAAAATGACTTACCGGTTCAAAAATAACAAAACAAAATCAAACATTCAAGATAATGACTGGCAAGTCAACTTAATACGCTTATATAATATTAGTCCCGATTTCTTCATTATTAGGCTTTTTTAAAGAAACCGGGAAATAAAAGGTGGATTAGTTGTTAAGTATTAACGGAAGCCCGTTTTTGCCTGCACCAATTACAACAACTTTTGCATTTTTAGATTTAGCAAGATTTTCTGTTGCTTCAATTCCTTTCCATCTTAAAAGTTGGTCACTAATACCTTTTGAAACAATATCCTGAAAATCGGCTATACCCTTTGCCTCGATTCTTTTTCTTTCTGCTTCTTGTTTTTCTTTTAGTAAAACAAATTGCATTCTTTGACTTTCCTGATCAGCTTTTAATTTTTCTTCAATTGCCGCTGTTAATCTTGAGGGTAAAGTTATTCTTCTTAATGGCGAAGATTCGATATTAATTCCTCTGTCACCCACAATTTTTTCCAGGTCTTTTCTTATTATAATTTGAAGCTTTTCTCTTTCTCCTGTATAAAGCGCCTGTGCATCAAACTGTGAAGTTACGGCACGTACCACCGATCTAAACTGGGGAAGAACTATTTTTTCAACATATTCTTCTCCAACTGTTTTATAAATTTTGTTTGCGTTTTCTTTATTCAGGCTGTATAAAAGACTAATTTCCAGCTGAACACTCAAACCTTCTTTTGAAGGAACATCCATAGTTTCTTTCATTTCCTGTGTACGTGCATCAAACTTAACAACTTTTGCCAACGGGTTAACAAAGTTTACCCCGGGAAGCAAAGTATTATCGCTTACGTTTCCAAAAAAATCAATTACACCAACATGCCCTGCGGGAATAACCGTCCAAATCTGCGCGAATGCAATTACTATCGCAGCCAACATACCCATTAAAGCAAAATTAGTTTCCTGTCTTTGTCCTCTTTTTTTTGCAGCGTTATAAAATACATAGGCAACAACTGCAGCTAATATGGCAATTACAAATAACATTTTGACTCTCCTTAAAAATTATTGATAGGTAAAATATAGTTTTATTAGTATTAAATATACTCAATAAAATCAATAGTAAAACGGTATTTGGCAAAAAGCAATATTTGGGAATAAAGTGTAGGTGTACGTTTTATTAGAAAGATGTCATCTTTTTCAGAGATGACATCTTTAAATACAGGATGGTTTTATTTTTTATATTCTTTTAGAAAACCCATGAATTCTATTCTGTGTGATTCTTCCATTCCTAGAAGCCTAATACACAAATCCTGTGTTACATAATCTATTCCGTCGCAAAGCTTTATGATTTTATTGTATTGAGCACAAGCCCCATTTTCAGCATCAATTACACCCTCAATAACAGAAACAACATCTGTTGTGTCATCTTTTGGCTGAAGAAGATTTTGTGAAGGTTTAAAATCCGTTGAACCCGGAACAATACCGCCAATTTCTTTTATTCTTTTGGCTATTGATTGTGCATGATTTATCTCTTCCAATATATCAACAGAAAGAGATTTTTTTATTTCCTCTGCTCGCACACCGTCAAGATTAATAGAATTGGATATATAATTAGTTACCGTTTCAATTTCCATCCAATAGGCGATTATTAAATTGTCTATTATTTCTTTATTCTTTTCCATTTTTATATCCTCTATTTTAATAGTTTTTTAATTAGTTTCGGTTTCATTGTTTTCTTTTTTGAAATTAGAATTGCATTGTTTAATTTTTGTTTAACGGAATCAATATTGCTCTTTAAATCACATCTCATCTCAACCAAAGCCTCACCCCTTTTAACTTTATCACCTATTTTATATTTAAAGACAAAGCCTGCTTTTGGTTCGATAACATCTTCTTTTGTTTTTCTGCCCGCACCAAGCTCGAGCGCCGACAAACCGATTTGAAAATTATCAATTTTAGAAATATAACCGCTTTTATCTGCATATAGAAATTCAACTACTTTAGATTTAGGATATTTTATTGGTTTTTTAATAAATGAAACATCACCATTCTGCAAACTTACAATCTCTAAAAATTTATCAAAAGCATTACCGTTTTTGATCAGCTTCTTGGATATTTCAACACCTTCTTCAATAGATGAGGCTTTTTTTCCAAGATAAATCATAGAGCCGGAGAGTAAAACACTCAAATCAAAAAGGTCGTCTTCCTGTTCGCCCCTTAAAACCTTTATAGATTCATAAATTTCAAGCCAGTTGCCAACATATTTACCCAACGGCTGATTCATGTCTGTAATAAATGCAATTACTTTTTTATTAAAAGCCTTTGCTGTGTTTATTAGTGAATTAGCCAGTTCAACAGCGTCGGATGTTTTGCGCATAAAAGCACCACTACCTGTTTTTACATCTAAGACTAACCCGTCAATTCCTTCCGCTAATTTCTTGCTCATAATACTAGCTGTTATTAAAGGAATAGATTCAACGGTTGCCGTTACATCTCTAAGTGAATAGATCAACTTATCAGCAGGGGCAACATCTTTCGTTTGTCCTATTAAAACAGCCCCGCATTTTTTAATTACTTGCTTATATTTTGTTATTGATAGGTTAGTTTTAAAACCCGGGATGGATTCAAGCTTGTCGAGCGTACCTCCCGAATGTCCCAGTCCTCTTCCGGAAATCATCGGAACATTTACACCGGCTGCAGCAACAATGGGCGCAAGAATAAGCGATGTTTTATCACCCACTCCGCCTGTTGAATGTTTATCAATTTTGGCACCTGGAATAGAATCTAGATTTATCACTTTTCCGCTATAAAGCATTGATTTTGTTAATGCAGCTGTTTCTTTCTTGTTCATTCCTTTTAAAAATGCAGCCATAAGGAAAGCTGAAAATTGATAATCCGGGATTTTCTTTTTTGTATAAGAAGAAATCAAGAAACTGATTTCATCTTCATTTAAGGACTTACCGTCTCTTTTCTTTCTTATTAATTCTGTGGTAATCATAATTAAAAGTTAATAAGATTTATATTCATATAGAAACCTAATTCTAATTATTAACATTAATTATTTTGAATTAAATCTAAAAAAAAGTAACTTATATTAGCCTAGAAAATTATTAAAAATGCTTATTATTTAATGAGGATTAATATTATTTCTTTTCTTCTTGTTCTACACTGTCCTAAATTATAATTAAACTTTAGCTTAATAATTTTCTTAAAAGAACTTTTATGTTTAATAAATATTTATAAAGAGTGAGGTTCATAATGAAAAAAACAACACAATTAATTTATTTTACAATCATTTTATTATTTGCAGGTTGCGGTCATACGAATGAACTTGTTAAATTTAATTTAAATAATAAAACATTTTACTTTGAAGATAGCGTTGCACCCGATGCTCAAAAAGTTAAAGTTGATTTTAATTCACCGCTGAAGGTGAATGTTAATCTTAATACAGGAAAAACAAAAACACTTGGCGGTTTATTTTCGGCTATTAGTGCTGTCGGCTCAGCAATTATATCATCCAAAACAAAAGATAAGTTAGAAAATGCTCTGAGTGGTTCGAAAATGGCGTCTTATGTTTCAAGTGGAATTGAAAAAACATTAACACAATTTTATAATATAAAAAATGTCGGATCATTAAATAACAACCCAATGTTTATTGTCGAGACAGAACTTACAAAAATTCAAATAGGTTCTACAAAAGATGGTGTCGGAGTTCTTGTTAATGCAAAATCTAGAATTATGGATAAAAAAACGGCAACAGTAATATGGGAAAAAAAGAGCAGTGAAATTATGCCTATTCACGAAGCAACTACTTATAACGATACTAAAACAAACACAAGAATAAGTTCTGTTGTCAGTGCAGCTCAGTTGGCAGATTTATCAAAAGAAGAGATACGCACAATTGTTTACAATGCAGCAACTGCAATTGGCAAGGACATTGCAGAGACACTAAGGGAAGATATTTCTGATGCGCGGTAAATAAAATAAACAGATCTTCTAAAATTAATTAAGGATAGAACAATCATTTAAACTCAATAATAAACGATTTCTGCAGAGTTATTTTTTCTCATCTCTTAAAATTATTTTGGTTATTTTTACAACTTGAATAATTATTTGTCGGAGAGACTTTATAAATGCAGTTTAAAAGCAGAACCCACACTTGCGGTGAGTTAAGAGAAAAAAACATAGGGGAAAAAGTTGTACTGAACGGATGGGTTAATACCCGTCGTGATTTAGGCGGGGTTATTTTTATCGATTTACGCGATAGATACGGAATAACACAGGTGGTGTTTGAACCCCACCACAGCAAAGAGAGCCATAATTTAGCAAAAGACTTACGCACAGAATACGTGATATCAGTTGAAGGAACCGTCGAAAAAAGATCGGAAGATACTATCAACCCGTCTTTAGCAACAGGTATGGTTGATATCAGGGTAGATAATTTACAGATATTAAACGTTTCAAAAACACCGCCTTTTTTAATTCAGGACAGCATAGGCACTAACGAAGAAACAAGATTAAAATATAGATTTTTAGATTTACGAAGACCCGAACTGCAGCACAATATGCTACTACGCCATAAAATGTATCAGACAGTCAGAAGGTATTTTGATGAAAATGATTTTGTAGAAATTGAAACACCCGTGCTAATGAAAAGCACACCCGAAGGCGCAAGGGATTATCTTGTTCCCAGCCGTCTTCATAAAGGTAAATTTTACGCGCTGCCGCAGTCGCCGCAGACTTACAAACAGCTTTTAATGGTTTCCGGGTTTGACAAATATTATCAAATTGTAAAATGTTTTAGAGACGAAGACTTAAGAGCGGACAGACAACCGGAATTTACACAGATAGATGTTGAAATGTCTTTTGTCAGGCAGCAAGATGTTTTTAGTGTAGTTGAAGGATTGATGAAAAAGTTGTTTAAAAATATTTGGAATAAAGAATTAAAAACACCTTTACCGCGTCTTTCATTTGGGGATGCAATGGAAATATACGGTTCGGATAAACCTGATTTAAGATTTGATTTGCAGATGGTAACTTTAAATAATGTATTTGAAAAGTCAAAGTTTAGAGTATTTAAAGACCAGATAGAAAACAAAGGTATAATTACAGGATTAAAGATACCAGGCTGCGGAGATTACACAAGAAATCAATTGGACGTACTTACTGATTTTGTAAAAAAACAAGGTGCGGGCGGACTTATTTGGATGCGAGTAAAAGAAGATGGATTAGAAGCGCCTGTTGCTAAATTCTTTTCTGAAGAAGAAAAACAAGAATTAGTAAAATCTTTAAAAGCTGAAATAGGCGATCTAATTTTCATGCTTACGGGAACTAAGTTAAAAACTCTTTCAATAATGGGTTCTCTTCGTTTAGAAATGGCAAGAAGACTTGAGCTGATTAATCAGGACACACCCGCAAGCTTGTTGTGGATAACTGATTTTCCATTGTTGGAATGGGACGAAGAAACAAACCGCTACTATGCAATGCACCACCCGTTCACTTCACCAAGAGAAGAAGACTTAAATATGATGGAAACATCTCCGGGAAGTGTAAGGGCAAAAGCATATGATTTAGTGCTTAACGGTAATGAAATTGCAGGCGGCAGTATTAGAATTCACGATTCATCTGTGCAGTCAAAAATGTTTAAAGCCCTGGGAATAAGTAATGAAGAAGCAGAACTAAAATTCGGATTTTTATTGAACGCACTTAAATTCGGGGCACCACCCCACGGAGGTATTGCATTCGGATTTGACAGAATGGTAATGTTGTTTACCGAAAGTCAGTCAATAAGAGATGTAATTGCGTTCCCTAAAACTGCAAGTGCAATTTCCTTAATGGATGATTGCCCTTCAACTGTAAGCGTAGAGCAATTGAAAGAACTTCATATTAAGATAAAATAATTTAAATTTTAGTTTTTTTAAAAACACTCTGTACTATAGAAATTAGTTTTACAGAGTGTTTATAATAAAAATTTACTCCAACCAATGTCTAACAGATAAGCGGTGCTTTCTAAAACCATAATTATTAGAACCATCTGCTGTTGATATTCCCAAAATACTAGTAGCTTTTTTAATTGACTGAGACGAATAAAAAACCTCGTGATCTTTATTCCCGTTACATTCCTTTTTTGTTTCTAAATCAGGAGATAATAAAATAATTGCACCGTGAACATCAAGATGGAAATGGAACATATAATCCCCGATAATCAAACCGTCAAAAGCTAAGTTTTTATCCAATTTTGTTTGCTTAATCCTTGTTGAGCCTTGTGGGTTATGAATTACTAAAATACCTTTGCTTAAAGATTTTTTAAGATCAATTTTATATTCCTTACCCTTGTCTTTATCCTTGTCTTTTTTCTTGTCCTTGTCTTTATCCTTGTCTTTTTTCTTGTC
>CAZTZZ010000007.1:0-26420 GCA_964617905.1 uncultured Ignavibacteriaceae bacterium | reverse complement strand
CTTTATCCTTGTCTTTTTTCTTGTCCTTGTCTTTATCCTTGTCTTTTTTCTTGTCCTTGTCTTTATCCTTGTCTTTTTTCTTGTCATCATCGTCATCGTCATCGTCATCGTCATCACTTTTCCCTTTACCGCCATCCGGAAGTTCAATATAAGTTACACCTGATAACGGCAGGGTTAAATCTTTTGTATCGGTTACGTATTGACTTCCATCCTGTCCGCTTTGTGCGATACTTTTTAATGTACCTTCCGATATTCCTAATACTGCATCCGGTGATGTTGGAAACTGCCCGCCCCAGTTGTAATTTTCTTCAACCACATTTGGATTTTCTGGAAACTGCATAGGATAGTCAACACCGTCTTTTGTTCCGCCTATAGCCGCATTTTCCGTGTTAACAAAAGAGATGCTTGTTGATACACCATAAACACCTTTTCCCGGAATTATTGCACCAAGGGCATCATGATCACGACCGTCGATATACATATCACTTATTGTTTTATCCAAAGGTCCGTTTGCTGTCCAAGCTCCTCTAACAACATTTGGAACAAATCCCGCCGACGGTTTGTCTGCGTATACCGTTACTTTGGTTTTTGTGTTATTGTATTTACCGGTAACAGTTATTTTTATTAATGAATCTCCGGCAATCACAGTGTCAACAAATCTGTATGTTGCAACCCCACCATACATGCTTTTATCAAGAGTTGTTGATTCACGCCAGCTTGTGCTATCGTTAATACCAGACAGAATCATTTGTGCCATGCTGTTAGCAATGTTTCTTGACTTTCTAGTACTAAAGGCATTGACAGAGTTTTCAGTTCCGGATGTTATTTTTTCATTAAGATTAATGCTTATTATACCATAACTAATAAACCCGCCGAAAACGATTATTAAAATAAATTTTGACATTTTTATTCTTCCTTTTTTATAAATTTCTTGGTGTCATTTCTATTTTCCATTCCTCAGCCTTGTAAACATCATTGATTGGTTCGGCTGATTCAATTTTCAAATAAACTCCTATTGTTCTAATATTATTGCGCGTTGATTGATTTACCAGAGAAGAATAAGATAATTGAGTTGTTAACGAATCATAATAAGTTAATTTAAAGTCTATAACCGGATTTCCAGAAACAGCTGTTTCGTTATTTAATATTCTGTACAGCAATTTATCGTTTGGATTTTTTGTAGACGATAATTCAGAAGTATCACCCGTATAGTAATAAAGCGTATCGGCTATTCCATTGTTATCAATGTCAGTATAAAATTTTATTTTGTTTGAATCAGCCATTACAATCTTATCGCCGGTTATCCTGTAACCTATTTTATAAAAATCATAATCTATTATATCTGCGGATGTACTTAATCTCAACTGTTCTGTGTTGGTGCTTAGATAATCGTTTGAAGTATCTAAAATATACACATTAAGCCGCCCAATCATTAGAATGATTGTTCCTGCTATAATATAGGATCCTATTAAATCAAGCCAATAAGCCATAACATACTCTTAATAAGCTATTATCCGATGAAATTTTAATGTATCGGGTAAGCTCGGGTTAAATATTGAAACAACAATTTCTTTTGTAAATGTTTGTGTGTTGCTTTTTACTCCGGGAGATAATTTATTAACATAATAAACATCAACCTTTGAATTAAACACCCCTAAATTTTTTATTGTATCTTTTTTTGTATAATTTTTATAATCATCAACATCATTAAACTGAGTAGAAATTACCTCGCCTGCATCAGCACCCAATGATATTGGAAGAATAAGAGAATCTTTAGATGCAACACTTTTTTGAACGGTCTTTTCGTCGAAAGCTTTAGCTTCAATTTCATTTAACATAGATTGAGCTAAACCAGTACTGGTTATAATTGCTTCGTTGCTTAACAATATTCCTTCTTTGGTACTTTGAGAATTATAAACATTTAGAATTAATAATGTTAATATTACGATTCCAAAAATTGTTAACATTTGTTGTCCTGAATTCATTTTCCTTTTTCCTTAATTATTATGATAGTAATTTATCATATAATATAATTTACTTTACTATTAAGCAAATATTGTGCTAAAAAAATTTGTTTTATAAAAAGTTTGAATATAATATAAAAGAGACTGTTTTATGAAGATAAACAATTATAATAAAACTATCATCGGTAATTATTACAAGTAAAACATAATATAGCTCAATTTGCTATATATTTGATTTGTTTTGTGGACAACAACCAACAGGTAAACATTACCGACTCGGTATTATTTACCTGTAATATTTGCCGCTATAGCTCTTGTGAATTTTTTATTTCATTTCATTAAAAGAACTTAAAGAATGGCATATTTTTTTCTTAATTGTTTCTCAGTCAATTTGAAAAATAAAGTATATAATTAATCTTTTTATAAACAACATAAAGGAATAATAACATGGGTCAACAACAATTGTTATTAATTGTATTAGGGGTAATCATTGTTGGTATAGCTGTAGTTGTAGGTATTAATTTGTTTAATGCCAATGCTATTTCTGCAAACAGAGATGGAGTTATATCAGACTTGAATAACTTAGGTGCTATGGCACAACAATATTACAAAAAGCCAACATCTATGGCCGGCGGCGGAAATACTTTTACCGGTTGGACGATTCCGGGTACTTTAGACACAACGGCCAACGGAACTTATGCTGCTACTGTTAATGCTCAGTCAATTACATTGGTTGGCACAGGTACTGAAACAGGAGATGACGGTTCTACTAAAGTTAAAGCTACTGCAACAGTTACTCCCACAGCAATAACAACTGCAAAAAATAATTAAACTTACTTTAAGTTTTTTTTTTAATAGGTTGATAAAATTATTATATTTTATCAACCTATTTTATTTTAAGGTAACATCATGGTTGAATTAAAATTTTCAGCAGAAAATAAAGACGGAAAAACTTTAAATGGATCTTTTACTGCGGCTAATTATAGCGAGGGTAAAAAAAAGATAAATAATTTGGCCGAAAGAAATAATTTGAAAATAAAAAAGATAGAAAAAAAATCTACTTTTTTATATAAAATTCAAAAAGGCAATGAGAAACCAATTAAAGGAGAACAAAAAGCATTTTCAAAAATGGAAGTAAAAAATGCTTTATCCAGACTCGGGTTTAAAGTTATTTCGGTAAACAAAAAACTTTTTGATTTTAGCATTAACCCACCCCCATCAGAAATAGTTACATTTGTAAAAATCAGCGCAGAGCTATTAGATCAAAAACTTCCTTATAGTGAAATATTAACATTGTTAATGGGTGATGTAGAAAATAAAACACTAAGGGAAACACTAAAAGAAATTAATAACGAGTTGAAACGCGGTGCCGATAGTCAGGAAACATTTATTAAATACTCGCCCGTTTTTGGCAAGTTTACAGCTTATATGTTGGGACTAGCCTCAAAGAGTGGTAATATGACTGAAATATATAAAGCAACCGCTAAGTTTATAGAGCGGAAACTTGAGTTTAAGAAGAGTTTAAGAAGCGCTCTTATTACTCCTTCGATTACAATGTTTATTCTTTTTTTAACTGTCATTTTTTATGTAGGATATATTTTCCCTGAAACGGCAAGACTCTTTGTAAAATTCGGTGTTCCACTTCCCCCTATGACAGCCTTTACATTAAAGATAAGTGATATTTTAACAAATTACACAACGCTTGTTGCTGTATTTATTATTGTACCCCCTATAATTATGTGGCGTTTTTTTAAAACCAAAAAAGGTAAGTTTCTGTTTGATAAATTTATATTAAAAGTTCCTTATATCGGAAATTTAATACATAAAACATTAATAGAAATTTATAGCAGAGTTTTTTATACATTGTATAGTGGTTCAGCAGAAAGTATTGAACCGATAAGAATTGCAGCTGAAGCAACAGGTAATCAATACTTTGAATCGCAAATAAAAAACGTTGCAATTCCTTTAATGGTAAAAAAAGGTGTAGGGTTGACAGAATCATTTAAAGCCAGCGGTGTTTTCACGGAAACAGCTTTATCAAGATTTCATTCAGGTGAAGAAACCGGTACTATAAAAAACACTTCCCTTCAATTAGCAAATTATTATGAAACAGAAACAGTACACAGACTTAAAAGTTTAATAGAGCTTATACAAATTGTTATTGCAATGATAATTATGATAGTAATGATTGCTTTAACATTGGTTTCTGCTGAAACAGCAACAGTTAGACCAAGTACAACAACATCGTATAATTCACACACAATTGAAAGAACAATAACATGATAGATACAAATTTAGAAATGACTGATAAAATCGGTTACCTTCTTTTTAAAAAAGGTATTATCGATGCTGCAATTTTAGAAAAAGCAATTGAAGCAAAAAACAAAGACAAATCAAAGATAAAAAGAAATCTTGCGCAAATTTTAGTTGAAGAATTTAACTTTGATCATGATGCTATTTTCAGTGAGGTTGCAATACTTTACGCTTTCAGAGAGTTGAATATACAAGTTGATCAAATTCCTAAAAACACAATTGAATTTATCAGGGACAAAATAAAAGCTGCGGGTGAACAAGTAAAAGAACTTATGTTAAAACACAAGGTTCTTCCATTTATGTACGATGAAAAAGTTCGCGATAAATTGTTGATTGTAGCAATAGACCCTACTGACAGAGCGATACCGAAAATTGCTTTCGGACTAAATGCCAAAAAGTATGAAGTGATGTTTATAAAAAAACGAGATTTTGAATTACTGATAGATGTTGTTCTTCCCCCACAGAATGTATATCTCCAAGCTATGGAAGAAACTGAACCGGATATAAATGTTGCAGACGAAGAAGAAAGCTCGTTAAACGAAGATGAACTTGAAGCTGAAATAAATAAAAGTGCACTTATCAATTTAGTAGAAGGTGCTTTACTGGAGGCAGTAAGGATGGGGGCAAGCGACATTCATTTTGTTCCACAGTCGGGAAAGAAAACCAACATACTATTTAGAGTTGACGGCAATTTACATTTGTGGCATGTTCAGGAAAACACTTTGCCCGAAGCAGTTATTGCCGTAGTAAAAGACCGCGGGAAAGGAATGGATAGATTTGAAAGAGAAATGGCTCAGGACGGGTTTGTTCAACGAAAAATTGATAATGTAGTAATTCGTTTTAGAGTTTCTGTTCTACCTATGGTTGGTACAGAATTAAAGAACAAATATGAAAGTGTAGTACTAAGAATACTTGATGATAGAAAAGTAATAAAAGATTTAGACAAATTAGGTTTAGAGGGTTATGCAAAAGATGCTTTTATTAAAGCAATTAATAAACCGCAGGGAATGGTAATATTAACAGGTCCCACAGGAAGCGGAAAAAGCACAACTTTAGTAGCAGCAATCTACCAGGTAATATCACCGGCAGTTAATGTTTTAACAGTTGAAGACCCTGTGGAATATGTTATTGAGGGTGCAAGACAGTTAAAGATTGGTGTCAAAATGAATTTTGATCAAGCAATCAGAGCTATTTTAAGACACGATCCGGACATTGTGCTTGTAGGAGAAATGAGGGATAAAATAACAGCAGAAATAGCTATAAAACTTGCAAACACAGGGCACCTAACTTTTTCTACTTTACATACCAACGATGCACCAAGTGCTGTTGCAAGATTATATAAAATGGGAATTGAACCATTTTTAATTGCCTATGCAATAAACGTAATTGTAGCACAAAGACTCGTTAGAAAACTTTGCAATGACTGTAAAAAGAAAGTTTCAAACTTTGATGAAGATACAATGAAAGCGGCCGGATTAAATATAGCCGAGTGGAGAAATTTTGAAATCTATAAGGCTGTTGGATGTGAAAAATGCAATAGAACCGGTTATAAAGGCAGGATAGCAATACACGAAGCTCTTTATTTCACAAAAGAAATAAGAGAAATTATTGTAAGATCTGGCATAGAAGTTGATGAAGAGAAGATACGAATTCAAGCAAAAAAAGATGGTTCTTTAAATTTAAGAGAATCGGGTTTAGAAAAAGTAAAAGTAGGTTTAACTTCGCTTGAAGAGGTAATAGCAGCGACAACAATAGATTAAAAAAGGTTTATAGTCTTAAACGGGGATAAATAATTTAAATAAGAGTAAAAAAAACATTGCCATATTCAAATTTAAAAAAAATATTATCATCAATATTATCTCAACTTCCTGAAGTTATAAATACTGTTGATAGAATATATCAAATTGCTGATAATATAGATAAAATTAATTCAAAATATAGAATTGAATTAAGAGATATTTTTAATAAACTTCTTACCAGCATGATAGAAAGAGAAGCCTCTGATATAGAGGTTGGAGGATTTGGAACAGCTAATTTTATTTGGTTGCGTGTATACGGAATAAAAGAAAGAATTAAGGAATTTCCACAGCTTACAAATGATGAAGCTACATTATTAATCTGTAATTTGTTAAATAATGACCAGCTAAAATTTTTAATAGAGAACAAAAATATAGACTTTAGTTATTCTTTTTTTTATGAAAGAAAAAAAATGAATGCCCGCTTTAGAGCTTGTGCTTATTATGATATAGACACATTAGCGCTTAATATGAGAGCAATTAACACGGTAACACGCCCCATTGAATCTCTGGGTTTTCATCAGGAAGGATTTAAGGTGATGAACCACAAATATCAAAAGTTTGGTTTATCATTAATTACGGGAATAACAGGTTCGGGTAAATCTACAACATTAGATGCTATTATAGATTATCATAACAATAATGATCAAGCACATATAGTTATTGTATCTTCACCAATAGAATATGTTCATAAATCTAATTTATGTATTATTAGACACAGAGAAGTTGGGAGAGATGTGAAATCTTTTAAAGACGGTGTTATTGAGTCAATGCGTCAGGATCCCGACATAATAGTTATCGGAGAAATGAGGGACCCCGACACTATTATGGCTGCTTTAGAAGTTACAGATACGGGGCACAAGGTGTTTTCAACCCTTCACACTTCTTCAGCAGTAGAATCAATTGACAGAATTGTTGCTGAAGTTCATCCAAACGAACAAGAAAGAGTAAGAAACAGATTAGCAGATGTTTTGGTTTCGGTTGTTTCTCAAAAATTAGTTCCTACTAAAGACGGTAAATTAGTTTTAGCAAAAGAAGTTTTAATTGTAAATTCAAATGTGAGAGCAGCAATTAAAAATAACAACACAAGTGAAATATATATGATGATAAATCAAGGATCATCCAGCGGAATGATAACTATGGAACAGGATTTAAAAAGGCTATATTTGAATAACATAATAACTTTAGAGGATGCAATGGCTTATGCTAACCATAAAAACCGTATGAAGGAAATACTAATTTAAATTATGAAACAATATATTTTTATATACTGTGAGGGAACGGATGCTAAAGTTATTGCTGTAGAAAAGGCAAAAGATAAGTTAAAAATTATTAGAGCTGTTTCATTAGAAATTTTAAACCCCTCTATTGACCTTGATCAAGGTATCAGCGGTTTAAAATTAGAATCGGATGATGATTTATCATTGGTAGGTCTTAATACTGCTGAAAAAACCACAACAAAAAAATCTTCTTACAGCAGTATGACTCTTTTAAACTCTGCGCTTGACGGATTAAGTCTTAATAAAACACAATTTGTCTCTGTTATAACGGAACCCTCAGTTTATTATCATGAAGTTGAAGGCACACCAAGGACAACATCGTCTAAAGTTACAATGCAAATAGCAGAAGAAATACAGAAACAAAGAAATGTTGCTGTAGATAAAGATAATATTGGATATGTTCCTCTTGCCGATAAGTCATACCTATCTGTTTTTGTGGGCGGTGAAATAGATTGTGTGAAAGTTATAAATTCTTTAGCCAACTATAATGGCAAAAGATTTTATAAAATATCAGCGGTAAAAAGCGCTGAACTTTCATTGGCTTATTATGTTACAAAAAAAGAAAAATTCTTTCCCGATGATTCTTCCTTAATTGTTTATATAGGTAAAGACTACAGCAAACTTATATTTCTTAAAGGACGAAAACTTAAGCACATAGGCTCAACATTAGATATTGGAAAAACCAATCTACATACTTATGATGTATATTTTTCAAAAATTCTTTTAGAAATGGAAAACGGAGGTATTCCGTCTCTTGATAATATTATTGTCTGTGGCGAAGATGATTCCGAAAATCTACTTCTTTCATTTTACGGTACATTTCCGGAAGCAAATGTTACAAAGGTGGATTTTAAGGAATTGGACACAGTAGAGTTACCTAAGGAAACGAAAGAAATATTGTCATCTTATTGTATACCTATTGCTGCTGCTCAAGATTATTTTGCAGACCTTGGCGGCGAACACAAAGGAATAAATTTATTACCCAAATACGTTATAGAACAGCAAAAGTTTTTGCAGTTCGGGTGGCACAGTTACGCAATGCTTCCACTGCTGTTTTTTGCTACTTTTTTCTTTACTCAAAGAACACTAAAAAATTTCACAAAACAAAACAAATTAGATAAAGAGATTGTTCAGTATCAAAAGCTACATGATAAAAACCAAGCAATAATTGAACAGATAACGTCACTGGAAGGAAAAATTAATAACTTCGGAAGAACACAGGCAATTTTAGATTCTGTTTCTAGCGGAACATTGGTTTGGACAAGAGCGGCGAATAATATTTCTTCTTTTATTAAAAAGAAAAAAAATCTATGGCTTACAGCGGTATCATTAGATGCAGAGAATAAGGTAAAACTAGAGGGATATTCATTGAACAAATATGTGGTGACGGATTTAGCATATAGTTTGCGGGCGGCAGAATTAAAAGGAATTTACTTTGAAACATTAAGGGAGAAAAATTCTTATAAATTTACCTTATCGTTTGATATAACAAACTACAATAGGGCAAAAGAATGAATAGAAAACTAAAAAACACCCTGGGCTTGGTTGTTCTGCTTATTCTTGTAGTTGCCGCAGGTATTATTTATAATTATATTATACAGGATAATAAGATTAAAGATAAACAAGCAAAACTTAAAGAATTGCAATCTTTTAATTATAACACCAATGAACTTACTAAGCAGCTGAATAATTTAACAAAAAGAGCAAGTGTTTTAGATTCCTTGCTAGCGTCCAGAAGATTTAACATTCCGTTTGACTTGTCTTCTATAAAATTTTTCAAATTTATGAATTCAATAAGTTCCAGCTTTTCACCAATAACTAAATTAAATGTAGAATATGTTGATAAATTTGATGAAAAAGAGTTTACTTACTATGAATATAAAATAACCGGTAATGGGGAATATTATGACATTTTTAAAATAATATATTCTATTGAACACAGCAAAGAATTAAAAAAGATAAAAAATGTGTCAATAAGTAACATTGTATCTTCCGATAAAAATAAAGTGCCGGAATTTTTAGTCAGATGCACTATTATTGCCGATGTATTTTATGCACACAACGATAGATTTTCAACAAAAAAATTACTTGAAAATGATTTAACGGCTAAACCACAATACGATATATTTTATCCATTAATTAGAAACGAAATACCACCAAATAATGATGAGCTGTTAGATGTACAAGGAGCAAAATTACTTGCCTTGATTCCCGAAGGCGCTTTCTTATCGGATTCAAACGGGAAAACTTTTTTACTGTGGGAAGGAGAACAAGTTTATTTGGGATATTTAACAAAGATTGACTATAAAAATAATAAGGTTAACTTTATAATTAACAAAGGCGGCATAATTGAAAATGTTAATTTAACATTAGAAAAAGAACAGCCGAAGGAAACTAAAAAATAAAAGAGTTTTAGTTATGAAAAAAATAAGTTTAATAGTTTTATTCTTAATTGTGTTCGTTCCTTTTTTATCTGCACAACAATATTTAGAAAAAACGCTCGGAAGAAACTATAACCCCAATGAATTAATTTCTCTTTCTCCTACCCTGCCATTTTACCAGGCCATTAATTTATTGAGCAAGGTAAGTGAAAAGTCATCAGGAATAAAAATTGTTTTAACCACAGATAATTCAAATCCAATAGGTGTTGAAATTAAAAACATGTACTATTTAAAAGTACTTGATATTATAGTAAAATATGCAGGATTGATTTACGAGAAAAAAGATGATATGATTATAGTTAAGAAACAAAACGAAGCAAAAAAAGACCCAAAAACTTACGCTTCAGTCAATTCTAGGGAAGTAAATATTTCTGCTGTTTTCTTTGAATCGGATGTAAGTAAATCTAAGGAACTTGGTCTTGATTGGAAGTTTTTATTATCAAAAGACGGATTGGAAATAGGGGGAGATTTTGGCAAAGATTTAACAAATACAACAAACACAAATAATACTACCGCTGCTTTACCGAAATATCAAATAAGCACAAAATCATCTTTTGATATTGGCGGATTCTTCGGTGAGGCGACTTCTGTTTTCAGATACTTAGAAAGTGAAGATGTAGGCGAGATTATTTCAAACCCCAATATTACTGTTAGAGACAGAGTTAAAGGAAAAATTCAAGTTGGATCAGATTTTTCAATTAAGCAAAAAGATTTTTCCGGAAATGTTGTTGAAAAGTTTTTTCCAACTGGCACAATAATAGAAGTAACACCTTATGTATATAAAGAAGATAGCCTGAGTTATATTCTTTTAGATATAAAAGTAGAAAGAAGTTCGTTTTCTCAAAATGAAATAACCTCAGAGATTAAAAAAACCTCTGCAACCACGCAGGTTACTATACTAAATGGAGAAGAAACAGTTATTGGCGGACTGTTTATAAACCAGAACACACAGGAAAGATCCGGTGTACCGATTTTGAAAGACTTACCCTGGTGGTTTTTTGGACTAAGATACATTTTTGGAAGTGACAAAACAAAAGTTCAAAAAAAGGAACTTGTAATTTTAATAAAAGCCGATCTTGTTCCAACCCTTAAAGAAAGAGTTGCAATTAGAAAGGAAAAAGGCTCCCCAATAGAAAAGGAAGTAATAAAAAACAGAAACAGAATTAAATATTATCAATTTAAAAATACAAATCCAGAAAACAAATAGGTGGGCAAATGGAATCTATTTTAATAGTTGACGATGACAAAAATCTTTGTACTGTTCTTCAAGAAGAATTGAACACTGTGGGGTATGAGGCTGAGTTTGTTACTAACGGCAATGAAGCCATAGAATTTCTTCTACAAAAACAGATTGATCTTATTTTACTTGACTTAAAAATGCCAAGTAAAGACGGCTTTGGGGTGCTTAAGGATATGCAGGAAAAAGGCATAAAATCAAAGGTAATTGTTTTAACTGCTTATGCAGATGTAAAAAGTGCAATCGATTCAACCAAAATGGGGGCTAGCGATTTTATATCTAAACCATATGATTTTGATGAATTGTTGATAACAATAAGAAGAGTTTTACAGGAAGAATAGTGTGAAAATTAGAACACGCATATTGATTATAAATTTTATCACTGTTTTCGTTGTTATTCTTACAATTACAATTGCCTTTTATTCTATTATGTACAACGTTCTGGCAGATAAACAGTCGCAAATATTAATAAACTCTGCGAACAATTTTGTTTATACCTATCAAGAAAATTTAGATAACGAATCAATTGAAGTAAGCAATTATTTAAAATTTAATAACAAAGAATTAAATCCGCAACATATAGATTTCATTCTTCAAAAAGAAAATAAAAACTCTAATCTATATTATTATATATATCTTTCAGAAAAACTAAAACAAAAAAAAAAAAAAACAACTTTAACAGAATTTGTATCAAACAATCCGTTAATTAATATACAAAAATATATTGGCGGCGATGCCAAAGAATATTTATACGGAAGAAGAATAACTCAGGGATATTTAACCGATATTTCCAGACAAATAGGTTCTGAGATTGCTCTTATATGGAATGATTTTCCCTCAATTGTATCATCACAAGTTAAAACCAACAACCATTTATTTGCGCTTAAAAAAATAACCAGGGAGCTTGAATCTAAAAATAATTTTGAAATTATATCTTCTTCAATAGGATCAAGCAATATCGTTGCAACAATATATTGGCCTCAGCCTATATCATATAAAAACAAACTATCAAAATTTATAATTTTTACCTCTATAGAAGGATTAACAAAGCTTCGCTCAAACTTGCTGTTAATAATTCTTATTATTGGCTTTACCGGAATTGTTCTGTCTCTGATTTTAACACTTATATTTTCAAACAGGATAAGAAATCAACTTAACGTTTTAAGTAAAGCCGCTTTATTTACAGGGAAGGGTTCACTAAATCAAAAGATTGATATTAAAACCAATGACGAAGTAGGCGAACTGGCAAATGCTTTTAATAAAATGATTGATGATTTGAACAAAAGCGAAAAAGCAAAAAAAGAATACAGTGATTTTATAGAATTGGTTAATCAAAACCCAACATTAAAAGAATTTTCAGATGCAACGCTTTCTAATATTATAAAAACGGGAAATTTTGCAATAGGTGCTCTTTATAATGTGGAAGGAGAAAATATTAAAATTTGCAGTTCATACGGTGTTGACGAGGATGATTTAAAATCTAAAAATGTTAAATTTCTGAAAAGTGTTGTATCAACAAAGGAAATGAAAGAACTATCCCTCAGCGAAGAATCCATTACCGTTTCGTTGGGTATGGTTTCTGTAAAGATAAAACAACTATTAATAATCCCAATTATATACAACACCAAAGTTATTGGTATTTTGGAATTGGGTGCCGAAAAAAACATATCGGAAGAATTAAGAAGTTATTTAGTGTCAATTGAAAAACAGCTTGCTATCGGACTTACTAATGCAAATGTGTTTTTACATCTTGAACAAATGGTCACTGAATTAAAAAAATTAAATGATGAATTTCAAAATCAAAACAAGCAAATAAAAGAGCAAAACAAATCCCTTAAAGATTTACACGATCAACTAAAAGAAAAAGCTGATGAATTAGCAGTACAAAAAGAAAAAGCAGAAGAAGCAACAAAACTAAAGTCTCAATTCCTGGCAAGTATATCACACGAACTCCGTACACCAATGAATTCTATTTTGGGTTTAACTGAATTAATACTTGAAGATTCTTCGCTTGTAAACAAAGATAAAGAAAGGCTTGAAGTTGTTTTAAAAAGCGGTAAAAGATTAATGCTGTTGATTAATGATGTACTTGATCTTTCTAAAATTGAAGCAGGCAAAATGAATGTTAACTATGATACTTTTGTTTTAAATGATCTTATAAACGATGTGGGGGTTAATATAAAGCCGTTAGTTAAAGATAAAAATATTTTATTTAAAATTAATAAAAAAACAAACACCAATATTATTGTTAATTCAGACGGAAATAAAATTACTCAGGTTCTTATAAACCTAATAGGTAATGCGATCAAGTTTACAAACGAGGGGTTTGTGCAACTTACAATTAATTTATTACCGAATAACATTTTAGAATTCAAGGTTGACGACACAGGAATAGGTATATCTGATAAAGACAAAAAAATAATATTCGAAGAATTCAGACAAGCCGATGGGTCAACAACAAGAAAACACAGCGGTACAGGGCTGGGTTTGGCGATTAGCAGCAAAATTGTAAAACTGCTAAAAGGAAGTCTTCAAGTAACAAGTGAAATAAATAAAGGTTCAACTTTTACATTTACTCTCCCCGTAGAAGTAATAGAATTAGCAAAAGGAAAAGAACAATTAAAAATAAGTGTCGACCAAGAAAAACATAAATCAACTAATGGTTCAATTGATACTAAAGAAAAAAGAAAATTAAAACTTCAAGAAACAGAACCACAGGTCGATAAAGTATCTAAGCATAAACCTACGGTAAAAATATCAAAAAAAATTGAAAACAGTAAACCAATGATAATGATAGTGGATGATGATGCCGATTCTTTATTTACATTAAATGAATTGGTTGAATCATTAAATTATCAAACTGTCTTAGCAAGAGATGGACTGGAGTGTATTTATAAATTAAAAGAATCTGTTCCCGACTTGATTCTACTTGACATAATGATGCCAAGAATGGATGGTTTTCAAACTTTAAAAAAAATAAAAAGTAATAAAAATTTAGAAAATATTCCCGTCATTGCAGTAACTGCAAGGGCAATGGAAGAAGATAAAAGGATCATTTTAAAACATGGTTTTGACGGCTATATACCGAAACCTATTGACCCCCTTATATTAACAAATAAAATAACCACATTTTTTAACAAATTTAAAAAGATAAATAATGCATAAAATTTTAATAATTGACGATGTACAGGAAAATGTCTTTATGCTTCAGCATAGATTAGAAAAAGAGAAATACAATATTATTACTGCAAATGATGGAGAAACAGGAATTGAATTAGCAAAAAAGGAACTGCCAGATTTAATTTTACTTGATATAATGATGCCGGGGAAAAACGGTCTTCAAGTTTGTCAAGAATTGTGTGAGAATGAATCGACCAAAAACATTCCTATTATTTTAGTTACTGCAAAAGTCGCCGCAGACGATATTAGAATAGGGTTAGAGGTGGGTGCATTTGATTACATAAAAAAACCATTTAATAAAATAGAACTTTTAGCAAGAGTAAAAACTGCCTTAAAATATGCAGATGCTCGTAAATTAAGTTTGGATAATGAAAAAAGGAATATGTTTACCGCAACAGTAGTTACTGCAAATCATAAAATAAGACAACCTTTAACATTAATGAATTTAACTTCAGCAGCCATTAAAAGAGAATTAGAAAAAGATGAAATATCGAAAGAAGTTGTTTTAAAAAAATTAAAATTTTTAGAAATTGCCGTTAAAGAGATAAATGAAGTGTTAAAACAACTGCAAAAGATTAAAGACCCGGTCTTTTCAGAATATACAAATAATATACAAATGATAGATGTGGATAATGAAAACGGGAAGTAATTAAATTAATTCTTCTATAAGATTAAGCATTACGTTAAATTCATATGGCTTGGTTAATATCTTTGTTACACCTTTTTTTTTCCAATTCAAATCTGTTTCAAATCCCAAACTGCCAGAAGATAAGACGACAGGCATTTTAAAACCAAGTTTTCGTATTTCTTCTGTACAGGTAAGACCATCCATATCCGGCATACTGTAATCAATTATTATCATATCAACAACCATTTCTTCTTTTAATACCCTAAGTGCTTCGAGACCATTATCAACCATAATAACATTGTAGCCAACAGATTCCAGCAAATCAGCCAACAGCTCTTTTAACATCGGTTCATCATCAGCTAAAAGAATAATCTTTTCCGATTTAATTTTTTTACTTTTTTTTGTCGGTTCAAAAGCAGGTAGAAAAACATCGAATGTAGTACCCTCATCCTTCTTGCTAGAGACAAGGATTTCACCTTTCAATGCTTTTATTATTCCAAAAGAAACATATAACCCCAAACCGGAGCCCGTTTCTTTTTCTTTTGTAGAAAAGTAGGGATCAAATATTCTTAAAATATTATCTTCATCGATCCCTTCACCTGAATCTTTAAAAGAAAACCAAACATAATTTCCCATATTTAAAAGTGGAAATTCAGATCTGTTCTTTTTTACTATGTTTAGTTTTTTTGCTGATATGTTTATAGAACCTCTTTTACCTATTGCCTCTTTTGCATTTACACATAAATTTAAAAGAACTTGATATACCTCAACTGAATTTCCTAAAACATCCGGCAGGTTCTTTTCTATATCGCTATTGATTTTAATGCCCTTTGGAAAAGTGCTTTTAATTACTTTTATCAAATCACCAAGTAAAATCGATGGCTTTATTATTTCTTTTCTTTTTGCAGTTGGTTTGCCGTATGATAAAAGGCCCTTTGTTAATTCTCTTGCCCTTATTGAGCAGTGTTCGATATTTTCTACAAGCTTTATAATCTTTGGTTCTTTAGGCAAACGTTTTTTTAACAAATCAACACTTCCGAATATACCGGAAAGTAAATTGTTAAAATCATGAGCCATGCCACTGCTTAATTTGCCAATGGTTTCAAGTTTTTGCGCTTGCAGCAATTTTTTTTCAAGTGCAACATTTAAATTATTAGTGTTAATGTTGCTTATTCCAAAAGCAAGCAACGAAGCAAATTGTGTTGTTGTTGTTGTTTCAAATTTAGAAAACTCACCTCTTTTTTTACCTATAATTATAGTAGCTAAAAGTTTGTTGTCAAAAAAGCACGGAATTATAAGAATAATAGAGCTGTGAAAAAGACTATTTAAAGTTCTTCCAATATTGTCTTTTTTATTATCTCCGATTAGGGGTTTAGTATGTGTTGTAAGCCATTTATTAATAAATGACATATTAGCAGTTATCTCTTTTTCAAAATCAGAGATATTTTCTAAGTTGTTTTTAGGATCATAAATTGTTGGATGAAATTTATTGTCTTTATTATTATGATAAATAATACCGAAAAGTCCGTTACAGTTTTTAACGGCTCTAATTAATATTTCTTCAGAGATAATATTGAGTGAGTTTTCTTTAACCAGCAGGGATAAAATATTTTGGAATTCTTCTTGGAAGTGGATATTTTGTTTTAAGATATCACTTTCATTTTTTAGGATATCGGCATTATTAAGCATTGAATAATAATATTATTGTGTTAAAGAATATTTTTTAATTTTAGAATATAATGTTTTGATGCTTATTCCAAGCTTGTATGCGGTTTTTGCCCTGTCCCAGTCGTAAAAATTTAATGCTTTATTAATATGATTTTTTTCAACTTCTTCCATGCTTACAATTTCGGTCACATCTTTACCAATGTCTGAATTTTGTTTATTTATACTGGGAGCAGGAAGATTTAAGTCCTCTTTTTTTATAATGTCATCAGAGGCAAAAATAATTGCTCTTTCAATTATATGATCCAATTCTCTTACGTTTCCCGGATAATCATAATTAGTTAAAAGAACTTCGGATTCATGAGAAAGTCTTTTGGGTGACCTAATGGGCGATTTAATTTCCAAAAAATGATTGGCAAGTAAAAGTATGTCATCCCTTCTTTCTCGTAAAGGGGGTAATGTTAATGTTATTATATTTAATCTAAAAAGCAGATCTCTTCTAAAATTTTTACTTTCTGTTTCTTCCATTAAATTTCTATTAGTAGCAGCTATAACTCTTACATCAGAAGATAAGTTAGAAACGCCCCCTATTCTTCTATATTCACCGCTTTCAAGGAAGCGTAAAAGTTTAGGTTGTAATGAAGAACTCATCTCACCAATTTCGTCTAAAAATAATGTTCCGCCATCAGCTATTTCTACAAGCCCCTGTTTGCTTGATTTTGCGTCTGTGAAAGCTCCTTTTTCGTGACCAAAAAGTTCACTTTCAATCAATTGATCGGGTAGCGAAGCGCAATTAATAATAACAAAAGGCTTTTCACTTCTAGGAGAGTTTCGGTGTACGTACTCTGCAAGCAATTCTTTTCCAGTTCCGGTTTCTCCCTCTATTAAAACATTTGAATCCGACAGTGCAGATTTATTTGCAAGTGTAATTATTTTTTGAATTTCTTTGCTCGTACCAATTATCTTGCTTTGAATGTTTTTATTAATCTGCTCTTCCAATATTGTTGTTTTAACAAGCAGGTTTTTATGTTCAATAGCGCGGTTTATAGTTAATGTTAAATCATCAAAATCATATGGTTTAGATATAAAATCATATGCCCCCATTTTGATACAGTTTATTGCTTTTTTTATATCGGATTGTGCAGTTAAAATAATAACTTGCAAAGAAGGATTGTAACCGGAAACAAATTTTAAAACGTCTTCACCGGAAACTTCATTCATATTAAGATCTAAAAGAAGAACATCAAAGTTCTTCCCCTTAACAATCTCAATAGCATCTTTTCCGTCATAAACGGTTTGTACGGCAAAACCTTCTTCTAGCAGTTGTTCCTTTAAAAGGTAACACAAAGTTTCATCATCGTCACAAACTAGTATATTGTTTTCTTTAGACATTTATTCCGTTAAGTAAGTAAGTTTAATAAGCAATTTTAGTTTGAAATAGATTTACCAAATGCTTATATTTTGCCTTCAAATTTTTTTGGGCGCGTAGCTCAGCGGTAGAGCATCTGCCTTTTAAGCAGAGGGTCGGTGGTTCGAGACCACCCGCGCTCACTCTCAAAATCGATCCCGTTTTTTGCGGGATTTTTTATTTTAACATCTTTTAATTTTCTAACGATTTAATGTGTAATATAATAATTATAATTAAATTTTAATATAAAAACATAAAATATTTGTTTGTAGTTAAAGTTTGAACATAACAACTTTAATATAAATTTTATTTAGGTTAACACTTTGGGCGAAATTGTTCTGTGGACTTTAGTTAGAATTACAGTAAGTATTCCTATTATTTGGATTCTTAAAGATTACATAAATACACAATTATGGTGGTCTATAAGTTTTGTAATAATTTTTGTGTTTGTATTTTATCCCGCGGTAATTAAATACAGACAGTTCCAGGATAAAAATAAAAACATAATAGAAGACACTCTTTGTTCTACCTGCCGACATTTTGACAAGACTGCCGTTCTTTGTATGAAATTGGACAAACACCCAAAAGAAGACTATATTCCTTGCGACGGTTTGGAATGGGAGCCCATAAATAAGAATAATTAACCCGTATTTAAACCGCTTTCTTTTTATTCTTCATTTCTTTAATTATCTTTTCATAGTAAATTTGTATATAAATTTAACCCTTCATCTGTTTTAATGAGCAAAAAGCCAAATAATATAAAAAAACAAACAAAAATTGAAAAAGAATTAGAAACCTTAAAAAAAGCAAACGAAACTAAAGATAAATTTATTTCAATTCTTTCACACGATCTACGTGCACCTTTTACAAGTATTTTGGGTTTTTCTGAAATTCTTATCAATGAACCCCTTCTGCCCAAGTCCGAAAAATTAGAATACCTCAATTATATTCATGAAGCTTCTGAAAATCAGCTCCAGTTAATAAATTATCTGCTTGATTGGTCAAGGCTTCAAACTGGCAGAATGAAAATTATACCTAAAAAAATAAATGCTCAGGCAATTATTTATAACTGTGTTTCATCACTTACCGGTAATGCAATTAGGAAAAATATTGAAATAAATGTTGAAGCAAACGAAGAACTTTTTATACAGGCAGACGAAAGATTGTTGATGCAGGTTATAACCAATCTTGTAAGCAATGCCATCAAATTTTCCCCGCCCAATAAAGAAATAAATATTATTGCAAAACATTTTAATTTTGAATTGGCTGAATTTGTTGTTAAAGACGAAGGACTTGGCATATCTGACAAAAACAAAGAAAAATTATTTAAGATAGATAAAATGTTTACAACCGAAGGAACAAAAGGGGAGAAAGGAACAGGGCTTGGTTTATCGCTTGTAAAAGAAATAATAGAAAAACACGGTGGTGATTTGTGGTTCTACTCCGAGATTAATAAAGGAAGTGAATTTCATTTTACAGTTCCAAACTCAAGGGAAACCATCCTGTTAGTAACGGACAAGCTTGATGAAAAAAAACAGTTTGAATCAACGATAAGTCAAAATTTTCAAAATTATAAACTGCAGATTATGGAAGAAGGTTACAGTGCATACAGTTATCTGCTGCAAAACCCACCTTCTCTTGTTGTAGCTCAGAACGATTTGCCTTTAATGAATGCGCTTCAATTAGTTAAATTAATAAGAAGGGAAGAAAAGGATAAAAAATTGCCTGTAATTATTATTGGTGAAAAATTAAACGAAGAAATTAAATCTAAATACAAAGAAATTTCTGTTTCTGGGTTTATAGAAAAACCAACTGATGAAGATTTAATTATCGAGGAAATTAAAGCATATCTGGGTTAGGTTTGTAATAACTTAAATTTCATTTGTTTATATTTTTGTTTTAAAAAGGAGAAAGTATTGAATATTGCCGTTGTTGGAACGGGTTATGTTGGATTAGTTTCAGGAACTTGTTTTGCTGAAACAGGCAACAATGTAATTTGTGTTGATGTTGATGCAAACAAAGTGAAAATGATGAAGAACGGGGAGTTACCAATTTACGAACCAGGTTTGCAAAATTATTTTGAAAGAAATTCGAAAATTGGAAGATTAAAATTTACAACTGATTTAAAAGAAGCCGTTAAATCTTCTGATTTAATTTTTCTTTGCCTGCCTACTCCCCAAGATGGAAACGGAAGCGCCGATTTGAGCTATATTTTAAAAGTTGCCGGTGATTTAGGAAAACTCTTTAAAAATAATCCGGACTGGGATTTTAAAATTATTATCGACAAAAGCACCGTTCCGGTAGGAACAAGTGAAAAAGTTAGAGAAGAAATTAAAAAAACAGTACCTGATTTTAATTTTGATGTAGTTTCAAATCCCGAGTTTTTAAAAGAAGGACTTGCCGTTGATGATTTTATGAGACCGGAAAGGGTGATAATCGGAACATCAAACGAGGAAACAAAAAAAATATTAGGACAATTGTACGAACCCTTTGTCCGCTCCGGTAACCCCATTTATTTTGTCGACGAAAAATCCGCAGAGATGATTAAGTATGCTTGCAACTCATTTCTTGCCACTAAAATTTCATTTATGAACGAGATAGCAAATCTGTGCGAATTAACCGGTGCCGATGTTGATAAAGTAAGAGTGGGTGTAGGGTCGGATTCGAGAATAGGTAAAAGATTTTTATTTCCCGGTGTCGGTTTTGGCGGCTCCTGTTTTCCTAAAGATGTGAAAGCTTTGATCAACACATCTAATGAAAACGGTTATGATTTTAAGATTCTCAATTCTGTTATTAACGTAAATGAAAAACAAGTTTTTCTTTTTCTTGAAAAGATATTAAAATATTTTGAGTATGATTTAACCGGCAAAAATATTGCGGTTTGGGGCTTATCTTTCAAACCAAATACAGACGATGTAAGAGAAGCACCGGCGTTAAATTTAATAAAAGCAATACTTGAAAAAGGAGCTTCGGTAACGGCATACGATCCGGAAGCTATTCAGTCCACACAAAATGTATTGGGTGATTCAATTAATTATACGACTGAACCCTACAAAGCTTTGGAAAATTCTGAAGCTTTGATACTGATGACAGAGTGGAATGAATTTAGGAACCCTAATTTTGACAAAATTAAAACCCTGCTAAAAAATCCCGTTGTGTTTGACGGACGAAATGTATACGACGTTAAAAAAATGAAAGAAAATGGATTTGATTATTTTTCTATCGGACGTCCATAAAAATATTTTATAAATGACGTGTAATAATGAGAAAAAATGGTTTGCACTTTATACAAAACCAAGAAACGAGTTTAAAGCAGCTTTACAGTTAGAAGCTGAAAATATAGATTATTATCTGCCGGTTATTACAAGACTTAAACAGTGGAGCGACAGGAAGAAAAAAGTAACAGAACCATTATTAAGGGGCTATATATTTGTTTTTGCAGATGAAACGGAAAGGATACTTTCGCTTCAGCAGTTTTCAATTATTAAATGTATTTTTGATCACGGACGCCCGGCTGTAATACCGGAGTGGCAGATAGATAACTTGAAAAAATTCTTAAACAATGAATCCGATGTTATTGTTCATTCGGGAATTGTACCGGGGGCTAAAGTTAAAATTTTAAGCGGACCATTTGCCGGTATTGTTGGCGTAATAAAACAAGAGGCTAAAGGTAAAACCATTGCCGTTAATATTGATTTATTGAACAGGTCTATTCTTGCACAAATTTCTAAAGATACAGGATTTGAAATAATAAAAGATTAAAAAATGAAAGATCAAAAAAATCTTAACGAGCTGAGCACAGGGGATAACATTAGTCATTATCTCCTTTTAAAAAAAATTGAAACACGTACTACAAAAGCAAATAAAAATTATTTAAGCTTAGAACTATCTGATTGCTCCCGTTCAGTAAATGCCAATATGTGGGATAATGTTGAAAATGTTAGTCCATTAATTCAGAGCGGACAAGTTGTTTTTGTAAACGGAACTATGAGTGAGTATCAGGAAATTCCTCAAATAAAAGTTTCAACAATCAGAGCTGTTAACAAAGAAGATAGTATATCGCCTCGGGATTTTCTTCCAAAGTCCGGAAGAGAATTATCTGAAATGCAGAATGAGTTTAAAAACAGAATAGCGAGAATTACAAATCCTTTTTTAAAAGAACTGGTTACTGCAGTTTTTAAGGAAGAAAACTTTGGAAAATTTTTAATAGCACCCGCAGGAAAATCATGGCATCACGCTTATGTTAGCGGATTGATAGAGCACACCCTTGAAATAATTAAGATATGTGATTTGATGTGTGATTTTCATTCTGCGATAAATCGGGATTTACTTATCTGCGGTGCAATGCTTCACGACTTCGGTAAAACAACAGAGTTGAATTATGACTCTTCTTTCGAGTACACAGACAAAGGAAAACTTATCGGACATATTGTTATGATTGCAATGTTAATTGAGGAAGAATCAAAAAAGATAAAAGATTTCCCGGAAGAATTAAAAAGTCACTTGATACATTTGGTTTTGAGCCATCAGGGTAAATTGGAATACGCATCTCCCGTTGTACCCAAGACACTTGAAGCAATAACGCTTTACCAAGCCGATGAATTAAGCGCAAAAGTTAATGCATACAAAAATGCTATTAAACAGGATGTAAAAGAGGGAACTAACTGGACAAGATTTATTAGTCTTGCCAATACTGATTTAACAAAAACCGATATCCCGCAAAAAGAAAATTCCAATACATCGTTGTTCGATTAAATAAATAAAGATATCCAATATGAAAATATTATTGGACGAAAGAACAAAACAAACACTTAAAGATGCTAAATCAGTTGTGTTTTTTACGGGTGCCGGCATATCCGCAGAAAGCGGCATTCCCACATTCAGAGGCAAAGACGGTATTTGGAACAAACTGAAACCGGAAGAGCTTGCCAACTTCAATGCTTTTTTAAAAAATCCAAAATTAGTTTGGGAATGGTATCAGCACAGAAAAGAAATAATACACAACTGCAAGCCGAATCCCGCTCACCGAACAATTGCAGAGCTTCAAAGTAAATTACAAAAAGTATCTGTGATTACTCAAAATATCGATAACCTTCACAGAAGAGCCGGAAGCAAAATTGTTTATGAGCTACACGGAAACATAGAAAGAAATTATTGTATTGAATGTAAAAAACAATACGGCGACAATGTTCCATTAAAAGAAGGTCTTCCAAAATGTAATTGCGGCGGACTCGTACGTCCCGATGTAGTTTGGTTTGGAGAATATCTTCCACAGGATGTTTTTCAAGCATCTGAAAATGAGACGAAAAACTGTGATGTGTTTTTTATAGTTGGTACAACAGGAATTGTTTATCCCGCTGCATCTATTATTTATTTAGCTAAGAATAGCGGTGCCTATTTAATAGAGGTTAATATTACAGAAACAGAAGTAACCTCATCGGCGGATAAATCGTTTTTTGGAAAAGCAGGTGAAGTGCTGCCGCAATTATTTTCAGAAATAAAGTAACTTCCGAGGTAACAAAAAACACCAATTAAACATTACAATATTTTAAATTCTTTAAAACCTCATAGGTTTTATTCTGTTGATAACTCTATCTAAACTTTTAACCCAACCTTTTTACATAGTCTTTGTAATTTTTTTTTATCTTTTTCCGAAATTGAATTTAATTCTTCGACAAGCATATTAAGAAAAACAGAGAATACTTTATTAAATATTTTTTCACCTTTGTTTGTTAATACTACAAAGTATTTTCTTCTGTCCTTTTTGTCACGTACTCTTTTAACCAAATTGTTCTTTTCTAAATTATCAACAACAAGGGTGATATTACCGCCGCTGCGTGAGAGTTTTTCTCCCAATTCCCTTTGTGTTAGTGGGCCGAGATGATAAATAGCATCTAAACAATAAAATTGATTTTCAGTAATTTTAAATTCAACCAGTCTCTTATTTATTTTTGAACGTAAAGTTTCTGTTGCCCGCTGCAATTTTATATAAGTGTCTAAAGCTGTAACTTCTTTTTTGCTGCCTTTAAATTTTGTACCCATAATATTTAGCTTTTTAGAAAAATATTCTCCGTAAAATATCACATTATTTTGTAAATTGTATTATTATATTCAAATCAATATAAATAAAGATTTATAATTATCATGAAAGTTACAATTGCTGCCGACCACGGAGGTTTTGAGCTAAAAAAATTTCTTATCGATTGGCTTGATAAACAAAATCACGAAGTAAGAGATTCGGGAAATATCGTATATGATTCTGAAGACGACTACCCCGACTTTACTATTAAAGCGTGTGACAATGTAGTTAAAGGTAACGCAGAAAGAGCAATTGTTATTTGCGGAAGTGGAGTGGGCGCTTGCGTTACTGCAAATAAAATTAAAGGCATAAGGGCGTGTGTTTGTCACGATTCTTATTCCGCACACCAAGGTGTTGAGCACGATGCAATTAACGTACTTTGCTTGGGAGCCAGAATAATAGGAACTGAATTAGCCAAGGAAATAGTCTCTGCATTTTTAAAGGCAGAATTTATAGAAGAAGAACGTTTCATCCGTAGATTAAACAAAATTAAAGCGCTGGATAAATAATAGAAAAAGGAATATATGAGCAACCCATTAATTGAATTAAAAAAATTCGGACAAAGTGTTTGGCTTGATAATATCAGCAGAAGCATGTTAAAAAATAACGAACTAAAGCATCTCGTTGAAAATGACGGATTAGCAGGCGTAACATCCAACCCGTCCATTTTTCAAAAAGCAATGGCTGATACAAGTGATTATGACGAGCAAATAATTTCTCTTCTTTCTACAAATGCAAATTTAAGTGCTGAAGAGTTGTTTGAAGAACTTGCAGTAAAAGACATTCAAGCTGCTGCGGATGTTTTAAGAACTGTTTACAATAGCTCTAACGGAGTGGACGGATACGTTAGTTTGGAGGTTTCTCCCGAACTTGCCTATGATACAAACTCAACAATTGAAGAAGCCCGAAGATTATTCGCTAAGGTAGGAAGAAAAAATGTTATGATAAAAATTCCCGCCACTCAAGAGGGTATGCCCGCTATTGAACAAATGATTTACGAAGGTGTAAATATAAATGTTACATTAATTTTTTCTCCAAAAATTTATGAACAGGTAGTTGAAGCATATTTAAAAGGTTTGGAAAAAAGAGTAGTTGAAGGTAAAGGTATATCATCTATTTCTTCCGTTGCAAGTTTTTTTATAAGCAGAATTGATACTGCTGTAGATAATGAATTGGAAAAAATCAGTAGCAATAATCTGAAAGGTAAAATTGCAATTGCCAATGCAAAATTGGTTTATAAATTAAGCGAAAATATTTATAATAACGAAAGGTTTAAAGCTCTAAAAGAAAAAGGTGCAAAAATTCAGAGATTGTTGTGGGCAAGCACAAGCACGAAAAATCCGAATTATTCCGATATACTTTACGTTACCGAATTAGCGGGGAAAAACACTGTTAATACATTACCCCCGGCAACTATGAAATCGTTCAAAGATCACGGAGTTGTTTTCGATGCTATTCATAAAAATATAGATGAAGCGGAAGAACAAATGAAATCTCTTGCTTCTCTTTCTATAGATTTTGAAAAGATAACGGAAAAATTAACTGTTGATGGTGTAGGTTTGTTTGTTGATTCGTACAGGAAATTGATTTCTGCAATAGAAAAGAAAAAAGAAGAAATATCGGCTAAAGTTAATTAACGGCGTTATTCAGCTTATCAAAAATAACACTAATCCTTTTTATAGATTTAAATTTTTAACGCATATTTTATATTTAAATAAACAACAAACTATTATATTCAATTTATTTAGGAGATTTTAATGCCCTATATTCATCAAATTAACGAAGACGAAGCAGAAGGAAAACTAAAAGAGTATTATGATTCTTTGATTAAAAGCAGAGGCAAGCTTTCCAACATAATGAAAATTCACAGTTTAAATCCCGCTTCAATGATGGCGCATATGGATTTATATTTGAAAATTATGTTCGGCAAAACAGCATTAAAAAGAGAGGCAAACGAACTAATAGCCGTTGCCGTTTCTTCTGCCAACAATTGCGATTATTGTATGAAGCATCACGGTGAAGCTCTTAATTTTTATTGGAAAGACAATGAAAGAGTTAGATTGGCGGCAACGGATTATAAATCAGCAGGACTTAATGAAAGAGAGTTAAAAATGGTTGAACACGCCGTTAAACTTACAAAAGAGCCCTACAATGTTAATGAAAAAGATATTCAGACATTAAGAGATTCCGGTTTAACCGACGAGGAAATTTTAAGCGTAAACCTTGTTACGAGTTATTTTAATTTTGTTAACAGAATTGCTCTTGGTCTGGGTGTAGAATATAGCGAAGAAGAAACAAAGGGGTATAAATATTAATATATTTAATTCAATTAAAATATTCTTTAAAGCATCTACAGAACGCTCACAATTATTAACGGCATTAAAAGTAGCATTTATAGTAGGCGTATTATTAAATTTGATTAATCAAGG
>CAZTZZ010000006.1:51474-88598 GCA_964617905.1 uncultured Ignavibacteriaceae bacterium | reverse complement strand
ATTTAATCTTGCAAGGATAAAATTTAAGAAAATGATAATAACTAATTATAATTACATTAATTTATCTTATTCATTATATTTAAATCATTAACAAGAGTTATTATAAAAATATGAATGATTTCAAACTAAAAATACAACAATCAGCAGATAAAAATATTTTTTTTACAATTCATTCTGCACAACAGTGCATTAGAAAAGAAAGAATGATTTCAACTGAAGAAATAAAAAAAGTTATTAGTGATTTTAAAATTATAGAGGATTATCCTTTTGATACACGGGGACATACTTGTTTGATTGGAGGACTAGGTAACAATAAAAGGCTTATACATTTAGTATGTTTTCCAACGGATAATTTCTTACAAATTATAACTGCTTATGTACCTGAAGAAAAGAAATGGAATAATGATTTTAACAAAAGAGAAGATACATGGAATGTTTAAAATGTTTTAATGATATGTTCATCGATTATTTAGTTTTCAATATTAAGAGAGAAGATTACTATTTAGAATTAAAGAAAATCCCAGGTTATGTTTGTTCTGAGTGCAAAGAAACATATATAGAAAAAGTTGAGATGGATAAAATATTTGAAGCAGTTAAAGAATTAGACAACAAAGTTGAAGAATTGAAATATAAAAAATAAATCGAGCTAAATGAATAAACTAACTATTGTGCCGCACTTTGAAATTGTCCGTATCCTAATTCTTCTTTAATTGAATTTTTAAGGCTTTGCATAGATATAATTTCTTTTGCTAAATTTAAATATGCTTTTGCACCTTTAGAATTCGCTTTTATAAGCACACCGGGTTTACCCAAAAATTCGCTTTCGCACAAAGTTGTGTTTTTAGGAATTGATGTATCGAAAATTAAATGGCTGTATTTCATACTTATCTTTTCAAATGTCATTTTCCAAGCAACTGTATTAGGTTCGTACATTGTAAGAACAATACCCTCTAATTTTAATCGACTGTTATGGCTTGATTTTATCCAATTAACATATTCTATCATTTTTTCAATTGATGCTATTGAAAACTTACCTGCTTTAATGGGCAGAATTACTGAGTCAGAACTTATCAAAGCAATGGTTGTTAGTCCCTGTAAATAAGGAGGACAATCAATAATAATGTAGTCGTAAACATTTATTTGTTCTTGATGTAATATATGACTGAATAAATGAAAATTGTTTGTTATTTTGTGGAGTCTTTCTTCATCAGCAGGAAGGATTTTGGAAGGAATTAGGTCTAGGTTTGGCAAATCAGTATTATAAATTACTTCGCCAATTGATCTTTTAAAACTTAATACATCAAATATATTACCTTCTATTTTCTTTTCATCAAAGCCATAACAGATTGTACTAGATCCTGTAGCATCAAAATCAACTAATAAAGTTTTCTTTTCTGCTACAGCAAAACTGGCGGCTAAATTTACGGCAGTTGTGGACTTGCCTACACCCCCCTTTGGAACAGCTACAGAGATGACTTTTGTCATAAGCAAATTCCTCAGGTTGAATATTATAAGAGTAACGTAAGTAAATACAAGTGATTAGTACTTATTTACTATATATTACCTTCATCTAAGATATTTAAGAATATGAATATAAATAATTGTTTTTAATAAGTAAAGATTTTTTTTGATTGTTTTTCAGATATGAATATTCTTTTTCAAAAAATTATTCATAGCGGAGGGCTTCAATAGGATCAAGGTTGGATGCTTTGTAAGCAGGATATGTACCAAAAAGGACTCCAATAAAAACACATAAAGACAAACCAATTGCTACCCAGTCATATGGAATAGCAGTTTTTGCATTTAGAAAACTTCCCACAAAATTTCCAAGCCCAACACCCAAAAATATTCCTATAAATCCACCTATAAGGCATAAAATTATAGCTTCAATTAAAAATTGAATAAGAATATTAGATCTTCTTGCACCAACAGCTTTTCTTATTCCAATTTCTTTTGTCCTTTCGGTTACAGATACAAGCATAATATTCATAATGCCAACACCAGCTGCAAGCAAAGCAATTAATGAAATAACCATTGCACCAATTCTTACTCCGCTTGTAATATCACTTATTTGGCCAATTAATGAATCATTACTAAATATATCAAAATCATTTTCTTTACCAGGTTCTACTTTTCTAATTGTTCTTAAATGTCCTATTGCAGATTGAATAGTGGCATCATATTCTTCTTTGCTATTTGCCATTACTGTAATTTCAACGCTACCCCTATTCCTTCCATAAAAAGATTCATACGTAGTGATTGGAGAAACTATATAGTTGTCCATGCTTTGACCAAAAAATTCTGGTTGTTTTTCAATGAGCCCAACAATTAATAAATTATGATTATCTACTTTTATAGTCTGTCCAAGAGGATCAACTCCGAAGAAAAGTTTATCTTTTACATCCTGCCCTAGTAGACATACATTTTTGGAATATTTAATATCGTTTTTATTTAATGTTCTTCCTCCTTCCACTATTATATTCGATGTTTTCATAGCACCTTCAGTAACACCAACAATGTACATATTTGGGTTAGTTTTTTTATTTCTGAATTGAATAATTCTACCACCTCTATATTTTTGGGCACCCATATATTTTGCAGATTTTAGCATACTTTGAAGCCTATAAAAATCATCGAGTGTAATATCCTTTCGGTTTCTAAATTTTCTTCTGGCTTGATGTCCTCCGGTTTGTATTGCAGGATATTTTTGTATTTGAAATGTATTCTTACTAAGAAATGAAACACCGCTCTGTATTGTGCTTTGCATCATAGTAATAATTGTCATAATTACAATTATTGAGAAAACACCGACGGTAATTCCAAAGATAGTAAGCCCTGCTCGCAGCTTGTTGTTTTTAATAGAGTGAAGTGAGACAGAAAAAGATTCAGAAATTAACAATTAAATTACCCAAATAATTATATCATTTTATTTATTAATGTAATCATAGAAATAATAAAATAAAATATAATTTAAAATTTTGTACTTCTAAAATTTGAGCCCCGGGAATTAAACTACTCGTAACGCAGTGCTTCAATAGGATCTAAATTAGATGCTTTGTAAGCAGGGTACGTACCGAAGATAATACCGATCAATACACAAAGTGATAATCCAATTGCAACCCAATCGTAGGGTATAGCAGTTTCTGCATTAAGAAAACTACCAGCAAAATTTCCTATTCCAACCCCTAAAACAATACCCACCAAACCTCCCAACAAACAAAGGACTATAGCTTCAAATAAAAACTGAGTTAGAATATTAGACCTTTTTGCTCCCACAGCTTTTCTTATTCCTATTTCTCTGGTTCTTTCAGTAACTGATACAAGCATAATATTCATAATTCCAACACCTGCTGCAAGAAGTGCAATTATAGATATAACTAAAGCACCAATTTTAATTCCGCTTGTCATTACATTTATTTGTGTAATCATCGATTCATTACTGAAAATATCAAAATCATTATCTTCACCCGGTTTAACTTTTCTTATTGTACGCATATATCCTATTGCAGATTGGATAACTTCTTCATAATTTTCTTTACTTTGAGATTGAATCATTATATTTACACTTCTGCTTCTTCTCCCGTAAATACTTTGAAAAGTAGTAATAGGTATTACAACTCGGCTATCTCTGCTTCCACCAAACATTTGAGATTGCTTTTCTAATAAGCCAATAACTTTTAAAGGAAAATTATCTACTTTTATTGTTTGTCCGATTGGGTTAATTGTAGGAAATAATTTTTCAATTACATCGCTTCCTATCAAGCAAACATTTGTAGAATATTGAACATCTTGTTCATTTATTGTCCTTCCATATTCTACATGCCAATCATTAGTTTTAATACCGCCAGTTGTTTCACCTGCAATTTGCATGTTTGGATTAGTCTCTAGATTTTTATATTTAACTACTTTGCCGAATTGCCATTGTTCGGCACCCATATATTTAACGCCTTTTAACAAACCTTCTAATCGGTAATAATCGGTAATAGTTATATCTTTTCTGTTTCTAAATTTTCTTCTTGAACCAGGTCCACCACCCATCATAATAGGAAATTTTTGAATTTGAAAAGTATTTTTACTTAACTGAGATACACCGCCTTCAATACTTTTTTGAAGCATAGTAATAATTGTCATTATAACAATAATAGAAAATATTCCGACAACAACACCCAAAATTGTTAAACTTGCCCTTAATTTGTTGTTTTTTAGGGAATTTAATGAAACATTAAAAATTTGTGATAAATTCATTATTCATACCTCAATGCAGTAACAGGGTCCATTTTAGCAGCAGTATATGCCGGAGCAAATCCTGCCACAATTCCTGTAATTAACGATATTAAAATGGCTATTATAACTGCACTGTATTGAACAGAAGTAGGTAAAAATTGATCAATAACCATACTCAACATAACAGCCAACAATAAACCAATCAGACCCCCGAATAAACAAATAGCAGAAGACTCTAAAATAAACTGTCCTAAAATAGTTCTTCTCTTAGCACCAATTGCTTTTCTTAATCCTATTTCTTTGGTTCTTTCTTTAACCGAAACGAACATTATATTCATTATACCAATTGCGCCCACAAACAAAGCCAATCCGGTAATAAATAATCCTGCAATTTGTATAACACCTACTACGCTGTTATAATTGTTCATTAAACCTTCTTGCTGATTAACTGCAAAGTCGTCCTCCTCATCGTATTTCAATCCTCTTACTTTTCTCATAACACCAATTGCTTCTTCTTTTGTATCAGCAACCATTGCAGGGCTTTGTGCTCTCACATTTATTGTTATAGATCCTCTCGATCTGTTCATAAAATACTTGAATATTGAACCGATAGGCAAAAAGGCTTGGTTGTCGGGATTAAAGCTTCCTAAGATAAAGCTTCCCTGTTCATCCAAAACTCCGATTACCTTAAAGTTGTGATTTCCAATTTTTATTGTCTTATCCAAGGCATCTCCTCGGGGAAATAAATTCTTCGCTACTTCACTGCCTAATACAACAACATCTCTTGCAGCCTTACCTTCTGTTTGAGAAAAGAATCTACCAAGATTAAATGTAAAATTAGTTGTAGCTACATAATCAGAAGTTGACCCGACAAGGATAACTCCCTCAACATTATTATCACCATTTTTTAAAGTTTTTCTAGCTCTTAAAACAGGCGCGGAAGCTTTAGGCAGTTTTGCTAAATCTTTAAATCTTGCATAATCATCCATTATAAGATTTCTTCTGTTGCGCATTTTCCAAAAATCCCTATTACCGAACCACGCAAATTTGTCTATATATAAAACATCTGAACCCAAAGCACTAATTCCTTTTTGAAAAGCTCCATCAATACCTTTAATGGCGGTCGTCATTAATACAACAGACGTAATTCCAATAACAATTCCCAGCATCGTAAGTATTGCTCGCACTTTATTTGACCTTAAAGCGCGTAGTGCAATAAATAATCCTTCTTTCATTTCGAACCAAAAATTCATAGCCTTATACCTGTTTTATAATTTTTTCCATATAAATTTAATTTTCCACAATTTTTTTATTATTAGGGATGTATCTTTTTTCAACATTTTCATCTGATTCTATAAGTCCGTCTCTTAATCTAATAATTCTTACCGCGTGTTCGGCAATATATTCTTCGTGTGTAACTAAGATAATTGTATTTCCTTTATCATGCAGTTCATTAAACAATGTCATAATTTCTTCACCTGTTTTAGAATCCAGGTTTCCCGTAGGTTCATCAGCTAATATAATAGACGGATCTGTAACTAAAGCACGTGCAACGGCAACTCTTTGTCTTTGTCCACCCGAAAGTTCATTTGGTTTATGGTGAATCCTATCAGCCAGTCCTACATCTACCAAAGCTTTTTCAGCCCTTTCTTTTCTTTCAGCTGAAGGAATGCCCGAATATATAAGGGGTAATTCAACGTTGTGCAAAGCATCAGATCTTGCAAGAAGATTGAATGTTTGAAAGACAAACCCAATTTCTTGATTTCTAATTTTTGCCAGTTCATTGTCAGACATTTCGCTTACATTTTTACCTGTAAATTCATAAATTCCTGATGTAGGTGTATCGAGACACCCTAACATATTCATTAATGTAGATTTACCTGAGCCTGATGGACCCATAATAGCTACATATTCATTCTTATCAATTTTTAAAGTTACATCTGCAAGTGCATGTACTTCTTCGGAACCCAAGTGATATATTTTTGCTATATGCTCAATATTAATAATGTTCATTTTTTATTCCGTTATTATTTATTTCCTCGTTTACCTTTTCTTCTTTTCTTTTCAACTCTTACGGTTGAACCTTTTTTCAATTCACGAGAAATTGCACGGTAACTTCCGGTAACAACCTCTTGATTTTCTTTTAATCCGGATTTTATTTGGATGTAATTATCATCGCTTATACCTGTTTTAACTCTTGCAATATCAGCTTTACCTTTTTTAACTACAAATACAATTTCTTGCAATTTTGGTTTTGAATTAGAATCTTTTTTAACTTTTATTGGTTTATTATCATTACCTTTTTTCTTTTTTCTACCGTTAACTAATTCCGATTCATTCCTTGCAGTAACACTTTGCAGTGGGACACTTAATACATTTTTAATTGTTTCAGTTTCTATCTTGGCAGTACACGACATTCCCGGACGCAAGTTTTTGTCAATATCAATAAGTTTTATTCTAACTTCAAAATTCACAACCTGATCCTGAGTACCTAACCCTGCTGTTTTAGCAGTATTTCCTATTTTTGTTACTATACCTCTAAAAACTTTATCTCCAAAGGCATCAATTTCAATTCTTGCAGTATCACCAACAGAAATAAGGACAACATCATTTTCATCTACTTCAACAGTAGCTTCCATATTATTTAAGTCAGAAACCGTCATAATATTTGTCCCTTGGCTGAATCCGCTTCCCAGCACTCTCTCACCCAATTCTACATTTAGTTGGCTTATTGTACCATTCATTGGAGCGTAAATTGATGTTTTAGAAAGTTTGTCTGCAGCTTCTTTTACAGACGCTTTACTTTGCAACACAGATGATTGTTGTGCTTCATATAAAGCTTTTGATGATAAATAATTGCTCTCCGCTGTTTCCAACTCAGAATTACTTGCCAGTCCTTTTGCCTGTAATTCTTTTACTCTGTCATAAGCAGCTTTAACTTTATCAAGTTCTGCTTTGCGCATTGACAAAGTTGCTTTTGAAGATTGTAAAACAGCATCTGCTCTTTCTTTTTGTGCCCTGTATGTTTTAGATTGAATGGAAATAAGAAGTGTGCCTTTCTTTACCATATCGCCTTCCTCTACAGGAAGTTTCATAATTTCTCCCGTAACTTCAGGAGTAATAACTACTTTAAATTCGGGGTTAATTGTTCCGGTAGCTGTTACAGTCTGAGTAATATCTCTTTTAACAACTTTCTCAGTTTGCACAGCAATAATATTTTCTTTTGAGCCACCTAATAGTGCAACTAAAATTAAGGCGACTACAAGTATACCAATCCCCCCGAAAATAAATAATTTTTTCTTTGATTTTTTTTGTTTTCCGTTTGCCATTAGATTATTCTCCTTAAATTAATCATTTTCATATTTTTTATAACTTAGAACACCAAGGTAGTATTCTAACTGCTTGCTTAATCTTATATATTCAAATTGAGCAGTTATATAATTTGTTCTTGCTGTTGTATAATCTGAATTTGCAATTAACACATTCAACAAAGTACCTGAGCCCAGCGAATATCTTTCTTGTTCAATTTTTCTGGTTTCTTCTGCCGCTTTTACATTTCTTTTATTTACTTGCAGACTTTTCTCTGCAGCCTGTAAATCCAGATATGTTTTTTGAAGTTTCAATTTTATATCTCTTTCCAAATCGCTTAGCTCAATTTCTTTATTTTGAGCTGTTACTTCCGCAAATTGAACATTGTTCGATATTCTAAAACCAGAAAAAAGCGGAATATTGAGCGACAGACCCACAAAATATGTCCTTGAATCAAAGAAATCCGAAGGTCTGTTTGATCTTAAATTGTAAGAAAGTGAATTGCTTATTGTAGGGAAATGGCCAGCTTTGGCAATAGTGATACCTTTATTTGCACTTTCTAATTTTAGTTGAGCACTCTTATAATCCTTTCTTATATTAAGCGCCTCAGATACTAATTGTGAAATATTTTTATAATCTATTTCTAATTTTTCATTTAATGTAGCTTTTTCTTCCTGAGTAAGTTCATCAGAGAACTTGTAATCTTCAAGTACGTCCAATGCCAAGTAATTTAGCAGATTACTTTTTGCAGTTTCAAAATTATTTTTTGCCTGTATCAAGGCAAGTTCTGAATTTCCTGTTTTTACTTGTTGTGCATAAACATCCGCTAAAGTAACAGCACCAAGCTTATTACTTTCGGTAACTGTTTCTAAATTCCTCTTATTCCATTTCAGGTCATCTTCTCTAACCCGTAATAATTGTTTTGAAATAATAACATTATAATAGAATGTGATAGTTTGAAAGACAATATCTTGTTTCAGCCTTTGCAGGTCTAATTTTGCGGCATCAAAATCTTTTTTACTTCTAGAAAGTTTAGCAAAATTTGAGAGTCCGTCAAACAAAGTTATTCTAGCAGTTACATTTCCGGAATAATTCCTCGATTCAGTTGTAGAAGGAGGTACAGGTATTACAGTTCCACCTATATTGATAGATCCTCCGGCGTCTTCTGATCTGTTCCAGTTCATATTAGCAGCTGCAGAAACGGAAGGCAAGAAATTACCGACAGCAACTCTTATTCCCGATTCTGTTACTTCTAAATTATTTTTTGACTTTTGTAAAATGGTATTCTTATGTAAAGCAATTGTTATTGCTTTATCTAATGTTAAAGATTTTTGTGCTAGTCCAGATGACAAAAAGGTCAGTGCACAAATTAAAGTGAGAATAGTTCTCATCATTTTCTCCAAATTTTTGGTTTTAAAAATCTGCTAATTAGATTACACATTAGACGTGGTTTTATTCATTTTTGTTACACTCCACTTGTTGTGTATATGTACTATATTTTTATATCAACCGTAACAAATTTATTACATTTCATTTATTAAGACATATTTTATTTACGAACGGTTTAATATGTGTTTGTGCGGTAATATAACGTTTAGAAAAAAAGTGGTTAAGAAATTAAAAGTGTAAATATTTAGTTTATGTCAACACATTTGATAAAATCAATTATCTTCTTAATGATCAACTTTAAGCAGATCATCTTTTATTTGTATTAAATATTCGTAAGCTTCAGTATAATCGTTGGCAATTTTTCCGTCCAATATTGCTTCTTCAATTGCCTTTTTAATTTCACCGACTTTTTTAGAAGGTTTAAGATTACAAACTTTCATAATTTCTTCTCCCCGAACCGGTGATTGGAACGCACGAAGTTTATCTTTCTCCTGAACATCAAGCACTTTCTTCATTACTCTCTCATAATTACCCAGATATTTTGAAACTTTTTTCGCATTCTTGCTTGTTATGTCTGCACGGCAAAGAGTAATTAAATCATTTAGATCTTCGTCTGCTTCAACTACGAATCTCCTAATTGCTGAATCAGTAACTTCATCTTTTGCCAAAGCTATCGGTCTTAAATGCAATCGTACTAATTTTTTCACATAATTTAATTTTGCCAGTGGAAGTTTTAAATCGTGGAAAATTTTATTCATCATTCTTGCCCCTAATTCTTCGTGTCCATGAAAGGTCCAGCCGGTTCCTTCAACAAATTTCTTAGTTTGAGGTTTTGCAATATCATGTACCAAAGCCGCAAATCTCAACCATACATCGTCAGTATTTTCAGAAATATTATCCACTACAGTACATGTATGCAGAAAAACCTCTTTGTGATGGAAATCTTTCCTCTGGTCAACCCCTTCTAATTTTGATATTTGGGGAAAAATAACTGACATCACCTCTGATTTTTGGAGCAATTTAAGTCCGATGGATGGTTTAGTCGAAGCTAATATTTTCAAAAATTCATCTGTTATTCTTTCCTGGGAAACAATTTTTAATCTTTCTTTATTTTGTTTTGCAGCTTGAATTATTTTCTCATCAACTTCAAAACCAAGTGTTGAGGCAAATCTGAATGCCCGCATTATTCTTAATGGATCATCGTCAAACGTTTCATTTGGGTTTAAAGGAGTTTTGATAATTTTGTTTTTAATATCTCGCTGTCCGTTATATGTATCAATCAATTCGCCGAAGTTACATTTATTTAAAGATATTGCCAGCGTGTTTATTGTAAAATCTCTTCTTGAAATATCATCTTCGAATGTTCCGTTTTCTACTTTTGGATTTCTGCTGTCTTTACTGTATGATTCCTTTCTCGAATTAACAAATTCAAGTTTTAAATTATCAAGCATAAACTGTGCAGTACCGAAATTTTTATAAATGCTTATTTTTTTTACTTTTAATTTTTTTGATAATTTTTCTACAAAATCATTTTCTTTTCCTACTATCAAAAAATCAATTTCATCAATTGTTCTTTTTAGAAAAATATCTCTTACAAATCCACCGACTATATATAATTCTACCCCAACATCTTCCGCAATGAAAGAAGCAATTTGTAAAAATGTATATTTTTCTATCTCTTTTTTAAGGTTCATTGATAAATCAGGAAATAATTTTAAATAAGCTGATATGAAAGATATTTATAAACCAAATTTAATCTAAATCCTTTAACGGAACAAATTTACAATTTTTAATAAATGGTTTTAGGCTAGTTGCAAGACTAAAAATTGGTCAGTGTTTATTTTCAATTTGTTCGATGATAGAGTTATAATTCTCTGACATCCAATTTATTTTTTTTAGATTATACTTTATAAGTTCATCATTAAACCGACCTTTACTTAAACTTTTTGCTTTCTTAATCATAATTTTAGATTTATTAAAATCGAAATTTTCCAGCATATACATTGATAATATATTCATGGTATATCTATCTTTTAAATTTGCTGCAATTTCATCACTTAGAAAGTTTTTAATAAAAATTTCATATTCAATATCAAGAATCTTTGCTAGTCTGACAGCCACAGGTAAAATTATATCGGCATTGTTTTCATGATTTAATTTCAACAATAAAAGTAATCTTGCGGTTGGAGAACCTTTAAGATAAAGATTCAACTGTTCTGGAGAATTTAATAAAATCAGTCTGAGTGATGATAAGTGCTCCAACCAAATATTCGGTTTTTCATTTATTATTTTTTTATAAAGGGAGTCTGCCTTAAATTTTTTTTTGCTAAGAAAATATAAATCAGCCAACTTGAATTGTAAATTATAATAATAAGGTGTATTAATAAAATCTTTTAAATTGTTCTCAATTTCAATTAATCCTTTTTGAGTTTTATCCAATTCTTTTGAAACATCTGCGTACCCGATAAGTGCATAATAGTTATTTGTTTTTCCAAGAATCTCCGAATAAATTTTAGATGATTTTATCCAATTGTGATTAGCAAATTCTCTTGACGCATCCTTTAACCTGTCAGAGACATATCTTGGACAAACTTTTTGAAATATAGTCCTTCTTCCAAAATAATAATTTGCCTTTGAGCTGTCCCCTTTTGTATTGAAAGATTTTAAATAATTGTAATATTTTTTTGTTACGTCTTTTAATTGGGAATTGTAGATTTTAGAAAAATCTGTGTTTTTGTAAAATAGTTTAAATTTTGATACCCCATAATTATCAATCAAATATTTTGAAAATGAACCGGCATAAATATATGAAAGCGATGAAGCTTGTCCGAAGAAACTTGCACCGTTAAAAAGATTAATGATATTAATTTTAAAACCATTTACAAAAGCCAGAGATGCCATATAATCAATGTTATAATCATCGTAATAGGGAGAGGCAGCAACCGCAACTCCCTCTATTAAAGACGGATTCAAACCGTCGGCAATTTTAAATATTGTTTTTCCGAATGAAGCTGAAAAAATGTGAGCAATCTCGTGTTCCAGGGTTTTACTGTAACTGTCTTTAGTCGTATAAATTTGACTGAGCCATGGTTTTGCAACATCTGCATTTGCCGAACCGAATAGTTTTCCCTTTTGACTGTTATCATCGAAAACAAAAGATTCTATTTTCTTATTTAATTTAACCTTAAAATATTTTGAAAGCCTTGAATAATAAAATTCGTGATACATAACTATTTTATAAATATTTCTATTATTTATTTTCCCCATAAAATTTATTTCAAAATGTTTAGTAACAACTTTTTTATTTAAATAATTAGACAGACTTTGTTTTGTAGTCGAAAAACCAAGGATAGGAGAAATGAAAATAAATATTGTAACCGTGATAAAAGAAACAGAAAGGATTATATTTTTTTTAAAATTATCTACAGCACTGATTTGGTATTTATATAAGGATATTAAAACTGTTGTAAAAAAAAGTACATTAATAATCCTGTATGAAAGTAGTTTCAGACTTACACTCAATCCTTCATCATAAATAGTCCCGGGAAACAATCCGAAAATCGGGTTAAAAAAATATATCTGCGGATTAAAATAGAATTCAATTAAAGGTATTGACAAAACTATAATAAATAATAAAAGATAAATAATAACGGGAAATTTTTTATTGATAGAATAAGCAATTACCCCCAAAGTAAGTCCGATAATGTAAGAAGGAATTGTTAACACTAAATAAAAAAGGAAACCGTCTTTCAGCGAACAAGTTAGCCCTAAAAACGAATGTGTCAGAGAAATAATCAGAGGAATTATAAGAATTATAATGCCGATTAAAACAAAATTTTTAATTAACCTTACTTTTAATTCTGTATCATATCTAAGTTTTTTTATATAAGAGATTAATATTATACCTGATAAAAAAGATATAAGAATTGCGTTGACAAAAGAGAATTCAAATCCAAATACATTAGTCAAAGGGAAAAAAAGTAGAGCGATGTTGAATACTAAAATTATGACAATGCTGAAAAAAGTGATGAAATTGCCGAGAAATATTTTCTTCAGCTTAAAAGTCATTAAAATTCCGTACCTTCAACTCTTTGAATATCGGCACCGAGCATTTTTAACTTTTCATCTATCCTTTGGTATCCCCTGTCTAAATGATAAACCCTTAGAACTTCTGTCACACCCTCGGCTACCAAACCTGCCAATACTAAACTTGCGCTTGCACGTAAATCGGTAGACATTACTTTTGCGCCTTTCAATTTTTTAACACCTGCAATAATCGCGCTATTCTTTTTCATTTTAATAGATGCTCCCAATCGTAAAAGCTCTGGAACGTGATTAAATCTATCTAAATAAATAGTATCAGTCACTATTGCCGTGTCATTTGCTACCGACATTAAAGCAATCCACTGTGCCTGCATATCGGTTGGAAATCCGGGATAAACAGAAGTTGATATATCTGTTGAATTTATCTCTAAATTACTTGCATCTAATGTTATTATATTATTGTTTGAAAATATCTTACACCCGATATCCTCTAATTTAGAAATAAGTATTTTTAAGTGTTTCGGTTCACAATTGTGTAATTCAACTTTGCCTTTCGTTATTGCTCCGGCTATTAATAAAGTACCTGCTTCTATTCTGTCCGGGATCGTGTCAATCGTTTCCGGTAAAAGTTCATCAACCCCTTCAATTACTAATTTTGATGTGTTTTTGCCTGATATTCTTGCTCCCATTTTGTTGAGAAATTCCACCAGATTAGTGATCTCAGGTTCTTTCGCGGCATTTTCAATAATTGTTGTTCCTTGAGCAAGAGTTGCTGCCATAAGAATATTCCCTGTAGCACCCACTGATATTTTATCAAAATGAATTTTTGTACCCTTTAATTTTCTTGATTTTGCAAGAATATAACCCCCTTCCAATTTAATTTCTGCTCCCAGTTTTTTCAATCCCTCTAAATGCAGATTTATTGGTCTTGGTCCCCAGGCGCAGCCTCCCGGCATTGAGACTTTAGCTCTTCCGTACTTTGCCAAAAGCGGCCCCAATACATAAACAGAAGCACGCATTTTTTTAACGTATTCATATGGGGCATTTTGACTCAAAATTTTGCTTGTATCTAACGTTAATGTATGATCGATAAAAGTTGTTTTAACACCGAGTATCTCCAAAAGACTTACCATTGTGTTCACATCTCTAAGTCTAGGTGTATTCTTAAGTATTGATTTTCCGGTAGTAAGTAATGTAGCAGGCATTAAAGCAAGTGAAGCATTTTTAGCACCTTCAACATTTACTTTTCCTGATAACTTTTTTCCGCCTTTTATAATAAATTTGTCCAATATATTCTCAAAATGAAGGAATAATCTATCTTATAACCAATAAGTAGTTGAAATGAATTGCTGAAAATTAAAGATTAAGGTATGTAAAATCAATTTGTCTTAAGAGTATTCTTAAGGATCAAACCGTTATTGCCCGTAATAAAAATATTTTTATTATTAGCAGTTATGCTTTTCAGTGTTGAAAATGTACCGCTTGATATTTTTAACCAGTTGTCACCGGCATCCGAAGTAGTAAATATTTCACCTTTATTTCCCAAAATAAAACCATTCTTATCGTCAATAAAATTTATTTTCATTAATCCTGAAATAGTGTTGGATGGGACCAAACTCCAAGATGAACCGCCGTTAGTAGTTTTATATATCTCTCCCCCGCCGCCGACAATAAATCCTGTGTCTTCATTTGCAAAATCTATTGAACGTAAATAATTGGTAGTGAATTTAGGTACTTCTTCCCAGGATTTCCCTTTATTATTTGTTTGCAAAATAATTCCGTTCCACCCCACTATAAAACCAATATTTTTATTAACAAATTTAATGCTGTACAACAATTTTTTAGCCGAAGAGAAAATACGAGTCCAACTATGTCCGCCGTCTTCCGACCTTAAAATTGTACCCCCTGCACCGACCGCGATTACAATATTAGATTCTTCGATGAATTCAAAATCAAACAAACTGGAGGAAGTTCCGGTTTTAATTTTTTTCCAGCTATTCCCTCCGTTAGTTGTCAATAATATTGTCCCATTTTCGCCTGAGACAATTCCATTTAACTCATCAGGAAAACCAATATGGTACAAATTATCTGAAATAGATGTATCTGAGATTTGCCAAGAATCACCGGAGTCTTTTGACTTAAGTATTATTCCGTTGTCTCCACACAAGTAACCAATTGCTGAATCTAAAAATGATATAGAGTTTAAACTTGCATCAGTAGTCGAATTAATTTTCAGCCATTTTGATTTTAAAATATAAGCAGGATTAGAGACATATGTATTTTTACCATTATCTATTTTTTTAGGAATGTAATCATCGTTCTTCCAAAAGTCTGAAACTGTTGAGTAAACAAAGTAAACAAGTCCCGCAAACAGTATAACGGTTAACGAAAGCCATAAATAATATTTAAACTTTTGCATTGTTGTTGTTACACGCTTGCTGCCTGTTAAAAATTCTTTTTGTTTAACTTTAGTTTTAGTTTTTATTTTTTTGGTCTTCTTTTTTGCTTTCTTTTTTGATTTGTCAGTTTTAAGAGTAATTGATTCAACGGTTAGACTGTTAATATCGTTTAAAAACTCCTGGCAATCAGCATATCTTTTTGCCAAATTTTTATTTACTGATTTCCCAATTATTACGTCAATTACCGGAGGTACTGATTCGAGTAAAGTGGAAACTTTTGGCGGGTTTTTTTTAAGATGTGCTTCCATTATTTCATAATCAGTTCCTGTCCCAAAAGGAACATTGCCCACGAGCATTTCATAAAAAGTTATTCCCAAAGAATATATATCGCTTTGAGGTGTGGGTTCTTTGGCTTTAACCTGTTCGGGACTCATATAAAGTATTGTACCGATTTTTGTACCGGTTTTAGTTAAATTTCTTCCCTCGGTAATGGATTTTGAAATTCCAAAATCCATAATTTTTACAACACCCTCATTATTTAAAATAATATTAGAAGGTTTAATGTCTCTGTGGATGAAACCCTTTGAATGAGCATATCCAATACCTGCTAAAATTTGTTTTAAAATTGATAGTGCGTATTGAAGCTCAAGTCTGCCGAGACGGGTTATTAAACTTTCTACTGTCTCGCCAGCAACATATTCCATTATAATACCTAATATTCCGTTTTCTTCGGTAAAACCATATACTGGTACAATATTAGGGTGGTTTAATTTAGCTTGGTGTTTTGCTTCTCTTTTAAATCTTTCTAAGAAATGGGGATTTGAGAGTAAATCTGAGTTAAGAATTTTTAGAGCAACAAACCTTTCCAGTTTAAGATCGAATGCCTTGTAGACAACCCCCATTCCGCCTTTCCCGAGGATTTCAACTATCTTATAATGCTCTATATTCCTTCCGATCAATTAGTTTGCCTCAACTAATAAAACAAAAGAATAATTATCCGGTGCTCCTCTGTCTTCAATCAATTGACTCATTTTATCAGCTACAGTACTTAAATTATTCCCATTAATAAGTTTTTCAATTTCATTATCGTTTAACACCCCGGACACACCGTCTGAACAAACCAGAAATCTGTTATTTTCTTTTTTCTTTAATTTCATTTTACTCAAATCGATCTCTACTTCTTCATTGTCACCCAAAGCACGGGTTATTATATTTTTATTGGGATGCGTTTCTGCTTCTTTTAAAGTAATGTATCCTTCGTCTACCAAACGCTGCACGAGTGAATGATCTTTTGAAAGCAGTTGCAATTTATTTTTTTTTGAAGAATATATCCTGGAATCTCCAACATGTCCCCAATATGCAAAATCTTTTTTTAGAAATAAAACTTCTGCAGTAGTAGCCATTCCGGCTATGTTTTCATCCTGCATACTTTTCTGGATAATAGCTTCATTGGCTTTTATAATAGAGTTTTGAATCCTTTCTATAATGCCGAGATTATTCATACTTTTAAATTCAGAGTTAATAGTCTCAACGGCAAGTTTAGATGCTACTTCTCCACCTTGATTTCCTCCTAAGCCATCACAAACTACTACTAATAATCCCCCATCGTTTTCAAATACACCGAGGTAATCTTCGTTATCTTCTCTTTTTAATCCTGTTCTGGAAACAGTTATATAGTTAAATATCATAAAAATGGATTTAATGAAAACTTATATTGTTAATGTTTCAGTTACCCCAAAATAATTTAAACTTAGATGAATTTACATCTTTTAATTATTTGCTAAACTGAACGCTTGGTCTTATATTTGTACTTTCTTTTTTAAGAAAAAGCTAAAACAGTAAAATTATTATATATAAAATTTTAACTTAAGACAACTAAATATAAGCTAAAAAAAACTAAAATTGAATTTTGCGAGAATGGCGAAATTTGGCAGACGCGCTAGATTTAGGATCTAGTACCGAAAGGTGTCGGGGTTCGAGTCCCCGTTCTCGCACAGATTTTTATAAATAAATTATGATGAGGATAAATTGGAAGTTAAGATAAACGATATTACAACATCTGAGAGAGAACTTGAAGCTACTTTGAAATATGATGAGTTCAAAGATCAATTGGAAAGCGAAGTAAAAAAACAGGCGAAAAAAATTCAACTGCCGGGATTTAGAAAGGGAAAAGTGCCTTTAGCTATGATAAAAAAAATGTACGGTGATTCGCTGGATTATGAAGCATCGGAAAAGGTTGCAAATAAAAAATTCTGGGAAATTTCAAAAGAGAAAAAGATAGACCCTATAGGTCAGCCCGTTTTATCTGATATTAAATTTAAACCCGGTGAAGATTTATATTTTAAAGTTAAATTTGAAGTTTATCCTACTATTGAAGTTAAGGAATACAAAGACTTAGATGTTGATGTACCTGACTTTCAGGTAAAAGACGAAGATGTTGAAAAAGAAATTGTACAAATTAAAAAATCTAACGCTGAAAAAGTAAAAGTCGATAAAGTAAAAGGTCCTGAAAACATTATTGACGTTGAAGTTTTAAGGATAAATGAAGACGGCACACCCTTCAAAAATGCAAAGAGTGAAAAGATTCAAATTGACCTTTCAAACGAGAATGTGCAAAAAGAAATAATCGAAAATTCTAAAGACAAAAAAGTAGGAGATAAATTTAAATTTTCATTCAAAGATGAAAGAAATTTAAAAAACAGCAAAGGCGAAGAAGAAAAAGTAACTGAAAATTTTATTTACGAAGCCGAAATAAAAGAAATAAACAAATTATCTTTACCCGATTTAAATGAAGAATTTGTTAAAAAAATAACTAAGGAAAAAGTAACAAACGAAAAAGAATTAAGAGAAGAAATTAGGAAAGATATTACTGCATATTTTACTCAACAAGAAAACGAATTCCTTCAAAACAAATTGATATCCACTATTGTAGAAAAAAATGATTTTACACCGCCGGAAACAATAGTAAATAATTATTTAGAAAATTTGGTCAATCATGAAGAGGAACATGCAAAAAAAGAAGGGGTGAAAGATTTCAATAAAGAAGAAGCAAGTAACCGGCTGAAAAAGACAGCGGAATACCAGGTTAAATGGATAATGTTGAAATCAGAGATTGAGAAATCGGAAAAAATTGAAGTAAATGAAGAAGACTTAAAAAAGATGGCGGAAAAAGATGCCGAGAAAACGGGCATCACAGTAGATAAACTACTCAACTATTACAAGTCATCAAATTATTCTGACAAATTAAAAGAACAAAAACTCTTAGATTTTCTCAAAGAAAATAACAATATTAAAAAAGTAGATCCTAATAAATTATTTAACAAAGATTCAGAGGAATCTAAATGAAAAATAACCAGGAAATTTATAATCAGTTAGTCCCCTATGTAATTGAACAAACGGGACGCGGCGAACGAGGTATGGATATATATTCACGTTTGTTGAGAGAAAGAATTATTTTCATCGGTACTCCGATTGATGATCATATTGCAAGTCTTGTAATTGCACAGCTTATTTTTCTTGAAGCCGAAGATGCAGAAAAAGACATAAATTTATATGTAAATTCCCCCGGCGGAAGTGTATCAGCGGGATTGGCTGTTTACGATACAATGAAATATATAAAACCTGATGTTGCTACAATTTGCGTAGGTATGGCAGCAAGTATGGGTGCAATTCTTTTAGCAGGCGGAGCTTCAGGTAAAAGGACTTCTCTGCCGAATTCAAAAATAATGATCCATCAGCCTTGGATTGGAGGGTTGCAGGGACAAACTACAGATATCCAGATACACGCCAAGGAAATGTTAAAAACACGAGACACTCTCTATAAAATTTTAGCAGAACATACCGGCAAGTCAATGCAAGAGATTGAAAAGGATTGTGACCGGGATCATTTCTTAACAGCCAAAGAAGCAAAAGAATATAAAATTATTGATAATATTTTGGAAAAAAGGAAAACAGAAAAAGATAAAAAATAATTTATGTGTGGGATGTTTTTAATATCCCACCATTGCCCTGCCTTAAAATTTATTGAATAATTTAAACATTGTATTCTAACTTTTTTTCTTTAATATTTAATTTCTTGTATCCCAAAAATAATTTTTTAATATGAAATTCGTTAGCCAATAAATAAAAATGTCGTTTCATCCGTTAAAAAAATATTTTGTTTTTTTCTTTATTTTATCCCTAAATCATTTTTCGTTTCCTCAAAATAATTTTAATAAGGCCAATACTTCTCTGCCTAATGACTTTCCGAAAATTAGGATTGGAATTTCTAATAATATTTCCGATGGTTTTTTGTTTTTGGCACCGGCAAAAAACAATACCTTCAGTTATTTGATGATATTAAACAACAGCGGAATTCCAATATTTTACAGAAAGAAACCAAATGTAGCATTAGTTTATTTTAAACCACAGCCGAACGGATTATTAACTTATTATGACACAGAAAAAAAATATTTTTATGCTTTGGACAGTTCCTACGTGGTTGTTGACAGTTTTATGGCGGGTAACGGATTTCCTACTGATTTTCACGAATTGCTCCTGACAAAAGATAACCACGCTTATTTAATTATTTATGACGTGCAAAAAGTTAAGATGGACACCGTTGTTGCCGGAGGTGTAGATTCTGCAAACGTAGTTGGGTGTATTATTCAGGAACTGGACAGCACAAAAAAAGTTATTTGGCAGTGGAGCAGCTGGGACCATTTTAAGATTACCGACGCAAATGATTTTGTTGACTTAAAATTAGCAAATATTGAATACTGTCACACAAATTCTATTGAAATCGATTTGGACGGCAATATTATTATCTCATCCAAAAGGATGGATGAAATTACAAAAATTGATAAATCGACCGGTAATATAATTTGGAGATTTGGAGGCAAAAATAACCAGTTTGTTTTTAATAATGACAACTTCCCTATTCTGCAGCAGCACGACGCAAGAATTTTAAGCAACGGGAATTTATTATTGTTTGATAACGGACTTGCACCCAACAGAGTTTTCTCAAGAGCCGTTGAATACAAATTAAATACAGGAAATATTACTAACTTAAATACTGAAAAGGTTTGGGAATTCAGGAATTCACCCGATGAATTCTCCAGAGTTATGGGAAGTATTCAAAGACTTCCCGACGGAAACACAATTATAGGTTGGGGCTCATCTTCAAAAACTCCAAATACAGCTGATGATTTCAGAAGTGTAACCGAAGTAACTCAGGGCGGTGTGAAAACTTTTGAAATGTTCATAGAAGACCAAAATTACAGCTACCAGGTATTTAGAGTTCCTTGGCGTACAAATCTCTTTACATCCGATAAAGATACTGTGGATTTTGGTTTTGTCGGTCAGGGTGATTCACTAACAAAATCATTTAACATTACAAATAATAAATCTCAATCAATTACTATTACATCTTATTATTTTACTGACAGCACATTTACACCTGTTACTTCTTTACCCCTTACAATTCAGCCGAATGCCAGCAAATTATTTTCCGTTAAATATAAACCAATTGATGCAAACCGGCATATCGATACTTTACTTATAAAAACAGAAAACGGAACCGAAATGATTGCTCAATATGTTATACTAAAAGCAGACAGCAACTCGGTGACTTCTGTTAATACAACTAAGAATATTATACCGGAAAAATTTGTTCTTTTTCAAAATTACCCCAATCCTTTTAACCCCTCAACTACTATAAGCTACAGTCTACCCGAAAGAAGCAATGTAGTTATTACTATTTTCGATGTTTTGGGAGAAAAAATTATAAAGCTTAAAGAAAGAATTGAGGATAAAGGATATCATTTTGTAAATTGGCAAACTGAAAATATTTCATCGGGGATTTACTTTTACAAAGCGGAAATAAATTTATTTAATTCTAATAAAAGGATTACAAAAACAAAAAAAATGTTGTTCATCAAATAATAAAATACGATATTACATAGTTTTTAAAAATTATTTTTAATCTAAATTTAATAACACAAATGAAATTTTCTACAAAGTTACTAGTATTTATTCTTATATCATTGAGCATTACTTCAGCTCAAAATTCAAAGACACAAACATTCGGTAATACCGAAAATTTACCAAATGATTTTCCTCTTCTTATTGTTAATATCATAAATAATCCTACAAAGGGACAAATATTAATCGCCCCTCAAGAACGAACTAATAACAGTCACGGAACCTTTTTAATAATATTGGACGAAAGAGGCGATGTTTATAAATATAAAAGAATACCCTCCGGTGCTCACGACTTTAAGATTCAAACTAACGGACTTATAACTTACGCGCTTGATGTTGAACAGGGCGGAGTAGGTCAGCAGTCTGTTTTTTATATTACTGATACTACCCTAACAATAATTGATTCGGTTAAGGCTGTTGGGACTGACAGCTTGGGTAACAAGTTAATTGCTGACGGTCATGAGTTTATAATTTTACCCAACGGAAATTACGTATTTACAATAAAAGTACCACAAATAGCAGATATGACAAAATACGGAGGTAAAGATTCTGCAAAAGTTGTACACGGTATGATTCAGGAACTAGATATCAACAAAAATGTAATTTGGCAATGGCGAAGCTGGGACCACATTCCTATTGATGACACAAATAATCCTTTAACAGGTAATCTGGTAAGACTTAATCACTTTAATACACTGGATTACACAATGAACGGTAATTTTATAATGGGCAACAGAACCAACTCAGAAGCAATTAAAATTAACGGCAAAACAGGTGATATTATTTGGAGATTAGGTGGAAGGGATAATCAGTTTACATTTATCGGGGATAATGATAACAATAGCCCAAATTATTTTTCACCACACGACATAAGAATGCTGCCTAATGGGAATATCACTTTGTTTGATAACGGTAACAATCACAATCCATGGTTCTCTCGTGCCGTTGAATACCAAATTGATACTGTAAATAAAATTGCAACTCAGATTTGGGAGTATAGACACGAACCCGAAGACATTGCTAACAGGAATCAAGGTTCGGTACAAAGATTAGCAAACGGAAATACTTTAATAAGCTGGGGAGGAAGGGCACAAGACTCCACAAGCGCCGATATAACAGAAGTTGCACCTGACGGAACAATGACTTTTGAACTTACTTTACCTCCTAATTCGGCTACATACAGAGCATTAAAATATCCCTGGAATATAAATAAACCCTCTGCCTCGGTAGTAATAAATAATATTGTTGCCGGCTCAAATTATAATTTTATAAATGTAAACGATACAACAGGAACAAGTGTAAAGGTAATTTCATTCAACGGACCTGCATTAAACAATGTTAGTATTAAAAGATATAATTTAGCACCTGTATTTCCTGAATTTAGTTCCACTCCTTTAATTGTTTACAAATACAGGTTATACTTCAGCAGTCTGAGTATAAATTCTGTAAACGCAAATCTTGAATTTGATTTATCGTCTTTCCCGCTGATAAAAAATCCGTCAAAAGTGAAAGTTTATGTAAGGACAAATGAAGGACAGGGATTATTCACTCCGCTTTCAACAATATACGATTCTGCTAATAATAAATTGATTGTAAACAATGCAAATTTTGGAGAATATATTTTTGCAGACGATAATAACATTGTAACCGGAATTGAAGATAATAAAATAACCCCCGCACAATTTTCACTTTCTCAAAATTATCCGAATCCGTTTAATCCCTCAACAATTATCAGCTATTCAATCCCATTCGCAGAGACAAGTCGTAGTTTATCCGTGTTATTAAAAGTCTACGATATACTAGGAAGAGAAGTTGAAACACTGGTGAACAAAGAGCAGCCTGCCGGTAATTACAAAATAACGTTTAATGCCTCACATCTTTCAAGCGGAATTTATTTTTACACTCTAATTGCCGGTGAATTTGTTCAGACAAATAAAATGATATTGCTGAAATAAAATTATTTTAATATTTATATAGCTGCATTACCTCTATATTACAATATTAAACGAATAACGTAAACACCACAAAACCTGTCCGGTGTAGTCCCGATGTTTTTTCGGGGCGAAGACGGAATTCGCACCGTTTTCGCGTTTACCAGCCTATGACGCACTTGCCCGGCTTTGACGTGGCTTGTCCTCCGTAGTCCTGCAACCGCTGGACGAAGGTGGGGGCGGCTTGAGTTGATGGTTAGCGGTTGATTCAATAATGGAAATGTTTTTAATACTCATCACCTATATAAAATCTGTTGCTAGATAATATAATTAAAGAAAAATTATTATTTCTTAGCTCTCTCCATAATGTCATACGGTATTTTTGAATCGGCATAAACTTGCCATAACTGAATTTTGTCGTTCCTTATTATAGCTTTCCAAGAAGCGGGCAACCGCCAATAGTTTTCTTTTCGTTCCTTTAGACCTTGAAGCGTTCCACTGGCAAATCCAAATGCAGCGACAATATCATCATTAGTAAATATCTCGGTTACTTCAATTTTATAATCGGGAAACAATTGAAAGTAACCAATCCATCCACCTCTCATTATTTCTTTACCCACAGCCTCGTTTCCTTGAGAGTCAATGAATTTGTGGTCATCTGTCATTAGTGAACAGAGTTTATCTACATTGTGCTCATTGATAGCATCAATGAAACTATACAAAAGTTGCTTATTCAGAACATTTACTCCTTGAAGTGTGTCCTGGGCATCGGCTTGGATTGAAAACAAAAAAATTACTTCTTCTTCAATTTAAGTACCACTCTTTTATCTTCTTTCTCTTTCATATACTTTTTAAGAGATTCAGAAGACTTAAAAATATCTAAAAGATGGGCTTCTTTTTTCAACGCCTTCTCCAATGCTTCTTCCCCTGTTTTTGCTTTTGCCTGTTTACTGTTTATTAAATCTTTAAGTGACTTAGCGCCTTTTGCAGCACTTGTAATTGCACTCGGTATTGTTATGTCGGACTGAGCTTCCTCTTCTTTAGTCGAGACTCTAGCATTTTTACCGTTTTTATCCACAAATTCTTTTGTAAGTGACCTGCCGTAATTCATTTTTTTAATTTGTGTAAAATCGTAATATTTATCCTCGGAAATACTGTGTGATATTATTTTAAAACCGTTTGCTTCAGCAGTTTGTTCTTTCTTGTTTTTAGCAGGAATCTTTTCGGAAATTTGCTTGGTTTCCTTCACTACTTTTTTAACATTCTTTTTAGCTTTTTTACCGAATGAAAAAGCAACAAGTGCATCCGCAAAAACCTTGTCATTTTGAAATTTTGCTTCGGTTGCTTCTAAATCAATACTGTATATCTGCACATAATTAGGAAGGTTGTTCTTTCTGTTCAATGTAGTAAGTCCGACTTGCTGAATACGAAACCTCAATTCAGGCAGTTCGCTTTCACCGAACAGACCTTCTAATTCTCTTACGGCATAAACAGGGTCAAAATATATTAATTCTTTTACACCGTTTATATAAATCAGGAATCCGTATTTAACTTGGTCTAAAGTTAAATTTTTAAAGTTGGTAAGCAGTCTGTAAACAATTATATTTTTGGGATTATACTCGTTTACCTGCCGGCATACTTCAGAGAAGCTGATATGATGTGCTTTTTTATCGTCTTTGTCCTTAAATATAATTCTGAAATTCTTTTCAAAGTTGAAAATATTTTTCGAATAAATTATAATATCATTTTTCTTAATGTCTAAAGTTTCTAATAACATAAAAACCTGTTTAATTTTGTATTTATTAAAATAAAAAAAAAGATTTAAACATTTTAATAAATAAAACGAATGTTTACGTTAATGCTGAAGTGCAAACCCGTTAATATTTTAACTCAAATGAACCTCTGAAGATAACTTTTTATGATTATCAAAAGCATTTAAATAATATTTATTGAAATATTCCATCACCATTCTGTCGGAATTAAAAAACCAGCTCAATTCAGATATAGAATTTTTAATTTTTTGTATCCACGCATTTGGAATATTTTGTTCTTCTCTTCTGAAAAACATTGGAATAATTTCTTCCTCCAATACACTGTATAAATCATTTATATCTTTCTCATCGTTAATATCAGAATTAAAACTGTTTTCCCTGTCACCTATTTTCCAACCTAAATCGGGAGTGTAAGCTTCATCCCACCAACCGTCTAAAATACTTAAATTCAATCCGCCGTTTGTAACTACTTTCATTCCGGAAGTTCCGCTTGCTTCCAAAGGGCGGCGCGGATTGTTCAACCATAAATCACAGCCGCTTACAAGATATCTCGCAACCTCAAGATTGTAATTTTCAAGAAATACAATTTTATTTTTGAATCTTTCTTCCCTGCTTATTTTAAAAATCTCTTGTATGAATTCCTTACCGGCGTGATCCTGCGGATGAGCTTTACCGGCAAATATTAATTGCACGGGCTTTTCAGAATTATTTAATATTTTATCTAGCCTGTCCAAATCGTTAAAAATTAATGTCGCTCTTTTATATGTCGCAAATCTGCGCGCGAAACCTATTGTTAAAGCATTTGTGTCTAATATTTCTTTTGAATCAATTTCATTAATATTAAAGCTTTTTTCCTCTGCTTGTTTAGTCAAACGGTTTCTAACAAATTTAATCAGTCTTGCTTTGTTTTCTATGTGTACATTCCAAATTTCCTGTGAAGGGATTTTATCAATACACAGCCAGGTTGATCTATCAGCTAAATTCTTCCCCCACTCATCCGGCAAATATTTTTCAAATAATGCTTGAACATTTTTAGCTGTGTGAGTTTTAATGTGCACTCCATTTGTAACAGAACCAATAGGAATTTCATCTTTTTCAATTCCTTCAAACCTGTCTGCCCAAAGGTCTTTGGAAACTTTGCTGTGAAGTTTGCTAACTCCATTAATGTACATCGAGTTGTTCATTGCAAGATGTGCCATATTAAATGAATCGAGTTTGCTGCTGCCGGGAATGTTTCCCAATGCCATAAATTGATCTTCCGATAGATCAAGTTTTGTAGAATAATAATTTTTCATGCATTTATTTATAAGTTCTTTTGAAAATTTATCTATTCCTGCCGGCACCGGTGTGTGTGTTGTAAATACATTGTTTTGCCTACATAAATCTTGAGCTTCATCAAAACTTAAGCCGTAATTTTCCATTCCCATTCTCGTTCTTTCCAAAGAAAGAAAAGCGGAATGACCTTCATTCATATGAAAAACATTTGGAGTAATATTCAAAGCTGTTAATGCTCTTATCCCTCCTATTCCCATCACAATTTCCTGTCTTATTCTCGTTTCGTTATCACCGCCGTAAAGTGTTTCAGTTATTTCTCTGTTCTGTTTTGAATTTTCGGCAATATCAGTATCCAATAAAAAAAGTGCTGTTCTACCAACATTCATTTTCCAGATTTGTATAAAAACTTCTTCGCCTGCAATTATAACTTTAACTCTTAACGGCTGTTTATTTTCATCCCGCTGAAGTTCAATGGGTAATTTGCTGAAATCTTCAATTATATAATATTCTTTCTGCCATCCATCTTTGTCCAACGACTGTTGAAAATATCCTTTGCTGTATAATAGTCCCACACCAATTAAAGGCACGCCTAAATCACTTGCGGATTTAATGTGGTCACCGGAAAGAACTCCCAAACCACCGGAATAAATTCTTATGCATTCCGCTATACCAAACTCAGCAGAAAAATATGCCACCTGCAGATTTGTTCTTTCATTGTTTTTATTAAACCAGGTATCTGTGTCAAAATATTTTTTAAACCTTATTTCTGCTTTTAAAAATAACTGTTTGAATTCATCATCATCAAACAGGTTTTTTAATCTTTCGTCATTAATATTTTCTAATAACTTAACTGGATTATGTCCTGTTTTATCCCATAATTCTTTATCAATCTTTTCAAATAATGAGTTAATATCAGGGTGCCAAGACCACATAACATTGCCTGCAAATTTATAAAGGGTTTCTTTTTTTGTTGAGAAGTTTTCCATAAGAGATAATGAAGATTTTGTTAATATTATTTATTTAAAAAAAAGCTTTAAAACAAAATACGTTTTAAAGCTTTGATAAAACACGAACTAAATTTACAATTTTATTTTTTATATGTTTCTAAAATATATTTGGCTACGGCTTTTGCTTCTGCCGGTTTCAGCCCGGGATTAGGCATAGGTGGATATTTATCATTTATTTTCTTTGGATTCATTAAAAAGTTGACAAGCCCGTCCATATTGTTTTCGTATTTTGGTAATGTTTCATTGTACGGCGGTCCCACAATTTTATGATCGAATGAATGACAGGGTGTACATCTTATTTTATAAACGTCTTCACCTTTTATTTCGGGTGCTTTTTTTGTCTCTCCCGTAAGACTTGCATACAATGCATCGTATTTTTGGCTTAATTTAAGTGCCTGCAGTTTTGTTGCATTGTTCATTGCCAATTGGTCTTTTGCAAGCGAGAAACACATTGAGAGGATTAAAAGAATAAACAAAGTTCCGGCATAATTTGCTTTCCCATTTTTGGTCATTGAATAAAGTAAATTGTAACAAACAAATAGTGTGAAAAGCAAAAGTCCTGCATAAACAAATACTGATGTTGATAATGATGCTTTCGGTAAAGTCTGCAAATTAAATGTTAAAAATACAGGTATCAGTGCTGAAAAATAAAAAGCAGTTTTAATTCCTGTTTTCTTAACTAAATTTTTATAGTCATCATCCAGGTCAGTAATTCCTCCCTCCCAATAGAAATATCTGAATAGGATTGTTCCCCCGGTTATTGCAATTGCGAATACTATGAAAAAGAATAATCGAAATATTACGTCAAATGAAAACAAGATTGCAAAAATACTTTGCGTATCTGTTAGTTCTGGGTAAAGAGCCAGATGCATTCCCGATAAATAAAACCATATGGCAGCAGTAAGAACAATAACTCCGTAACAGCCTGTACTTACACTAAGTTTTTTTGTAGTGTCGCTTAATTTGTTTAAATCATCGCCGACATTTTTATCATCCGGTTTAAAATCACCGAGAGAATTAAAAATAAGACTAAAACTCATTGAGTATCTGTAAGTATATATTAATATCAAACCGATGATAATTAAAATAGAAGATATGAATAAATAACTGATTGAAAGATTTGATGCAGAATGAAGAAGCTGCGCATAGATTATTGTTATTGTAATCAGGGGAACTATTCCGAGTACAATTCCTACATTTTTATTTACTGTTAATTTACTTACTAAATCTTTCGCAAAATTAATATACTTATCATTCCCCTCTTTATTTCCCTTTCTTTTGTAGTAAAGAGAAAGCAATGTACTTCCGAAAACAATACTTATAAAAGGAATAAAAATAAACAGTACTAAAGCTGCTAAATAGTGAAGTAACTCTATATGTTCTAAGGATTGAGGTATTACAAATTTATCTAGAAATTCCATCTACATTCTCACAATTTCATTAATATAAAACGAATAAATTATCTATTGAAATAAGAAAAACTATAAATATTACAAATGCATTAATATTATAAAAAGCTAACTTAAATTGATTTGAATCGAAATTAGGTCTTAATAATTTAACTGTATTCCACGTAAGCCAAAAACCTGTTAATAATAAACCTGTATTTATATACGGGGATTTTACAAGTCCAAATACGGGCAGAAACAAACAAATTATAATCGAAGTCAGAATCCAAATAAAAGTGATCCTGCCAAGCTGATTCATACTGAAAATTTTTGTAAGCGACGGAAAACCGGCACTTTCGTAATCTTTACCGAAGATAAATAATAGCAGCCAAAAATGTGGTATTTGCCAGATGAAAAAGAAAAATGAAATAATAGCAATTCTTGGATCGGATAAACTGCCGCCGCCTGCAACCCAGCCTATTGCAGGTGGAATTGCACCGACTAAAGAACCGGGAATTATTGCAAATGCCGTCTTCTTTTTAAGCGGAGTATAAATAAAATTGTACCAGATTAAATTTAAAAGTCCTAAACCAAGAGCTACCACACCCGCTGAAAAAGTTAGCACCAGCGAACCTGCCATTAATAAAACGAACGATATTAACAAAGCCGTTACAGGTCTTACTTTTCTACTTGGTAAAGGTCGGCTCTTTGTTCTTTCCATAAGTGCGTCTGTCTTTCTTTCCTGAAAATGATTTATAACAGCAGCACTGCAGGCAAGCAATAAAACACCGAGTAACGGTAAAATAATTTTTCCGTTTATTGAACCGCTGGCAACAACAAATCCGAATGCAGTTGTTAGTGTAACAAAAGAGGTAATCCTGATTTTTGTCAGTTCTAAAAGAATATTTATTTTTTCTTTGAACATCATATAAATTCTACTTGCCATTTAACCATTTGTTAAATTCTTCCTCTGTAACCACTTTAACTGCAGAACGCATTGTCGAGTGATTTAATCCGCAATATTCTGCACAGAATAAATTAAATGTTCCCAATTCTTCTGCTCTGAACCATGTTGATTTATTTGTATTTGGCATTACGTCTTTTTTAAGTCTAAATGCAGGTACATAAAATGAATGGTCAACATCAGTTGAAACAAGTTTAACTTTTATATTTTTATTTACAGGTACATAAAGTGTATCGTCCTGCTTACCATTTGAGTATCTAAAATTCCATTGCCACATACTTGCCGTAGCTTCAATCACCATTGAATCTTTTGGTGCATTTGCAAGAATTTTATAATCCGACCAGCCAAGCCAGAAAATATAAATGACAATGATTGTGGGAATCACAGTCCAAATAATTTCCAATTTAGTACTTCCGTGAATGTTAGTAGCTCTTGGATTTCTTTTTTTATTATACTTTATAGCAAACGTTATCAAAAGTGTAGTAACAAGTACTAAAAAGAATACACAAATACCCACAACAATTAAAAATGTATTATCTACGCTATGTGCAAAATTAGAAGCTTGCGCTATCATAAATATCATACCTTAAAAATTAGAATAATCTGAGAATAAAAGAATAAATGTAACAATTAAAAAGAATATTGCTATAATTACAAAGACCTTGAAAGTATTATTTTCAAGTTTTAAGTGCATAAAGATTGTCAATACAAGATATGTCTTGATTGAGGCAATAATTAATGCAATAGCAATTGTGGCATTACCGAAGTTTATTCCGGCAACAGCAACTGTAATTGCTGTAAATGTTAACAAAGCCAGCCAAACAATTATGTAAGATGAATAGCTGTGATTAGTTAATGAATGTTTATCTTTTTCTGTCATCAATTCCTCAAGAAATTAAATAAAACAATGGGAACAAGAAAATCCAAATAATATCAACAAGGTGCCAATACAAACCGGCTGCCTCAAGTTTAACATTATTGTCTCGTGTAATAACATTTTTAATTGTGAATCTCATCATTACAGCTATTACTATCATACCAATAATAACGTGCAAACCGTGAAGCCCTGTCATAACATAATACAACCCGAAGAACAGAATGTCACCCTGACTTTTACTCAATAAAATTTCTGAACCTGGGAAATTACCAATATGAATTTCATGACTCCATTCAAAATATTTATTCAATAAGAATATAAAACCGAAGAAAATAGTTACGGCTTGAAAAGACAAAGATAATTTTTTACTTCCTCTTTGTATTGCCGTAATAGAAAGAGCCATAGTTAAACTGCTTGTTAACAGGATTGCTGTATTTAGTGCGCCGATAAATGTATTCATATTCTTGGCGGCTAAGTGAAAATCGGCTTGATGGTTAAATCTATATACAGCATACATTAAAAATAATCCACCGAATAATGTTAATTCAGTGAACAGAAACAACCACATTCCTAATTTAGAAGCTTCGTCATCTCTGTGAACGTGAACGGCTATATTTTCATCTGCACTCAATTTACAACCTCCGATTCTATTTCATTCTGTTTATATTCATAAACTCCTGTAACAACAGGAAGTTCTTCAAAATTTTCGTGTGTCGGCGGAGTTTCCACTTGCCATTCTAAAGTTTCACCACCGCAATAGTTCATTTCATTTGTCCTTTCTCCGGATCTTAAAGCCTTTATTATAGTGTAAATCATAATTATTAGTCCTAAAATTAGTACCCACGAACCGACCGTTGAAATACTGTGGTAAACTTGATATTCGGGAAGATAATCATACGACCTTCTCGGCATGCCCAACCATCCCATAACAAACATCGGGAAATAGAGAAAGTTGAATCCGGCAAATAAAACCCAAAATGATACTTTAGCCAATTTTTTGTTATATAGTCTTCCGAACATTTTTGGCAACCAGTGGAATAATCCCCCGAAAATACCGAAACCCGCAGTACCGAAAATTATATAATGAAAATGGCCAACAATAAAAGTAGTGTCAGTCAAATGTATATCGAGTGAAAGTGTTCCCTGCATAATTCCTGTCAGTCCGCCGATAGTAAAAAAGAATATGAATGCAAGTGCAAACAACATTGGCGGTTCTAATTCTATCGAACCTTTATATAAAGTTGCAATCCAATTAAATACTTTAATAGCACTCGGTATTGCTACTAAAAATGTTATAAGAGAAAAAACAAAATTCGCAGTGTCACTCATTCCGGAGGTGAACATATGGTGTCCCCAAACCAGAGAGCCGAATAATGCAATTGCAAGTGAAGAATATGCAATAGCTTTATAACCGAATATAGTTCTGTGAGAATAAACAGCAATCAATTCTGTAATCACTCCCATAGCGGGAACCGCCATTATATAAACAGCCGGGTGTGAATAAATCCAGAAAAGATGCTGGTATAAGACGGGATCACCTCCAAGAGAAGGGTCAAATAATCCAACGCCGAATAATCTTTCAAAAATTATTAATAATAGAGTAATACCAATAATCGGTGTGACTAATACTTGCACCCAGCCCGTAGCATACAAAGCCCAAGGGAAAAGCGGCATTTTAAACCAGCTCATTCCGGGTGCTCTCATTCTATGAATAGTGACAATAAAATTCAATCCGGTCAGAATAGAAGAAAAACCGAGAATGAATGCTGCTGAAAGTGTTATTATCATATTCGTGCTGGTTCTAACGCTGTAAGGAATGTAAAATGTCCATCCTGAATCCGGTGCACCTCCAGGTAGAAAAACAGAAGTAATAACCAGAATACTACCAAAAACGTAAAGATACCAAGTAAATAAATTTAATCTTGGGAATGCAACATCTTTTGCACCAATCATTATAGGTAGAAAGAAATTACCGAAAATTGCAGGAATTCCCGGTATAACAAATAGAAATAACATTATTATTCCATGCACGGTAAAAAACGAATTATACGTCTGCGGTCCAATAATTGTTTTTCCCGGTGTGAATAATTCAAGCCTAATTAAAAATCCTAATGTCACACCAATTAAAAACCAAGCCGATATAACTACTAAATAAAGAATAGCTATGCGTTTGTGATCAGTTGAAAGTATCCAGCCTAAAAGACCTGAATGTTTGCCTTTATGGTCGATATAACTTTCGTGTCCGTTTTGGTTTATAGCCATTGAATTATCTGCCATTAAACTAACCTCTTGTTATCGTTAACTTTTTTCTTTTTTACCAAAATTAGAATAACCAGTCCAACCGTTAATATTGTACTGGCACCAACTATCTTTAAAATATCAAAAACATATGTTCTGCCCTGAGGGTCGTAACTAAAGCAAAATGCCAAAAGTTTACCAACACTCGGTATCACTTTGCCTTCAGTAGCATCAATTACAGCAAGTTTAAAACTAAATGGTAATACTGAAAAGCCGGTTGTTTTTTTATATCGTGGATATAAATAACGGCTTAATTTCCCATTCTTCGTTAAAAACATAAGAGAAGTTGTATGAATAAACTGTGTCCCTTCCCTCTTAAAATGAAATCCGGTAGCGTCTGCTAATTTTTTAATATTATCATAGCTACCGGTTAAAAATTCCCAATCCTGTGTATCAATTTTTTTATCAATTAAATTGAAAATAGTTCTTTTCTTTGTTGCAGCGTCTTTCGGAGTTTCAAACTCGTCCATACTCAGGATTATTACTTTGTAATCTTTACCCGGCTCCAAGGATGATTTATTTATAATTTCAGCTAGTTCAGTCATCAGAGGAGTACAAATACCCGGGCATTTGTAATATACAAACGCAAATACAACCGGTTCATCATTAAAAAAATCTTTAAGAACTACTTTTTTACCCTCTGAATTTACAAACTCTAAATTCAGCGGAATATTTTTACCGAGTTGTTCTTTTATGTTGATATCACTTTTACCACTTGCTAAAATAGATGGTTGAAAAATGATAACAGTAAAAGTTAGAACTATATAAAAAAATAATTTATTTATCTTCATTTCAATATTATTGAATTTGTTCGTTCAAAAATTGAAATAGGCCATTCCATTCAGTAGATGAGAGTTGAAAAACATTTCCGTTAAAACCATTAGTGTAAACATCATTTACAATCATATCAACAAATAATTTCTGATCCTTTTTCCAGCTTTTATCAGAATTTAACATAACAACAGCAGATAACTTATTATAAGTTACACTGCTAAAAAGTACCTTCCACTCATTATCATTCATTTTATCTATTGAAGATAAGATTTCGTTAACTTTATTTTGTGTTGCCGCTTGTTCATTAGATATTATTTTAGCAGCATATTTCACAGGAATTTGTGCTGGTAAAGAACTCCCTTCTGATAAATTATATGTCATATCTAAATTCAGTAAATCTTCGTCTGTATCTTCAGGCGCGTTTTTAATAAAAGCAGAACGAATATATGCAGCTAAAGCTAAGTTATCGTCGGGTAAAAAATAATTGTAAGATGCCATTCCGCTGCCGGGTATTCCTTCCTCTAAAGTTTTATAAATCTCGGTTATTTTCATACCGTTTTTCCAACCGGAAGCATTTGTGAAATTTCTTGGTTTTGGTATTAAAGCTTCGCCCGCAGGTCCGTCGCCTTTACCGGTATTTCCGTGACAAGAAGAACAACTCTGTTCAAACAAAGTTTTACCTTTTGCAATTATTTCAGGAGTAGGATCTATAAGCGCCAAAACATCTGCCGGTGGAATTTCTTTTGCTTCCTGTAATTTTAGATCTTCTACAACAACTTTAGCGTTTAATCTTGGAGGTACTGTATGAGTTGTAATATCATTCAGATTATTTACGTATATCAGTCCGACGATAATAACAATTACAATTAAGTAAATGTAAATACCTGCAAGAAATTCAATAGGATTTCTCTTAAAAAATTTAAAATTATTATTTTCAGAAGAATTCATATCAGCCTTAAAATTTATAAATGAAAGTCCAAACCGCGTTCCAGTTTTGGATCTTTCACCGGTATTAAGTTATATTTATCAAACATTCTGTTAAACATAAAAATTATTATTCCTATAGTAGCAACCATAAAAGAAATATCTGTCCAGCTGAAAGTAAAATGATTTCCGTGTTGGTTTATACTAGGCATCACCAACCAGTAAAGATCAATAAAATGCATTGCTAAAATCCACAAAGAAACAAATTTTAATTTTTTTAAATTAGTTTTTGAAGGATGCGATAATAAGAAAGCAAAAGGTACAATAAAATGTCCGAATATTATAAATAGCGAAACTATTTTCCAACCACCTTCCCATCTCTGCATAAACCAGAAAGTCTCTTCGGGTAAATTACCGTACCAAATCAGCATATATTGCGAAAAAGCAATGTAACCCCAAAAACAAATGAAGACAAACATTAATGTACCGAGACTGTAGAAATGATCTTTAGTAATTTTTGGATGGAAATAACCTTTTTCTTTTAATTTAACAGAAACATAAGCCAATGCAGCCAATGCCGAACAAGTTACACCTGAAAAGAGATAAACACCAAACATTGTAGAAAACCATTTCGATTCCAGACTCATTATCCAATCTATTGATTGCAGTGTTAATGTAATTGCAAATATCGGGATGAAAGCTATAGAAAGATTAATGTTCTTTTTTGTAAGTAAATGGTCGCCGGTTTCATCTTGTCGGCGGCTGTTTCTTATAATAAAGTAATAGAAAAATCCCCATACTAAAATTATTACAACTACTCTCACCGAAAAGAACGGAGAATTTAAATAAACCGATTTTGCCTGAAGCATATGGTCGTTGGCTACAACATCTGAGTGTGACCACGTAAATAAATTTTGAACATTCAATAGTAAAGGAATTACAAATAATATTAAAAGAGGTAAAGACGCGGCAAGAAATTCACTCATTCTCCTAAACGGTGTACTCCAAACAGCATTAGCTGCATATTCAATTGCAACTAAAAGAAGTGAACCTACAGAAATACTCAACAAAAACAAAAATGAAACCAAGTAACTGTATGACGTTCTGCCCGGGTCAGTAAAGAATCCTATGATTCCAGCTACTGCACCAACGAAAAATAAAATTATACCAAGTTTACCAATATTTTTTGGTAATTCTTTTTTAATATATCCAGAATCATTATTCGCCATTTGTAGATGACTCCTTTTTTATCTCTACTAAATCTGAATTTTTTGCATTCTTTGCTCTCTGCAAAACTCTTATGTAATCAACAATAGCCCATCTTTCTTTACGGCTTATTTGCCTGTCATAAGCAGGCATAGAATTCTGTCCGTTTGTAATAATATGATAAATCATACCGTCTTTATAATTCCTTATTTTATCGGAATGTAATGTAGGTCCGTTCGGAAACTGTCCATGAAGTCTGCTGTCACCTTCGGCAAAGTTTCCATGACAAGGACTGCAAAATGTTAAATATTTTTTCTTTCCTAATTTTAAAATATCCGGTGTAGCAAGAGTAGGATTTGTTAAAACTTGTTTTGGATTTGTAATTCCTTTATAAGGATAAGGAATAAATCCTCTGGCAACGGTACCATTAACGGGGTTTCTCATTGCCCTTCTGTCAGCAAAGAATAAATTACTTTCCTGCGGCGTAACTTTATCTTGAAATTCCATCCAATCAAAAGGTGTGATGTACATTAATTTATTTAATAAAACGTAAGTTGAAGCTGAAGTTCCCACTGCTATAAATATTAATAAGAGAATAAACTTCAGATTGAACATTCCAAATTTTTCTTCTTTCGGGAAATAAATTATTTCAATTGAAGATGCTCCCAGTGTATTGAATAATTTATTTAGATTATCTTTATCAAATTTCTCATCTTCTGTCAATACATTAATTCCATATTTATCAACAGATACCTTTTTCATATAATCTGTATCGTGCAAAGGATGATTGTTAAAAGGTAGTTTGAAAAAGACAGCAATTAATCCTATAAAAGTAGCAACAGCACCAAACAACACTGTAGTTTCAAATGTAATAGGAATGAAAGCAGGCAATGAAAAAAACGGTTTACCACCGATAAACAATTGGTAATTTTTTGCTAATGTCCACCACATAAATAGTAGTATAAACGAACCGCCAAAAAGACCGAAGAAAAGAGTTACAAATCCAACTTTAGAACTGCTAAGTCCCATGGCCTTATCCATACCGTGAACGGGATAAGGTGTGTTTACATCAAATTTTTTATAACCTTCGTCTCTTACTTTCTCTGCAGCGTGAATTATTTTATCCGGTGTATCAAATAAAGCTGCAACTGAATGTATTTTATTGCTTCTATCCATTAATTTGACCCTCCGTGGTGCGAGGGCTGTGCACCTTCAACAATGCCTTTTATCTCAGACATTGCAATTACAGGCATTGTCCTGGTAAATACAAGCACTAATGTAAAAAACAATCCAAAACTTCCGATTAAAATTCCAAGATCAATTAAACTCGGTGTAAAATAAGTCCAGCTTGAAGGAAGAAAATCTCTGTGAAGAGAGGAAAC
>CAZTZZ010000006.1:36304-51374 GCA_964617905.1 uncultured Ignavibacteriaceae bacterium | reverse complement strand
CAGGTACAAGACCTAAATACCAAAATAAAAGTGAAACGGTAAAATATGTGGATACAGCAAATACGTCCCAATCCAAAGGAGAAATAAAATTAGGCCAAAGGTTCAGTGAATTTGGATAAGGAATTAAATAACCTGCAAGCCAAGGTCGTCCAGTATGAATAATAGGAAATAAGCCTGCACATATTACTGCAAAAATCGTCATTGCCTCTGCAAACCTTGCAATTGCATTTCTCCATCTTTGTCTTAAAAGGTAAAGAATTGCAGAAATAAGTGTTCCAGCGTGTGCAATACCTACCCAAAACACAAAATTAGTAATTCCAAATCCCCAGGCAATTGTTTGGTTATTACCCCAGGAACCTATTCCCAGATAAAATGTTATGCCGATACAAATAAAGCCCAAAAGCATTAAGCCAGAGGTAAAAGCCAGAGCCATAAAATATTTTTTGGATGGATTAGTATCCATCGGTTTCGAGATAAGCTCGTCTAATTCAACTAATTCGGGCTGCCGAGTAAATTGAACCATATCTTTGGAATAATCCAAACTCACGATTCCTCCGTATGAGTATTTCTAAGTTTAGCTAAATATGTAACATTGGGCTTAGTATTTACTTCTTCCAATACATAGTACCCAAGTTCATGATTTCTATATTTTGCAAATTTTGAATCTTTAGCATTTATATCCCCGAATTTTATAGCTTCGGTAGGACAAGATTCCTGACACGCTGTTTTAACGTTTTCCCCAACAATTTCTCTATCTTCACGTATTGCGGATGCTTTTTCTTCCATAATTCTTTGAATACAAAATGTACATTTTTCCATTACACCGCGCGATCTGACAGTAACTTCAGGATTATAAACTAAATCAAAAACATCTTCCTGTTGATATCCGTCTTTAAAATGATCTCTGAAATTAAAGTAGTTAAATCTTCTTACTTTATAAGGGCAGTTATTTGCGCAATATCGTGTTCCGACACATCTATTATATACCATTTGATTTAAACCGTCTTCACTGTGTGTGGTAGCCGCAACCGGACAAACATTTTCGCAGGGTGCATCATCACATTGCTGGCAAAGCATCGGCTGCGTACTTACAATCGGCTCATCATAAGAACCTGAATAGTATTTATCAATTCTCAGCCATTGCATCCTTCTGTCTTTATCCATTTGTTCTTTTCCGATGATCGGGACATTATTTTCTGCATTACAAGCAACAATACAATCTGCACAGCCTATACATTTGTTCAAGTCGATTGCCATTCCCCATTTTACGCCTTTATAAAGCTGCTTTTGTTCAGGATAAATTGCAGGAGATGCTTTATGTTCTTTCTCTCTTTCCTCTTTGAAATAATGAGGGTCCTTTTCATATTCGCTAACTGTACCTTCAAATAAAATACCTCTTTTTCCGAAGATATTTTCAGAAGGCGATTTTTCGAATAAATGTTGTTCCTGATCCGTTACAATCAAGTAGCTTCCTTCTGCTTTTTTTACAATTGCATTAGTATAAATCCAAGGTGTGAATTCAGGTTTTTTAGACATCAGCCCTGAAATACTAAATCCGGTTCCTTCTCCTACCTGCCCTACTGTTTTCCTTCCGTAACCTGAGTCAATAGTTATTGAATTATTAGCCGATCCCGGTTGAATGAATACCGGATATTCTTTTTTTCCTGATCCAGTATCAACACTTATTTTATCATTATTTTTAACTTTTAGTTTATCTGCAGTTGCTTTGGAAATAGCTGCATAATTGTCCCAAGTTGCCTGCACCAACGGATTTGGCAGTTCCTGAAGCCATCCGTTATTTGCCTGCCTTCCGTCACCAAGAGCATAACTTTCTTTTATAATAACGGTATATCCTTTTGATTCAGTTGGCGTTAGAGGTAAATCTGATAAAGAAGCATTTATGAATTTTCCAAAGGATTTTGCCTTTTCAGCTGTTTTTACAACCGCATCGTTCAGGGCACCGTACCAAAATCTTTTAAAATCTATTTTTGAATTAAGTGCAGGATAAATATTTGCCCTCCAATTATCCATCAAATAATTATTGTATAAATCTTCTTTGTATTTTAAATCTATTCCTTTCACCCAGTGAAGCAGAACCGCTTCTTTCTGTCTGGTATTATACAAAGGAGAAATAACAGGCTGCTGAAGTGAATAAAATCCTGTCCTTGTTTTTGCATCTCCCCAAGATTCTAACATATGGTTTACTGCGCAAACTAAATTGCTCTCCGCAGAAGATTCGTTTGCACTTTCGGTTAATGTTACAACAGTATCAACTTTTTTAAGTGCTTCCTTATAGCCCATATTTTCAGGCAGATGATAAACAGGATTTGAATCAAAGTGAATTACTACCGAAACATTCCCGTCATTCATTTTCTTTACTAAACTTTCAAAATCCGAGAAAGGGTTTAATTCTGAAAATGAATCATAGGAAGATTCAGTACTGTACAATTTATTATTTCCTAAAACCTCGTTTAACAAATTAACAGCAATATGAGTTTTTTCAGGAAGAGTTCTTCCGCCATATATTATTGATTTGCCTTTGTTGTTAATTAAATCATTTACTAAATGATTTACATATTCTTCATTTAAAGAATTATCTTTTATAAAAGATTTTAGAGAAAAATTTGAAACAGAAACAGGTAATTTAACATTTGCAACTCTGCTTAACTCATTTAAAAGACTCATTGCAAAATCGTATTGCAGTTCAGGTTTTATCTTAAATCTGTAATCAGAATTAATTCCTGTTAAGGACATATTAGCTTCAGCCGAATAAAGTCTGCTGAAATTTTTTATATTTTCAACATCTCTGCCTTCGGCAAATAAGCGTGCATTTTCTATCTTATTTCCGTCATTACCCAAAAAGTCTGCTTCCAGTGCAAGAATTACTTTAGCTTCGTTCCACTTAATAACAGGATATGTATCGGTTCCGTAACATTTTTTCCAAGCACTGTCTCTCAGATTGTTATTAAATAACTCGTAAGAATAAATTTTTGTATTGGGGTATTGTTTTTGAAAGTCATCCAGTAATTTTTTAGTTGTAGGCGAAGTAATTTTATGCGAAACAAAAGCAACTTCCTTTTCAGAAACTCCCAATGCAAAAATAATTTCATTATTAATATCTTCCCAAGTAGATTTTAGGAATTTTCCTGCTTCGTTTTTTCGTAAAGGGTTTTGTAATCTGTCTGGATCATACAGGTCTAAAATGCTAGCCTGCCCTCGTGCACAAATTTTTCCCTTACTCACCGGATGGTCGGGATTGCCGTCTATTTTTATCGGTCTTCCCTCTCTTGTTCTGATTAATGTACCGCAAGAGTTCGGACATAAATTACAAGTTGAAGCATAAAAAGTTGGTCTTCCAAGTGAAATTTCTTCAGGCATTTTATTGTACGGCAATATTTCGCCTTTATCTCTATAGTCTGCACAGCCAACGCCCGCTAAAGCTGCAGATGCACCTACTAAAGCCAGAAATTTCCTCCTAGAAATTCCGTCTTCACTGGAATTTTCTTCCCGATTCTTTTCTTTAATTACTGCTTTCTTAAATTCGGGATCGTTTTGTATTTCTTTAAATCCCTGCCAATAATTTGGGTCTCTTTCTAATTCATTATTTTTATTGCCAATATTTTCAGCCATTATCAGCACCTGTTTTATTTCTGCTAACTGCAAGAGGATTTATTTTTACTCTTGAATTTTTAACCACTTTCTTACTCTTAATTTTTTCTCTTTTTGTAAACATACTTAGCACAATATTCTTAGCTGCAAAAGCACCCATGAAACCAAGCCCCAATGAATAAAAGAACTTTTTCCTTTCCATTTTTTTGCCGTTATTTTTTTTCTTTTCTAATTGCATCTTTGCCCCGTTACCTGTGACAAGTCCAACAGTTTTCCGGTCCGTTTTTAATATTTTTAAGATATGGTAATTTCTCGTGAGCATTTCTATGACAATCTAAACAGCTGCTCATTGTAAAGGATTTCATTTGCCCTACTTTGTCCATATTTCTTATGTCTCCGTGACAGCTTACACAGTCAATTCCTTTGCTTACGTGAACGCTGTGGTTAAAGTACACAAAATCGGGAACCCTATGTATACGTTTCCACGGAATTGCAATTCCTTCTTCATAAAATTTCTTTAACTTTTTTATTTCCGGTTTGTCTGCTCGTGCAATTGTATGACAATTCATACAAGTAGAAACTGCAGGAACCATAGCATGTCGTGTTTTTTCCACTCCTATATGACAGTACTGACAGTCAATTTTCATTTCACCTGCGTGCAGTTTATGTGAATAATTAATGGGTTGAGTAGGAGTATAACCCAGCCCGTCTCTTTCAGAACGGGATGCATAATATGTAATAGCAAATGATGCTACTACAACAAACAAGGTAATCGGTAATCTTACCCTAAGTACATAATCAAGAAATGATTTTTTCATTCTTTACCTTTTCTTGCACACAATTATATTAATATCTTAATTGTTAAATTCAGTTTTGGGTATATTTTAAGGCTAACTAAATGCAATAAACAAAATAAATTGTAAAATATTGTAAGCGGTTTTATGAACTGCCGCAAATTGATTATAAAATTTTGACTCATAAATTTTAAAATCGAAGCATAAATTTATAAAACTTTATTATTAAAACAAATAGGTAATGCCAATAAATATTATAAAATATTTTAGATAGAATTTAGTAAATTTTATTCTTCCAATACTTCATTTAAATAGTTTACTGTGTGTTTTACATCCAAATTTAGTCCATTCTTTTTTACACCATATTTTAACTGAAGCAAACATCCCGGATTTCCAGTTAATATAAAATCAGCACCTGTTTTAATAATGTTTTCCATCTTTCTTTCAAGGAATACCAAAGAATCTTCCTGTCTTAATAAATTATATATTCCTGCACTACCACAACAGGCTGCTGATTCATTTAATTCTATAAAATTGGTCTCGTTTATTTCGGAGATAATTTTTCTCGGCTGTTTATAAATATCCTGTCCGTGTACGTGATGACATGCATCGTGATACGTAATTTTATTACCGTTACTTTTAAAATTTAATTTAATATCATTTTCATAAATAAATTCAGTGATATCTTTTACTTTGTTTGAGAATTCTTTCGCTTTATATGAATATTCAACATCATCTTTCAATAGCTCCCTGTATTCTTTCATAAATGCGCCGCAGCCGGCTGAGTTAGAAATTAAATATTGATAATCACAATCTTTAAATAAATCTATATTTTGCTTAGCTAATTCTTTTGCAGTATTTAATTCACCGTTATGTGCTTGAAGTGCACCGCAGCAATTCTGATTTTTGGGTGTTCTAATTTTACACGATAATTTTTTAAGCAGATTTACCGTATCCAGATTAGTTTCTGCAAAAGCAACATTCATTATGCAGCCGACATGAAAACCCACATTATATTTTGTTTTGCCATTCGGCAACGTTACTTCTTCTATCAATTCATCGCTCGGAATTTTGGACATCTTCGGAGATAGTTCATCTAAAAGGAATAATTTTTCAGAAATAATTTTTAACAAATATTTTTCGTGTAAAAATTTACGAAGCCGACTTTTCTGATAATAAGAAAGTAGTCGTGAATAAAATTTTAATTTTCTAGGATGTGCTAAAATTCTGTTGAGGAATATTTTTAAAATTATTTTTTGAAAATTAATTTTAACTTTCCTGTTCAATGCATCCTTTGTGTTTATGTGAAGGATATCATATCTAACGCCTGCGGGACAAGCTGTTTCACACGCTCTACAGCCCAGGCAAAAAGACATTTCCTCTTCAAATAATTTTCCTAAAAATTCTTTATTTTCCGCAAAAGTTTTTATCAATCTTATTCTACCCCTCGGCGAGGATCTTTCCAGTTTTGTTATTTCGTAAGTTGGACAGACGGAGAGACATATTCCGCAATGAATACACTGCGAAAGCAGGTCATCAGAAATTTGCTGCGACAATTTTATCTTTTGATTATCCATTAAATAATCTAATCTGCTTTTTATTGAACGGCAGTGTGCCTTCGCAGCGTGGTGAATTAGAAAATATTTTACCCGGATTTAAGATATTATTTTCATCAATCACCGATTTAATTTTTTTCATCATTTCAACCCCTGGAATTCCGGCGACGTTTTCAAGAAAATCTTTTTTAGCCAAGCCCGTACCGTGTTCACCTGTAATCGTTCCTCCTAATTTAATAGCTTCGTTAAAAATAAAATCAAATGCCCTGTGGGCTTTATTTATTTCTTCTTTGTTTCTCTCATCCGTAAGACAAGTCGGGTGAAGATTTCCGTCTCCGGCATGACCAAAATTACCAAAAATCACGTTATGTTCTCTTGCTGCTAGTTTTACTTTTTCAATTAGTACGGGAAATTCTGCCCTAGGTACCGTTACATCTTCCAGTATAGTTGTTGGTTTAACCCTGGCAAGTGAGCTAAATGCACTTCTTCTTGCAGCTTTCAAATTTGATGATTCTATAATCGAATCGGCTGTTTTTATAATAGATGCTTTATTATCAGAGAATATCTTAATTAAAATCTCAGAATCCTCTTTAACTTCTTCTTTTCTCCCGTCTAACTCAAGTAACAAAACAGCTTCTGCATTTTTTGGCAGACCGAGTTTCGCATAATCTTCAACGCAGTTAAGTGTTATTTTGTCCAAAAATTCCATCATTGCAGGTGTAATAAAAGAATGCATAATTGAAGAAATTGCATTTGAGCAGTCTGACATTTTATTAAAGAAAGCAATAACAGTAGAAAAAGATTTTGGTTTAGGAATTAATTTTAATACAACTTTTGTAATAATACCCAAAGTACCTTCGCTGCCGACAATAAAATCCCTTAAGTTATATCCTGCTGTATCCTTTACATTTTTCCCTCCCGTTTTCAAAAGTTCACCGTTGGGAAGAATCATATCGGTACCCATAACATAATTTTTTGTTACTCCGTATTTTAATCCACGTAAACCTCCGGCGTTATTTGCAACATTACCTCCTATCGTACAAACGCTTGAACTTCCCGGATCGGGCGGATAAAAAAGGTCTAATTTTTCTGCTTCATTTTGGAGTAAACCCGTAACAACTCCCGGCTGAACTGTTGCCGTGAGATTTGCTGAATCAATCTCTAATATTTTATTCCATTTTGTCATCACCAAAGCAATGCTGTTCTCAACGGGAATTGAACCTCCGCTTAATCCTGTTCCAGCACCACGCGGTACAATGTTAAATTTTTCAGAATTTGCAAGTTTTACAATTTTTGAAATTTGTTCCTCATCATCGGGGAAAATTACCGCTTCAGGTAACTGATGATAGAGTGGGGTTGCATCAAATGAATAGCTTAATTTATCTTCGTTGGAATCAAAGAAATTTTCTCGACCGACAATTTCTTTTAATTTTGATTTTGTTTTATTCTCCATAAACGGGTAGCAGAGACTTCTATTTATAAGTCCCTACTTAGCCTGCAAAAGCTTTTTGTATAATTTATTTTTCTTTGTCAATTTATAAGCAAATTGGAATTGGTTATCGTTTTTAAGTAATTCTTCTATTCTTCTGTTTGTTCCTTTGTATCTCGATGCCAGTTCACTTTTAAGTTGGTTTAAAATATCTTTTTTATTGTATTCTATTTCAGTCTTTCGCAGTTTATTCATTTCCTGTCTGATTTTTTTCAAATGGTTAATAACTTTTTTATATCCTGCTTTCCCTTCAAGATTAGCCAACAGTTTATTTATTTCTTTTTCACTTTTTGATTTATAGCTAAATTTTTTAGAAATTAAATATTTCTTAAATTCTTTCAGAAGTATTTTATCGTTTAATTTATTAAAATTTAATTTTTGATGTGCGTAATAATAACGGTCTGCAAATTCAAAAAAACTTCCCTTTGCTAATAGCGCCAATGTTATTTCAGACAGTTTATTTCTTAACACTGTAGTATCAGGGTTTATTCCACCACCACTAAAAACAGTCCTATAATTATCAGTTTTAAAAGATGATTTAACAATTGAATCTGCAATGGAAATAACTTTATTATCTTTTGTATAATCAATTCTTTGAATACTTCTTCCACTAGGTGTATAATATTTTGCAGTTGTTATTTTTACTGATGTGTTATAATCCAGTGGAGTTATTGTTTGTACTAATCCTTTCCCGAAAGATTTTGTTCCGACAATCACAGCCTGGTCATGGTCTTGTAAAGCGCCTGCTACAATCTCTGATGCAGAAGCACTGCCACCGTTAATCAAAGTAATAATTTTGGCATTTTCAATTAATGGATTGTGCAGAGAGTAATATTTTTTTTCATTAGTTTTTTCTCTCGCTAAAGTAGAAACAATCAGACTACCTTTAGGAAGTAAATTATCACTTAAATTTACAGCCACATCCAGCAGTCCTCCGGGATTACCCCTTAAATCCAATATTATTGATTTTATTGGTTTTACTTTCTGTAAATCATTCAACGCCTTTCTAATTTCAGTTGAAGCAGAACGCCCGAAATTACTTAGTTCCAAATAGACATTGTTGGAACTTTTGGGATAAAAATCAGCATACAGCAAACTTTTAACAAGCACTTCTTCCCTTATGAGATTAAAACTTAATGTATCTTTATCACCGTTGCGTATTACTTTTATGTTGACTGTGGTTCCGGGTAAGCCTTTGACAAGAGAAGAAATGACATCGATGTTGTCAGGTTTAATTTTAGTGCCCCCTGCTTCAATTAATATATCACCCACTCGCAAACCCTGCCTTTGAGAAGAATATCCGTCAAAGACATCAACTATTGTTACTTTATCACCCCTTACCCCAATAGATACACCTATCCCTCCGTATTTGCCTTTTGTAAGAAGGTCATAATCATCTTTTTTATTTCCGTCAATAAATACGGTATAAGGGTCTAAAGCACTTAGCATCCCGTTTATTCCGGCACGCATAAATTGCGCGGTGTTAATATCTTCAACGTAATTAAAAGACACTTCTTTATAAACCCTGCTAAATAGATCGATGTTTTTTGATATCTCAAAATACTTATCTGTTACAAAAGCAAATCCTGTAACAAATAGGACAATAAAAGATGACAATATTATTAATTTAACTTTTCTTCTATTCATGCTAACTGTTTTTCCTCCAAACCTTTCACTTCATTTATTATTTTTTCACTTATGCTTTCTATACTTAATACACCGTCAATTATTCTAAACCTTCCTTCTTTCTTTGACATATTTAAATATCCTTCCCTTACACGATTAAAAAATTCTTCGTCCAATATTTCAAGCCTGTCAAGTTGCGATTCCTCTTTTTCCTTTTTTCTTGCTTCAGCAACATTAACCGGTATATCAATTATAAAGGTAAGAGAAGGAATAGTTCCGTCAATTGCAAGACTATTTATCTTATTTACTGTATCCAAGTCCACACCTCTGCCGTATCCTTGATATGCTGTTGTTGAATCGTGGAAGCGGTCAGAAAGAACATAGTATCCATCATTTAGCAACGGCTGAATTTTTTCTCTAACAAGCTGAGCACGGCTAGCGGAAAAAAGGAAAATCTCCGATTCCATAAACATTTCGTTATGATCTTTGGCAAGAAGAAGCTCTCTTATTTTTTCTGAAATAACCGTCCCGCCCGGCTCACGTATAATTACAACTTTTTTATTTTCTGATATTAGATGTTGTTTCAGTAACTCAATCTGCGTTGATTTTCCGCAAAAGTCTATCCCTTCAAATGTTATAAACATTTATTTTTAACCCTGAATATTTTATTTATATTTTTTAATTATGTATTGAACCCTTTCAGGAATTGAAAACAGCAGTGTTGTATTTTCCGGTAAAACTATTTTAGGCTGAACACTTCCCAAAGTATCGCGTATTATATCTCTATAATTTACGGAAGCTTTAAATTTATCATTTGTTAATCTACCCAGTACTTTTATTCCTCCTCTAACACTTAGTGATATTTTGTTTGGCAGCAACACTACTTCCCTTTTCTTGGGTACATTCAAAACTTCAACACTGAGATTTTCAATATTTTTTTCGACTATTTTCTGAACGTCAATTTTTAATTTGATTTTATCGTTAGAATATGTTACACCCTGTAAATAAATAAATGATATCTCTTTTTGTGTAACTTTGTCCAAATCTTTTAGAATAATTTCTTTAGTCGGTATTGAATTTAATTTTCTCATTACACTTCTTGGTCCTGTTACTTCAACGGTGTCTGGAAAAATCTTAATTTCAGTTGCCAAACCATACCCGGGTTTAAAATCTAAATTTATTTGAGGAATCACTTTTAATTTTTTAGTCCTCGTCCTTTCTATGTTTATTCTTACGGTTTTAGGTTGAATATTAATAACCTCAACATCAGATGAAAGCCATGCGTTTTCTCCAAGAAAAGTTGAAAGATTCAGCACTTTTTTTCCTCTGCCTTTTCCAACTGATACATTATAATCATACCGTGAACCTAAATTTAAAGCGAATAGTTTCCAACCTTGCCCCTTTAATTTCGCTGATACTTCTTTCGGTATTTCAACACCGGAGGAATATCCCTTTGGGAAGTCCACAAGTTTAAGCGGGAAATTGTACGTTGTGTAATAATCGTTTGAAAGTGTTATCGACATCCAAAGTACAATTGAAAAAAGCAAAGATAAAATAATTATATGGAGGTTCTTTCTCATAGCACAAATATATATAATAATTATGAATTTTGGATTAATAATTAAAAGAACATTTGTCACATTGTTTATAGATTTTTATTATTAAAACACATAAATAGAATTATTTAATATGAAGTAAATTACTTAGCAACTTAAGAGATTAAATGCTGCAATTAAAATTTTCAACTAAAATAGCCACCCTGCTCTCTTTAATTGGTGTTGCCGTCGGTTTGGGCAATGTTTGGCGTTTTCCTTATATGATGGGACAATACGGCGGAAGTGCATTTTTGTTCATTTACATTCTGTTTACCTTTTTATTCGGTATCCCTGCATTGATTGGTGAATTAGCTTTGGGCAGAAACACATCTTCGACAGTTGTTGGAGCTTACGCTAAGGCTTTTAATTCTAATTTCGGTAAAATTTACGCTTGGTTTATAGCATCAACAATATTTATAGCAAACGCTTATTATATTGTAGTTATTTCAAATATAGCTTACTCTGGTTTTTATTCTATTTTTTACGGCTTCAAATTCGGAACCAATCCTATTGGCGAAGGATTGAATAATAATAAATTACAGCTCCTAATCTCTCTTATTACTTTAGCCTTCGGAATATTTATAATATCAAGAGGTCTCAAAAAAGGGATAGAAAGATTCAGCAAAATAATTGTTCCATTCTTTGGAATTATTATGATTTATCTTATTTACCACGTTTTAACATTGCCGAAAGCACCCGGATATTTAGCTGAATTTTTGATCCCTAATTTTGAAAAACTTACACCTAAAAAAATATTTGCCGCATTAGGACAAGCATTTTTTACTTTAAGTCTCGGAGGCACTACGCTGGTAGCTTACAGTAACTATATTAAAAAAACCACTTCATTGCCTAAGTTGGCAGTGTCAACAGCGTTGGGTGATTTATCTGCCGCTTTATTAGCTTCTATTTTTATAATACCGGCTGTCTTGGTTTATAATCAAAATTTGAACGAAGGCTTTACGCTGCTGTTTACAACTTTACCAAATGTTTTTTCAATGATGCCAATGGGAAGAATACTGGGCAGTTTATTTATTTTAGCCCTATTATTTATAGCTTTGCTTTCAAGTATAGCCGTATTACAGTTATACAGTCAAATGTTTTTAAACACTACAAAATTAAATTTTAAACAATCAGTTTTTATAACGGGAATACTTGAATTTCTGCTGATTATTCCCTGCGCTTTGCAGCCAAATATAATCGGTACCTTGGATTTAATTTTTGGCTCCGGTATGCAAATATTCGGCAGTTGCATTGCAATGATAGCATTAACATTCGGCATCGGTAAAAGAAAAACAATAATGGAGATTTTTAATAATAAAGAAGGTGTATTGCCAAAAATATTTTTTATATGGATAAAATGGATTATTCCGATTACACTTTTTTTGGTTCTTGGGATCTATCTTTATAATATTTGAAAATGTGACGTAATTTTTACTCCACTTCAAGTTAAACCTGTAACCTTGAACCTTTAACTTTCTCCTTTGTTTTAATTTAAATTGAATTAAATTAATAGACACAAATAAACCGAAAAATAATTTTACAAAATACAGAGCAAAATTTATATGATTCATAAAATCAAAGGAAAACAGAACAATTCAAAACTTTGTTTTGTATGTGGACTAAAAAATAATTTTGGAATTCACGCACATTTTTACGTAACTAAAAGTCAAGAACTCATTGCGTTATTTACTCCTTCAGAAGAGCATCAAAGCTATCCGGGCAGGCTTCACGGCGGTATTGCCTCCGCTATTCTTGATGAAACAATAGGAAGGGCAATACTCAATAAACATGAAAATGATATTTGGGGTGTTACTATAGACTTAAGTTTGAAATTTAAAAAGCCGATTCCTCTGGAGCAACAATTAAAAGTTATCGGAAGAATTACAAACGAAAGCAGCAGAATGTTTGAAGGAACGGGTGAAATCATTTTACAAAATGGTGAAGTTGCAGTTACTGCACAAGGTAAATATTTAAAAGTACCGATAGAAAAAATAACTGATTTTGATATTGAAGAAAACGAGTGGAAAGTTGTTGAGTTGGAAACCGATCCTAAAGAGATTGAAATATAATCCATAGTCAAATTTTAATTATAGATTATGAAAACGTACTACGCAAAAAATAGTAAAGAGTGGAGAATGTGGCTAAGAAAAAACCACAAAAATGAAAAGGAATTATGGCTTGTGTTTTACAAGAAACATACCGGCAAACCAAGCATAACATACAAAGAAGCATTGGAAGAAGCCCTTTGTTTCGGATGGGTTGACGGACTTAAAAAAAGAATAGATGACGAAAAATACACATATAAATTCACTCCACGCAAAGAAAAAAGTAAATGGTCTCCGTATAACATTCAACTTGCAGAACAATTAATAAAAGAAAAAAGAATGACTAAAGCAGGGTTATCTGCATTTGAGAAAAAATTAACTTACTCTAAAGAAATACTTGAAGTAAGAAATGCCAAAACACTCTTTATTCCCTCTGAAATAAAAAAAGCTTTTATGAAAGACAAAGATGTATGGAATAATTTTAATGCACTTGCACCGAGTTATAAAAAACAATATGTCTGGTGGATAAGAGCGGCTAAGAGAGAAAAAACAAAAGAACGGCGTTTAAAAGAATCTATGGCTTTATTAAAACAGAATAAAAAATTAGGGATGAAATAGATAATAAATGTGTCACGGAATAGTCAAACACACTATTAATGTATACAAAAACCCGAGCCGAATGGAAAATATTTAGAACTACTTTTTAAATAAATCTTTAACTAATTTTAGCATAATAAATTACTTAAAATACAGCAAATCATTAATAATCCTTTTTATTATTATAAAAAAATTATACTTGTAGTTATATTCAAACATCATTTAATATTACACACCAATTATGGCAAAATATTTAAATAAATCATTTATCATAAATATTTCTTTTCTTTGTTCATCCCTGATATTCTTATCCTGCTCTGATAAAAATAAAACCGTTATAAATAATAATACAGTAATACTTGCGCCCTCAAAGTATCCTATGCATACAGATATTACTGCTACTTTATTCTGGGTAGGTGAATTAGGTAATTCAACAAATGGTTTTATTCCAAATGATGTTAGCGCCTGGGATGGTAAATGGAAAATACACTTTGGAGGTATCGATACTCCGAATAATAGAGCAGGATTTTACCCTGCTGCATTTATCCCAAAGGAAAATCCTTTTTATTTTGCTCTGCCATACAACGATATTGATAATAATGGTGACAGAAAACAAAGTGCGTTCACAACTGTTTTTTGGGCAAATGAAAAAACCTGGAGAAATGATGAATCGATGTGTAAGAATACGTGGATACAGATTGTTAACGGTAACAAGGTTGCTTTTGCTCAATGGGAAGATGTCGGACCTTTTGAATCGGACGATTCACAATATGTGTTTGGTACTGCTGATCCTCTAAATAAAATTAACGATGCGGGACTTGATTTATCACCCGCAGTTACTGACTTCCTTGGACTTTCTGGATTGAATAAAGTTAGTTGGCAATTTGTAGAATTTAAAGATGTCCCCGACGGACCCTGGAAAGACATAATTACTACCTCTCAGATAAGGTAAAATATTAAAAAGTTTGTATGTTAACTTTTAATCTAAGTGTTAGTCAAATAATAGCTGCAAAGATTTTCAACCTGAAAATTTATAAACTAAAAATATCATAAAACTTTCATTTTTAATATAATTGAATTAATTAATTTAATCCTAATAATACAGAAGCATATTTTAAGTGTAATTTGACCCTTTCCTAAAAATATAAATTATCCTGAAAGACATTCTTTTAGGTTTTCTAATAATAAAAGAGGTAGCAATTATGTTTAAACCTTCGATATCTTGGGGACCGATGTCTATAAGAATTATCATCGGAATTGGCTTTATTTATCACGGATTTATAAAGCTATTTACTTCATGGGGACACGATATATTCCTTCGAATGCTCAACGATATTGGACTTCCGGGAGCAACTTTTTTCTCTTGGTTAATAGGCGCTGTGGAATTTTTTGGTGGTCTGGCAATTTTGCTGGGAGCTTTTGTAAGCATTGCTAGCATCATACTAATTATAAATATGCTTGTAGCAATGTTATCTGTAAATCTTGCACAAGGATTTGATGTAATGAATGTAACGGTTATGGTTGAAGCAGGACCAAAATACGGAATGCCAGGTTATGAAATAAACCTCTTATATATTGCGGCATTAATTACTTTGTTTATTACCGGGGCAGGAATTTATTCAATCGATAAATATTTGGAAGGCAGGTCTAAAACGGAATCATCTGAATAATTTTCTTTATAATTAAAGATTCATAAAATCCTAAGGTGTCACGGACATTTCCGTGACACCTTTCATGTTTTATCTTTTCTCATAAGCCG
>CAZTZZ010000006.1:23419-36204 GCA_964617905.1 uncultured Ignavibacteriaceae bacterium | reverse complement strand
GGTGTCACGGACATTTCCGTGACACCTTTCATGTTTTATCTTTTCTCATAAGCCGGTTGTTTCGGGAATGGATTAGGTTGTTTCTTAATTTGCTTGAGAACATAATCAACCGCAGCATCCAATTGCGGATCTTTACCTTTTGCCATCAATGCAGGATTATCGGTTACTTCAATATCCGGATCAACTCCGTGTCCCTCTTTAAACCATTTACCATTCGGATCATACATTCTGAAGGTAGGTACAGTTACCCCACCACCATCAATTAGATTTGGAACTCCGGTATAGCCTATCAATCCGCCCCAGGTTCTTGTACCGACTAACGGTCCCAGTTTCCTTTTTCTGAAATAATCCGGGAAAGCATCACCACCGGAACCACTCCATCCGTTTATAAGCATTGCCTTTGGACCAAAGTTTGCCGTTGGAGGCCATTGCCAATTTTTACCGTCACGAACTGCCCAAAATGCAAGCGGTTTTCTGTCCATTAATTCAATAAATCTGTCTGGTATTTGACCACCGCTGTTGAATCTTTCATCTATTATAATTCCCGCTTTGTCAATCTGTGCCAGGTATTGTCTTACCAACTCGGATTGTCCGTCTCTGCCTGTACTTCGTACATAAACATAACCAATTTTACCGTTACTCATTTTATCAACATATTTTCTGTTGCCTTCAATCCAGGCAAGATGACGTAAACGGCTTTCGGAACGTAGTGTTTTAACATATATAGAATGTGCTCCGTCTATTTCAGGTTTAGAGTTTACTGTAAGTTTAACGGTTTTTCCCGCCAATCCTTGAAATGCAGAATAAGGTTCTTTTTCTGTATTCAGTGGAATATCATTTACAGCAAGAATATAATCACCTTCTTTAACTTTTAATCCGGGCTCTGCTAAAGGCGAACGAACATTGTCATCCCAGGAAGCTCCTGTAATTATCTTACCTATTTGAAAAACTCCGTTGTTGACTTTCCAATCTATTCCTAAAAGTCCGGTATTTTCTCTCCTTCCTCTTAGCTGATCACCGCCATACCTATAAGTGTGTGAAGAATTCATTTCACCGATAAGTTCACCAATAACAAAATTTAGATCCGAGCGTGTTACAACATCATCGAGTAATTTACCATATTTATCTCGCATTGCTTTCCAGTCAACACCGTGCATATTCGGATCATAAAAATAATCTCTTTCCAATCTCCAGGCATCCGTAAATATTTGTTTCCATTCTTTTTTAGGATCGATTTTCATTACCATTTGATTCAAAGGTAATCTGTCCTTCATTTTCTGATTAGGCTTTAAATCTATTACGGCTGCACTGAATCCACCGCGTGATTTAAGCGCCAATATTTTTTTGCCATCGGCTGAAAGTTGATACCCATTAATTCCGTTTATTATTGTCTTTTCTTTTCTGCTTTTTAAATCATAATATTTCAGACTTGATTTATTATTTGATGAACCATTATTAGGGAATTTCATATAAACAATCTTCCCTTTTACTGCAGATAAATCACCGTAGCGTCCGGCCTTCACAGAAAGAGCAACTATTCTGGTTTCCATTCCAGTAAAAACAATTTTTAGATCGTTATCTTTTTTCTTGTCATTTTTCTTTTTGTCATTTTTATCCTTGGCTTTCTTTTCCTTTGCCTTCACAACATCATTCCTTTCTGAAAGAGGAGAAGGTGTATCTTTTGTAAGTGGTACAGCAACTATCGTGGAAGCATTTGTATAAATCCAGGTGTTTTCAAAACTGCTGTAAAGCGGTCTGAAAGTTCTGGATGTTAAAAAATACAGATATTTACCGGAAGGATCGAATGCAGGGTCAAAATCAGAATAATAACCTGATGTTATCTGATGTTTTTTATTGTTCTTAGAATCATATATAAAAACAGCATTATTCTGGTTGTCCAAATCTCTTGAATATGCCAAATACCTGCTGTCAGATGACCAGCTAACTGAAAAATTCCGTAGTCCCCCTTCGTATATTGCAAGTCCTTTATCTACTTTTGTAGTCTTATCAGTAGTAAAATTATAGATCTTAATTTCCATCGATTTTTCAATGAAAGCTAATTTTTTACTATCCGGTGACCAATAAATATTATATCTGAATCCTGGACCGTAATTTGTTAATGTTTTTACATCACCGTTTTTAGTGAAATCTTTTACGGTTAATTCATATTCACCTGTTTTATCACTCCAATATGCTAATAATTTTCCGTCGGGTGACCAAGCAGGATATCTTTCAGCTACGCCTGAAGTTTGTGTAATATCTATTACAGGTCCGTATTTTTTTGGTAACGAAAACAATTCACCTCTGGCTTCAACTATAACTCTTTTACCGTTATAACTTATTGAAGCATTTTGAGCATATTTCAAAACTTTTTTGTTTTTTGGCAGAAGAGAAATCTGATCCGTAACAACATTTACTTTCACTTCTTTGTATTTGTTATCATTTAAGGAAAGAAGATATAATTTCCCTCCGGCTTCAAATACTATTTCATCAGGACCAATTGATGGAAAGTGAATATCAAAATCTTTAAAGAAGGTAATTTGTTTATTCGTATTTGCATTCATATCAAAAGACCAAATATTGAATCTTTTTTCTTTACCGTTATCTGATAAATAATAAATAATATCACCATGCCACATAGGTAATTCATTATTAGCATTATTATTGGTGATATTTTTTGAAGAAAAATCTTTCAAATTAAAAACATAAATATTTGTGGCTGTACCTCCGCGATATCTTTTCCATGTTCTAAATAGACGTGTCCTTTTTGTAAAAGCAAGTTGACTACCGTCTGCAGATACATCACCGAATTCTCCGTAGGGGATGGGAAGTTTTACGGGTAATCCTCCATCTTTTGATATTTTATAAAGCTGTCTGAATCTTTGCCTACCGCTTTTCTGTGAAGAGGCAAAAAGTATATCATCTCCATCCGAATACCAAGCAAGCATTCTTTCACTAGACGGATGATTTGTTATTCTATTAGGGAGTCCTCCATTAGTTGAAATTGTATAAATATCGTTATTACCGTTATAATTTCCGGTAAAAGCAATTGTGTTACCATCAGGAGAAAATTTAGGGAATGATTCATTACCCTGTGGTGAACTTAACCTTTGAGCAGTACCACCCTGTTTGCTAACTACCCAAATGTCACCCGCATAAACAAAAGTAATTTGTGTTTTGGAAACATCGGGATATTGCATTAATCTTGCGCTTACTTGTGCCAATACAGGAATACAAAGAAACATCATTAAAAATGGGATGAAAAATTTTTTCATAACTTTCCTTTAATTTTATTTAAAAATTTTTTTAGACGTATGAAGAAGCAGAACGGTCATAAATATAGAAAAAATAACTTAAAAAAAATCATACAATCTATATAAACGGTTTTAGAATATGTTAGGTGGTATAAAATTAGAATAATAAAATATTTTATTTAGTTAAAATTATTTTTATCTTAAAATACTATACAATAAATAAAATTAATTGAAGGAGGTCTTAATGGTTTCACTATTTTCCCTCTGGCTCCCAATTCTTGTATCTGCTATAGTTGTATTTTTAGCAAGTTCTGTTATACATATGGTGTTTACATACCACAAAAATGATTTGCAAAAACTTCCCGATGAAGAAGGTACAATGGATGCACTTCGTCCTCTTAATTTACCTCAGGGTGATTATTATATGCCTTTCTGCGGTACAGCAAAAGATATGAAAGACCCTGTATTAGTTGAGAAAATGGGGAAAGGTCCTGTTGCTTTAATTACAGTATTTGAAAATGGAATGCCTAAAATGGGTAAACAACTTTTTCAATGGTTTATTTACATATTGGTCGTAAGTATATTTGCGGCATATATTGCATCTCACGCATTAACAACCGAATCATCTTACCTTGCCGTTTTCCGTTTTGTGGGTTGTACAGCTTTTATCGGCTATTCACTTGCTTTATGGCAGAATTTTATTTGGTGGAAGAAATCTTTAAGATATGTTATATTTTCTTCTCTTGACGGACTTATATACGCTTGCTTAACAGCAGGTGTTTTTGGTTGGTTGTGGTAAAAAGCTTTTAGCTGTCGGCATTCAGCTGACAGCTAATAATTTTCAAATTTATTTTATGAAATTCAATTCTGATAAGAATAATTTAAAGCCTTTAATAGTATTCATAAGCACAGTATTTGCTCTAATTGCTTTTGCATCAAATTCTGTGCTTTGTCGATTGGCTCTCGGTACAAATCAAATAGATGCTGCTTCTTTTTCTACAGTAAGAATAATTTCCGGAGCAATAATTCTTTTAATATTAGCACTTTCGCAAAAGAAAAAGATTCAATTTAGAGGTAAAACTAATTTGATTTCAGCATTTTTCCTTTTTTTGTATGCAGTTACATTTTCATTTGCTTATATTAGTTTAAGTACAGCAACCGGAGCGTTAATCCTTTTTGGTGCAGTTCAAATTACAATGATTGTTTATGCATTAAAAGAAGGAGAAAGACCAAATTTATTCGAATGGGTGGGATTGATATTGGCATTATCCGGATTGGTATATTTAATGTTTCCCGGACTGACTTCACCTTCAATAATGGGATCATCGCTTATGACTTTATCCGGTATATCTTGGGGAGTTTATTCTTTAATCGGAAGGAGAAATAATGACCCTTTAAAAAGTACATCTGAAAATTTTTTATTTGCCGTTCCCTTTGTAATTATTATTAGTTTATTTTTTATAAATAATATTAGTGTAACATCATATGGTTTTATACTGGCTGTTATTTCAGGTTCAGTAACTTCTGGAATCGGATATGCAATTTGGTATGTTGCATTAAGAGGATTAACTGCAACACGAGCAGCAACTGTTCAACTTTCCGTACCGATAATAGCTGCAATCGGAGGTATAATTTTTATGTCTGAAATAATTTCTTTCAGACTTTTAATTGCAACAATATTAATACTCGGCGGTGTAGGTTTAGCAGTTTTAAAATCGAATGAATCACAAAAGATATAAACCGTTTATCACATTTTAATTCTTCTAAATAATTAGTTTAATAATTTCAGCTTATTCAACATAAAGATTTATGCAATTATCTATCAAATCTAAATTACTAAGTTCTAATTTTATTCTGTTTTATTTTGCACTTTTTAAATTTTTATTGCTAATATTTTTTGCCGGAAATTATGGTTTATTTAGAGATGAATTTTATTATTTAGAATGTTCAAAACATCTGGCTTTTGGTTATGTAGACCAACAACCTCTCAATGCAATTCTATTGTGGATATCAACTTCATTGTTCGGAGAATCCATAATTGGCATAAGGATATTCTCATATTTAGCAGGAAGTATTACCGTTATTATCGGGGGATTAATTGCAAGAGAATTTGGTGGTGGCAAATTTTCTCAAATATTAACTGCAATAGTAATAATATTTTCGGGTGTTGTCCTCGGTGGAAGCAGTTATTATTCAATGAATTCATTTGATGTTCTTTTGTCAACTATAACATTCCTCTATGTAATACGATTGCTAAAAACTAAAAATCAAAAAATATGGATAACAATAGGAGTATTGATTGGAATAGGGTTACAAAATAAACTTACTTTTATCTTTCTGGGTTTCGGGTTAATAGTAGGATTATTATTAACAAAAGAGAGAATTTATTTTAAGTCAAAACATTTTTGGTTTGGTATGGCCATTTCCTTTTTAATTTTATTACCTAATATCATTTGGCAAATATTTAATGGTTTTCCGACTGTAGAGTTTATGAGAAATGCCGCTTTATATAAAAATTTAAGTATGAGTCTGCCACAATTCTTGCTTTCTTCGTCACTAGAACTAAATCCAGGATTTGTAATATTTATTATAACGGCTTTTTATTTCTTTTTTATAAATAAAATTGGGAAAATATATAAACTGATTGGATTTATTTTCATTATAGTTCTGTTAGTTTTTGCATTCAATAATGGGAAGGCATATTATATGGGTGTTTTTTTCCCTGTAATGTTAGCCTCTGGTGCATTAGGTGCAGATATATTAATAGAAAAATATTTACGGAATTGGGTTCGTACAATTTTACTAATATCATTAATCCCTTCAATGATATTAGTTACACCATATGCAATTCCTATTCTAAATGTAGAATCTTTTTTGAAATTTTCTGATTTTACAGGCATTAAACCCGGAGCTAGCGAAAGGAATACACTAGGTGTGCTTCCCCAATTTTTTGCAGATAGATTTGGCTGGAAAGATATGGTAAAGGAAGTTAATAAAGTCTATTCAACATTATCAGATGAAGAAAAAAGACAAGTGGTAATATTCGGTCAAAATTATGGTGAAGCCGGGGCCATAAATTATTTTGGAACAAAATATAATTTACCGGAAGCCATATCTAATCACAATAATTACTGGATATGGGGATATCCAGAAAATAGAAGCGGTGAAATTTTCATAATAGTAGGCTCAACACTTGAAGACAATAAGAAATATTTCAAAAATGTAAAAATTATGGAAAGTCATTATAATAAATTTGGAATGCCTTATGAAAATGTAGATATATTTCTTGCTAGAAAACCAAAGGGCTCAATTAAAAAACATTGGCCAAAAATGAAAAATTTTATTTAATTTATCCTTATGAATGAAACATATCGAGGTACGGTTTACCCCAACGAAATAGATCATATGGGACATATGAATGTCCAATATTATGTGGCTAAATTTGACGAAGCAACCTGGAATCTTTTTACAAGTGTTGGAATTACTGCCGATTATATGCGAAACGAGAAAAGAGGTATGGTTGCTGTAGAACAAAAGATAACTTATAAAAAAGAGGCAATAGAAGGCGATTGTTTATACATTAAATCAAAAATAAATGAGATTAAAAACAGTTCAATCAAATTTGTACATTATATGTTTAATGTAGATTCAAACGCAGAATTAGCTGTCTGTGAACTGATAGGGGTTCATATTGATAGAGTGCAAAGAGTTTCATGCCCTTTGCCTGTATCTATTTTAAAAAATATTAAATAAATTTCTTTAATAAATAATAGGATAAAAAATGTTTATAGGTCATTTTGGTTTAGGATTTGCTGCAAAGAAGGTAACACAAAAACCTTCTTTGGGAACCCTTTTTTTGGCTGCACAATTTATCGATCTTTTATGGCCAATTTTTTTAATCCTCGGTATTGAAAAGGTAATGGTTGATCCAGGTAATACTGTTGTTACCCCGTTAAATTTTATCCACTACCCGTTCTCACACAGCTTGATCGGAGTGATCTTTTGGACTCTAATATTCGGACTTGTTTATTATTTACTAAAAAAGGATATAAAGAATTCTTTGTGGTTATGTATTTTAGTATTAAGCCATTGGATATTAGATCTTTTAACTCACACACAGGATCTACCTTTATTTCCCTGGTCCGAAATAAAAGTTGGTTTTGGTTTATGGAATTCATTATTGGGGACAATACTTGTCGAAGGATTGATTTTTGTAGGAGGAATTTATTTGTACATAAAAATAACTCACGCAAAAAACAGAAAAGGTATTTGGAGTTTATGGTCTTTAATTATCTTTCTAATAATTATTTATATAAGTAATCTTTTTGGACCAGCACCTCCAACTGCAGAGCCAATAGCCTATTTAGCATTTGCACAATGGCTGCTTATTATTTGGGGTTACTGGATTGACAGAAATAGAGAATATAAATAGAGAATATAAACAGAGAATTCAATAGAAATTATTTGATGAAATAATATGAAACAATACGACCCTAAAATGCACTCAACTGAACACGTCCTTAATCAAACAATGGTAAGAATGTTTAATTGCGGCAGATCTTTCAGCGCTCACATTGAAAAAAAGAAATCCAAGGTTGATTATCATTTTAATAGAAACTTAACAGAAGAAGAAATAAAAAAAATAGAACAAAAGGTAAATTCTGTTATCAAATCTCATTTAATTGTAATTGAAGAATTTTATCCATTGGAAGAGGCTAAAAAGAAATTTAATTTAAGCAAATTACCCGAAACAGCGGGCGAAAATATTAGAATAATCAAAATAGGAGATTATGACTCTTGCCCCTGCATTGGTAATCACGTTACAAACACTTCAGAAATAGGCAGTTTTAAGATAGTTTCTACGGATCATAATGATTCAGTACTTAGAATAAGATTTAAATTACTGTAACATATTTTGCAATTTTTTCGATAATAAAAACATAAATTAAAAGATAGAATTTTTAGTTTATCGTTGAAAGATATTTTTAATAAATCAAAATTTAATTACATTAATTTTTAATTACACAATTCTCGCAGATAAGCAAATAAAATGATGCCCAAAAAAGAATCAGCCAAAAAATATGTTTTTATATTATCTTTTTTCATTTTTCTATTTGAATTACTGATAATGGTTTTTATGGAAGATATCATTCATTTAACGGGTTTACCCGAAATTGTTTTAGATCCAATATTATTAGTATCACTTCTTTCCCCTGCACTTTATTTCTTTATTCTGAAACCATTAAATAAAAACATAATAGAAAAAGAAAGTGCCCTTAATAAACTTAAAGAAGCAAATAAAATAATAGCTTCTCACAGTGAAGAATTGGAAGCAGAGGTTTTTAAGCAAACAAAAGCTTTAAATGACGAACTAATTTTGAATAAAATGATCAATGAGAAACTCAGATTATTTTCTCGAGGTGTTGAGCAAAGCGCTAACTCTATTGTTATAACCAATTTAGTAGGCGATATTCAATATGTTAATCCAAAATTTTGCGAATTGACAGGTTACTCATTTGAGGAAGTTAAAGGGAAAAATCCTCGCATCTTAAAATCAGATTACTTATCTCCGGATGTATATAAAAATCTTTGGGAAACTATCTCAAACGACGGAGAGTGGAGGGGAGAATTCAGAAATAAAAAGAAGAACGGAGAGGTATTCTGGGAATTAGCTTCAATTTCTCCAATTAAAAACGACTTGGGACAAAATACACATTATATTGGCGTAAAAGAAGATATAACTTTAAGAAAACAAGCAGAAGAAAAATTAACTGAAAGGAATGAAATATTAAAAGAACAAGAGCAAAAGCTATTAAAGAACGCTGAGGAATTAAAATTACTTAACAAAGATCTTGAAGAATCAAATTCCGCAAAAGATAAATTCTTTTCAATTATATCACACGATCTGAAAGGTCCCTTTTTCCCATTACTGGGTCATTCTCAAACTCTGGATGAATCGATGGATGAATTGACTACGGAAGAGATCAAAGAAAGTGTGCAAGCAATTCGTGAAATTTCGGAACAATTATACGCTTTTTTGAATGAACTGCTTGAATGGTCAAGAATACAGACCGGAAGAATAGATTTTGAACCAAAAGAATTCGATATTTCGCAGACTTCAAATTCGGTCGTTTCTCTTCTGAATGAAAATGCAAAAGCAAAATCTATAGAATTAAAAAATTTAATACCAAACGGGCAAACTGTTTTTGCAGATGCAAATATGATACAGACAGTAATAAGAAACTTTGTCTCAAACGCAATAAAGTTCACTTGGGAAAACGGTCAAGTTGAAATTAGTTTTTCAAAACATGATGATAAATACGGAATAGTTACAGTAACGGATAACGGCAAAGGTATGACAGAAGAAGAAAATAATATGTTATTTAGAATGGATGTTCAACACACAACTTTGGGAACTGATAAAGAACAGGGTACGGGAATGGGGTTGATCCTCTGCAAAGATATGATTGAAAAGAACAACGGAAAGATATGGGTTGAAAGCAATGAGGGTAAAGGTTCTAAATTTCATTTTACGGTTCCGATTATAAAATTTTAATTATCCCTAATATTCCTTATTTTAATCTTAATATTAAATACACATCGTTAAAATTTTAATCATAATTTTTTAAGCTATGAGCATATTAGGCAATATAATTTGGATATTATTTGGCGGATTAATAATTAGCATTGAATATTTTATAAGTGGATTGCTTCTCTGTTTTACTATAATTGGAATTCCATTCGGAGTACAATGTTTTAAACTGGCGATACTTGCTTTACTTCCCTTTGGCCAGGAAGTAGTTTCAAAACAAAGCGGGAGTGGTTGTCTATCAACGTTTATGAATATCCTTTGGATTTTTCTCGGCGGTATATGGATTGCTGCTACACATCTTATTTTTGCTTTCCTATTAGGTATTACTATTATAGGAATACCCTTTGCAAAGCAACACATTAAATTAGCTTCATTGTCTCTTACTCCTTTCGGACACGAAATAAGAGGATAAAAAATGAAAGAGACAGAGTTATTAAAAAATCAGTTCACTCATATGCACTGGGCTGATGCTGAATTGTGGAAAGCAATTAAATCCTCTGAAAATATTAAGAATAATAAAAAAATAAAGAAACTGCTTTATCATTTACATCTTGTTCAATTCCTTTTTTATAAAATATGGAATAGTGAAAGTCTGGAATACCCGAAGGAAGATGATTTTGCAGATATGGATGAAGTAATAGATTGGGCTAAGGGCAATTACTTTATGATAGAAAATTATTTGTCGGCTTCTGATGAGTCAGTATTTGATCAAAAATGCAAAATTCCATGGTCAAAGGGATTTGAGGATAAATTCGGCAGAAAACCTGATGAAGTAACAATATTTGATACCATGCTCCAAGTAGTATCCCATTCAACCCATCACAGAGCTCAATTAAATATGCTGTTAAGTGAATTAGAAGTAGTTGCTCCCATTGTTGATTATATATTCTGGTTATGGATGGGTAAACCAGATGATGTAATATAATTTATAAGCCAGATTACAAATGATATAATTATATTAATCCCTTATATAACATATAGTTATATCTTTTATTAAAAATTTTTATGAATAAAATAAATAATAAGAGTACATCAGCACTAAATATTGCAAAGGAATTGGACGGAATATTGAAAATATTCTATATTTTTATCATTATTCCCAAATTTTTAAGAGATACAATATATTCTTTTATTTCAGGAAACAGATACAAGTGGTTCGGAAAAAAAGAAAGTTGTATGCTCCCAATACCTGAATTTAATGAAAAATTTTTATGAAATAGTTTAGGAGAATTAAATGGGTAGAAAAGAAGCATATTCAGGTGAATATCAACGAATATCAGCTAATATAAAAAAGACAATTGGAAGGATACCGGATGATAAATTCGGTTGGAAACCTCACGAAAAATCTTTTACTATGGGTGAACTTGCATCTCATCTAATAAATATTCAAAGCTGGATTAAAGTAACCCTTGAGATGAACAGTTTTGACATGCAACCTAACGACGATAACAACAATCAAAATCATATGGCATCTAATTCTGAAGAATTGATGAATATGTACAATAAAAATCTAAAAGAAGGTACAGATTGTCTGAACAATACAACAGAGGAAGAATTGGACAAGAATTGGTCATTATTATCCTCAGGAAAAGAACTTTTTACAATGCCTAAAATTGCAGTACTCAGGAATTTTGTTTTTAATCATCTCATTCACCACAATGCACAACTTGGTGTTTATCTTAGATTGAATGATATTTCACTACCAGCAATATACGGTCCTTCAGCTGACGAAAATATTTTTTAACAACAAAGGCATAAAAAAGATGAATCATCCAAAGAAATTTTCTGTCTATATATTTTCATTTTTAATATTAATTGTTTTTAATTCATGCACTGAAAATACAGGGAATAAATATTTCAATTTCAAAACTCCCGGTAAATACCAAGCTGGTGGTGTTCAAATGATAAAATTGAAAGAGGGTTACAAAGTCTGGACAAAAAGATTCGGCAATAGTCCGATGAAAGTACTATTACTTCACGGTGGTCCGGCTTTAACACACGAATATATGGAATGTTTTGAAAGTTTTTTCCCGAAAGCTAATATTGAATTTTATGAATATGATCAGTTGGGATCATATTATTCTGATCAACCTGACGATGACAGTCTTTGGGTACTCGACCGTTTTGTAGAAGAAGTAGAGCAAGTAAGAAAATCACTCGGATTGAATAAAGATAATTTCTTTCTCTTGGGCAATTCTTGGGGAGGAATTCTTGCAATGGAATATGCCGTTAAATATCAGAAAAATCTAAAAGGTCTTATAATTTGTAATATGACCTCTAGTTTTGATAAATATGTTGTATACAACACTAAACTGAGAAATCAATTACGCTCATCTCTTTTGGATTCATTGAAATATTATGAAGATAAAAAAGATTTTCAAAATCCGGTTTATTTAGAAATGGTTTTTAATGAATATTACAAGAGACATATTCTCAGAATGAATGAATGGCCGGAACCGGTAATGAGAAGTTTCAAACATGCAAATCAACATGTTTATGAATTTATGCAGGGTCCGAGTGAATTTGTACCCGGAGGAAATTTAAAGAATTGGACGATTACAAACAGACTAAAAGATATTTATGTCCAGACACTCTCCGTAGGCGCTAAATACGATACAATGGACCCTGATGATATGAAAGAGATTAGCGAGTTGGTGCAGAATGGTAATTATTTATACTGTCCGAACGGCAGTCATTTATCTATGTGGGATGACCAAGAAATTTATATGCAGGGTATAATAAAATTTATCTACGATGTTGATAAAGGAAAATTTTAGAGGCTGTTAAAGTAACCTAATAAAGTACTACGGTTAGCACGCGAAATTTCTCTTCCCTGTATAGGAAAACCTTCTGTGCTCCGAGCTAATTTTCTAAGTTGGTGAACATTTAAGGATTCTAGATATTCCAAATCTATAGAACCGGATTTTTTTTCTTCGGTT
>CAZTZZ010000006.1:0-23319 GCA_964617905.1 uncultured Ignavibacteriaceae bacterium | reverse complement strand
GTTTTTTCAGGAGGTTTTTCTTTATTATTTTCTTTTTCACCCAGTGCTTCTTTTCGTAGTCTTGCAATCGTTTCCGATGCTGTTTCTGTTTTAGGTTTTTCTACTGTATCAGATTTAATTTCAACAATAGGTTTTTCTTTTGGTTTTGCAACCTCAACAGGTTTTGGTGTTTTCTTAACTTCAGTTTTAAATTCTGAAATTACTTCCTTTGTATTAATTTCAGGAATTATTGTGATTATCTGTTTATCGGGTTGTGGAATGATATGAGTTGAAATCAACTCACCTACTCTGCTTGCGGCGGCGGCGCCTGCATCTACAGCAGATTTAACAGCTGCCACATCACCTGTAACTTTAATTGTTATTAATGCTGCTTTGGTTACTTCTTTGCCGATTAGTTTTACGTTGGAAGCCTTTACCATTGCATCCGCAGCTTCTATTGCAGCTACTAATCCCCTGGTTTCAACTAACCCCAAAGCCGTTGACATGGTAAATTACTTTCTTTTTGGAAGAATATGTTCTACTTCTGCGTGCGGGCGAGGGATTACATGGACTGAAACAAGTTCACCAACTCTTTGAGCCGCTGCAGCGCCGGCATCAGTCGCAGCTTTTACTGCACCAACATCACCGCGAACCATAACGGTAACATACCCACCGCCAATTGTTTCTTTACCGAGTAATTCTACTTTTGCTGCTTTTACCATTGCATCTGCAGCTTCAATTGATCCGACAAGACCTTTTGTCTCGACCATTCCAAGTGCGTCCAGTGTCATGTAGTTGCTCCCAATTTTTTTTTGTTTTATTTATATATTGAAAATACTTTTTCAAGCTATAAATGTCAATTATTTTATTTTCTATTTTACTATTTATTGTTTAGAATCTAAATATTCTTGAAGCATAATAGCTGCGGCATTACTGTCAATTATACCTTTATCTCTTCTATCTTTCCTTTTTTTTCTTGTCTCTTTTATTCTCTCCTCTGCTATTCTTGAGGTGTAAATCTCATCCCATAATATTATTTCTAAGTTAAATAAATTTTCTAACTTTTTTTTAAATTTATTTATTTCCGGAATAAGGATGGATTCTTTTCCGTCTTCCCTTGACGGATAACCAAGAATAATTTTATCGATGGCTTTTTCTTGTATAATACTTTTAAATTGTTCCCACATATTTTTGTTATTTAAAATAGTATTAAAAGCGTAAGCAAATGTTAGAAGCGGATCAGTTAATGCAAGCCCGATTCTCTTTGTTCCATAGTCTATAGCCAGTATTCTTTTTAAGTTCAACACATTGACCTTTTAAATTTGTTCAAATCTTTCAACTGAGAAAACACCTTTCAATTTTTTAAGTCTCTCAACAATACGTGAAAGATGTTCTAAATTAGTCACATACACAGTAACACTTCCCTCAAAAATTGAATCAGTAGTGCTTATATTAATCGATTTAATATTTGTATTCTGATAAGTTACAATCGTGTGTGAGATATCATTTAAAAGACCAGGAGCATCTTCACCCTTAACAGTCAAGCCAGTCACAAATAAAGAATCTTCGGAGGAAGGCCACTGAACAGGTACTAATTTACTCGAATCTTTTTTAGATAAGTGGAGCAAATTTTTGCACGTTTTTCTATGAATTTTTATTCCTTCCCCAATAGTTATAAAACCTATAATGGGATCACCGGGTATCGGGTTACAGCATTTTGCATAAGAATAAAGTATACCTTTCTTATCCCCGTCAACTATAACATTCCCCCGTTGTCCCCTTGCAAGATTTGTAAATCTTTCAAATTTCAATTCAGGGACTTGCCCTTTTTCTTCTTGAGTATTTGTTGCTGCTAAAATTTCATCAACATTATTTTTACCGAGAGCAATAGATTTATAAAAATGCCTTATGTTATCAAATTTTAATTTTGCTATTAATTTATTAATATCATTTTGTGAAAAAGATAATTTCATTTTTTTTGTCTTTTTTTCCCAAATTGCTTTACCGGAAGCAACAATGTCATCTTCTTCTTTATTGATCCATTTTCTTATTGCAGTTTTTGCTTTATGAGTAGAAACAAATTTTATCCAGTTTTTATTAGGATGTTGATTTTTTGAAGTTATAATTTCCACCTGATCTCCACTGTGGAGGATTGTATCCAATGGAACAATTTTACCGTTTATTTTTGCTCCGATACAATGAAAACCGACTTTGCTGTGAATGTCAAAAGCAAAATCAACCGGAGTAGAATTTGCAGGAAGTCTTCTTAATTCTCCCCTAGGTGTAAACACATAAATTTCATATTGATAAAGATTTAATTTGAAACTTTCCAGAAGTTCTTTCCTAGCATCATCCTTTGTTGCGGAATCAAAAATTTCTCTTATCCAGTTAACCCATTCCTCAAGATCTTTATCCGTAGTTGTCATATTTTCTTTATAACGCCAGTGAGCTGCCACACCCTTTTCTGCAACTTCGTGCATTTTTTTAGTTCTTATCTGGACTTCCACCAATCTTCCGTCTGGACCCACTACAGTAGTGTGTATTGATTGGTAATTATTTGACTTTGGAATAGAAATGTAATCTTTAAACCTATCGGGTATAGGCATGTAAAACTGATTGACTACACCGAGAGTTGTGTAACAATCATTTTTATCTTCTGTATTTAATATAACTCTTACGGCAAATAGGTCATAAATTTCATCAAAAGGTTTATTCCTTCTAATCATTTTTCTGTATATACTGTATAGATGTTTTGCCCTCCCGTTAATTTCAAAGTCTAAAGTATATTCTTCTAATTTTTTCTTAAAAGGCTCGCTAAATTTTTTAATATAAGCCTCTCTTTCTCTTCTTTTGCTTTTAATTTTTTTTGCTATTTCCTCATAAGCTTGTTTATTTAGATATTTGAAAGCCAGGTCTTCAAACTCCCATTTAACTTGTCCGAGACCAAATCTATTTGCAAAAGGTGCATATATTTCCAAAGTTTCTTGTGCAATTCTTCTTTGTTTATCCGGATTTACAAATTCAAGTGTACGCATATTATGCAAACGGTCTGCAAATTTTACAAGAATTACGCGTATATCTTTAACCATAGAAAGAAGCATTTTACGGTAATTTTCCGCTTGCTTTATTTCCTGACCTCTAAATATTCCGCTAATTTTAGTTACACCGTCAACAATATCTGCCACTTCTTTACCAAATTCCCGGCTTATTAAATCCAGGTCATATTCGGTATCTTCAACTACATCGTGCAGCAATGTACTAACAACGGTAATATCATCCAAAGGAAACTCTTTAGCTACAATTAAGGCAACTTCATAAGGGTGTGTGTAATAAGGTTCCCCTGAAGCACGCACATTGTTTTTATGTGCCTCAATAGCAAACTCAAGGCTTTTAACGATCAACTTCTCGTCTACCTTTGGTAAATTTTTCCGGCAGATATCTAAAAGATTATCGCGTAGTTTCTCATATTTACTTGTAGTTAATTTCAATTTATTTTTCGTTTTTTATAATTCAATTTTTATTTATAACTATTAAATGACAAAATCAAGTTCAAAAGTATATCAGTTATTACTTTCTAAAATAGTTTCACGCATTTTTTTTACTCTTTCAAGTCTGTCATCTAATTCATCCAATACATATTCAGATAAGTTTTTAGTATTTAGTATTTCGTCGCATAATTCAAGCGCCTTTTTTTTATTTCCTAATTTATATTCCAACTGTGCTATTAAATGTTGGAGAACTATCTTTTGATACCCGTTTAACCCTCGCATTGATTCATAATCATTCAAGATGTTTTTATACACATCTATAGATTTATGCATATCTACGGATTCATATGCTCGAGCCAATGCCCATTTAAAAAGCCTGCTCTTAGGATATTTTTTTAAAATCTTATGAGAAAGATTAATAGCCTTTTGAAATTCTTTTTTATCAATATAAATCCACAATAAAGAATTAACTGCTAAATAATTAGAATGTTCGGCTTTAGTAATAGCTAATTCTAAAAATTTAATTCCTAACTCTTTTTCATCGCTGATCATTGGCAGGAAACTGCCCTTTTTACTTTTCCAATATTTGAAAGTGCCTATTGCAGTGTAAGTTTCGTAAAAAGTGGAATCAATCATCAAACATCTTTCAAAATTTTTAATGGCGTCATATCCGTTTGAAATTGCAGAAAACCAGTTACTTTCCAAGCCCTTAACATAAGCATAATATCCTTCGGCAAGCGCCAGAGAATATAGAGCAGTAACAGATTCCGGATATTTACTATAATTTTCTTCAGCAACATTAATAGCATCTTTAAGTAACTTAGTGATGTAATCCCAATTGTATTCCTCACCCAGATCGAATGATTTTGATATAGAAGTTACGGCAATGTAAATTTTTCCAAAGGGATTAACATTATCTGTTTTTTCCAATTGTTTAAAATAATTTTCTGCTTCATCAAAATTTTGGATTATTATAGAATTGACACCCAAATTTATCAGGCTATCCGTTTTTTCGGATAAAAAGTTTTGCGTAAATCCTGTGAATGGCAGTAATGAAAAAATAAATATGTAAATTAAAATTTTATAATGTACCAAAAGTTCTATCTCCCGCATCTCCTAAACCCGGTAAAATATATCCCTTATCATTTAACTCCCTGTCTAGTGATGCTCCAAATATTTTCACCTCAGGATGATCATTCAATAATAATGCAACACCTTCTGGCGCTGCTACTAAACAAGCAAAAGTTATATCATTGGCACCGCGTTTTTTTAAAAAAGAAATAGCGGCAGAAGAACTTCCGCCGGTTGCCAACATCGGGTCTAGTAAAATGATTTTGGATTTATCCAAATTATTCGGAGTTTTATAATAATATTCGATAGGTTTCAGCGTTGCCTCGTCTCTTTGGAGTCCTATATGTCCTACTTTTGCTCCCGGCAAAACATACAAAAAACCGCTTACCATTCCCAATCCAGCCCTTAAAACAGGTACAAGTACAACATCTTCATTTAGAAAAAAACCGGTAGTTTTTTCTAACGGTGTTTCAATTTCTTTTTCAATAAATCTAAAATCCTTGCTGATTTCAACAGCGAGAACAGTTGAAATTCTTTTTACTGCAGACCGGAAAATATCGGGCTTTGTGGAAGAACTCCGGATAATTGTGAGGTCTCTTTTTAAGACAGGATGCTTTACGTCAACAAAATTATTGTGTTTATTCATTTTAAATCCTAATAATTTTAAAATATCAATTTATTTTTCTCCCCAAAACCGAAAGCAGATTTATCATCGGAGAAAGAGGCGGGGTATAATTATAATCTATCTTACTAAGGTAATTTGCCTGTATTTTATTATAAATAAAAGTAGAGATTATATTAGCATAACCGGAGACTTCCCTACCCCCAAAAAATGATACACCAAGAATCATTTTCGTGTTTTTTTCATAAATTATTTTGCCAAACACTTTCCTGCTCTCAGGCATTACTTTTACTAAATTGGGCATAACGGCTGTAATAATTTTAAAATTAAAATTGTTTGTTTTTGCCTCACGAGTACTTAGACCCACTTGAGCATAGAAATAATCAAATATTTTTACTGCAATGTTTTTAACAAACGGCTGCATAAAAACGTTTCCCCCTGAAGCATTTTCACCGGAGATATGTCCGGTTTTATGAGCAATAGTTGCAAGCGGAATATAATCCGGTCGCTGAGTAATTGCATTTATTATTTCTATATTATCGCCCGCAGCATAAATATGATTATTGCACGTTCTTAGTTTGTTATTAACTTTTATTGCCCCTGTCGTTCCTATATCCAGTCCAGAATTTTTTGCAAGTTTTATATTTGGAGAAACACCTGCTGCGGTAATTACCAAATCAAAATCTAATATTCTTCCGTCAATTTTTAATGATTTAATTTTTTCTTCTTCGGAAATAATCTTTACATTATTGGCATTTCCGTAAAAATCAATTTCATTATTTTTTAAACATTCTAAAACAAGATTTTGTATTTCAATCTCACTTTTAGAAAAGGGTAATTTTGTAATATCAATAATTGTAACATTTAGCCCTATTTTATTTAAAGCTTCGGCTGTTTCCAATCCTATGTAACCTGAGCCTGCAATTAAAACTCTCTTTACATTATTTTCAGAACAATATTTTTTAATTGACACCAGGTCGGAAATTCTCTTCAGGTTAAACACATTTTTGTAGGATGAGTATTTGTCAAGTTGGATTGAATTTGAACCCGTACAAAGAATTAATTTATCGTATGGAACAGAAAACTTTTCTCCTTTTATTTTATCGTAAACATTAACCTCTTTTAGTTTTTTGTCTATAGATTCTACAAAGTGGTTTGTTAAAACATCTGCTCCCTTTTCTTCTTTAAATTTTTCGGGTGTAAAAAACACAACACTTTTATAGGAATCTATTTCATCCGATAAAACATAGGGAAGCTCGCATGTGCCCGTGGATATAAACTCGCCCGATTCAATCATAAGTACTTCCGCACCTGGATTAAATCTTTTAGCTTTTGCGGCAGCTGCCGGTCCGGCTGCATTTCCCCCAATAATTATTATTTTTTTTGATTCCACTATTTTTCTTTAAAGCTTATTGTAATTGGAACTCCTTTAAATCCAAATTTTTTTCTTACGGTGTTTTCTAAAAATTTTGCATAATGAGCAGGAACATATTTAGGATAATTTGTAAAAAATAAGAAAACAGGATAATGATCACCAACCTGGGTAATATATTTTATTTTTACCTCTTTGCCGGTATTTGTTGCAGGCGGCGGAGTCTTGTTTATCTCCGGTAAAAGAATATCATTCAAAACATTTGTAGATATTTTCTTTTTTCTTTCCTGTTCAATATCCAAACAAATATCTATCAATTTATAAATTCTTTGTTTTGTAAGCGCTGAAATGTAAATAACCGGAATATATGCTGCCGAACCCAAAGTTCTATTTATTTTTTCTGACATTTCTTTTGATGTGTTTGTCTCTTTTTCTATCAAGTCCCATTTGTTTACGGCAATAATAATACCTTTTCTCCATCTTATTGCTTCGTCAATTATTTTTTGGTCCTGCTTTTCCAGTCCAAATTGGGCATCAAGCATAACAATAGCCACGTCACATTCACCAATGGCTTTAAAACTTCTTATATTGGAAAAGAATTCTATATTTTCTTTTACTCTTTTTTTCTTCCTTAGCCCCGCTGTGTCAATTAAAACAACCTCTTTGCCGTAATATTTTAAAATTGAATTTAGACTGTCTCTTGTAGTTCCGGGTATATCGGTTACAATGCTCCTGTCATATCCAAGTAAAGCATTTGTAAGTGAAGATTTTCCTACATTCGGTCTTCCGACAACAGCTATTTTCAACCTATCATCAATATCAATATCTTCGTTTTCTGGAAAACTTTCTGTAAGAGCATCTAAAAAATCACCTAAATTCCTTCCCATGGAAGCGGAAATATCATAATATTTTTCTATACCTAATTGATAGAATTCTGTGGCTGCAATTTCTTGTTCTTTATTGTCTACTTTATTAATAACTAAGAAAAAATCCTTGCCGGAATTTCTAAGCATTTTGAGTATTTCAAGGTCCATAGGATTAACACCGGTTTTAACATCAACAATAAATAAAATAGAATCAGCTTCATTTATTGCAATATCAACCTGCTCCCTTATCGCGGTTTCAAATTGGTCGGATGAATCCGGAACATAACCTCCGGTATCTATCAAACGGAAATTTTTTCCCGCCCACTCTACTTCACCATAATTTCTATCTCTCGTAACCCCGCTTAAATCATCTACTATTGCATTTCTTTTACCGACCAATCGGTTAAAAAGAGTTGATTTACCTACATTGGGTCTGCCGACAATTACTACTAACGGTTTTTTCATATATTAAAAATAAGCAATAAATATTTAGAAAAGTATTTGATAATTTAACAAATACCAAGTTTTTTAGTAAATCAGTTTAGGAAAGAATAAGGGAAAATTAAAAACTAAATTTTAATTTTAATGTGGGAACAAGTTCACTACTGCCTGCAAATTGCTTATTTTCTACCCTCATTTTTAAGCTCAAATTTTTGTTGAATTTAGTTGCACTCCAAACAGCATCAATTGCACTTAAAAAATGATTTATATATATACCTATAACAGCTCTATCGGAGATATTATAATAATCGTTAGCAAGTCCTCTTTCATTGGAATAAAAAAGAAAATTAGGCGATAGAATATGAAAATCGGTATCATTTTGATTAGCGTCATTCCATCCGTGGCTGTATTGAGGATATTTGCCTATCAATTCATAATACTGCTGATCACCAAATGGGGGCAGCTTGTGTGTATACCCCACTCCACCTAATCCACCCAAAGCGGCTTCCAATCTATTTAACTCTGCTAAATCAACATTACCATTGGTTTTAATAATGTTAAAATTATTAGGATCTACCGATGGGTTTATATTTTTACTATTATTTATAGTCCACTGGGCATAACGCTTCACACTCCAATTATTATTTGCAAAAGCTTCAAAACTTGCAGTTTGATCATCACCTTTATTATTGTAGACTACGGCTGTTGTAACTACAATTGCCTCAATTGCTGCAAATATTCCGGCTTTCAAATAATTACCCGTATAAAATTCTCCGCCACCGGGAATTAGAAGCGAGAGAAACCCTGACAGCATAGGACTTTTTTTATTTGAATCTTGAATTATCAGATTCGGTTTTTCTAAATATTCTGTATTCTTTAAAATTGTTTTCGAATCGATTTTTAATTTTCCCGTAAAAGAATAATTCCGGTTGTCAATTATTTGCCCAAATAACTCACTGTAAGTTAAAGCTAAAACTATCAGAATGGGTAATATTTTATTTAATATTTTCATAATAATTATAGTCAAAATTAAAATTTATATTATCAGAAATCAAAGCCAAAACTTATCCCTCCGTAGAAGCGCCACTCTTTTCCGTAAGTAATTTTTTGATCTCTAATTGTAGTTGTAAATCTGTCAAAGCCATAAGCAGCACTAACAAATAATGCGGTTGGAAAAATATAAAATGAGTTCATCATTAATCTAAGTTCTGCTCCGACTCCTTTTTTAAAACTGCTTAAAGAAGGAATACTTCCGTTCCAAGCATTTCCCACATCTGCAAAAACAGAAACATAAATTTTATCAAAATAAATTTGGTTCCATCTTTTATCAATGTTTGTTAAAAGAGGAAGCCTATATGTCACATTTACCCATGCTAATTCGTTACCGGAAATTGAATAAAAGGGATAAGACCTCATTCCAATAAGACCGCCGACATAGGAATCAAAAAAGTCCGGGCGAGCTTCACCTACAATTGTAACAGCTCTTGTTCTAATTGTAATCGTTTGTTCATTTTTCAAAGATAAATGCAACTTCGAATTAAATTCAAATTTTGAAAAATTAAAATTTTCAAAAGCCGGTTGTAGCAAACCACCTTCAACTACATAGTTACCATCAGGATTAAACTTGTTGAACTCGTAATTATATTTTATTTCGTATTGAAGTCCGATTGGGTTTATATCCGAATTAATACCTGGCTGAATATTATTATAACTGTAAGTTAACTGTAAATTTCTTCCTATAAAATAAGTATCATTTGTTGTGGGATAAAGCGCATTATTGGGTAAAAGGAAACTGCTTAATGTTGCAGTATATCTGCTCCAAATAAATCTAACTTCAAGATTTTGAAATCTAGAAAATATTTTTTGTTTTGCTGCTATATCTACTTCAAATAAATTATAGGTTACATCTGTTGGTACAACAAAATCATAATTGACAATATTCCCTACCGTATCGGCACCAAAGAAAACATTTAGATCTGACTTTCTTGTAACATTGTAAAGTTCAAGTGTTAGTTCCGGCTTAATTCCCAAATTGTACAAGCCCGGTAATTTATTTCTGTAGTTAAAATTAAGAAATAAATCCCTTTCTCCTACTGTGTTTATAGAACCGCCTGCAAAAAGAGAATATCTGTTTAACATGTCGTTGGATGCAACTAAAATTCCGGGTTTTAATTTTTGCAGGAAAGTATTAGAAGTAGTGTAATTATCATAGCGTATGTAAGGAAAGAAAGATAACTTTGAAAATGAACCGCCGTATTTTTCTTTTTTATAAGGAGGTGTTTGTGTATCATCATAATTTTGCAGTTGAGATAAATTAAATTTATTGATATCTCCATTTGGTTTACTATAATTTAAGGGTGGATTATTCAGCCACACATAATTATGTTTTTTTAAAACTTTGTCCTGCTCTTTTTTATTTATCTTAAATATTTTATAACCTGTTGAGGTATAGCCTGCATAAACAATATCACCATTTCTATTTACATCCGGCATAAAAGCCCCGCCGATTACATTAGTAAGTTGTTTATACGACTTATCATTAAGTTTGTACTTGTATAAATTAAAAACACCTGTCTTATTAGAAGAAATGATTAAACTATTTTTATCAAAAAACACAGGGTTTCTTTCGTCGTCTTTTGTTGAAATTAGAATTTCAAAATTATTTCCGTCAGCATCAATTCTTGCAATATCTCTTCCTTCTTTCTCAGAGTATCCAAATACAATATAAGTATCGTCAGGTGAATATTTCGGATTGTAAACCTGCTCACCGTTTTGAAAAAATGTTATTTGTCTGAAATTTTTTCCTTCAATATTAACTGCAGCTAAATTAGTAGTTCCGTCTCTTTCAAATAAAAACACAATCTCTTTTCCATCGTGAGAAACATTAGGCTGGTTTGCTCTTAAATCGTAAGTAAGCCTTTTCTCAATCTTTGAGTCCAAATCATACCTGAAAAGATCGTGAACATTGTACCAATTAGGATTATCGTCCTGTAGTTTAGAATAAATAATAACATTCTTTTCAGGAATAAAATTTATTGTAGAACGAACATTATCAACCAGTTTAATCTCTTCTTTAGTTCGTAAATCTATTGAGTAAATACTTGATGAGAAGAAATAGTCAGAAGTTTTGTTCGAAATATAAATTACCTTCTTCCCGTTGTCCGTGAATATAGGATAAAAATTAGCAAAACCTTTATCGGCTATTTTATTTCCCGTAACTAAATTTGAAAGGATTTCCTTACTTCTTTTTTTGTAATCAGAAGTAACATAACTTTTCCATTCGTCGTAAATCTGTTGTCCGTCTTTCCCAAGAACGTCTTTGAAAGCTTCGTCAATAGTAAAATTGCCGATTTGTGAAAGTGCTTTTGAAATCTTTCTTAATTTATCTTCTCCATATTTTTGGGAGATATAACTTGTAAGTGCAAATCCTGAATTATAAACAGATTCGTTACCCAAACTTGTTTTACCGAATACACCCATTTGTTCCCACGATAACATATTGTTGTCTAAAGCGTACGAACGAAGTATCATATCCCTATGCGAATCCCATATATCATAGTGAAATTCAGGACGCATATACTGAGCAGTACCTTCAGCAAACCAAGCCGGAACATTTACGCCTGCCAGCGGATATGAAACAATTACATTTGGAAAACCGTAAAGAATATCCGGTCTTCTAACATCTTCGTAATTTAAACTCTGAAAATAAATAGCTGGAATACTTCTTGAAAACTTCATCGACGCTTGTATTTGAATCATATGTGTAAGTTCGTGGGAAATTACATTTCTTAGCCAGTTATGTGTACCTCTTAAATCAAAATCTAAAGCACTGGTCCAGATTTCAATTTTATTGTCAAAAAAGTATGTGGCTCCGTTTGAATAATCATCAATATCCTTAATAACAAAATGTACTTCATCAGGCTCATAATTGTACAGTGAGGTAAGCAGTCCCCACACTTCATCTGCAATTTTTGCTACGACTCTTGCTGACCTTTCTGCTTCTGCATGAAAATGAACTGAAACGTGTTTGCCTTTAATAGTGTACCATTCAAGTTCCGGATGGAATTCAGTAAATTGTGCTGAAACATCCATAACAAAAAATGGAAGGCATATAATAATTAATAAAAAAGTATTTTTAATATTTGATTTAGTAAGTTTCAACGATTTTTTATCCCATTAAAGAATTATTTAACAACAGCAATTTTTATAATATTTGTCTCTGTCCTACCGCTGTTTCCTACAGCTTCTATCCTTGCCAAATAAACACCGCTTTGAATGTTTGCTACATTCCAAATAGTTTCATTATCAAATCCTCCCTGAGCAGTATTATTTAATTCTGCAACCATTGCTCCGGATATATCAAAGATTTTTATATTAATTTTAGAATCTTCATTAACAAAATAACGGATGTTAGTAGTTGAACCGTAAACAGGGTTAGGATAATTATATGATCTGTCTTTAGGTAAAAAAGAATTGATGATGTTTTTAGTTTTAGCGGCAGGTAAATAATTTGTATTCATTCCGTTACCGTTTTCTTCAGTCCAAATAATATTACCCGGATTTGAAGTTATAGTCCACACATAAAAATAATTTTGTTCATCCAATGCGGCTAAAGCAGCTTTACCATTTAATGTAAAGTAAGACAATGTTGAATTATTATATTTGCCCATCATTAAAGGAAAACCTTCTACTATATCCGATGTACTGCCGTCAACTGCATATATCCTTCCGTCTTTTGTAACCGAAAAAAATTCTGCATTATTACTACCAAAAAAATCCGAACTAATTACATTTCCTGTAAAGCCTATTTCTTTTTTATCCTTAAAAGGGAAATTATCTGCATTTGTTCCGTTTACATTTTTAGCGAAAGTTTTATTATTTAACGTGTACAACAAATAATTGCTTCCGTCGTTTTTTAAATCTGTTAGCGACAACATACCTTCAAATTGTTCTTCTTGGTTTTCGGAATATGAAATCCTATCAATTAATGAGCCGTTATTAAAAACAAAAATTCTCTGTCCGGTTGAAACAGAAGATATATATTCACCTTTTTGATTTTTTGTCATAACCAAACTTGTAGGAATGTTACCGGTTAACGTGAATTTGTTACCGTGTGAATCACTAAAGAAATATGGGGTAACAGGACTCATAGACATAGGAAGTCCTCCAACTACCGAGAAATAGTCTTGTGAAGCAGCTATGAATAAAACATTTCCGCTCTGCGTATCTATACTGTCTTTTATAACCGTAGAAGATGAAGCCAAGCTAGAAAGAAGATATGTATAAACAAATCCGTTATCTGTACCAATAAGTACTTCGTATTCATCGTTACTATTTTTTCTAATTACAGGGGCAGCAGTAATATTAGCTTGTAAATAAAATGTGAATAAATTAAATACAGTTCCGTCATTAACAATGATTTTCATTGCATTGTTCTTTGTACCAATTATAAAGTTTGTATTATTTGTGAATAAATAGGCAGTTTTAAAAGATGAGAAACCATTAAATACACTAATAATATTCGAAGGTATATTTCCTGTATTATCCACTAAATACATATTGGTATCAGAAACAACACTAAATTGTGCGCCGGGATAATTTTGCAAAACGGTAATATGATTTTTATTTGATGGAAGATTTAATTTATTATTTGCTAAAGGACTTATTAATGTGTCACCATAAGAAACATCAAAACTCATCGTTTTGGATATATTGGAAAAATTAGAAATTGTAATTAAGCTGTTTGCGCCGCTGTTTGAATTACTGCTTGGTCTTGTATCAGGTGCAAATCTGTTTTCATAAAATTCGGAAGCGTTTCCGTTAAACCAAAAATCATCTTCTGTTCCCTGTCCTATAACTACATCACCAATTACAGTTATAAATTTTTCACCAATGTCAAAAATACCATCGGCTTCTTCCAATGACACACCCCTGTGTTTGCTGTCTGCATTAATTTTATTGCTGTCAATATTGGCCTCTATAATATTTTCATCTATATGCCAAATAAGAATACCATTACCAGGCAAAGCCCAATCGTATTCATCCAGACTTACCAAGACACCTTCCAGGGAGTCCACATCATTATTATTAAAACCTTTATCGTCTTTTGTAAATGTTCTTTGCAAGGTATCAGAGCCACTAACATATCTAACAATTGCTCCGTCATTGTTTACGTCGCGGTTTCTATTTTCAATCAAGAAATATTCTTTTGAAGTTATAGGCACTTTCAAAATAACAGTATCAGTAATTGATGCTGCAAGGTTAGCAATTATGTTGATATTATAATTACCGGGATTTATTGTAAAAGGTTTTGCCCATCCTAATTTAATTTTTTCCCAGGCTGAAGGTTGAGGAGGAAATAAACCCCGAAAGCTGAAAAATGATTCACCGTCCATCAGTCCGAATCTTCCAATAGCACTTTCACCGTTACTTGTATTAAATAAATCGGGCAGTCCTATAAAACTTCCGATATTTGCTGCTAACAGACCATTAAAAGTCAGTTCTACCAATGTTGTCCCTAATACATTTTGACTTTCTCTGCTTTCTGTTTCGGGCATTATCATTGTATTAGGAATCTTAAAGCTGCTATTATTCAAAGAAAAACCTTCAAATGATTGTCCGAATATTTTTTTCAACGATTTTTTGCTTAAGAATAATGAAGGAAGGTCTTTTTCAATACCCAAGCTCCCGGGTAAAGAAACTTCATTACCGGCACCTGCGTGAAAAACAATAAAAATATTGTAGCTGCTAAAATCGATTCCGGAATTTGAGATACTTACCAGATTCCAAACTTCTTGTGAAAAATCAGCAAGATTTTTGAAATCATCGGAGTTTCTCGGCGGTGTATAATTCCTCATTGTTTTTGAAACAGTAACAATATTAGGTAACACATTATACTTTATTACTAACTTATTTTTTGAAACTTGAGAATAATAATTTTTAACAAATTCTAAATGATTTTCAAAATAATTTTTATCATGGGGTAAAGGGTCAATGATAGAATTGCCGTAATCTTTTGAATAAATACTTCCAAATTTACCGTCCCCGAAAGTAGCTTCATCTTTATCAACTTGAAAATCAGCCATGACGGCAAGTATTTTTAAAGTATCTGAATTAAAAGAATTTCCGGATGAAAGTTTTGCCGGAAAATTTAGAGTATAATTAATACTAGATTGGGCAGCACTGCTGCCCAATCCAAAAATTAGGAAAAATAGTGAAAGAAAATATTTTAGCATAAATGCTTAAATCCCTCTAGGCAATCCCACGGTTTTATTCTGAATCCCCCCCCATCCTATTGATACACTAAATCTAAGAGTATCTGAAAGCGGATGATTTGCCCCGCCTTTGAAAATTGATGTTGTAATATAACTAAAATCAAATCCGTAAACATCATAACGAATACCGGCCCCAAAAGTAACGAATTTTCTGTTACCAAATGAAGGATCTTCATAGAAGAATCCGGTTCTTAACGAGAATAGGAAATCACCGGGTGTTCCGTAGGTATATTCAAACCCCATTGAGTAATCTATTGATCTGAATACTGGTTTTTTACTCCAAGAAGTAAAAATTGCTTTATAGAAGTTTTCTGCCCCTGTACTGTCTTTGTCAATTAGCAGTTTACTCATATCAAAAGTATATATCAAAGAATTAAAATCATTATGGAATAATTGGAAAGCCATACCAACTCTTAAATTAGTTGGTATAGGATCTGCCTGAGCCTGATCAATATAATTTATCTTTGGACCCAAATTACTTAGGTTTACTCCAAGACTGAATCTTTTACTCAAATCGCCCAATAATGGTACATCAAAACTTTCGGGTCTCCACATCCAGCCAATATCAAAACTAATAGATGTAGCTGTGCCTTTACCTTGTTCCTGTGCAGTGGGCTGATCAGACAGCCTGCTGTGAATCACTCTGAAATTAAAGCCCAAGCCCATATTATCACTTATTTTAGTTCCATATCCCAAAGTAAGAGCTGCATCAAATGCATTAAATGTTCCCAGCGGTGTAGGATCGTCAGGTCCTGTCCTTACAAATTCGCCAAAATTCATATATGTAATACTTGCAGTAATACTACCGTTAAGACTTTCAACATATTGTCTGTATGTTAAATAATCATAAAATAGGTCTAAATTAAATTGTGGCAGCCAGTTACTATGAGTAATGCTCACTTCCTGACCTGTTAAAAATCCAATTCCAGCTGGATTCCAATATATAGCTGATGAATTGTCAGCAAGACCTGTACCTGATTCACCCAAACCGCCTGACCTGGAATCCGGTGCTAATAACAAAAATGGAACAGCTGTTTCGCCGCCTTGTGCATAAATATCTTTTGGTAATACTCCTAAAAATATAATTATCATTACCAATTTAATTAAGCTTTTCATATACTTCCTCCGATTATAAGTGCTAAAATGATACATTTTTTTTAGCACAGTTATTATATTATAAATATTGCGTATTATATTCAACATTCAATATTATGTAGCAATAATCATACCTATCTTATTACTGCTAATTTACCTAAAACACTCTTATTAAAAGCACCATCCACAGTTTTAACAATAATTTTATACAGATAGGTGCCGTTTGCAATTCTATCGCCGTCCTGGTCTCTTCCATTCCAGGCAACAGTTACAAATTTATCGCTTATATTGTTCTTCTCAATTCTTCTTATTAACCTCCCTGCTACTGTATATATTTTAATTTTAACATCCAAAAAAGTATTTAAATTTTGCTGAAATGTGAAGGTTGTATTTGATGAAAAAGGATTAGGATAGTTAAATACATTTCTTATCAACAATTTATCTTGTGACACTACACTAAAGAAACTTTCCTGACTAGAGAAATTATTAAATACATCCCAGGCTTTAATTTTTATTTTATAATCACCGGGCGACAAATTATTAAATGTATAATCAATTTGTCCTGTTTTACCTCCGGAATTTAAATCACTCGTAAAAAAGTTAGTAAAATCAATTGGCGTATTTGCATTATCATTTAATATACCTTCTAATTTGTGACCGATACCTGTTCCCGTTGTGTTCAAACCGGTATTATCTGAAAGTTTCACAATCAGTTTTGAATTTGGTGTTATAAGGGCATTATTTCTGGAATTTAAATTATCGAAGAATATATCGATGGATGGCCCTTTTCCGTCATTCACTGTGCTGGTGTCTGTTCCGCCAATTCTAACTTTATTTGTAAATCCAAGTCCATCAATATTCTGCCCTGTAAAATAAAGTACTACTTTTCCATTTCTATTTTCATAAGAAATATCTTTTGGAACAACAAAATTAGTAGAGAACTTGCCGTCATTGATAGAAATTCTTCCCTTAAATATTACACCGCCTTGTAGAGTCATAGGAAAATTATTAATAGTAGGCAAAGGAACATTTCTATCAGAATCAAATACAGTTAATAAGCCTTCACCGTTAAAATCATTCCAATTTGAACCGTCAACTTTTTTTATTTCACCAGATATTTTTGTGTTACTCAAAGCTTTTACCTGAATATCTGTTGCTGAGGCAACATTCTGACTATTAATAGAATCAATACTTGCTTCAAACTGAGGAATAACTAATCGTAAAGTCGGGTCCCCGAGAATATGATATTTTTGATCATTAGTGCCGTGAAAAATTTGTTTTGTCAAAAAATTAGCCTTCCCTATTGGAATACTCATATTCATAGTATCTTTTGTTGATTTCAATAAATCATTAAAGAACTGGAACATTAAAGAATGATTAAGTGAAGAATATACTAATCTTGATGCCGTAAATGCGGCAATACATCCCGCATTTTTAAGGAATAATAATTCTTCTGCAGCACTTTGAAAATCAGGGATATCATAATAACCAAAGTCACAAGTTGCGGCACTTAAAAAGAAATACTTTTTATTTTGAAGCTGAGGAATAGTGGTACTTTTAACAAACACTTCTTCATGTGCCCAAAGTGAGGGACTACCATGTCCTACATAGTTAAGAATTAAAGTGCCGTTATTAATCGCATCTATAATTGCTTTATTTACAGAGGGCATCCTTCTTCCTGCACTTGTAAGTTCCACCGGATAAGCAGCCATATAAATTTTATTTTGGTCAAATGAAGACGGTATGATTGTATTACTTAAAATCTCTGATGGTGCCGTATGTTCAGAACCTTCAAAAGTTCTCGATGTAAAACCGTCATCGGCAACTAAAGTTATCAAATTTCTCCATATTCCTGTTGAAGAAGTATTTTCGTACTCAATTATTTTATCAATTATATTATCTGCTTCCTGGATGGTTCTAACAGTCATTCTGCCTGATGCCAAGTCAACAAAAGAATCGTTGCCGTTAACTTTTACATAATAATCATCAGATGTAAAAGATGGTATTAGTGATAGTGACTCTACCGTTTCTGTTGCGGGAATAAAATTATTATTCAGTCCTTCAACATTTTTAGGATCATAGGTACCTTTACCCATAAACAGAACATACTCAGGAGTTATAGTCCAATTATCGAAAGCATATTTAATAAAATCTCTAATAGCTGTAACATCAATATTTCCGCCGGAAAATTCATTATAAATATTATCAATATCCACAATTATAGTAGACATTCTAATTTTTGATTGATTCATTCTATATTCTTTTAATCTGTTGGCGGTTTCTAAAAAGTTTTTATGAGTAATAATAATAAACTTTGCACCTTCACTAATACCGTGAATATTTGAATTATTTACTTGTTTAATATTTGAAATAACTCTGAATTGATAATTATTATCACCCGTTGCAATATATTTATGGACTTTATCTTTTGTTTCATTTGCCTGAAATATAAACTGTCCGCCGCTCTGTTGTATGGGATTGGTAACTATTTCAATATTTGCATAATCAGTTACATCGAAAACAAAAATATTAGAGTTAGAGAAACCATTTAATGTATATTGAATGAGTGATGTAGTGTCTTTAGAATAAAATATTAAATTATCATTAAAAGCTTTTAATTCTTTTTGATAACGAATTTCAAAATAATCAAGAAAACCTGTTGTTGTTATTGAAGATGGAGAATTAAGAGTAAATTTAAGCACACTCCTATTATCGGGCAGAATACCAGAAAAAGAAATATTTCTAATATATGCCCTTCCGTCTATATACGGAGCAGAGCCAAATCCTGGAAGAAATTGAGATGAGATTTTTGTTGAATTTTCTGAGACATCCAATGTTAAATTATCAGAAGCTGCATTTACAAATCTGTAAGTATAGCTAATGGGATAAGAATCAATTCTACCGTCCAATTTATTTGTATAACTATGTTCCAGACTTGATGTTGTAAATTCATCCCCAAGATAGATTCTACCGGTTTGAGCAATATTCTTTTTATCTTCTTCCCAAGATGCAAAGCCGACTGAGTTTGTCTGTGCGTACGCACTTGCTTGATTTAAACTAACTTTTGAAGTAACTCTTTTACCGTTTTGTCCTCCTGATGTAATCCAGTAATAATTTGGATTTGAATACGGATGGAAATATCTATGGTAATCTCTTCTGGACGTATTGTATTCCCAAAAATTATTTCCTCGACCATAAAAAAGGATGAAATCATTATCGTCAAATTTTCCGTCATTCTCACCACTGACAAATATTGCATTCTCTTGTAAATCTGTAGGACGAGGATCATTCAAATTTTCTGATAAAACTTTTCCGCTATTATTATAAATTTTTATCGTTCTGGGATCAACCGAATTTGCATCAATACCAAGCGATGCTAACTGACTTTTCGTAATCTTATAAATTCCTTCCGTCCTTGTCTCGAATCTCGACCAACTTCCGTTAGAAAGCACACTATTGATTATCGATTTTCTTAAAGATAAATTCTTTTGCGCCCAATTTTTTGCAACATTATAATTTATTATTGCACCTTCTAATAAATTAGAAGCCGGTTTTGATGATATTTTCTGAATAGGTGAAAAATTGATCTTAAATAATATTCTTGTATATATTTTAATTGTTTTTGATAATGCGTTGTATTTAACAGGATGAATTATAATTGATTGAGTTCTTAAATTTCTTGCCAGCCCGTAATCACCGAATGTTACAATATTTTCAGAGCTTTTATAATTGAAATATTTTTCGTTTTTCTTATAAATATTGTCATCAACATTCTTAGCATTTATAATTTCAGGTTTCGGAATTATTTCCCCTTTAATCTCCCTAAAGCTCGTATTTAAAACTTCAATTGTATTACCGAATTCAGAAGGTACACCGACATTGATAAATTTTACAGGTATTGCAGGTTCGCCGTAATTGTTTGCATTTTGGATATATCCCCCGGCAAATAATGCTTTTGTAAATTTTTGGCTGCTGATATTAATTGAAGCCGTATCATAGTATATTGGTTTGAATTCCAATACTAAAGAATTAGTATTCGATGATAAAATTCTTATATCATGTTGGGAGAATAATACAAAGGGTGTAAGTATTATTAAAAAGAATATAAACTTTTTGCTATTCACTTTAGAATCTGTTTTTACTATAATTTATTTGTATCTGTATTTTAATATTATCTAATAATGAATTATTAATTCTGTAGCAAAAGTCTTTTTTTATATTCTCCTTAATTGTGTACCTAAATTTAGTATACTATCTTATAATAAGTCAAGACAATTATTAAAATAATAATTATTTAATAATTTGTCTATTTACAAACCAAGTTGTTCTTTGTTGTTTTTCATAGCGTCAATACAGAATTGAATATGTTCTTCTAAAGGTATCTGCAATTCTTCCGTACCTTTAATTATATCTTCTCTGCTCACTGCTCTTGCAAAACCTTTGTCTTTTAATTTTTTCTTAACGGATTTTACTTTTACATCTACAATAGATTTGCTGGGTCGCACATAAGTTACAGCTGTAATAAATCCTGCAAGCTCATCACAAGCAAATAAAACTTTTGAAAGTAACGTTTCTCTGGCAACACCCGTATAATCAGCGTGGGATAAAATAGCCGTCCTGAATTCTTCGTCAAATCCTTTTTCTTTTAATATCTCACTTCCTTTGTAGGGATGTTCTTCAGCAGTAGGATATCTTTCATAATCAAAATCATGAAGCAAAGCCACGTTACTCCAGTAATTGATATCTTCTCCGAATTTTTCGGCATAAGCACTTACACAGCTTTCAACAGCGTATGCGTGTTTCAACAAGCTTTCACTTTTTGTGTAATCTTTCAGAATATCCAGACAAGCCTCTCTGTCGTGCATAATGTCATTCATAAATTTCACCGTTAAAATGTTAAATTAATTTATAGCTCCGGTTTAAAACTTGGACAAATATTATTCAAAATGCAAATTGAACATTTGGGTTTTTTAGCATTACAAACATTCCTTCCGTGTGTTATCAAATAATGTGATGAATTAACCCAATCTTTTTCCGGTAAAAGTTTTTTTAATTTAATTTCTATTTTATGAGCATCAGTTGTATCCGCAATTCCAAGTAAATTTGCAAGTCTGGTAACGTGTGTATCAACCGCAATAGCCGGAATACCAAAGGCATTTCCGGCAACAACAGAGGCTGTTTTTCTGCCAACACCGGGAAGTTTAACTAGCATATCAAAATCCTTTGGCACTTCACCGTTATATTTTTCAATCATCATTTTTGAACAGCTTTTTATACTTTTTGCTTTTTGTTTGTAAAATCCGGTTGAGAATATATATTTTTCCAGCTCATTAATTGGTATTTTAACAAAATCTTGCGGCGTATGGTAGTTCTTAAATAATACTTCCGTTACTTTATTAACTCTTTCGTCCGTGCATTGTGCAGAAAGTATTGTAGAAACCAGCAATTGAAAAGGTGTCTGATAATTTAAGGCACAAAAAACTTCAGGATATTCATCTTTAAGCAACGAAAATATTTTTCTGACATAACTGTTACTTACTTCATTCAGCATCTTTATTAAATCTTTTATCTTTAATAATTAATCTTTTTACGGGATTATTATTTATTATATGCTTCTGTATAATCTCTTCAATGTCTTCCAAAGTTACACCACCATACCATGTTTGTTCCGGGTAGACTAAAACAGTTACTCCAAATTCACACGCATCCAAACATCCGGCAGTATTGGCTCTTACCTTTGTTGAAAGACCGAGTTCTGTTAATCTTTTTTTTAATAATGCTCTAATTTCTTTACTGCCTTTTTCACAGCAGCATCCCCGCGGGTGTCCGTCGGGTCTTTTGTTTTCGCAGATAAAAATATGTTTGTCGAATCTTTTCAAATGGATAGTAATATATAAATTATATTTGTGCTAAAGGCATAACAAAAGGAGTTGTAGCGCAACGGGATTCCTCCGTGAGAGTCCCTTAGGGAGGACCCGTGATCTCAATTAAATTTTATTTCCTATCTTAATAAAATACTTGTAGCGCGTACGGGATTCCTCCGTGGGAGTCCCTTCGGGAGAACCCGTGATCTCCGCCTAAATTCAAATAATCCCTTTTAATTTTAACCAATTATAACCGTCTATACTTTTAAAATATGTTTCTCTAGCTATTGCTTCTTTTCTCTTATTAAATCTTTCAAAATAATGGAGTTTATAAGGACGGTGTCCTTTAGTATATTTTACTTTCCCTGAGTTATGATTTTTAATTCGAGTTCTTAAATCTTGAGTTGATCCGAAATAATTGCTTTGATCTTTTTGGCTTTTTAAAATATATGCATAATACATTTCTGTTGTTTTTAATAATTTGCACATAAAAATATTTTGTAGCGCGTACGGGATTCTTCCATAGGAATCCCTTCGGGAAAACCCGTGATCTCTATATTTTAAATAATTTTATTTAATTTTAGCCAATTATATCCATCAATCGTTTTAAAATATCTTTCTCTTTCCATTGCTTCTTTTCTAGTAGAAAATTCTTCAAAGTAAAGTAATTTATAGGGTAGATGTCCCTTAGTATATTTGACCTTACCAGAGTTATGAGTTTCTAATCTTTTGGATATATCTTTCGTTGAACCATAATAATAAGTAAAATCTTTTTGGCTTTTTAAAATATATGCATAATACATTTCTGTTGTTTTTAATAATTTGCACATAAAAATATTTTGTAGCGCGTACGGGATTCTTCCATAGGAATCCCTTCGGGAAAACCCGTGATCTCTATATTTTAAATAATTTTATTTAATTTTAGCCAATTATATCCATCAATCGTTTTAAAATATCTTTCTCTTTCCATTGCTTCTTTTCTAGTAGAAAATTCTTCAAAGTAAAGTAATTTATAGGGTAGATGTCCCTTAGTATATTTGACCTTACCAGAGTTATGAGTTTCTAATCTTTTGGATATATCTTTCGTTGAACCATAATAATAAGTAAAATCTTTTTGACTTTTTAATATATAGACGAAATACAATTTAGGTCTAAATTTATTATTCGATTTTGTAGCGCGTACGGGATTCGAACCCGTGATCTCCGCCTTGAGAGGGCGGCGTCCTAAGCCACTAGACGAACGCGCC
>CAZTZZ010000005.1:6978-89262 GCA_964617905.1 uncultured Ignavibacteriaceae bacterium | reverse complement strand
AAAAAATGATATAGGACACTAACTTTTTTAAATAGTTTTAATACTTTTTAATTATATAAAAGATTGATAAATTTAAAGCCGTTCTTTTTTTTAAAAGATTTAAGATGATAATCGTTTAGAAAAAAAAGGACTCTATTATGAAAATTGAAAATAAAATAAGATATGAATAAATGAATTTTGGAATAATTGCTGCAGGCGAAGGATCGAGACTAAAAAAGGAAGACATAAATGTTTCCAAACCGTTGGTAAAAGTTAATGGCATACCTTTGTTAGAAAGACTTTTTAAAATTGCAGAAGATAATAATGTAGATTCAATTAATTGCATTGTTAATGAAGAATCAAAAGATGTACACGATTATATCAATAACAGGGAGTTTAAAATCCCATTTAATCTTATTAAAAAATCTACTCCAAGTTCATTACATAGTTTTTTTTCGTTAACTCCATTACTAAAAGGAAAACCATTTTGTTTAACAACGGTTGATTCTATTTTTGATGAAGATGAATTTAAAAAGTTTTTAACTGATGCAAAAAAAGAAAAGAATTTTGACGGGGTTTTGGCCGTAACGGATTTTATTGATGACGAAAAACCCCTTTGTATTGAAAACGATGAGAATATGAAAATAATAAGTTTTCACGATGAAGCTGATAGCCATAAATATGCAACCGGGGGAATTTATTTTTTTAATTCGGATGTTTTTACCGTTATGGAAGAGGCTGTAAATAACAACATAATGAGACTTAGAAATTTTTTAAAACAATTGTTGTTAAATAACTATCAACTAAAAGCATATCCTTTTTCAAAAATGATTGATGTAGACCATTTAAAAGATTTGGCTGAAGCAGAGGAATATTTAAACAAATTAACAATTGCCGGCAATTAAATGGAAACATCTTTTATAACATTTAAGAAAAAAATATTACTGTTACAAGAATATACACTTATGTTGAAGGAACTTTTTCTTTCAATAAAGTTGATAAACAAGTGTAAAAGAGATGCTGTTAATGAAATGTATTTAGTTGGTTCACAGGCTTTTTTATTGGTTCTTTTAGGCGGCGTTTTTATGGGAATTATCTTGGCGCTTGAAACAGGGCACCAATTAGATTTATTTGGTGCAAAAACTTTAGTCGGTAGAACTGTTGCACTGGGAATGGTTAGGGAACTTGGTCCGACAATAACAGGGCTGCTTCTTGCAGCAAGAACAGGTGCAAAAAATGCCTCCGAGTTGGGCTCTATGCAGATAAGTGAACAGATAGATGCCCTAAGAGCATTTGGAACAAGTCCTATTCTTAAGCTTGTTATGCCGAGAACAATTGCTGCTATGGTAATGTTTCTTCCGCTTACAGCAATAGCAGATATAAGCGGTATATTAAGCGGAATGATCGTAACAAAACTTTCTCTTCATGTTGATACATCTTTTTTCTGGCATTCTGCTGTTTCATCATTATTATTAAAAGATATTTTTGTCGGTTTTGCAAAACCAATTTTGTTTGCATATTTTATTGCAACAATAAGTTGTTTCTATGGATTTAATACTAGAGGAGGCACTTCTGCATTGGGTAAAAATACTATAAATGCTGTGGTTGTTTCTTCTCTGATTGTTTTAGTTTTAGATTTTGTATTTACAAAAGTCGTTTGGGAATTGTTATAAGAAAATGATACGATTAGAAAATGTAAGTCTTGCTTTTGGAGATAAAAAGATACTTGACAATACTTCTCTATCTATAAAAAAAGGAGAAGTTGCAATTATTTTAGGTCCAAGCGGTGCAGGTAAAAGCTCAATATTAAAAATAATGCTCGGTCTTTGGCAGCCTGATTCAGGAAGTGTTTTTATCGGAGAACAAGATATTTCAAAATTAAGCGAATTTGAAATGTTGCCAATACGGCGTAAGATGGGAGTTGTATTTCAAGGTAATGCTTTGTTTGATTCTCTTACCGTTGAAGAAAATGTATCATATTTTCTTAAAGAACACGGAGGTATAGATAATTCATTAATAAAAAACAAAGTGTCCGAGATTTTATCATTTATAAATCTTGAAGGTACAGAAAAAATATGCATCGATCAGCTTAGCGGCGGTATGAAAAAAAGAGTGGCAATTGCAAGAGCCTTATCTTTTGACCCTGAAATTATTTTTTATGACGAGCCGACAACTGGATTAGACCCTATCAATTCAAAATCTATATTAGATTTAATAAAAAGAGTCAGCGAACAAGGGGCAACATCTGTTGTTGTAACACATATTTTAAACGATGCAATTTCAATTGGAGATACCTTGTCGGTTATTAACGAGGGTACCTTGGTCGACACAGGAACTGTCCACGATATGCTGCGTTCAGAAAACAAATTTGTAAAAGATTTCTTTTATGAAGTTTATCAAGATGCAGCTTTATTAAAAAGTAAAAATTTATAAACTATATTTATATTTAAATGAATAATAAAAAATTAACAGTGAGAAATTTAAAAGTGGGAATAACTGTTTTCTTGGGGCTTGTTGTTCTTTTTATATTTCTCTTTATGGTCGGTTCAGAAAACAATGCATTTACATCTACATACAGGTTAAACATTTTTCTTTCCAATATTCAGGGCCTAAACAAAGGTTCATTGGTCTCTCTCGGCGGAATGAAGGTGGGCAGTGTGGAATCATTTGAATTTTCAAGGAGAAACAATGTTAACGGTGTAATTGCGGGAATAAAGATCCCCGAAAAATACAAACCTATTATAACCGTTAAATCATATGCAATGCTTAAAACAATAGGACTCTTGGGAGATATGACCGTTGATATTTCAATGGGACAGAAAGGACAAAAACCTCTTGAGGACAATGATTTTTTAAGAGTAAAACCAACTCTAAGCTTTGAATCTTTTGCAGATAAAATGAACCCCCTGCTGGATGATATTGCAAGCACGATGAAAAATTTAAATGCTATTACTGAAAAAATCACTAACGGTGAAGGAAGTTTAGGACGCCTTTTAAATAATACAACGGCTTTAAATAACCTGGAAAGTGTTCTTGGAAATTTAGCTTCAATTACTGATGCAATTGTAAATAAAAAAGGATCGATCGGTAAATTGGCATATGATGAAACACTTTACGATAATTTATCCTCTCTTTCTTATAATTTAAGTGGAATTACTGATTCTCTAAAAGACGGTAAAGGTACTTTGGGTAAACTTCTTTCAAGTGACATTCTTTACAACAAAGTAAATTCACTTTCTGATAGATTTGATAATCTTTTATCTAAAACAGAAAACAGCGACTCTACAATGGTTGGCGGATTGTTTAATGATTCTAAAATGTACAGGCAGTTTAATTCACTTATTTTTGATTTGAATGCTCTTATAAAAGATTTAAAAGAGCATCCTGAAAATTATGTGCAATTTTCGGTATTCTAATTTATGGAGAAGAAAATGAGCTTTAGATTAGCCGGTATTTCAAGACAAGCCGATTATTCGCCCAACCACGTGGAAAATGATTCTTTAATAATTCGAGCAACCGCTGAAGAATTAAAAAAACTTGGTGTTGAAGTAAGCATATACGGTGAAAGAGAAGTATTGAACACTTCATTTAAAGAACAATTAATATTTTCCATGGTTCAAGGGCCGGAAGCAATTGAAAAACTTCTTGAAATAGAAAATAACGGCGCCTTTGTTGTTAACTCACCTAAATCAGTTATTAATTGTTACAGAACCAACATGGTAACTCTACTGCCTGATAACGGTATTCCTTTCCCGCAAAGTATTATAATTAAAATTCCCTGTGAAGATGAAAGTAAACTACCGGATTTTAATTCTAGTAAATATTGGGTTAAAAGAGGAGGTGTACACGCCGTACACAGAGAAGATGTAACCTTGGTATACAGCGAAGGCGAAAGGAATAATGTTTTAAAGGAATTCTGCAGAAGAAGCATTAAAAAAGCTATACTTCAGGAACACTTAGAAGGTGACGTAATAAAGTTTTACGCCGTCCAAGACAGCGGATTTTTTAACTGGTATTATCTTAACGGAAAATATCATACGGATTTTGATAAAAATAAATTAAAAGAATTGGCTTCTAAATCAGCAGAGATACTCGGACTTTCAATTTATGGAGGAGATGCAATAATTTCACCCGAAGGGAAAATATCTATAATAGATATGAACGATTGGCCGAGCTTTGCCCCGGTACGTGATGAAGCCAGTAAGCATATTGCAAAATTAATCTATAATATGGCGGAAAAATATGTCAACAAATAATATTACAGCAAATAATTTAGCCTCGGTTATTACTGAAATACCGGGTCCACATTCAAGAGAATACTTTAACGAAGAACAAAATTACATAGCACCTGGAATTCAAACGATTGCAACACGTTCAAAAATTGCAATTGAAAAAGGCGACGGCTGCATTGTACAAGATGTTGACGGAAACAGGTTTATTGATTTTTTTGCGGGTGTTGGTGTTGCAAGTCTTGGTTACAACCACCCTGCTTATTCACAATATATGAAAGAACAAATCGACAATATTCACGTCGGCAGTTTTACTTCAAAAAACAGGGTAGAACTGACAAAACTATTAGCAGAAAATGCTATAGGAGATTTAACACGCAGCCAGTTTTACAGCGGCGGTGCGGAAGCAGTTGAAGCTGCGCTTAGAATGGCTAAATCATATACTAAGAAAACAGAATTTATCGGTTTTTGGAACGGATTTCATGGCAAAACAATGGGTGTTCTCGGACTTTTAGGCGATAACTTCAAAGCAGGCTTGGGTCCATTGCCGGCAGGCATTTATAATACACCTTACGCCGATTGCAGACACTGTCCGTTAAACACTACTTTTCCTGAGTGTAATTTTGATTGCGTTGAATTCATTAAAAATAAAATAAGATTTGAAACTACAAACAACATCGCCGCAATTATTGTGGAACCTATTCAAGGTACGGCGGGCAACGTTGTACCGGCTCCGGGATTTTTAAAAGAGTTGAAAAAATTAGCCGAAGAAATCGGCGCACTTTTAATTTGTGATGAAATGATTACGGGCTTCGGAAGAACCGGAAAAATGTTCGGAACACAACACGAAGATATAGTACCGGATATTATTACAATAGGTAAAGGCTTTGGCGGCGGATTCCCGATGACTGGAGTTATGTCAAGGGAAGAGATAATTTTTGCAAAACCATTCGGAAACCCGAGCGGAAGTTCTTCAAGTTACGGAGGAAACCCGCTTGCATCAACAGCTGCTTATATAACATTAAAGTCAATTATTGACGACGGTCTTGTTGAAAACTCCCGAAGAGTCGGTGAATTTATGACGGGAAAATTAAACGAATTAAAAGATAAATTTCCTATCATCGGTGAAGTTAGAGGAAAAGGACTAATGATAGGTGTTGAGTTAGTAAAAGGAAAAGATTCTAAAGAAAAACTTGATAAAAAATATACTGAAATGTTCTTCCACGAATGCTTAAAAAGAGGATTGATAATAATGGGCTACAACCCAGATATACGGATTTATCCCCCACTTATCATTAATGAAGAAATAGCAGAAGAAGGTATTTCAATAATGGAGAGGGCGTTTAGTTATGTCTCAGATCAGCTCTAAAATTCAGGATACTTTTAAATCAAAGGACACTGAAGAAATTCTTGATAGATTTTTCTACCGTCCCTTTGGTTATTTGATGGCAATCGGTTCAAAAAAAGTCGGTTTTTCACCCAATGTAATAACTGTAACGAGTATTCTTTTTGGCGTATCAGCCGGACATTTATTCTTTTATAATAATGTAAAATTAAATTTAATAGGTGTGCTTCTTCTTGTACTGGCTGAAACTATGGACAGCGCAGACGGACAGCTTGCAAGAATGACAAATATACATTCTCGTTACGGAAAAATACTGGATGGCGTGGCTGGTAATTTCATGTTTATCAGCATCTATCTTCATCTTTGTGCAAGATTTTTACTTAACGGAGGAACACCATTTATATTTTTAATTGCTCTGATATCCGGCTTAAGTCATTCTTATCAAAGCGCAATGTCGGAATACTACAGGAATTTTTACCTCTATTTTGTTTACGGTGACGGTATAGCCATTATTGACGAAGCAAAAGATATGCAGGAAAAATATAAAAATTATAACTGGTTAAAGAATTTCGGAAAGAAGTTTTTGCTTAGAGTTTATATCAATTATACATTTCAGCAGGAATCACTTTCCAAGTCAATAAGAAAACTATATAAAAACGTACAGGAAAAATATAAAGGCAATCTTCCCGGATGGTTAAAAGATGAATACAAAAAATTGAACAAACCACTTTTGAAGTATGGTAATATCCTAACTACAAACACAAGAATGATAGTTCTTTTTATTACAATATTTTACGCTAATGTACTTTATTATTTTTTATTTGAATTGATAATATTAAATCTTCTACTTGTTTACTTTGTTTTAAGACATGAAAAAACAAGCAAAGAACTTCTCAAGTACACTAATGCTCATACGGAGGCTGCGTAAATGCTGAGGGGCGCAATAATAGGATTTGGAAAGATAGCACAGAACAGCCACCTTAAAGCATATCAAAATGAAGAACTAAGAAACGATGTAATACTTTCTTCGGTTGTGGAACCGTTGGAGACAAACAGAGAAGATGGAAAAAAGAATCATCCCGAATTAAATTTTTATTCTTCTGTGGATGAATTATTTGCAAACGAAGAAATTAATTTTATTGATATAACCGCTCCACCGAAATTTCATTCCGGCTTAATTAAAGAAGGAATGAATCACAACGTAAACATTTTATGCGAAAAACCCTTTACACTTAATTTAGCCGAAGCCGAAAAAACATATTCACTTTTAAAAGATTATGATAAAGTTTTTATGCCCTGCCATCAGTACAGATATTCCCCTATTTGGCAGAACTTTAAAAACTTTTTAATTTCTGAAAACGGAGATGCAAATTCAATTCTGCAGTTTAATGTATTCAGACTTAAAGCCGACCCGGGAGGAACAAATTTTAATCCGTTATGGCGTACCGATAAAAGTGTTAGCGGAGGCGGCATATTAGCTGATTCGGGTATTCATTACCTTTATCTTGCGCAATGGCTGCTCGGTAAACCCAAAAGCGTAACTGCAAAAGTCTATAATTTAAATCACAGCAATTATCCTGTAGAAGACACGGCAATAATAATGCTTGAATTTGAAAAAGCTGTCGCCGAAATAACTTTAACCTGGGGAGCCGATAAAAGAGTTAATAATGCAAGAATTATTTCCAGTATCGGAAGTCTTAATTATGAAGGCAAAACAAACTTGCAAAAAAACTTAAACGGAAAAGAACATCAGATTACCGTTCCCGATGCATCGGATAAAGCACATTATTTTTCTTTGTATATTTCATTGATTAAAGAATTTATTTCAAATATAAACAACAATAAAAGAACCGGGGATTCAATTGAAGAAGCATTTGATTCAATAAATTTATTGAACAAATGTTATTTGTCCGCAGAAAAAGGAAAAACTATCTCGCTTTAATAAGATGAATAAGTATACAAAAACATTATTCTTTATTATAGGGCTTGCTGTTTTCTCCTACCTTATTAACGATTTCGGGCTTGACAACATAATTTCAAACGTAAAAAAGACCGGCTGGTGGTTTGTGCCCGTCGTGGGCATTTGGGGTCTTGTTTATTATATGAATGCCTGGGCGTGGTATTATGTTATTGATGCTAAACAAAAGAATGTTCCGTTCATTGAAGTTCTGAAGATTACAATAAGCGGTTTTGCCATTAATTATGTTACCCCTTTTGTAAATCTTGGCGGAGAGCCGTACAGAATTTTAATGCTTAAAAAACCTATTGGCACTAACTCTGCGGTCTCATCTGTTATTTTATATACAATGCTTCATTTTCTTTCGCATTTTTTCTTTTGGGTAACGGCAATTCTTTGTGCTTTGATTCTATTGCCGCTTTCAACTGAATTAAAAATTATTCTTGAAGTGGCTTTGATTATTTTATCCGTTTTTATTTGGTTCGTTTTTAGAAGGCACAAACGCGGTATTTTTGAATCACTCATTAATTCTATTGCAAAAATACCTTTGTTAAAAAAATTAAAGAAAAAATTAGAACCGAAAGAAAATTCACTAATGAAAATTGATGAAGAAATAAAGCACTTATTTAACAACAGAAAAAATGCTTTTTATTCAGCCCTTGTTTTGGATTATCTTTCAAGAATGGTGGGTTCCTTGGAGTTCCTTTTCATTCTAAAGGCAATAGGGATGGATATTTCTTTTATGGAAGCTTTTTATATAAGCGCTGGTTCATCTTTAATTATTAACATTTTCTTCTTTATGCCCTTTGAATTGGGGACACGCGAAGGCAGTCTGTATTTGGTCTTGGACAGTGTAAAATTATCGGCAGGCATTGGAATTTATATCGGCATTATTAACAGAGCAAGAGAGTTTTTCTGGATACTTATCGGCTTAATACTCATTCAATTTAACGGTGTTAAAAAAGAAAAAAAAGAAGAAGGTAAAAAAGATTTACTTGAATATATATCCGGTGATAACAAATGATTGAGGCTGTTATTTTTGATTTTGGGGGCACACTTGACACAAACGGAATTCACTGGAGCGAACAATTTAGAATGACATACGAAAAGGCTGGCTTGGGTATTGACATTAATGATTTCAACGAAGCTTATGTAAAAGCAGAACCCAAAATGTATGAAACCGTTTTAGAAAGCGATGACCTTTTCTCAACACTTCAAAAACAATCTTATTTACAGCTCAGTTATTTAACTGAAAAGAAAGGTTACAAATTTTATAACTCTCCGGGTGTTGTTGCTTCGGATATCTCTGAAACCTGCTGCAAATACGTTGTTAAATGTATTAACGATGCGGTAAGTGTTTTAGATAACTTTAAAGGTAAGATTAAATATTCTCTTGTCTCAAATTTTTACGGAAATATAAAAAGTGTTTTGAAAAGTTTGAACATCGACAAATATTTCGATTCAATAATTGATTCAACAACGGTGAGAATAAGAAAACCGGATGAGAGAATTTTTAAACTTGCCTTAGACGAATTAAACACAAAAGCCGAAAATACTTTGGCAGTTGGTGATTCATACGAAAGGGACATTGCCCCGGCAAAAAAACTCGGCTGTAAAACCGCCTGGTTAAATGTACAAAGCTGGACACAACCGGATGATATTTCTGCAGCTGATTTTATTATAAAAGATATTAAGGAATTAAATAATATTATCAATAAATTAAATATCGATTAATTTGAATTTTCTATTAAAAAACTAATTAAGGTAAAACGATGAAACACGAAATAAAGGATCCGTCAGGAAAATTAGGAGTTTTAATTGTAGGGTTGAACGGTGCCGTATCTACAACTTTTTTAGCCGGTACATTAGCAACTAATAAAAATGATGCAAAACCAATCGGCTCGCTTACACAAATGGCTACTATACGCGTGGGAGATAGAAGTGAGAATAAGTTCCCATTAATTAAAGACTTTGTCCAGCTGGCTGATACGAATGATCTGGCTTTTGGCGGTTGGGATGTAAGAGATGAGAACTGTTTTGAATCTGCAATGGATGCAGAAGTGTTAAATGAAAAAGATCTTCTAAAAGTAAAGGAAGAGTTAAGCGAAATAAGACCGATGGCTGCTGTGTTCGAACAAAAATTTGTTGTGAATTTAAAACCTTCATTTACAAAATCCGGAGAAACAAAATACGATTTAATGGAACAGCTAAGAGCTGACATACGCAAATTTAAAGAAGACAATAAAGTTGAAAGACTTGTTATGATCTGGTGTGCATCAACAGAGATTTACCTCCCCGTTGAAGACGACCTTGTAAGCTTGGAAGTTTTTGAAAAAGCAATGAAAGAAAATGCCGAAAACATTGCGCCGAGTATGCTATACGCTTACGCTGCAATAGCAGAAGGTGTTCCCTACATTAATGGCGCGCCAAATCTTTCTGTTGATACTCCGGCGTTAATGGAATTTGCCGAAAAGCAAAACGTACCTGTTGCTGGCAAGGATTTTAAAACAGGTCAAACTTTAATGAAGACTGTAATTTCACCGATGCTCAAAGCAAGAATGCTGGGACTTAGCGGCTGGTTTTCGACGAACATTTTGGGTAACAGGGACGGCGAAGTATTGGACGATCCCGATTCTTTCAAAACAAAAGAAGTAAGCAAGTTATCCGTTTTGGATTCCATATTGCAACCCGAATTATATCCCGACCTTTACAAAGACCATTATCACAAAGTTAGAATAAATTATTATCCCCCTCGCGGCGACAATAAAGAAGGATGGGATAATATTGACATCTTCGGCTGGCTGGGATATCCAATGCAATTAAAAATAGATTTCTTGTGTAAAGATTCCATACTTGCCGCACCTATTGTGCTTGATCTCATTTTATTTATGGACCTCGCACAGCGCAGTAATATGAAAGGAATTCAGGAATGGCTTTCTTTCTATTTTAAAAGTCCTATGCACGCGGAAAACGTAGTACCCGAACACGACCTGTTTATTCAATTGATGAAATTAAAAAACACTCTGCGCAGACTTGTGGGTGTTGAAGCGGTAACCCATACAGACGTAAGCGAAACATACGATTAGTAATTATTCTTAACCTTTTTAAAACCTCAGAGCACTCTGTGCGCTCGGGGTTTTTTTATTAAAAATTTTACTTTATTTTAAATATTCTATGCCTAAATTTGCAGACCGAAAGTTTTACACCTTTCGGCTTTTTAATTTGTAAATGAGCAAGATGTTAAAAAATCCGAAATATTTATCAATCATAATATTGGCTACTCTCTCAATTATTTGGGGCAGTTCTTTTATATTAATTAAAAAAGCTCTTATAGGTTTTTCTGCAGGACAAGTAGGCGCACTTAGAATGATTTTTGCTTTTATAGTATTAGCGCCGATTGCCCTGCCAAGATTAAAATCCATAAATTTAAAACAGTATAAATTTCTTTTTATTGTTGGACTTACGGCTAATTTGTTTCCGGCTTTTTTATTTGCAATTGCCGAAACAGGTCTTGAAAGCGGACTGACGGGAGTGCTTAATTCTTTAACGCCCATGTTTACTCTGGTTGTGGGCATAATTGCTTTTAAAAGCAAACTGCACTGGGGTGAATTTCTCGGGTTGGTTATAGGACTTATAGGTTCAGCGGGCTTAAGTTTCGTGGGTTCTTCCGGTGAACTGCATTCGATGAATTTTTATGCTTTGTTTGTAGTTGCGGCAACTATTTGTTACGGAATAAGCGCCAATGTAATTAAGTATAAATTATCGGAATTTAACCCGAAGGTATTAACTTCTATTTCCATTTTTACAATCGCACCTTTTGCAATAGCTTATTTGTTTACAACTGATTTCTTTGGGAAATTCCAAAACTCGGGCGATGCATGGATGTCCTTGGGTGCGGTCTTCATCTTGGGAGCTGTGGGCACGGCATTCGCACTAATATTGTTCAACAGGCTCATACAAACAACCTCTGCTGTTTCGGCTACATCGGTTACTTATTTGATACCGATTGTCGCTGTATTATGGGGAATTATTGACGGAGAAGCATTCTTCCCGCTTCATTTAGTAGGAATGGCTTTAATAATTTTTGGAGTTTACCTTGTTACAAAAGCCAACATAAAACCTAAACCCAAAAAATGATTTCTTACATAAATTTCATCTACATTTTTTAATATATTTAAAATGTCCTTCTACAAAAATATTTTTTTCATTCGGAGAAATAAATGTCCACGACAACAAATGAACTCAATCAAAAAGCAATAAACACTTTAAGGTTTTTAGCAGTCGATGCCATACAAAAAGCAAACTCAGGGCACCCCGGAATGCCGATGGGATGTGCGCCGATTGCATATACACTTTACAAAAATTTTATGAATCACAACCCTGAAAACCCGGAGTGGTTGAACAGGGACAGGTTTATTCTTTCCGCCGGACACGGCAGTATGCTTTTATACGGAATACTTCATTTATGCGGATATTATGTTTCAATGGAAGACTTGAAAAATTTCCGCCAGTGGAAAAGCATTACTCCCGGGCACCCCGAGTTCGGACAGACTCCAGGCGTTGAAACAACTACGGGACCTTTAGGACAGGGATTTGCAAACGCCGTTGGAATGGCAATCGCAGAAGAACATCTTGCGGCACAATACAACAAAGAAAGTTTTAAAATTTTAAATCATTTTATTTACGGTATCTGCAGCGACGGCGATTTAATGGAAGGGGTTTCTCATGAAGCGGCTTCAATCGCCGGACATTTAAAATTGGGCAAGCTTATATTCTTATATGATAACAACCACATTTCAATAGACGGTTCAACTTCTCTTACTTTTTCTGAAGACATTGAAAAGAGATTTTCTTCTTACGGTTGGCAAACATTAAATGTAGGTGATGTAAATAATCTTGAAGAATTAAACGATGCCATCACCAAAGCACAAAACGAAACAGGTAAACCTTCACTTATTATTTGCAATACACACATCGGTTTCGGAAGTCCGAATAAGCAGGATACCTCCGGTGTACACGGCTCTCCTTTGGGTGATGAAGAAATAAAACTTACTAAAAAGAATTTGAACTGGCCCGAGGATAAAAGTTTTTATGTACCCGATGAAGTAAAAGATTTATTTAAAGAAGTTATTGAAATAGGAAAAGAAAAAGAAGACGAATGGAATAATCTTTTTAAAGAGTACAAAGACAAATATCCCGAAGAAGCAATACTATTTATAGATTTAATGAACGGTAATTACGGAGATGAATGGAAGAAACATCTGCCTCATTTTAATGCCGATGAAAAACCCATTGCAACAAGGTCTTCTTCCGGTAAAACTTTGAATGCAATTGCAGAAACACTTCCGGCATTGCTTGGCGGTTCAGCTGACCTTCATCCTTCTACAAATACATATATGAATGATTACGAAAGTATGTCAAAAGAAAATTACGGTGCAAGAAACATACATTACGGAATACGCGAGCACGGAATGGCAAGCATTTTAAACGGGATGGCAATGTACGGCGGAGTTATTCCTTTCGGTGCAACGTTTTTAGTTTTCTCCGATTACCTGCGTCCTGCAATACGCCTTGCTTCTCTATCCAAAATTAGACCGATTTATGTTTTCACACACGACAGCATCGGGCTTGGAGAAGACGGACCTACGCACCAGCCTGTAGAACATCTTGCTGCACTTAGAGCAATACCTAATGTTGTTGTAATTCGTCCCGCAGATGCAAATGAATCCGTTTACGCATGGCAGGCGGCAATTGAACACAAAGGAAGCCCGGTTGCTTTAATTTTAACAAGACAAAAACTGCCTGTGCTTGACAGAAACAAATATGCAAGTGCCGATAATTTATTAAAAGGCGCTTATATTTTAAAAGAAAGTGAAAACGATTTAAAAATAATTTTAATGGCTTCCGGTTCAGAGGTAGAACTGATTTTAAATGCTGCAGAAAAATTAGAAGCTGAAGGAATTGGTACAAGGGTTGTGAGCTTTCCGAGTTGGGAAATTTTTGAAGCACAGAGTGAAGAATATAAAGAAAGTGTTTTACAAAAAAACATAAAGGCAAAACTCTCTGTTGAAGCCGGAGTAAAACAAGGCTGGGAAAAATATGTGGGGGATGAAGGTCTCTCGATCAGTATTGAGAGATTTGGCACATCAGCTCCATATAAAACCATTTTTGAAAATTATGGGTTTACAACAGATAATATTTATAAAAGGGTAAAGGAATTACTTTAAAATTTTTATCTTAAAAGATTCCCGATATCTTTCCGTCAAGCCGGATGTTCCACAAGATATCGGGAATCTAAAAAATTATTTCAGTTCACTATTCAACTGCTTTTCAACCATCAGTTTTACGTCTTTTACTATTTCGTTCGGTATTGTCATTGCAAGATTGTAATGTTTTATTTTCCATCCGTCTTTTATCTTAATTAAAATACCGGAGCCTCTTGCCGGACCGAAGCCGGCAACAAGTACTTCGTCAAACCACGCAAACGTTTTGTCATTTGACAAATAAATATTTCTTTCTGTCGCGTAAATTTTCCATGCGGATTTTCTTTTAAAGTATGGTTCAGCCCATTTTTTAAATTCACCTTTTGTCCATCTCTCTTTGGCATCAGTACCTAAAAATATAGCATCTTCTGCAAGATAGCCAAAGTATGTTTCTGCATCCGCAACCGCTGCTGCGTTATGCCACTTTGTTAAAAGTTTGTCAATTTCTTTTACTTCGTTCACGTTATTTGCTGAAAATAACAAAACTAAAAATAATAATGTGTTTAGCATAAAAATCCTTTTAAATTATTAGTCATATTTATAAGTCATTCCGTCGTATGACGGAATCTCCTTTGCAAGTTAGATTCCGGTCTTCTTCGAAACCGGGATGACACTACAAAATTTGTTTGCCGAATTTGATATAAATAAGTTTAAATATAAAAAATAAAAGATTATGAAAATTTATTATTAAAGAGGTATTTAAAATGAAATTTGACCCTGCAAAAGCATTACAAAATTATCTGGTTTTCGGTGAATACGGGGGGGTTAATCCTTCCATTACAGATTCTTCAACATATACTTTTTTAGACCCGAAAAGAATGGAAGAAATTTTTGAAAACGAAATTGAAGGTTGTTTTTTATACTCCCGACACTGGAACCCGATTAACAAAGAACTCTCCGGTGCGCTTGCAAGAATGGAAGACACGGAAACGGCGCAGGTTGTTGCTTCCGGTATGGCTGCAATAAGCTCAACTATTTTGCAGCTTTGTAATACAGGCGACGAAGTAATTTCAAGCCATACTATTTACGGCGGTACTTACGCGCTGTTCAAAAATTATCTTCCAAAACTTGGGATTAAAGTAAAGTTTGTCAACACAAATAATCTTGAGGAAGTTGAAAAAGCAGTAAGCGGAAAAACAAAAGCTGTTTACTGCGAAAGCGTAAGCAATCCGTTGCTTGAAATAGCAAACATTCCGGAGCTGAGTAAGATTACAAAAAAACATAATATTAAATTGGTGGTAGACAACACGTTCAGCCCGATGATTATTACACCAAAACAACTGGGTGTTGATATTGTTGTGCACAGCATGACTAAATTTATAAACGGAACAAGTGATTGTGTAGCCGGATGTATTTGTGCATCAAAAGATTTCATTGATTCACTTACAGACGTAACAAGCGGTACAACAATGCTTTTGGGCCCGGTTTTGGACAGCTTCAGAGCCGCAAGCATTTTAAAGAATTTACATTCACTCCATATTCGAATGAAACAGCACAGTCACAATGCTCAATATCTTGCAAATAATCTTGAGAAACTCAGCGTTAAAATTTATTACCCCGGATTAAAATCTCACAAACAGCACGAGCTTTTAATTAAATTAAAAAATCATGGCTTTGGATTTGGCGGTATGATGGTTTTGGATTTAGAAACACTTGAAAATGCACAAAAGCTGATGACGAAAATGCAGGAAAAAAAAGTCGGTTATATGGCTGTGAGTTTGGGTTATTTTAAGACTTTGTTCAGCTCACCGGGACACAGTACTTCATCCGAGATTCCAGAAGAAGAACAAAAAGAAATCGGCATAAGTCCCGGATTGGTAAGAATGTCAATCGGTTTGGACAATGATATTAAGAATACTTTTAATACTATTAAAGAATGTTTGGTTGAGATTGGGTATCTGAGTATGTAAGACGAAAAACGAAAGATGTTAAATTCAAGAAGCTTTAATAAATTCCCGATGTTTTTAAAAAATCGGGAATTTATTCTTTTTATACTTTGTCTTTTATATTAGATTAGTCACTTACCTTACTCTACTGAGTTAAACCATATAATTAATTAGTATAAATCCACCGATTAACAAAAGAGTAAAAATTATTGCAAGAAGATTAAAATACTTGTCAATAAAACTTTTAATGGGCGGTCCGAATTTCCAAATTAAAGCTGCGACCAAAAAGAAACGCGCTCCCCTGCCTATAATTGATGCAATAATAAATAAAGGGAAATTTATATTGAAAGCTCCCGCGCTTACAGTAAAGACTTTATAGGGAAGCGGAGTAAATCCCGCTGTAAAAACTATCCAAAAATTAAATTGATTGTAAAGCTCCTGTATTCTGAAAAACATCTCTTTAGTAAATCCGGGAAAGTTGGAAAAGAAAAATCCCGCGAGAGATGAAAATTCATTGTTCGGTGCCCACCATAAATAATGTCCGATTAAATAACCTACAACAGCCCCGCTGATTGAACCTATTGTGCAAATAAGGGCAAACTTAAAGGCTTTTTTTCTTACGCCTAAAATAAGAGCTATTAATAATGCATCCGGGGGAATCGGGAAAAAAGAAGATTCCGCAAAGGCTAAAATAAAAAGCGCAATTGCCCCGTAAGGAGTTTCCGCCCACGACAAGACCCAATCGTATAATTTCCGTAAGTATTTCAATTGTATTTATTTTTATAAATCTAAAGGAAAAACATAATGATTTTTTACCGTATAAAGAATATCTTTAATTAACACATTTTATAATAAAATTTTAATTGAATGTTCGAATATTTAAAGGCTCTGTTATCTCCTGAAATAAAAGATAACGAAAAACATAACATGAGCAAGGATGAAAAAATCCAGACGGCAACCTGTGTTTTGTTTATTGAGCTTGCCCGTGCCGACGGTGATTTTTCAGATGAAGAAAAAAAATTGATAATAGATATTATACAAAACAAATATTCTCTTTCTTCTCAGTCCGTAGATGAACTGCTTCAATATTCCGAGATGAAAAGACACGAAAGTCTGGATTTTTACCAATTCACAAATGTTATTAATTCATCATTTTCGAGAGAGGAGAAAATTGATTTAATGATAAATCTTTGGCAGCTTGTCTACAGCGATAATATCCTGGATAAATACGAAGATTATCTAATTAAAAAAATCGGGGGACTTTTAAATTTAGATCACAAAGAAATCATAAATGCCAAACTTATTGTTAAAGAAAAAATGAAAAAAGATCATCAATAAAATATGTTTTCAAAAAAGCATTATATAAACTGGTTCTCTTTACTTTTTATAATACTCTCAATAATTATATATTCTTCAAACATCCTGTTATTGAACATTGGATCGAATGTTTTAATAAACAACTTATTCAATTCATTTTTAATAATAATAATTTTCTTTATAGTTGATAAATATCTTGACCCAGATAAAATTGATTTATTCTCTGTAACATTTGCTTTTATATTAAGTTTTATATCTTATTCCTCTTTTTTCCCTCTTGGATTTTACCTGATTTTTCTTTTGTTCTTTTTTAGAAACAATCTGAAAAACTTTTTCTTTTCAATTTTTCTCATAATAGCTTTTTATTCCCTTATAGAATACCTTATGATTGGGGAGTTTAAAGTCGATATTATTTATTGGGATTTCTCAATGGGCTGGATTGTTTTGTTATATATTCTCTCTACTTATTCGGGGTGGATGGTTGCGGATATGCAGGAAGTCTATTTTTCAACGGGTGTTTTTATCTTTTTGTGGTCTTTGATTTTGTGGATTTGCAATGAAAATATTTATTCAGATTCTTTGAGAGTGGCACCATTTTTAATTTCAATCCCGTTTTTTATCTCTTCATTTAGAATATATAAAGTGGACAAATTTTTAGGAAAGGTTTATAAAAACTTATAACAAAGTTTTGCCATTGTCACTCTGAGTAAATCTAACAATAAGTTAGATGAAGCGAAGAGTCTCTATTTTTTTTATTAAGATTATCTTTTTAACTCATCAAAGCTGCAATGCAGCTTGTATAAACGATATCATCCACGCTGCAACCGCGGCTTAAATCGAAGAACGGTTTTTTTAATCCCTGCACAATCGGACCGACTGCCGCTGCGCCGCCAAGTCTTTCGGCAATTTTATATGCAATATTACCCGCATTCAGATCAGGAAAGATAAACACATTAGCCCTTCCTGCAACATTGCTGCCCGGCGCTTTCCTTTTACCGATTGAATCTATAATTGCCGCATCAAATTGAAGTTCACCGTCAACATTTAAACCCGGTCGTTTTTGTTTTACAATTGAAAGAGCTTTTAAGACTTTGTCAATGCTTTCGTGTTTTGCGCTTCCTTTTGTTGAAAAAGAAAGCATTGCCACACAAGGTTCTTCGCCTATTAATTTCCTGTAATTATCGGCAGCGGCAATAGCAATATCTGCAAGTTGTGTATCGTCAGGATCCGGCACAACTGCGCAATCTGAAAAACTGTAATTAAAATTAGGAAATATCATTAAAAAGAAGCTGGATACAATTGAAATTTCCGGTTTCATTCCCACGCACTGTATTCCGGCTCTTAAAACATCGCCGGTTGAAGCAACAGAGCCTGCAACGCTTCCGTCTGCCATACCTTCCTTTATCATCATTGCCGAAAAGAAAAGATTTTGCTTTATAGTTTCTCTTGCCTGCTCAATCGTAATTCCTTTTTTCTTTCTTAGATTAAAGTAGATGTTTGAAAAATCACTCAGTTTATCAGCCGCGCTCGGGTTAATTATTCTGATTCCTTTTAATTCTAATTTCAATTTCTCTGCATCGGATCTTATTTTTTCCTCTTCGCCCAAGGTGATAACGGAAACTAAATTTTCATTTAATAATTTATCTGCTGCTTTTAAAACCCTTATGTCCTCCGATTCGGGCAGAATGATTGTCCTTTTATTTTGAGATGCTTTTATTTTTAAATTTTGTAAAACGCTCAGTTCCATTTTAATCTCCTAATATCCGTATATTTACGGATTAAAATTACAAAAATTGAGAGATATTTATAATACATTCTTTATTTTATGTAATAAAAGATTTTGAGTTGTTTTCTCTTGGTAATTTTATTTTGTAAATATTATTTCAGCCAATAAATAAAGGCTGATAATTGATTAATTAGTTAAAAAACAATACATTCACATTTCTTATTTTCTATGATAGAAGAAAATCTTAATAAGATAAAAGAAGAGATATTTAATAAATGCAAAGAAGCAGGCAGAGACCCTGCCGGTGTTAAACTTGTTGCTGTTTCTAAAAATTTTGGTGTTCGTCATATTAAGGAAGCATTAGCTGCCGGACAAATGGATTTTGGTGAAAACAGACCCCAGGAATTAAAAGGAAAAGCAGAATTAATTGATGAAAATATTTGCTGGCATTTTATTGGAAATCTGCAGAAGAATAAAGTTAAATATGTTGTTAAATGGGCTGAATTTATTCATTCCGTTAACTCACTTTCGTTGGCAGAAGAAATTAACATAAGAGCAGAGAAATTAGATAAGGTTCAAAAAGTTTTTGTTGAAGTTAATACTTCAAAAGAAGATTCAAAACACGGAGTAGCCGATGAAAGTGAATCTGAATTTCTTGTTTACAGCATAACGGAAATGAAAAATTTAAATCTGGTCGGATTGATGACAATGGCTCCTTATACCGATGATGAAAATAAAATTAGAAAAAGTTTTAAATTTTTACGTATGTTAAAAGATAAATTTGGTGAAAATGGCGTTGATCTAAAACATTTATCAATGGGGATGTCTTCAGATTATGAAATAGCTATTGAAGAAGGAGCAACAATGTTAAGAATAGGTTCAGCTATTTTCGGACAAAGAGATTATTCAAAAAGTTGGAGAGAATTATGAGAATCTCACCGCTTAATATAAAAAGACAGGAATTCGGTAATTCCTTAAGGGGATATGACAAAGACGAAGTTGAGGCTTTCCTTACAAAGCTTGCAAACGAGTTTGAAAATCTCCAAAGGGAAAATGATACATTGTCAAAAGAATTGGAAAATGCAAAAGAAAAACTGAACGAATACAGGCGCATTGAAAAAAACCTTCAGGATACTTTGCTTAAAGCCCAGGAATCTTCTTCAAAATCAATTGAGTCAACAAAAAAACAATCTACGCTCATGGTTAAAGAGGCTGAAGTTAAAGCCTCACAGATATTGGAAAAAGCAAGAGAAGATGCAAACGAAATTAGAACTGCAGTTATTCATTTAAGGGACGAAAGGGATTTGATTGTTTCAAAGTTAAAATCAATTATTCATTCACAGGCACAACTTGTTGAGTTGAAATTAAGCAGCGGGGAAGAACAACCAGACGCAGAACAATTCAGCTTTGAAAACAAGAAAAAATTAGATGTCGATGTTGATGATATAGTTAAAAAATTATTATAAAAAATGTTATGTCTGAACTAATTACAAAAATAAATGAAACATTAAAAGTAATTAAACAACACACGGATGAAAAATACCCGGTTGGAATTATTTTAGGCACGGGACTCGGCGGATTGGTAAAAGAGATAAATATCGAACACGAAATTGATTATGCTAATTTACCCCACTTCCCTGTTTCAACTGTTGAGTCGCATAAAGGTAAACTTATTTTCGGTACTTTGGGCGATAAAAAAGTTGTTGCAATGCAGGGACGCTTTCACTATTACGAAGGCTATTCGATGCAGCAAATTACCTACTCTGTAAGAGTTATGAATTTTTTAGGTGTAAAAACTCTGCTTGTTTCAAATGCCTGCGGAGGAATGAATCCCGAGTTTCAAAAAGGTGATGTAATGCTGATGATTGATCATATCAACTTATTGGGTGACAATCCTTTAATTGGAAAAAATGAAGAAGAACTAGGTCCCAGGTTTCCTGATATGAGCGAGCCGTACAGCAATGAATTGATTTCTCTGGCTGAAAAGGTTGCTGCCGAGAATAATATAGAAATTCAAAAGGGTGTTTACGTTGCAGTTCCCGGACCTAATTTAGAAACAAAAGCGGAATATAAATTTCTGCGAACAATAGGTGCTGATGCAGTTGGAATGTCGACTATCCCAGAGAATATAGCCGCTAATCATATGGGAATTAAAGTGCTGGGCATTAGTATTATTACTGATGAATGTTTCCCCGATACTCTGCAGCCTGTAAATGTTGAAGAGATTATAGCAACAGCACAAAAAGCGGAACCCAAAATGACATTAATAATGAGTGAAGTAATAAAAAAATTATGATGAATTTAAAAGTTCCAATATATCACTTTTTTATTCCCGTGCTTTTGGCGCTTATGATGTTCGGGTCAAATTTTTTAAATACAAATATTTTTGACTTTGGAAACAATGCGTTTGCCGTTTGGTTTATTTTGCTTGTGCTTTGTTTCGCTTGCGGCTGGTATATTGACAGAACATTGGATTGGAACTTCGGCGGCAAAGTAATTTTTGCAACCATTGTGGCTGCAACATTTATAAGTCTAATAGTTGTTGTCACTTTCAGAGAATATTTCTTCGGCAATCAGCTTCTTGTTGAAAACTTGATAATGTACACGTTAAGAAATATTACACTCGGCGCAATTTCATTTTTTGGTCTTGCCGTAGCAGAAATATTAATGCTTGAGAAAAAATACGCTGTTCTTTCTGAAAAAGTAAATTTATTTGAAACCGTACTGCACGATGCTAATAAAGAAGCAGATCTTAAATTAAAAGAAGCTAAATTAGATGCCGAAAAAATTGTAAATGATGCAAATTTAGAGGCAAAGGAAGTCCTGATGAAAAAGGAAAGAATACAAAAAGAATTAAAAGATTTTATTCAAATTGAAAAAGAATTAATTAGAAAATACGAAAATCTATAAACCAATATTACACATTCAGATTAAAACAAAAGCAGAGTATCTAAGAAAATGTTTAAACAGAATTTAGAAAAAATAAATTATCCGGAAATTGAAGAAAAAATATTAGAGTTCTGGGAAGAGAAAAATATTTTTGAAAAGAGTGTTACAACCAGAGATGAAGGACAAGCATTTACTTTTTATGAGGGACCACCCACCGCAAACGGAAAACCCGGTATTCATCACGTTATTTCACGAACACTGAAAGACCTTGTCTGCCGCTACAAAACCATGCAGGGTTATAAAGTTAACAGAAAAGCCGGTTGGGATACACACGGTCTGCCTGTAGAAATTGAAGTGGAAAAATCTCTTGGAATTAAACACAAAAGCGAAATTGCCGAATACGGAATTGAAAAATATAATAAAGCCTGCAGGGATTCTGTGTTTACTTACAAAGATCTGTGGGAAAAAATGACAACACGTATGGGTTACTGGATTGATCTTGACGACGCTTATGTTACTTTCACAAATAATTATATCGAATCTGTTTGGTGGGCATTAAAAACCTTATTTGATAGAGGATTAATCTATAAAGATTATAAAATTGTACCGCAAGACCCCCACTCAGAAACAGTACTGTCATCCCACGAACTTGCATTGGGCTACAGGGATACTAAAGACCCTTCTGTATATGTTTTGTTTAAAATTAAAAATTCTGATTCAAGCTTTCTTGTATGGACAACAACACCTTGGACGCTTATTTCAAATGTTGCTTTAGCTGTAGGCGAAGATATTGATTATGTAAAAATCAAAACCGAAGGTAAAAAAATAATCCTTGCTAAGGAAAGGCTGAGTGTTATTAAAGAAGAATATGAAATAATTGAAGAATTTAAAGGCAGCAACTTAAAAGAATCAGAATATGAACAACTTTTTAACTATGTAAGCGTTGATAAAAAAGCTTTCTATGTTGTTACGGGAAATTTTGTAAGTACGGAAGACGGATCCGGTATTGTCCACATTGCTCCTGCCTTTGGAGTGGATGACTATGAACTTTCAAAAGAATTTGACCTGCCTATGCTTCAGCCGGTTACAAGAGCAGGTTTGTTTACAGATAATGTAATTGACTTTGCTGGACAGTTTGTTAAAGATGCAGATAAAGATATTATAATAAAATTAAAAGAAGAGGGGAAATTATACAGGAAAGAAACCATCACTCACTCCTATCCCTTTAGTTGGCGTAATGATAATGTACCTATCATTTATTATGCAAGAGAATCATGGTTTATAAGAACAACTCAAATTGCAAAAAGAATGGTTGAGTTAAATAAAACTATAAACTGGCATCCTCCCGAAGTGGGTGAAGGCAGATTCGGAAACTGGCTTGAAGAAAATAAAGACTGGGCATTATCCAGGGACAGATTTTGGGCAACCCCGCTTCCTATCTGGATAAGCGATGACGGAGATATGTATGCTGTCGGCAGTATTGATGAATTAAAGGCAGGATTTATAGAAGAAGATGGAAAAAGAAAAAATGTAAGTGAATTTGATGAAATAGATCTGCATAAGCCTTTTGTGGATAAGATATTTTTTGAAAGAAATAATAAAATATACAAACGCACTCCCGAAGTTATAGATGTTTGGTTTGACTCCGGTTCTATGCCATTTGCCCAGTATCATTATCCTTTTGAAAATAAAGAACTGTTTGAAAATAATTCTTTCCCGTCCGATTATATCTGTGAGGGCGTTGACCAAACACGCGGTTGGTTTTATACTTTACACGCAATTTCAACTATGTTATTCGACAGTGTTTCTTATAAAAATATTATTGTTAATGAGTTGATATTAGATAAAAACGGACTGAAAATGTCTAAATCAAAAGGTAACACTGTTGACCCTTTCATGCTTTTTGACAAATACGGGGCAGACTCTACAAGATGGTATTTAACTACCGCAAGTCCGCCTTGGAGAACAACCCTTTTTGATGAAGACGGTTTGAAAGAAGTGCAAAGAAAATTCTTCGGAACTTTGTTAAACACATACTCTTTCTTCGCACTTTATGCTAACATCGACAAATTTAAATATGAAAAAGATCCGATCGATTACGATAAAAGACCTGAAATAGACAGATGGATATTGGCAAAACTAAATTCTCTGATTGTTGTCTACACCGAGAATATGGATAATTACAATCTAACTAAGGCTGCAAGATTAATATCTGAATTTACAATAGATCAGCTCTCAAATTGGTATATCCGCCGCTGCAGAAGAAGATTTTGGAAATCTGAAATGAATGAAAATAAATTATCGGCTTACCAGACTCTTTATGAATGCTTAATAACAATTTCAAAAATTGCGGCTCCATTTATCCCTTTTATTTCAGAAGAACTTTATTTAAATCTTAACACCGTTACTCAAAAAGAAGATTATGAATCGGTTCACTTAGCACCCATTCCAAAACCGGATTACAAAAATGTTGACCTGGAAGATAAAATGGAGATTGCCCAAAAAGTTGTATATCTTACAAGGTCTATGAGGGCAAAAGCAAACTTAAAAGTACGGCAGCCGTTGGAAAAATTAATGGTAGTCGTTGATAAATCAAAACAAGATGCAGTTAAGCAAATGCAGAATGTGATTTTAGAAGAAGTAAATATAAAAGAACTTGTTCTTTTGGACGATGATTCGGGAATTGTTAATAAAACCGCTAAACCGAATTTTAAATCTATCGGACCGAAGTTTGGAAAAAACGTAAAAAGTGTCGCCGAATCTATTAGAAATTTTACAAGGGAAAACATTGATACTTTGAAAACAAATGATAATATTGAAGTAAATATTGACGGTGAATTGTTAAACATTACCTCCGAGGACGTAGAAATTCTTGGCTCTGAGATTGAAGGCTGGGTTGTTGAAACTACTGAAGGAGTTACGGTTGCTATTGACTCTAACCTTTCCGATGAATTAATTTCCGAAGGGCTTGCAAGAGAATTTGTTAATAGAATCCAGAACATGCGTAAAGATTCAGGATTTGAAGTAACTGATAGAATTAATATTAAATATTTGGCTAATGAAGAACTAATTAATGCCGTAAAAATGTTTAGTGATTATGTTTCAAATGAAACTTTGGCTGATGAAATAAATGATGTAGACAACCTTAACGGTGCAGCCAAAACTGATTGGAAGATTAATGATATTGATTGTTCAATCAGAATAGAAAGAGCGAATTCCTAATTTGAGGAGAATTTAAAATGGCAAAAAAGAAAACAGCTGTAAAAAAAACAAAAAGTAAATCAGCTAAAGACGAAAAAAATAAATTGAAAAAAACTACTATTAAATCAACATCTAAGAAAAAAAGCGGAAAAAAGACATCTACTATGACGAAGAAAACAACCACGAAAAAGAAAACAAAAGCAAAAGCTAAAACGACTCCTAAAAAAGTAACTTCAAAAAAGAAAGCTGTAGCAAAAGCTAAAACTACTGCTAAAAAAACAGCTCCTAAAAAATCTGTTGCAAAAAAAACGGCTGTAAAGAAAACCGTATCTGCAAAACCTAGAAAGACTGCTGTCAAAAAAACAAGAAAAACTGCGTCAAAAAAACAAGAAGTTTATATTGATGACGTAGAAGCTAAAGCTGCAGCAAGGGCAGAGGCAATAAAGAAAATAAAAGGTTACGGTAAAAAAGACTTGCAGCATTTCAAAAAAATTATTATCAATAAAAGAGACGAAATAATTACACAGCTTCAAAACTTAAAAGAACAAATGATGGATACTTCAACAGGCGAATATATAAATGAAAACTCTCCTTATTCATTGCACATGGCAGAACAGGGAACCGATGCTATGGAAAGAGAAAAAACATTTTTATATGCTCAAAGAGAAACAAAGTTTTTAGGGTATCTGGAAGCTGCATTAAAAAGAATTGATGCCGGGACTTACGGCATTTGTCTTGAATGTATTGAAGTTCCGAAACATTTATGTGACTCTTGTCCGTTAGTACCAAAAGCACGTCTTGAAGCGGTTCCTCACAGTCAGGTTTGCGTACCAATAAAACAGAAACAAGAAAAAAAGTAATAATTTTTTTTATAATCGTTTTTGTCACTTTAATTTGGTGTGTATCGAATCTTTTAACTAAAAGACGAATCTTTTTAAATAAAATATTTTGTATATGTAACTATGTCCTTTCTGTTTTTCTCTGTAAATTCTATAAGATGAAATCAGTACAAAATAATTTAAAATTTATGCTTTTTATCATTTATTAAACCAAAAATGTTAAACATTTTACAAGATGTACTTTGGGACAGCGTAAGTATTTCATTATTAGTTTTATTAATGATGATTATTGTTGATTTTATAAATGTGCGATCAAACGGAAAGCTACACAATCTGCTTAAAAACTCACATAAATGGAAGCAATATTTAGTTGGATCTTTTTTAGGTACTGTACCCGGCTGTCTCGGTTCATATGCAGGCGTAAGTTTATATATGCATGGTATAATCAGCTACGGCACAATCGCGGGACTGATGATAGCTACTTCGGGTGACGAAGCTTTTGTAATGCTTGCTATGTTTCCAAAAATTGCTCTATTACTTTTTTTTATTCTTTTTGTAATCGGATTATTTGCAGGCAGAATAATTGATTACTTAGTATTAAAATTTAATATTCCAAATTGCGGTGATTGTGAAACCGTTCAACTACATCAAAACGAAAGAGATTATAAACATTATTTAAAAGAACATATTTGGCACCATATAATAAAAGAACACCTTTGGAAAATATTTTTGTGGACTTTCGGCGCACTTCTATTAATAGAGTTTAGCACAGGTTATCTGAATTTAGAATCAATTACTAATAATTATATTTGGCTGGTTTTGTTGTTGAGTGTTTTAATTGGAATAATTCCCGACTCCGGACCGCATTTAATTTTTATTACATTGTTCTCACAGGGGCTCATTCCTTTTTCGATATTATTAGCAAGTTCAATAGTTCAGGACGGTCACGGAATGCTGCCAATGCTTTCTTTTTCTGTAAAAGATTCAATTAGTATAAAGATATTCAATGTGTTGATAGGTTTAATTTTAGGTTCGGTTTTATTGTTTTTCGGTTTTTAAGTATTATTCTCCTGCCGATTAAAAATAAACAAAAATTTTTGTAGGTTTATATAAGAAATTCAAAATAAAAGGACTATTGTGAGAATATTATTTGTTTCATTTCTAGTAGTTTTAATAGATCAGATTTCAAAATTAGCTGTAAAGGGTTTTTCAATTCCTTTTATAAATTTTCATCATTCAGGTATGTATGAGGGAGAAAGAATTAGAATTATTGGTGATTTTTTCCGTATAACATATATTGAAAATCCCGGAATGGCATTCGGTTTAAACCCGGGAAATAGTTTCAAGCTTTGGATATCCGTTTTTTCAATTTTAGCAAGTATCGGCATCATTATTTACTTATACTTAATGAAAAAAGAACGTTTCACACTCCGATTTTCACTCGCACTGATTTTAGGGGGAGCAATCGGTAATTTAATTGACAGACTTTTCTACGGAATATTTTACGGATATGCGCCTTTGTTTTACGGTAAAGTGGTCGATTTTTTTGATATTAATTTCTTTCACTTTACTTTATTCGGAAAAACCTTTGACCGTTGGCCGATATTTAATATTGCGGATGCGGCTGTAACGGTTGGTGTGTTAATACTTTTAATTTTTCATACACGTACACAAGAAAAGAAACAAGAAATAATTTTAGAAGAAAATACTTCTGCCATTCCCGTTGAAAGCAACACAAAAGATACAATTACTACAAAGTAACATTTTTAATGTCTGCAATAATCTCAGAAAAGAAATATGAGTTTACCATTCCCGAGGGCAAACAAAAAGAAAGATTGGATGTTTTTCTGACAAACTCGGTAGAAAATGCAACAAGATCAAAAGTACAAAAATTAATTGAATCAAAAAATGTTACTGTAAACGGTAAGTATGTAAAATCCAGCTACCTTGTTCAGCCCAATGATGTTATAATAGCAACACACAAAATTACTCCTCGCCCTGAAAAAGCCGAAGCAGAAGACATATCATTAGATATTATTTATGAAGATGACCATTTGCTAATAATAAATAAACCTGCAGGAATGGTTGCTCATCCTGCGTACGCAAATTATACCGGAACTTTAGTAAATGCCCTTCTTTACCACTCGGATAAATTAAGCAAACTAAACGAAGATTTCCGGCCCGGAATTGTACACCGCATCGATAAAGATACAAGCGGGCTTTTGGTTGTTGCTAAAGACGATTGGACACACGCAAAATTAGCCGAACAGTTTGCAAAACATACAATTGAAAGAGAATATTGGGCAATTGCCTGGGGAATATTTAAAGAAAGGAAGGGTGAAATAAATTACAATATTACCCGCAGTAAAAGAGACAGAAAGAAATTTACACACAGCAAAAACGAAGGTAAAACGGCAACTACATTTTTCGAAGTAATAAATGAATTCGATTTTACTTCGCTTGTAAAGTTAAATTTGAAAACAGGAAGAACTCATCAGATTCGCGTGCATTTAGCTTCGATTAATCATCCTGTATTCGGCGACCCGGTTTACGGCGGAAGGGAACTTATATATGGCTCTTCTCTGCCAAAAGTTAAAAACAGATTGAATAATCTGTTGAAAATAATGCCCAGGCAGGCATTACACGCAAAAACACTTGGTTTTATTCACCCGATAAAAAATGAATTAGTTAGATTTGATTCGGAACTTCCAGACGATATGAAATTGTTAATTGAAAAATTATAAATTTCTTTGTCTGATTTTTTTAACAATACGTTAACTTTTTTGCAATAGCCACTATCATTTTACTATTTGTAATATTTTAGTTTTCCCTACCTTTTTACAACAGACTCATTTATCTTTGTCATTAAAATATTATTTATCTAAAAATCACAAGATGATTAAAATATACAACACACTAACTAACAAAAAAGAAGAATTTAAACCTATAAATCCGCCCAATGTAAATTTTTATATGTGTGGTCCCACTGTTTATGACTTTTTCCACATAGGTAATTCACGCTCATTTATTATGGCTGATATTATAAGAAGATACTTGGAATATGCAGGCTACAAAGTTAAGTATGTTATGAATATTACCGATGTAGACGATAAAATCATACAGAAATCCATTGACGGCAAAAAAGAATTTAATGAAGTGGGCGAAGAATACGCAAATTACTTTTTGGAAGACATTGAAAAATTAAAAATTAAAAAGGCAGATGTCTATCCGCGTCCGACAAAACATATGGACAGCATCATAAAATTAATAAAAGACCTGGAACACAAAGGATTCGCCTACAATGTTAACGGCAATGTTTTTTATGATGTTTCAAAATTTGAAGGATACGGAAAACTTAGCGGAAAAAACACAGAAGATTTGGAATCGGGCGCAAGAATAGAAATAAACGAGGAAAAGAAAAACCCTCTCGATTTTTCACTCTGGAAAAAAGCAAAAGAAGATGAACCGTATTGGGAAAGTCCGTGGGGCAAAGGCAGACCAGGCTGGCATATTGAATGTTCTGCAATGAGCTGCACACATCTTGGTAACACATTTGATATACATGGAGGCGGGAATGATTTGATCTTTCCCCACCACGAAAATGAGATTGCTCAAAGCGAAGCAGCTAATGGAGAGCATTTTGTAAACTATTGGCTTCACTTTGGATTTTTGAATATCGACAATCAGAAAATGTCAAAATCACTCGGTAACTTTTTTACGGCAAGAGATATTTTAAAAAAATATTCCGCAGAGGCAATAAGGCTGTTTTTTGCACAGGCGCATTATTCAGGACCGTTGAATTTTAACGAAGAACTTTTAGCCGGCGCTAAAAAAGGATTGGAGAAACTTACAAACATTCAAAAAAGAATAGAAATCGAATTGGAAGAAGAAAGCGCTGAAGGAAATAATCCTGAAATTATTATCGATAATTTTAGAACAAAGTTTTCCGAAGCTATGGACGATAATTTTAACACACCGCAGGCAGTAGCTGTTATTTTTGATTTCGTTAAAGAAATTAATAAAATAATAAGTTCTGCCCCAAAAATTAAAAAGAGCTTTTATTCATCCGTAAAAGAATTTTTGGAAGAAACCGCCGAGGGGGTTTTAGGTATTATGGATTTTTCACAAAAAGAAGAAAGTGACATGGCAACAAAAGAAAAAGAACTGATAGAGTTATTAATAAAACTACGCCAAAGTGCAAAAGTAGAAAAAAATTATGCACTTGCAGATACAATTAGAGATGAGTTAAAAAATATAGGTGTGGAACTGGAAGATTCCAAGGATAAAACCATTTATAAGATCGTAAAATAATAGAATAAAAAATATATCGATTCATTATAAATCCTCACCTTGTTTAAGCTTCTTCCAAAAAAAGTAGTAGTTGCTGCATTTACTTATTTTTATTATTCTTTAGTATTATTTTAATTAAAAATGTCTATTCATTATGAGTAAGAACAATCCAAAAAATATTATCAATTCCTCAAGTTCACTTTACAGGTACAGCTTTGAAAGCTCCCCCACACCAACCTGGATTGAAGACTTTACTGAACTTTATGATTTCATTCAAAAGTTGAAAAAAAGGGGAATCAAAAATTTCAGGAAATATCTGGACAAAAGACCCGGTGTTGTTTCTGATTGTGCAAAGATGATTGTAGTGATTGATGTTAACGAAGCAGCCGTAAGATTGCATAAAGCTAAAGACAAAATTGAACTGTTAACTTTTATTGATGAAACCTTTACAGAAAAATCATATGAAACATTTAAGGATGAACTTATAGCTGTTTATCATAATAAAACTTTTTACGAGTCAGAACGTGAGGTAAAAACTTTAGATGGTGAAGTGTTAGATATTATTTCAAGATATACACTTAAACTTGAAAAAAACAAGATACATACAAACGCCACAGCAATAGTTACCCTTTTGGATATAACAAAACAAAAACATTATCAAAATATTATAAATGCCAGTTCAGCCGTTACATTTTCATGGGTTACCAAACCAACAATTCACGAAATTTTCGTGTCTGAAAATGTTAAAAACGTATTTGGGTACACCGTTGATGAATTTCTTTCCGGAAAAATAAGATATTTAGATATTATCCACCCCGATGATATGGACAGAGTTAGAAACGAGGCAAAGTATTACCGCTTTAATAAAAAAATAACAAATTTTACACATAAACCTTACAGGGTAATAACCAAGGATAAAAAAATAAAATGGGTTGAAGACAGAACATCAAAACATACATCCGAATCAAACGGTGAAGCATCCTTTAGAGGGGTTATTATTGATATTACAGACAGATATTTGGCTAACGAAAGAGCAAAAACAGCCGAGCACATAATTCAAACAAGTCCGGTTGTTGCATTCGTTTGGAAAAACGAAGAAGGATGGCCTGTTGAGTTTGTATCGGGTCAAGTAAAAGAATTATTCGGTTATTCTGCAGAAGAATTTTTGACTGGCAAAGCTCCTTGTTATGACGATATAATTCACCCTGAAGATACAAAATTAGCTCAAGAAGAGGCCGCAAAATATTCAAAAGATAAAAAGGTAAATTATTTTGAGCCAACTCCGTATAGAATAACAACAAAATCCGGAGAAATTAAATATGTTGAGGACAGAACTACTATTAGAAGAACTGAAGACGGTCACATAATTTCTTTTGAAGGAATTATTATTGATATAACCGACAGGGTGATGGCAAATAAAAAAGCTAAAATTGCCGAAGAAATAATTAATTCCGGTAATGTTGTAGCTTTTGAATGGGTAAAGGGATGGAAAGTACGTTATGTTTCAAATAATGTTAAAAATTTGTTCGGTTACTCCGCAGAAGAATTTACCACAGACGATTTTCCTTCATATGATAAACTTGTTTATCCGGAAGATGTAAACAAAATTAAAAAAGAAGTTAAAAAATATTCAGCAGATATTAAATCAAATTATTTTGAACTTACACCATACAGAATAATAACAAAGTCAGGTGAAATTAAATATGTTGAGGATAGAACATTTATCAATCGCAATAAAAAAGGAGAAATATTAAGTTATCACGGGCTAGTATTAGATATTACTCCGAGATTTATAGCCCAACAAAAATTAAGAGAGGAAGAAGACAAGTTTAGAAATCTTGTAGAACAATCATTGGTTGGTGTTTATATAATACAAGAAGGAAAATTTCCATATGTCAATCCTAAATTGGCTGAGATCTTCGGATATAAACAAAACGAAATAATTAATAAGTTAAAAGTAAGTGATCTTGTTGCGCCGCCGGACAGGCAAATAGTATCGGAAAATATTCGTATAAGAATTGAAGACAAAACCAAAGCATTGAACTATTCATTTAGAGGTTATGAAAAAAATAAAACAATTATTCAAGTGGAAGTATACGGTGCTCGAACAATATATAACAATAAACCAGCCGTAATAGGAACATTAATTGATGTTACAAAACAAAAAGAAGCTGAAAAGAATTTAAAATTCCAGGCAAATTTACTTGCTTCGGTTAATGATGCTGTTGTTGCCAGTCACGATAAAAATATAAAATCAAAATTAAACAACACAATTACTTATTGGAATAAAGGTGCTGAAAAATTATACGGATTGAAAAAAGAAGAAGTGCTAGGCAAAAATGTAAGAAAAATTATTCCTATAAAATTTATTGACTCATCTTATGAAAAGATAATAAAAAGCATTAAGAATCACGGAAGCTGGACGGGAGAAACATTACAAAAAGACAAATACGGAAATGATAAAATAGTATTATTATCTATATCTTCTATTTTAGATGACGGTAAAATTATCGGTACGTTCGGTATAAACAGGGATATAACAGAAATGAAACTTGCCGAGAAACAATTAATAATAAAAGAAAATGCTCTTGCCTCGGCTACAAACGGAATTATAATTACAGATCCCAACAAGAAAAATAATCCCATTATTTACTGCAACAAAGCCTTTGAAAAAATTACCGGATATGATGCAAATAAATTGTTGGGTAAAAATTCCAGGTTTTTACAAGGCAAAGACTACAATCAACCGGGTTTGATGAAAATAAGAGAAGCAATGAGAAAGAAAAAAGAAGTCTCAGCAGTTATTCGTAATTATAAAAAAGACGGAACAATGTTTTGGAACGAACTTTCCATTTCACCAATTTTTGATGAAAAAGGAACATTAACTCATTATATCGGAATATCAAACGACGTTACGACACAAAAAATTTATGAAGAAAAAATAAAAGAACAATTAAACGAACTTAAAAAATGGCACGATGTAACACTTGGAAGAGAGGAAAGGGTTCTTGAACTTAAAAAAGAGGTGAATGAATTGCTTAAGAAAACAGGTAAACGGAAAAAATATAATTCGGTATAAAATTTTGACTTAATTATGCAAAACAAAAAAACGGAAATATCACGTCAAGCGCTTTTAAGTATACTGGAAGACCAGGAATTAACATTGACTGAACTTAAGAAAAGTCAAGAGCATTACAAAACTCTTTTTAATCTTTCTCCAACGGGTATAATTATTTTAGACTCATCCGGTTATATATACGATGTAAATGATGAATTTGTTAAAATGATGGGATATAAAAAAAATGAATTAATCGGAAAGCATATTTCATTTATTTCTTACAGCGATAATAAAAAGAAAATTAATACTAATGTCAAAAAAATTCTTTCCGGTGAAATTTTAGAACAGAAGGTAACTAATCTTAAAAAAGACGGCACTAAGATCATTTTTGAATTAAGAGAAAAGGCAATGTCACTTCCTAACGGAGAAATGGGTTTGCTGACCATTTGCCGGGATATAACAAAACAAAAAGCAGCCGAAGAAGCCCTAAAAAAAAGCGAGGAAAGATACAAAGGTTTTATTTCACAGATAAATGAGGGTGTTTACAGATGTGAAATAATTCCTCCAATGCCAATAAAATTATCTGTTGAAAAACAAATAGACTATTTATATGATAATGTTATTCTTGCCGAATGCAACAAGACACTTTTAAAAATGTATGGACTAAAAAAAGAAAATGATTTTGTAGGGAAAAGTCTTGTCCATTTTCACGGAGGAAGAAATAATAGAACTAACCGGAAAGCTTTAAGAATATTTATAAAATCAGGCTATTTAACAGAACATGCAATTACTGAAGAAATAAGTTTAAAAGGAAATATAAAATACTTTGATAATAATTCAACTGGTGTTATAGTTAATAACCATCTTGTGAGAGTATGGGGAACACAAACAGATATAACTCTACAAAAAAAGTCAGAACTTGCTCTCAAAGAAAGTGAAGAAAAATTCAGAAATCTTAGCGAGTATTCAAATACGAGCATTTTCATTATCCAAGGCGAAACATTTGTTTATGCTAATAAAAACGCTTTAAAAACCGTTGGTTATACATTTAAAGAAGTTAAAAAATTAAAATTCCAAGAAATAGTTCACCCCAACTTCAGAGAAACACTAAAGAAAAATGCCCGGAAAAGATTGAAGGGAGAAAAAATACCAAACAGATATGAATTTATAATAATATCAAAAAAAGGGAAAGAGATCTGGGTTGATTTTTCTGCTTCAAATATAATGTTTGAAGGTATACCGTCAATACTCTGCACATCAATAGATATTACAGACAAAAAATTTGCTGAATTGAATTTAAAAGAAAGCGAAGAAAAGTTCAGAACGCTAACGGAAAATGCTAACAGCGGTATTTTAATCTTGCAAGGAGAAAAATTTGTATATATAAATAATGCTTTCACAAAGATTTCCGGGTACAATTTTGATGACCTATCAAAATCAAAAAGTTGGAATATTGTACACCCTGAATTTAGGAATTTAGTCAGACGCCGCGCATTGTCCAGACAAACGGGGAAGAACATTATAAACAATTACGAATTTAAAATGATTTCGAAAAGCGGTAAGGAAATCTGGATAGATTTTTCAGTAACAATGATAAATTATAAAGGCAAACCGGCAATTTTGGGAACAGGGCATGACATTACAGAAAAGAAAAACATAGAAATATCCCTCAGAGAAAGCGAAGAAAAATTTAGGAGTCTTGCTGAATCGACCAACAGCGGTATTTTTATAATTAAAGGTGAAAGATTCATATATATGAACCCGGCAATTGAAAAATTGCTAGCCTGTAAATGGGAAATTGCCAAGAACATGAAATTTATTGAATTTTGTCATCCTGAATATAAACAACTGGTTATAGAAAGAAGTTTTGCACGGCAAACAGGTAAAAGGGTTACTTCCAGATATGATTTTAAAATTGTTGATCTTAAAGGCAATGTTAAATGGATTGATTTCTTTGCTTCAAAAATAAACTTTATGGGAGAGCCGTCAATCCTAGGTACCGTTTTTGACATAACCGAGAAAAAAGAATATGAAATATCACTTAAAAACAGCGAAGAAAAATTTAGAAAATTTACAGAAGCGACCAACAGTGGTATTTTTATAGTTAAAGGTGAATATTTCGACTATTTTAATCCGGCAAGCGAAAAATTAACCGGATACACACAAGAAGATGCGCGTAAATTGAAATTCTGGGAAGTCGTTCATCCGGACCATAGAAAGCTAATAAAAAAGAGAGGTTTGGCAAGACAAAAAGGACAGAAAGTTCCACAGAGATATGAATTTAAAATTATAACCAAAAAAGGAAATACTAGATGGGTTGATTTTTTTGCTTCAAAAATAATTTATCAGGGTGTCCCTTCTATTTTAGGTACGATTTTCGATATTACCGATAAGAAGAATACAGAAAATAAATTACTTGAAAGTGAATTAAGGTACAGAACATTGTTCGAACAGGCAAATGTTGGTATTGGATTATCAACATTTGATGGAAAAGTTGTAAGTGTAAATAAGACAATGTCTGATATCTTTGGTTTTACGGAAGAGCAATGGAAAAGAATGAACGTTACTTTAATGTATTACAGTAAAAATGACAGAACTGAGATAATAAATAAAGTTAAAAAATTCGGTAGTGCTGATAATCAGATCGTCAGGCTGAAAACCTCCAAAGGAGATTATAAGTGGATAAATTTATCAATAAGAACAATCTCTCTGGAAAATAAGAAATATCTTCTGTCTTACTTCTCTGATATTTCAGCTCTTATTGAAACCGAAAAGAAGTTGGAAAACAGCTTAGAACGACTTGAAAAATCTCAAGAAATTGCATCAATGGGCTTTCTGGATTGGAATTTAAAAACAAACAAAATTTACTGGTCAAATGAAATTTGTAGAGTCTTCGGTAATAAGAAAGATACAAACAAACAAACATACGAGAGTTCTTTTAAAATTATACATCCTTCTGACAGAGATTTTGTTAAGAAAAATTTAGCATTAGCAGTCAGAGAAAAAAAAGAATTTGATATTGACTACAGAATGATAACTAACGATAAAAGAACTGTTTGGGTTCACGCTCAGGCTGAATTAATAAAAGATAATAAAGGCAAGCCCCTCTATCTGTTAGGAACAGTTTTAGATATCACAAAAAGAAAATTTGCGGAGGATAAATTATTAGAACAACTTAAGAAAAACGAGAAAATCTTATCAACTTCTCTGGACGGTTTTATACTTGCAGATACAAGCGGTAAAATAATTGACGTAAATGATTCTTATTGCAAAATGATGAAATATAAAAAAGAAGAGTTGATAGGCAAGAATATAGAAAACAGAGAGACTAATCTTTCAAAAAATGAAATTGAAGAAAAAGTAAAAAGATTCGTAAAAAAAGGATACGACCGTTTTGAGACTGTACACATAGATAAAAACAGTGAAAAAGTTGATCTGGATGTAAGTATTTCTCTTATGGATTTCGGGGGAAAAAATTATGTAGCCGCTTTTGTTAGAGATATCAGAGAAAGGAAAAATTACGAAAACGAAATTTTGGAAAAACAGAAACAACTAAGAGCGTTGTCTGCTAACCTGCAATCAGTAAGAGAAGAAGAAAGAAAAATGCTTGCCAGAGAGCTCCACGATGAATTAGGTCAAATACTTACAGCGGCAAAAATAGATTTATCACTTCTTGAAAAAAGTTCTCCAGAAAACAAAAGAGAAATAAAAGAAATATCTAATTTGATCAATGAGGGATTGGTTACAACAAAAAAAATAGTGTCGCAATTACGCCCTGCTCTTCTTCAGGAATTAGGCCTTGTTGAAGCGGTAAAGGAATTGTTAAATAAGTTCAAGCAAAACACTAAGTTGAAAACATATTTAAGAACAAATGTTAAAGATATAAAAATAGATATCGAACAAAGTCTTTCATTATACAGAATTATACAGGAATCATTAACTAACATTGCAAAACATTCCAAATCAGATTCTGCAAGAGTGAATATATACTCAAAAAACAAAGAATTAATTATTACAATAAAAGATAACGGTGTCGGGTTTGATCCGGAGCAAACAAATTTCGGAGGATTTGGTTTACTCGGAATGAAAGAAAGACTAATTCCGCTCAACGGTGATATTAAAATTAAAAGTAAAATCGGCATCGGTACAACAGTAACTGTAAAAGCACCTATGGATAAATAATAATTATTTTATTTGAGAACATCGAGTAACGATTGGGGATTTGAGAAGTTCTAAATCGGAACTAATTGTTTTTATTTCTAATTTTTTTACTTTTTCTTCTTTTCACATCTAAATTTTTTTTAAAAAATATCTGATATATATAAAATTTTTTATTACATTGTTTTGGCAACAAGTAAAGCAGGAAAATGATAAATATTATCATAGCAGACGACCACCCGCTAATTCTCGAAGGATTTATTAAAATTCTTTCGCAGGAGTCTGATATTGAAATTACAGCTAAAGCCGGAAACGGATCAGAGCTTCTGAATATTTTATACAAGAATAAATGCGATATAGTAATTGCTGATTTAAATATGCCCGGCAAACATGGAGTTGATTTAATTAAAGACATTAAATCGGCTCACCCAAAAATAAAAATACTGGTTGTAAGTGCTTATTCGGAAGAGGAATTCGGATTGAGATTATTAAAATCAGGTATATCCGGTTATGTGCCAAAAGACACTGCCTCTGAAGAACTTGTAAATGCTATAAGAACTGTTTACGAAGGTAAAAAATATATAACAAAGTCTTTATCAAATAAAATAGCATCTTCTTTCGGCAACGACGTTTCTGTTAGTCCACACGAAAAGCTATCCGACAGAGAATTCCAAATTTTATGTTTGATAGCGGAAGGACTTTCCGTAAATGAAATTTCCGCTAAACTTTCTATAAGCGTTAGTACAATAAACACATACCATACACGACTTTTTGAAAAAATGGATATGAAGTCCAACGCTGAACTCATACGCTATGCAATTCAAAATAATTTAGTTGAATAACTTTTTAAATTCCAATTAACAATTTACAATTCTCAAGAAAATTATAAATAACAAAAAAAATTATAAAAACCTTCTAACCCAAAATTTACTCTTCTTGTTTTTGTAGCGAAATCTGCTACAAAAGAATCTTAGTATTGTCTATTTACACAATTATTATTTAACTCTATGTTTGTTTAAAAATCAAAAGAAAAAAAATGACATTGTTAATAGTCGAAGATTCTCCTCTAATTGTCGACAGAATAAGAAATAATATTGCAGAGATAAATAACCTTGAAGTTATTGGTGATGTTCCTACAGTCAAAGAAGCAGAACATTTAATTCAAACGGTAAAACCGGATATAATAATATTAGACATACACCTGCAGGAAGGAAGCGGACTAAGCCTGTTATATATGATACATACAAAAAAACTAAATGTAAAAACAATAATATTAACCAATTATTCATCCCCAATTCTTAAGGAAAAAAGTTTTGAACTTGGAGCAAAATATTTTTTAGACAAATCGACAGACTTTTCAAAATTAAAGGACTCTATTTCAAATATAATAGAAGATAAAGCAATTTAAGGCGGAAGTTTTTACATCAAATAGTGTCTTAATAATTTTTATAAAAAATGACAACAGCAAATACAAATAACGCAAATAACTTTGGGAGAAATTTCCTTATTTATACCAATGTGATAATCATTTTCTGGTCTGTTGTTGTTATTACGGGATGGATATTTAATATACCTATCTTTAAAAGTATGCACGTTAATTCTGTCTATTCCAAGATAATAGAATCTATTGTTTTAATATTTGCCGGCATTACACTTATATTTTACAAAAGTCATAAAGATTCTTCTTTAATACAGATTTTTAAAAGTTCGATGTTGTGGTTTATCTTTTTAGTTGGCTTATTATCTATTGTAAGCCAATTTTTCTCATTGGGATTGGATTTAGATAAGTTCTTTTTCGGTAATGTAATTGAACATTTAAACGGCAAAAATATAATGACAATCTCACCCATAACTTCGCTTGGTTTTGTCTTTTTAGCCATCTCATTATACTTTTTAAACATCAAAAAAAATATACTCTTTTCACAATCTTTAGTATTGCTAATATTTTTTGTTTCAATATTTGCTCTAATAGGCTATTTAGTTAATATAGAACATCTTCACGGTGTATTTACTGATATTCCAATGTCTTTTCAGTCTTCTGTTTCTTTAAGTTTTTTGTCTATCGGTGCGTTGTTAACCGAGCAAAAAACAGGATTGGGTAAAATATTATTCAATAAAGGTGTAACAGGTAAACATTTTAGAAAAAATTTAGTAATTATTGCCATAATTCCAATTGCCGGTTTTATTTTATTCGGATTTTTAGGTTTATCAGCTGAAATAGAATATGAAATTGCTCTGTTTACTGCAATTGTTATTTTTTCAACTGCTATTTGTTTAATGGTAAATTCAAAATTAGTTTATAAAACTGAAGAATTAAAAAATGAGCTTGCAGAAAAAGACAAAAAATTTAGTGTGATAATTGATAATACCGGTGATATAATAGCTACACTAAATACTGACGGTGATTTTCTATTTATAAATCCTGCAGGCAGGAGCTTTTTTGATTTGGAATCGGAAGAAGACATAACAATGTTAAATCTTTCTAATTTTATAAAAAGCAAAGATGATTCTAAAAATATTTTTTACAATATCATCCCGGAATCTTTAAAGAATGGTAGTTCAGAAATATTATGTGATTTAATAAATAGAGTACAAACAGTAATTCCTGTTTTCATATCCTTTATTTCACATAAATCTTTAATAGGCGATGTAGATTATATTTCAATTATTGCTAAAGACATTACGGAGATGAAAATAACTCAGTTGGCATTGGTTAATAGTGAAAAAAAATATAAATCTTTATTCGAAGGAAATAAAGCAGGAGTATTTGAATCAACAATAAACGGAAAGGTTTTAAACTGTAACAAAGCATTTTTTGATATGTTCGGTTATTCATCAAAAGAAGAACTGCTGGACACACACGCAGCTAATTTACACACTAATCAAGAAGCGAGAGATAAATTTTTAGATTTGTTAAGAAAAGATAATCAGCTTTTGAATTACGAATCACAAACAAGAAAAAAAGACGGAAGTTTAATCTGGACTTTGGAAAACGTTCATTTAATTGACGGTAATATAATCCAAGGAACAATAATTAATATTACAGAAATTAAAAAAGCTGAAGAGGTCTTAATTATTGCAAAAGAAAAAGCCGAAGAAATGAGTCGTTTAAAAAGCAAATTTCTTGCAAATATGAGCCACGAACTGCGAACTCCATTAGTTGGAATTAAGGGTTATTCTGAAATATTACAAGACGAAATTAAAGATAATAACCACAAAAAAATGTCGGCAGCAATATATGAAAGCAGTAATAATCTTGAAGAAACTTTAAATTCCATTTTAGACCTTTCTAAGATAGAAGCAAACAAATTTGATATTAATTTTACACCCACAAATATTTCATCTACAGTAAAAAACTGTGTTAATCATTATGTGGCTTTGGCTCAAAGCAAATCACTTTCATTAATTTCTAACATAAAAGAAGATAATATCACGTCTGTTGTGGATGAAAAAATACTAAATCATATTTTGAACAATTTAATAAACAACGCATTGAAGTTTACAAATAAAGGAACTGTTGAGGTAGGAATGAATCAGGTGATAGAAAACAACAAAAATTTGGTTAACATTTATGTAAAGGATACGGGCATAGGTATTCAAAAAGAAAATTTAGAACATGTGTTTGATGAATTTCGTCAAGTAAGCGAAGGCAATAACAGATTATACGGAGGAACAGGATTGGGATTAACACTGGTTAAGAAATTTACAAATATGATGAATGGTTCGATATCAGTCAAAAGTAAATTTGGAGAAGGATCAACATTTACAATCCAACTGGAAGCGGTTGAGCCCACAAAAAGAAATATAACTGTAGAGAAGAATATTAAAAACAAAATAAAAGAAATTATTCCCGCCATCGGTAAAGTACCCCAAATACTCTACGTTGAAGATGATCCCAACTCTCGAACGGTGGTGGGACTATTTTTAAAAAAGAAATATCATTTAACAATTGTCGAAAATGCAGTTAAAGCCTTAGAGTTAACAAATAAAAAAATGTTTGACCTGATACTAATGGATATAAATTTGGGTATAGGAATGAACGGACTGGATTTAACACAGGAAATAAAGAAAAACAAGAAATATAAAGATGTACCGATAGCGGCAGTAACTGCTAACGCTATGGTTAACGACAAAAAAATATTCCTTTCCTACGGATGTACACATTATATCTCAAAACCTTTCAATAAAATCACTTTATTAAATTTGATCTCATCAATATTGGAAAAAGCCGCTTAAGTTATTGATTAAAACAGATTACCTTGACCCAATATTAAATTTGGGTCAAGTGTTTTTTTTATTTTCAACATCTTACTTATTGTTTCAGCACCCAACATTTCAATAAGCAAATGTTTTTTGGTCTTTCCAATTCCGTGTTCAGCTGAAACTGTTCCCTTTAATGAAATTGCCTTTTTACAAATAAGATCGTACAACTCTTTTGCTTTTTTATACTGTGATTCATCAAACGGTAAAAAATTTAAATGCATGTGCGAGTTACCAAAGTGTCCATAATTGACATATTTAATTTTTTCTTTTTCCGTAATTTGCTTGGCATAATAATAAAGCTGTTCAAAACAATCATGGGGTACTGCAACATCTGTTCCCAACTTTCTAAAATTTTTTCCGGCCATATACTCATTTATTTTCTCTGAAACAGCATGCCTGAATTTTTTTATTTTTTTGCTCTCTTTTTCGTCATACGCAAACCAGCTTTTTTCTTCGCTTCCATTGTTTGAATAAATAAGTTCTATCCATTTTTCTAAAATTACATTTTCATTTGCGTTACTTATCTCCTGTTCAAACCAGACAGCACATTCAGAGCCGGGTGGAATAACCTTAAAACTATTTGCTAACAAATCCAATGCTCCTTTATCAAAAAATTCCAAAGCAAGTGCATCTATCAAATTATTATTTAGAATATTTTTGTTTGAAACTGATTTCTCTCTTGCCTGCTTTATAAAATTCATCCCTTCATTTTCTTTTTTAAAAAAGACAACACAAGATATTTTACTTTCTAGTATTGACAGAACTTTAAGTTTTATTTTTGTAATTACGCCCAATGTTCCCTCCGAACCGATAAAAAGATCAATTGCATCCATGTTGTTCTTGCAAAAATAACCGGACGCATTTTTTTTATTTGGAATATTTATATCGGGTAATTCAATATCAATTTCTCTCCCGCTTTCTGTAGATAAAAGAAATTTGTTTCCTTCGGCATAAGTATTACCCCTTTCAAGTTTAAGTATTTCACCATCCGCTAAAACTATATTTAAGCCAATAACATAATCCCGGGTAGGTCCGTATTTAAAAGTTCTTGCACCCGATGCGTTTGTTGCTATTGTTCCCCCTACAAAACAAGTTGTTTCTGTGGGGTCGGGAGGATAAAATAAATAGTGTGTTTTCAATTCATCTTGTAAATCACACAAAAGTACACCCGGTTCTAAAATAACATATTTTTTGTCTTCATTTATTTCTATAATTTTATCTAATTTTTCCGTTGATACAACATCTCCGCCTTCAGGAACTCCAGCACCCGTAAGTCCCGTTCTGTTGCCGGTAATTGTTACAAAGGTCTTGTTGTTGTTTGCTTTTTTTAATAATGAAATAATATCCGACTCTTTTTCAGGAAAGTAAACAGCATTGCAATTTCCGATGTAATTTGAAGCATCTCTCAAATAATTCTGTATTTCATCCTGTTTTCTTTTTATTAACATTTATTTACTTCCGTAAATATAATTTCTCATTTCAATCAAATATTTTTTTTGAATTTTTAATGACGGAATTTCTTCTTTTTCTCTTTTATATTCAAAATTAATATTAATTATTTTAAACAACTCATCCAGTGCATCAAACATATTTATTTCAGAAAATGTTTTGTCTCTGAGATAATGAATTAATTTCAATGTTTTAAATCCGTCAAACCACTTAACTTTCTGTTTGTAAAGCTGTTTCTTTGTTTTTGAGTTTTTAATAATTCCGGTCATTATTTTTTTAAATTTTTGTTCATTCAAAAACCCATAAAGACTTGGAGATATTTTTTTTGACTTTTCTAAAACAGATTCAATATCATTTTCCTTATCATTTAAAAATAAAAACAACCATTTTTTAAGTATATTAAAACTTTCCGGATTGAATAAAACATATTCATTTTTTTTATTTAATAAAAATCGTCCGATTCTCTGTCCGGTGCCAAACGGAACTCTCCAAGATTTTCTACCCGACGGGTAAACAACCGCTTTATTTATCTCTTTAATTTTACAATTCTTGGCAAGTTTTTCCAAAAAGTAAAAATCTTCTGCGGCTTTTCTTTTATTCATTCCTTCCGACTGAATATAATTTTCAACATCGCAAGCCATTGCTGAACCTATTGTTGCAAAAGCATAGGGTGAACCTGCATATAACAATCCAAGGTGGTAATACCTAAGAAATATTTCATAGCAAACTATCGCCCTTGTTTCTTCTCCGTTTTTACTTATATCGTGTTCGTATCTAATTGACGCAGCATTTATATTATCATTGTTGAACGTATCAACAATTTTCGTTAAATAATTTTTATTTACTTTACAATCACTGTCGAGACAAATAAGAACTTTTTTGGCTGCCCCGGTGTAATTAAATAATTGCAAAGCACAATCCATCCCTATTTTTCTTGCTAACCCCACTCCGGCTGTTTTATCGGGTAATTCTTTCCCGGGAGAAGATGCATCAATAACGCCAATGTTAATATTTGACCTAACTACGGAAGAAAGAAGAAAATCATTATCACATTTTTCATTAGAAATAATCTTTCTCAACAATTCCAAACTTTTTTTATTGTCTTCAATAATATCATCAGCAATTGTTTTTTTATTGTTTATAACAAACAAAAAAAGTGTTGATGAAAAATATGTGGAATTTAAATCTATCAATGAAGAGAGAAGAATTTTAATATTTTGATATTCACATACAGCGGGGATTACTGCAATGTTATTAAATGTTTTATCGAATTTTAATTCTATATCCCATTCGGGAAGAGAATATTTATTTAAATATTTTTGAACAGAAAAAGGAAGATTATTCATTAAAAAAATTCCCTTTTATCAATTCTTCGGCTTTTTGCAAATCTCCGCCTTCAATCCAATTAATTTTACATCCTTCCTTTTCCATTTTTCTGAACCACGTCATTTGTCTTTTTGCAAAATTATTTATTGCGCTGTTTAACTTTTGATACATATCATTATAGTTAAGTTCATCTTTCAAATACATTGAAATAAATTTATACTCTAGTCCGAATAATTTTAATTTTTCATAACTGATACCCGAATCCATCAATCTTTTAACTTCATCAATCATTCCGTTTTCCAGTCTTTGTTTTAATCTCGCCTTTATTTTTTTCTTTATTTCATCTCTATTTAAATGCACGCCAATGTTGAAGGAATTAACATTGGTAGAAATATATTCGGATTTTTGTTTGGCTTTCTCTATCACAATTGCTTTTATTATTCTTTCCCTTTCAAGCAAATCGGTTGTATTGTGCAGCTTTGGATTCATTCTTTTTAATTTATCTGCCAATTCATTTGTGGATAAGATTTCTAATTCTTCCCGTATACCGTCTTTGAAATCGGCTTTGCTTAATTTATAATTTTGTAATATTGCGCTTAGATAAAGTCCGGTACCGCCGACCATTATAGGCGTTTTATTTTTTTCTTTAATTTTATAAATAGAAGAATTAAAGTGTTTTACAAATTCAAATAAATTGAATTCATCTTTAGGTTCTATTATATCAATCAGGTGATATTTAATTTCGGTTTGATTTATCTTATATTCCGATAAATCCTTCCCCGTGCCGATATCCATTCTTTTATAAACCTGACGTGAATCGGCGGATAAAATTTCACCGTTAAATTTATAGGCAAGATTTACACCCAAGTTTGTTTTACCGGCTGCTGTTGGTCCGAGAATTGTAATTAAATTATAACACATTTTTGGGTATGTTACTAAAAGAATTACTCTTTAACAACGGGCAGCGATATTGTAAATACTGCCCCGCCTTCAGGAGAGTTTGTAACTAAAAGTTTTCCACCGTGTGCTTTAATAATTTTATCGGCAATATTTAATCCGATACCAATGTGTCCCTTGTTTTTGAAAGAAGTGAACTCGTCAAATATTTTCTTTTGTGAATCAGAAGGTACTCCATCCCCGGTATCTTTGAAATCGATATTAACAGTATCTTTATTTAAAACCGAAGTAATATAAACCGATCCATTGTTGGGTTGTGCATCACAGGCATTTTTAATTATTTGATAACACGCAACCATAAATTGTTTCGGATCCATTTGTACCGTTGCTTCTGTTTCTATTTTTTTAAATAACACAACTTTTCTTGATTCAGAATATTCTGCAAGAAGGTCTAAAATATCACTTATAGTTTCTTTGAAAGGCAATGACTTTATTGACAGATTCATATCCTCTTTATCATAAGAAGATAAATTATCACCTATGGAATCTACAAAATCTGTTTGCTTGATTATTAAATGAAGAATCTGTTTAATCTCTTCGGGCAGTTTATCCTTAATCAATATTTTAGAGTATTGACCTATAGTAATTAGAGGGTTTTTTATGTCTTTATAAATATATTTTGATACATTAGTCAGAGATTCTTCTTTTGTCTTAATTATAAACTCATTAGTTTTTTTACAATTGCTTAATGCGGAAACTATGCTTCTTGTAAACAGATTTATTATTTCAATGTCTGATTCTGCAAAATTGCCTACCTTTTTATTAATTATTTCTAAAACAGCTATCACATTTTCATCTTCTTCGCATATTGGTACAACCAACAAATTTTTTGTCTTATAATTAAAGACCTCATCATAAATTGGATTAAATCTTTTATCTTTTGAAACATCTTCTACTATGAAGCTTTTATTTCTTAACGCACAAAGACCGATTATACTTTTACTTAACGGTATTTTTAAATCTATAATTTCTTCATCCGAAGATTTTATTTTAGACTCAAGCATTTTATTGCCTTCATTTACAAAAAAGAAGACACTTCTATCTGCTTTTATCAATTCAGCTGCTAATCTTGTAACCTCTAAAGTTAACTCATCAACATTTGTTGTTTTAAATAATAAATTTCCGGCATCAATAATTTTAGGGTATTTTTCATTACTTATTTTTTCTTTTCCCGTCTCAATCTTTTCTTCTTTTTTAATTTCATCAATTAAAAATTCATTTTTTATTTCAGGTATATCTCCATCGGTTTGCCGTTCTTCAAATATCCCTTTTAATTTTGGTTCTTTTTCTGTTTTAAAAATATTATCTATAGTAATTTCTTCTTCTTCAGTTTCATTGCTTAAATTATGAGAAATTGGTTTTTTTGGATGAATTTTTATTGCTTCATCAGAATCAGTTTTTTCTTCTGTTTCTTTTTTACCAACAGTTTCTTTTGTTATTTCTTTTAAGGTTTTCCCCTCGGTTGCAATAGTAACCATTTCCAGGTTGTCTTTTACCTGTTTGTTTTCGGATATCAATTTTTGAAGTTCGTTTGCTGAAATAGGATATAGCTGGCATGCTTTCTCGGCTACACAAGAAGAACTTCTTTCTTTTTTTTCAAGAAGTTCTTTTTCCCCAAAAAAATCATTCTTATATTTAAATAATATTTTAGGAGCAAAGGGAGGGTTTGGCATTTTTATTTTTACCTCACCTTCCATAATTAAATAAATAAATTTGCTTTTATCACCCTTTTTAAAAACAATGTCGCCTTCTTTAAATGTTAAAAGCTTTTCCGGAGAATATTTAACTTTTTTCTTATCTACGTTAGCAAAAAGCTTGTTTAAGTAAATATCTGATTCTTTTTTGGTGCTAAACATATAACTAGTTTAAATTGAAAATTGTTTAACAAAATTTATGCAATAATGAATTCTAATCAAATAACTAAAGGTATAAAACATATTTACAATAATGATACTAAAATTGCAAGAATTATTGACCTTGCGGGAAAATGTGATTTAACACCACACCACAATTATTATTATTCTCTTCTAAAAGCTATTGTCGGGCAGCAGCTTTCCCTTAAAGCGGCAGCATCAATTAATAAAAAATTCTTTTCTTTTTTTAACGGCAAACCATCGGCACAAAAAATATTAGACGCAGATGACTTAACACTTAGAAATCTCGGATTGTCTTGGGCAAAAACTAAATATGTAAAAGACCTTTCCAAAAAAATAATTGATAAAGAAATATCATTTAGAAATATTAATAAAAAATCAAATGATGAAATTATAAAAGAATTAACAAAGGTCAAAGGCATCGGTATTTGGACGGTACATATGTTTTTAATCTTTACCTTGTGCAGATTAAATGTATTACCGGTGAGCGACCTTGGTTTGAAAAATGCAATTAAAAAGTTATACGGATTTCGAGAAATACCGGATGAAAATAAAATTAAAATAATCTCTTTAAAAAATGGCTGGGAACCATATTGTTCGATTGCAAGCTGGTATTTGTGGAAAAGTCTTGTGGTATAAATTATAAGAATTTATACTTATCTTTTGAAACTTATTTAAAACAAATGCATCTGATGAAAGAGAAGAAATTAATAGAGGAAGCCCAAAAAGGCGATAAAGCCGCTTTGGCTAAATTGGTTAAAGAGCACGAAAATACTGTTTATAATTTTGCTTTTAAAATTTGCAGAAATCCTGATTCGGCAGAAAATATAATGCAGGAAACTTTTCTGAGCATGGTAAAGTCTCTTCACCAATTTGACGGAAATTCCAAATTAACAACCTGGCTGTACCGGATAGTTTCTAATCATTGTCTGATGGCATACAGAAAAAAGAAAAATCAATTTCTATCTTTTGATGAAGAAGAATCCGGTATTGAAAATAAGGCAACTAATGATTGGTCTCATATACCGACAATTGCGGTTGAAAATAAAGAATTAAAAAATATTTTGGATAACGCAATAAGTAAATTATCACCGGATTACAGAATTGTATTTATTTTAAGAGACGTTAACGGATATTCAACCGAAGAAACAGGAAATATCACTAATCTTTCGGTAGCAGCGGTAAAATCAAGACTACACCGTGCAAGAGCGTTTTTAAGAGATGAAATAAATAAGGCATTTAAAAAATGAAGACACAAAAAGTTAACTGTAAAGAAGTTACTGACCACATATGTGAAAGCTTGGGAGAAGAACTAAACTCTCCGAGATGTATTGCAATCAAAGAACATTTAAATTCCTGCACCGACTGTCAAAACTATTTTACTTCAATAGAAAAAACAATTGAGTTTTATAAGAAATATAATCTGGATTTGCCGGAAGAATCCCATAAAAAGCTAATGAATTTACTTGACCTTGATGACGAATAATGAATTAATTTTATTTAATAATTAAAACAAGGAAGAACAAATGAAAAAGATCAATTCCCTTTTTATTTTGCTGTTTATTTTTTCTATAGGGGTTTACGGTTGTTCACAACAAGATTCAACCTACAAATCGATTACAGTTGAACAACTAAAAAAAGAAATGAAAGAAAATCATAAGATGATAATTCTTGATGTAAGAACACCGCAGGAATTAGAAGGCCCTCTCGGACATATAGACGGCGTTATAAATATTCCGGTTCAGGTTTTAGATGAAAGAATAAAAGAACTTGAAAAATACAAAGACAAAAAAATTACCGTTATCTGCAGATCGGGACACCGTTCCGGTATAGCATCCGATATTTTATTCAAAAAAGGATTTAATATTGCAAATGTTGAAGGCGGGATGATCGCCTATCGTAAAAGCGAAAAATAAATTCTATAATCTGTAGAGGCGTTAATGCTTACACCTCTACAAACATTTTTTCCTACCTTCTATTTCTTTTCTTTGTTTTTATAATTTTAAATTTTTGTGATGATACTTCGTCTTTTAATTTTACTTCTATTACAAATTTGCCGGAATGAAGATAAGTTTTTCCGTTATCAGTCCTTTTAAATTCAATTTTTTTCTTATTCGTGTTGACAGCATCTTTATATTCCCTAACATTATCTTTATCTATCGATAAATTATAATAATAATAATTCAGCCCTTTATCACAAGTATCCTGAATTTGTTTTAATACAAGTCCTTTTTTTGTTTTTACCGTTATTCCTACAGTTCCTTTTTCCTTAGAATAATAAACGATTTTCATTTCGGGTTCATTTATTTTTCCCCAAGCGTAAAATTTGTTACCCCATTTTTTATTGAACCTTTTATTTTTTAAAGGAAATAAATGCACGGTTGAGTTTAGTATGTTTTTGTTCAACGCTTCAATGTACTTTATGTCTGCAATGTAAATAGACCTTCCGTGTGTTCCTACAATTAAATCTTTATCGCGTTTTTGAACTGCTAAATCGTGAACTGGAACAGCGGGCATGCCGTTATACAAAGCCATAAAAGATTTCCCTCTATTGATAGTAACGTACAGTCCGTGGTCAGTTCCTGCATACAGAATATTTTGATTGTATGGATCTTCTTTAACTACATTTATAGGCTCAGCGGGAAGATTCATTCCTATTTTTTCCCAGTGATTCCCATAATCATTAGAAACAAACAAATATGAATTAAAATCATCCCAGCGGTAACCGTTTAGAGAAACATATACTCTAGATAATTTATGAGAAGAAGTTGTAACGCGGCTTATCCATAAATTTTCGGGTAACCCGTTTGAAACATTATTCCAGCTTGCACCTCCGTCTTTACTTACATAGACTAATCCGTCATCGCTGCCGGTATATAGTAAACCGAATTGCAGGGGTGATTCGTCAATGGTCGTTAAAGTGCCGAAAGGAACATCACCTTTTTTGCCGCCTTTAGTCAAATCAAAAGAAATTGTTTTATAGTCTTTTCCGCGGTTAAGTGATCTGTGCAATTTGTTTGATCCGATGTAAAAAATATCAGGATTATGATTAGAAAGATGAATCGGTGACTGCCAGTTAAACCTGAGAGCTTTTTCACCGAGCTCGGGAACAGGTTTTATTGATTCTGTTTTTCTTGTAAGTTTATTTACCCTGTAGTAATATCCGAATTGAAATCCTGTATATACTGTTTTGTTATCGGTGGTGTCTACATTTACTTGCATACCGTCTCCGCCGAGAATAAATTTATACGGATATTGTCCCGAAGAATACCAGCGATTATTGGGAGAATATGTGCTGGGACCGTACCAAACACCGTTATCCTGAAGACCTCCGTAAACATTGTAGGGTTTTTCATTATCAACTGCCACAGAGTAAAACTGACCTACAGCCGGAGTGTTGGCTTTAAACCAGTGTTTGCCGTTATCGTAAGATATATTCAATCCCCCGTCATTTCCGATTATTAAATGTCCGTCTTTTTTGGGGTCCAGCCATAAAGCGTGATAATCGCCGTGTACGTTTTCGCCGTCAATAGATTTAAATGTCTTTCCCCCGTCCACAGAAATAAGTGCAGGAACCCCAAGTATGTAAATGTTTTTATCGTTGTTCGGATTAACTCTTATTTCCCCGAAATAATATCCATATGTATAAAACATATTATCAATAAAATCTTTATTGGTTTTCTTCCATGTTTTACCTCCATTATCAGAACGATAAACTTCCGCGCCGATAACGGGTGTGTCAAATAAATCCTGGTTAGCATCCGATAAATAATTAACTAAATCTATTGGTTTTATTTTACCGTCTTTAACCATTTTAAATATTTTATCTGCGCTGTACTTTCTGGGGAAACCGTAGGCATTCAAAAAATCATTTATGTCATTTTCCTTTAATTTTAAAAAATTCTCCGCATCAATTTTTTTTAATAATTCCTTTGTAACTGCAGGTTTTTCTTTTTCTTCTTTTTTAGGTCTGTGTGCCTGATTATCAACCAAAGCAAAAATAATATTTGGATTGTTTTTATAAACAGCCAGCCCAATTCTTCCAACTCCTTTTCCGGTTGGAAAACCGCTTTGTTTAGTCGTTATTAATTTCCAATTTTCTCCTCTGTCAGTACTTTTATAGATGCCGGATGTTTTTCCCGATTCTACAAAATTCCACGCTCTTCTTGTTCTGTACCACATTGCAACATATAAAATATTGGGATTTTTAGTATCAACTGATAAATCTATTGCTCCCGTATTCTCATCAACAAAAAGAGTTTGTCTCCAAGTTTTTCCTCCGTCCTTAGTTTTATAAACACCTCTTTCTTTATTCGGTGAATAAAGATGACCGATAGCTGCAACCCAAGCGGTGTTTTGGTCTGTAGGAGAAAGAATAATTCTTCCGGTATGTTGTGTCTCCGAGAGTCCGGTATATTCCCACGTTTTACCTTTATCTGTACTTTTATAAATCCCCGTTCCAGAATAAGAAGAACGGCTGGAATTGTTTTCGCCTGTTCCCACCCAAATAATTTCACCGTGATTCCAGTCGACGGCAATATCTCCTATAGTAATCGAAGCTTGGTCATCAAACAAGGGTGAAAAAGAAATACCGTTATCTTTAGTTAGCCAAAGTCCGCCCGTAGCATAAGCAACGTAAAAATAAGTAGGATCAGTTGGTGATACATCAATATCAACAACCCTGCCGCTCATTATTGTGGGTCCTACCGAGCGCAGTTTCACATTTTTAAAAAGGGAATTCTTTTGAAGATCCAACCTTTGCTTATATGCATTAAATCTTTCGGATGCTTTTGATGGTTGCGGAATATTATTTTGAGAGAAAATAAATTGAGGTATAGTTAATAATATCACTGCTATTAATAACTTTTTCATTTTAAAACCTTTAATTTTTAATTAAAATTTTCTTCGTGGAGAAACGGAATCAGTGCTGTAATAATTCCGGGTATATATAAATCTTTTCTAGTCATTTTTCCGTTTGTAAAAAAGCCTATCGCACCTTTCTTTTGTTTTGTGTTTTGCTCGCTTTGTATTTCATCCATAACAGCACCCAGTTCTTTGCCGTTATTTATTTCAGAAATAACTTTTCCGGGTAATTCAAAATGTGCGGATGTTCCGAAACCTTTTCTGCCTTCCGAATTCATCACACAAACAACACCGTAAGCAAACCATCTGTTAAATATTTTTGAAATACCCCCTTCAATACCAACAAAATAATCGGCATTTAAATTTTGCTGCTCATTAATTTTTTTTAATCCAAACGCCCTGTTCTCGGCACCAAAAAAAGTTTCATCGTTAAACGGCTGGTCGGGTACGTTTGATTCTACACTAAGTCCAAATGTTTCAACATCGTCAAAATAGTTTTTAAACGCGTCTTTTACAGCATCTATTTTAACCGGATTTTTTGAGCCAATAAGTATTTTCATAAAATTATATTATAAACAACCAGACAAATTTAAACAAAACGGTAAAGTTTTTTGATTTTAATTTATTCTCAGTAGATAACAAATGATTTATTACAAGAAAGAAGTTGCTGCCTACTTTCGGTTCCCATTTTAAGCGGTAATTCATGTTGAGTTCGTTCAGTTCATTGTTCCATTGAGTAAAAACAGATGAATTTACTTTTGTAGAAAAATCATAGGTTACTCTGGCAGTATATTCATCGGTTGTAAATTCAATGTTATTCAGTTCAATAATATTTTTTCTTATATCACCGGAAACAGATAAATGCGAATTTGCGCTCCATGTAAGGGCGCCTCTGAAGGTTTTAATAGTTCCGTTGTAAAAATCACCCACCTCGGTACTAACCCGTCCAAAGAATTCTCTTGTTCTAGCAGTAGTTAAATTTGCCTCAAAAGTTGTGTACCAATATTTTCCTTTTCTTATAAAGTTGTTATCGAACAATTCAAAGTCCTCTTCAACAAAGTCAAAAGTTCTATTTATTTGAAATGAGAACACATCACCTTTTACGGTTGCAAAACCAATTGGTTTAACAGAAATATTTGCGGCTAAAAGAGTATTATCTTTATCAAATTGAAAGTCGGTATCAATTGGTTCAAACTGAAGTTTTTTTATGCTTGCAAAATCAACCCTCGGACCTATCCTTAAGCTGTAACTGGCAAACTGAATTGCGTTTCTGGAAATAAATCCGATACCCGGATTAAAGTTTTTTTGCAAAAAACCGTATGACATAAATTGATCTATTAAATCATTCGGGTAATCAATAAATATTCTTCCTGCCCAGGAATTTTTACCTCCTTGTTTCTCATCTGTTTTTGCCAAACGCAAACCAAACGTAAGATTTTTGTTCTTCAAAAATTTATTTGTTCTCAACAAAACATCCGCACCAACTGTTCTGTTAAAGTCGTTAAAAGATAATTTGTTTGAAAAGAATACACCTGCATACGACTGGTCAAAGAGATCAAATTTAACCCTTGCAACTCCGTAATTAGTAGAAGGTTCACCGTTTTCTGCCGATGTTTGCATATCCAATAATCCGATCTCCATTTTATCGGTTCTTCCAACCAGTTTAGCACCTGCAATTATGGATATCTCATTGCCGTTGCTAATACCAATTCTTCTACTGTAAAAAAGGTTGTTTCTTCTACCGAAACTGAAGCTGAAAACATTTGCACCTTCCAGGAAAAAATCTCTTTGTTCGGGAAAGAAGAAGGGAAACCGTGTTAAATTGATTACAGCTCTGTCCGATTCCACCTGTGCAAAATCAGTGTTAAATGTAACGTCTAATGAAAGAGACTGAGTTAAACCGTATTTGATGTCTAACCCTACTGCGTGTAATGTTGTGTTGGAAGTTTCGCTGTTTTCCGTACCGGCAGTAACAAAGGGTTTTAAATAAACAGGATTACCCCTTTTAATTTCTTTTATTCCCAATAATTTTCCTTGTTTAGAAAGATCAAAAAACTCTATGTCTTTACTCACAGCCGACCATCTTATTGTCTCACCGCTTCGAGCTATAGTTCTTTGAAATTCAATACCCCACACTTGTACAGGTTTATCGTAGAATTTAAATGTTGAAAAAGGGAATATAAGTTCGGTGCTCCAGCCACTGTCTACAATTGCCGAACGTACATCCCAAATACCGTTCCATTGTTCATTAAATCCCCTAAAACCCGAGCCGTTAATTAAAGCATCATCCCTCATTCCAAGCGGATTTGTACCGAACCAATACCCGGTTCTTTTATCGTTAAAAGTATCAAAAATTATAGAGACGTTGTCGTCGGCTCCCCAAGCACCGTCCAGTTTTAAAGCCCTGGCTACAATTTTTTGTGAATCACTATCATAACACATAAAGCTGACATAAAGATTGTCATCATCATATAATATTCTCACTTCGGTTTTTTGAGATGCAGGTTTTCCGGCAACCGGTTCCTGCTGAAGAAAATCAGAAACAGGAAGAGCTTTATTCCAAACAGAATCATTCAGCAATCCGTCAATAATTGGAGGTGTTTGAACTCTTACTGCATAAACTTTTTTACCCTGTCCAAAAACATTAACTGATAAGAAGACAATGAGGAAATATATAAGGTGTTTTGTATTAAAAAAGAAATATCTCACTACAATTTGACAATACGGTTAAAAAATATTGTAGCAAGATAAATAATTTTATTATAAGTATTTATAAAATAATGATGAGCGTTTTTTTACGATTATTCTTCTATTATAACACCTCGCCAAAAGGCAATATGGTCTTTGATATTGCTTGCCGCATCAGATGGACTTTCATAATACCAGGCTGCATCTTTATTAATTTGTCCGTCAACAACTACATTGTAATAACTTGCAGTTCCTTTCCAAGGACAAACAGTATGCATACTGCTATCGGTTAAAAACTCTTTATTAACAGAATTTATAGGAAAATATATGTTTCTCTCAACTATTTCATATTCATTGCTTTCGGCAATAACCTTGCCGTTCCAAATTGCTTTTGCCATTATTTATTTCTCCAAATTTTTATACAAATATATTTTAATTGAACAAAAACAAATGTCGTTTAATTAACTTTTGTAATTTTTACGTAAACAATTGAAACAGTATTAATTAGTTTCTTTTCGGTCTGTATATGTGCGTGCTTTGTCCGAAGAAAACTTCAGCTGCTTCCATTACGGTTTCAGAAAGTGTGGGATGAGGATGAATTGTAAGTTTTAAATCCGTTAAATTTGCACCCATTTCAATTGCAAGCGTACCTTCGGCAATTAACTCTCCGGCACCGGGTCCGCAGATGCCTATACCCAAAAGTCTTTCTGTATCGGGATCAACAATCAGTTTTGTAACTCCGTCTTTTCTGTCTAATGTTGTTGCCCTGCCAGACGCTGCCCAGGGAAATTTTGCTACTTTATAATTTATCTTTTTCTCTCTTGCTTGATTTTCGGTTATTCCTGCCCAGGCTATTTCGGGATCGGTAAAAACCACGGCAGGAATTGCAAGCGGTTCGAAAACGGTTTTGTGTCCGGCAATAACCTCTACTGCTACTCTTCCCTCATGAGATGCTTTGTGAGCAAGCATCGGTTCTCCAGCTATATCACCTATTGCAAAAATATTTCTGTCTGATGTCCTCAATTGTTTGTCAACAACAATCCAGCCTCTTTCATTTACTTTTACTTTTGTATTTTCCAATCCCAATCCTTCTGTTACCGGTTTTCTTCCGATTGACATTAAAACATAATCGTACGTGGTTGAGGTTTTCTTGTTGTCTTTATCTACTATTGTTACTTTAATTCCGTTTTTCATCTCTTTCATTTCAACCACTTTTGAATTCAGCATTACGGAATTAAATTTTTCTTTTATTCTTTTCGAAAGATGGCTTACTAAATCTCTGTCGGCACCCGGTAAAAGTCCCGGAGTCATTTCAACAACAGATACTTTGCTGCCTAAAGCGTTATAAACAGAACCAAGTTCTAATCCTATGTATCCTCCGCCAACAACCAAAAGAGTTTTGGGAATAGTCGGAAGATCAAGAGCTGTTTTTGAATTTAAAAGTCTTTTGCTTTTAATATTTAAAGCAGGAATAGTAGCAACCCTGGAACCTGTTGCAATAATTGCATTATCAAATTTGAGTTCTTCTTCTTTACCGGAATTTAATTTCAAGCTTAATGTGTTTGAATTTTTAAAAGACGCAGTACCTTCAACAAATTTTATTTTTCTTTGCTTCGTTAAAACACCCAATCCGCCCGTTAAATTTGAAACAACGGAATTTTTCCATGCTCTTATTTTTTTCAAATCAATTTTAGGTTCAGAAAATTCTATCCCCCAATTGGAAGCTTCCTTGGTTTCGCTGATTAGTTTTGCAATATGCAGCAATGCCTTGGATGGAATGCAGCCCCTGTAAAGACATACACCTCCGGGATTTTTTTCTTTATCGATTAAAGTAACGTTCATTCCAAGATCTGCCGCTAAAAAAGATGCGGCATATCCACCCGGACCCGCTCCTATTATTACTAATTCTGCTTTATCCATTTTATTTTTAATTTCCGTTTTTAATTTGATTCAATTAATATTTTCATCGGGTCTTCCAAAGCTTCGCAAACCCATCTTAAAAATCTTGCGGCATCAGCGCCGTCAATAATTCTGTGATCGTATGAAAGAGATAAAGGAAGCATCAATCTTGGATTAAACATTCCGTCTTTATACACGGGTTCGTGACCGCCGCGGGATACACCAAGTATTGCAACTTCGGGTGAGTTTACAATTGGTGTAAATGATGTTCCGCCAATGCCGCCCAAGTTTGTAATTGTAAAACAACCGCCCTGCAGTTCGTCCAAAGATATTTTCCTGTCACGAGCTTTTTTTGCAAGCTGTCCCATTTCAACTGAAAGCTCGGTTAAATTTTTTATATCTGTGTTTTTTATTACAGGAACCATCAACCCCTTTTTCGTATCAACGGCAATACCGATGTTATAATATTTTTTATAAATTATTTCCTGCTTCTTCATATCGATGCTGCAATTGAAAGTTGGAAATTTTTTCAATGCAGCCGTTAAAACTTTTATTAATATTGATGTTACGGTTAACTTACCTCCTGCCTCTTCTACTTTTGGGTTGAAAGCTTTTCTTGCTTTTTCAAGTACGGTTATATCTGCTTTATCAAATTGAGTTACGTGGGGAACAGTCGACCACGCATAGCTTAAATGAGTCGCCGTAACTTTTCGGATTTTTGTCATCGGAACATTTTCAATTGCACCGTATTTTGAAAAATCAGGTAACTTCTCTTGAACTACGCCGGGTGTTACCGACGAGGATCTGTTTTCGTTCAAATTTTTCACAAATGCTTTTACATCTGCAAGAGAAATTCTGCCTGCAGTGCCGCTTCCTTTTACCATGTTTATATCAACGCCGAGTTCCCTTGCCAATCTTCTGACCGAGGGAGCTGCAGGAGCGGCTCCTTTTGTAATTGGCGGTTGACGGTCAATTTCACCGGGTCTGCTTTTATCGATCTCTCCTTTTGAAGGATCAACTAACAACTCTTCTTTTTTTTCAACAAATTTTTCTTTTGTCTCTTCTTTCTTAGTTTCCTTTGTTTTGCTTGCATCCGAAGTTTTTATTTTGAAAATTACGTCACCGACATTCGGTTTATCACCTGCTTTAACAAGTACTTTTTCTATCGTTCCGTTTATAGTTGAAGGTACTTCAATTGTAGCTTTATCGGTTTCAATTTCAAGTAATGATTGATCTACTTTTATTGTATCACCTTCTTTAACCAACACGGTAAGAATATCTGCAAAATCTATATTTTCACCGAGCTCGGGCAGTGCGTAATCAATTACTTTTTCTTTAGAAATTTGGTTTTTCTCTTTTATTCCTTTTCCGTTTTCAGGTTTTACTTTTTTTCCCCTGGAGGTTTTCTCTTCTCTTTTAATTTGTTTCTTTTCTTTTACGTCCGATTCTGAAGATTCATCAACAATTAAAATAGTTTGTCCCACTTTAATATTGTCGCCGGGTTTAACCGACAATTCTTTAACCACGCCTTCAACAGACGAGGGAACTTCAATAGTTGCTTTGTCCGTTTCTATTTCAATAACAGATTGTTCCAATACTATTTTATCGCCTGCGGATATTAACACATTTAAAATATCTGCTGATTCGATGTTTTCACCGAGTTCCGGAAGTTTAAATTCTTTACTCATTGTTTGCCTTAATTAATAAATTAGAATCCTTTATGAATGCATCGGATTCTTTTTCTTTTGATTAATTTTTAATTCTTTAATCGCCTTTGTTAACCGTACTTTTGTAATTTTCTTTTCATCAGCCAATGCAGTCAATGCCGCCAGCACAATATGTTTTGCATCAACTTCAAAAAAGTCACGCAAACATTCTCTTGTTTCACTTCTTCCGAATCCGTCCGTACCCAAAGTATAAAGTTTTTTTGGAAACCACTTTGCCACTGAATCCGGAACGGCTTTCACATAATCTGATGCCGAGACAAATACACCCTTTTCATTTTTTAATTTTTGAGTTACGTAAGGTATCTTTTTGGGCTTATCGGGATTTAGTAAGTTATATCTCTCAATATTTAAGCCGTCGTTTCTCAATTCTTTATAACTTGTAACACTCCAAATATCCGCAGCAATGTTAAATTTCTTTTCTAATATTTCCCCTGCTTTTATCGCTTCGTTTAAAATTGTACCACTCCCGAATAGGTTGGCTTTTAATTTGGATTTCTTACTGCTCGCTTTGAATTTGTACATACCCTTGATGATTCCTTCTTTTACGCCATTCGGCATTTCGGGCATTGGATAGCTTTCATTCATAACGGTTATATAATAAAAAACTTTTTCCTGTTCTTCGTACATTCTTCTTATCCCGTCTCTTATAATTACGGCAATTTCGTACGCAAAAGCTGGATCGTAAGCAACAAGATTCGGAATGGTAAATGCAAGCAGATGGCTGTTGCCGTCCTGATGCTGCAAACCTTCACCGGCCAAAGTAGTTCTTCCTGCAGTACCGCCAATTAAAAATCCCTTACAGCTTACATCACCCGCAGCCCAGGCTAAATCACCCACTCTCTGTAAACCGAACATAGAATAGTAAACAAAGAAGGGAATCATGTTTATTCCGTGTGTTGAGTAAGCCGTACCGGCGGCTATAAACGATGACATTGAACCCGCTTCGGTAATACCTTCTTCAAGAATCTGTCCGTTAGTTGCTTCTTTGTAATACAAAAGACTGTCACGGTCAACCGGTTCGTATAGTTGTCCCGCGTGCGAATAAATTCCCACTTGTCTGAAAAGAGATTCCATTCCGAATGTTCTTGCTTCGTCGGGGACTATTGGAACGATAAACTTGCCTATTTCTTTATCCTTAAGAAGCTTTGATAAGATTCTTACAAACACCATCGTTGAAGAAGCTTCTCTTCCTTGTGTGCCTTTATAAAACTCTTCAAAAATACTTTCGGGCGGAGTTTTTAAAGGACGAACATCCAACTTTCTTGAAGGAACAAACCCGCCAAGTTTTTCTCTTTTTTCTTTAAGGTATTTTATTTCAGGACTATTTTCGTCAGGTTTATAAAAAGGTGCTCTTGCAATATCAGAATCGGAAATTGGAATTCCAAACCTCGTTCTGAATTCTTTTAACTCATCTTCATTTAATTTCTTTTGTGAGTGAGTTATATTTTTTCCTTCACCTGCTTCTCCCAGACCGTAGCCTTTGATTGTTTTTGCTAAAATTACAGTTGGACAGCCTGTGTTATTTACTGCGGATTGGTATGCGGCAAAAACTTTTTCGGGGTCGTGTCCGCCGCGTTTTAATTTATTAAGCTGTTCATCGGTGAGATTTTCTGTCATTTTTTTAAGTTTTTCGTCAGCACCAAAAAAGTGTTCTCTTATATAGCTGCCTGATTCAACCGAATACTTTTGATATTGACCGTCCACAACTTCTCCCATTCTGTGAACTAATTTTCCCTCAACATCCTGTTCCAAAAGGGAATCCCATTCACTTCCCCATATTACTTTTATAACATTCCAGCCGGCGCCTCTAAAAATTGCTTCCAATTCTTGAATAATTTTTCCGTTACCTCTTACAGGTCCATCAAGCCTTTGAAGATTACAATTTATTACAAAAATAAGGTTGTCAAGTTTCTCTCTGGCTGCAAGAGTGATAGCCCCCAACGCTTCGGGTTCGTCTGTTTCACCGTCACCCAAAAATGCCCAAACTTTGCTTGAATTTTTATCTTTCATACCCCTGTCTTCGAGATACCTGTTAAAGCGTGCCTGGTAAATTGCCATTATGGGACCGAGTCCCATAGAAACAGTAGGGAATTCCCAAAAGTCAGGCATTAACCACGGGTGCGGATAAGAAGTTAGTCCGCCGCCTTTTTTCAAATCTCTTCTGAAATTTTTCAATTGATTTTTTGAAATTCTTCCCTCTAAAAAAGCTCTGGCATAAATTCCTGGGGAGGCGTGTCCCTGGAAAAATATTTGGTCTCCGACATATCCTTCGCCTTTACCTCTAAAAAAATGATTAAAAGCTATTTCATACAAAGTAGCCGCCGAAGCATATGTTGAAATATGTCCGCCTATTCCACTTTCCGATTTATTTGCTTTTACAACCATCGCCATGGCATTCCAGCGGATTAAACTTTTAATTCTTCTCTCAATTTCTCTGTTACCGGGAAAATGTGGCTGATCTTTTCTTGATATTGTATTTATATAGGGAGTGTTTGCAGAAAACGGAATTGTAACCCCCGCTTTTTGGGCACGAATTTGAAGTTCCTGAAGCAGCTCGCGAACTCTCTCGTGCCCCCCGTGTTCCAAAACATAATCGAGTGAATAAAGCCATTCACGAGTTTCTATTTCGTTTGTTCCTAAATCTTTTTCCTTCTCGTTCATTATTTACAATTCCTTATTTAATATATTTCTTTAATTATCATTAAAACAATCTGTTAGAATTATAATATACCACAAATAACTATTTTTTAAAGGGTTTAACAGGAAAGTTTTTTATAAATTTTGAGTGATAAACATATGTAATTTGGGCAGAAAACTCAAGAATTTACAATTGGTTGTTGTCACACAAATTACAAATTAACTTTAATTGTTTGTCTGCTTTTTTACTGATTTCCAAATCAGTAATACCCATCCGGTTAAGAGACTTATTCCTCCCAAAGGTGTTACCATTGCAAAAAATGAATTCTGAGTAATTACATACAGGTATAACGAAAAAGAAAACAGAAATACACCGATTGCGAAAAACAAAGCGGATTTAAAATATTTATCTTTTGCCAGCAACCCAATTAAAAGAATAGCAACAGAATGAATTAAATTATAATATGTTGCCGTTTTAAAAATGTCCATCATCTCCTGTGTTAAGCTATCTTTTAAAATATGTGCTCCAAATGCACCCAAAGCTACACCCAAAAAACCGTAAACACCAGCAATTGTTATCCAAATATTTTTATTCATAGAAACCCTTTTTAAATAATCAAGTTTTAAAATTTAGTAATTTATATTTAAACTTTTTGTAAAGAAATTAGTATTATCTAAAAATTAATATTCAAAATTGCTATGAAAGATAAAAAAGCAATCTGCGGAATTTGCCCGGCGGGTTGTCACGTTGTTGTAACCTACGATAGCGAAGGTAAAATAAATAAAGTCAACCCGGACAATGATTCCGACCTTGGAATGATTTGCACACTTGGTGAGCATTCTACGGACATAGTGTACGCAAAAGACAGGCTTAAATATCCCTTGAAAAGGGTTGGTAAAAAAGGAACATATGAATTTGAAAGAATTTCCTGGGACGAAGCATACGATACAATCGTTTCAAAATTAATTGAAATAAAAACTGAAAGCGGTGCCGAAGCTACAGCTGTATATACAGGTCGTGGCAGTTTTGAATTATCGATGTGCGATGTTTTCCAACCGAAAGGAGTTGCTGTATCTTCTGCTTCGAGTGTTTTATTTCCGTTCGGTTCGCCAAATACTCTTGGTGTCGGTGCGTTGTGTTATGTTTCGTTTGCAATGATTGCACCGCACGTTACTATGGGCGGGATGATGATTAATATGTTCTCCGATATTGAGAATGCCGAGTTAATCGTAGTTTGGGGAGCTAACCCCGCGACCGATTGTCCACCTTTGGATTATCACAGAATAATTGACGCAAGTAAAAAAGGCTCAAGAGTGGTAGTCATCGATCCAAGAAGAACGAAAACCGCAAAATCTGTAAATGCAGAATGGGTACCTGTACGTCCCGGAACTGACGGAGCTTTGGCTTTGGGAATGTGCCAGGTTTTAATTGAAGAAGAATTATACGACGAAAAATTTGTTGAAAATTGGACCCTCGGATTTGATGATTTTGCAAGATACACTCAGCATTTCAGACCCGAAGTGGTTGAAGAAACAACAGGTGTTAAGGCGGAAACCATACGAACACTTGCAAGAAGCATTGCCGAGGCAAACGGTGCCGCTCCAATAATGTACAGCGGTTTGGAATACAGCGACAGCGGCGTACAGGCTATCCGAGCTACAATGGCTCTGTGGGCTTTAGCCGGTCAATTAGATGTGCCCGGCGGCAGGTGCTTTTCTATGAAAGAAAACATATTTAAAGTTAACCGGGAAGGATTAATTGCGAATCCGAATCCGTCAAAAGCTTTGGGCCGTGAGAGATTTCCGGTTTACAGCTCATACCGAGGAGAGTCTCATGCTATTTCTCTTCCCGAATCCGTTTTGGAGAGTAAACCTTATAAAATTCGTTCATTAATTATTTTGGGCGGTTCGATTATAACTGCCTGGCCTCAACCCAAAATTTGGAAAAAAACATTGAATGAGCTAGATTTTCTTGTAACCATAGACAGACAATTGACAGCCGATGCCGCTTACGCCGATATTATTTTACCGGCTACCACAATGTATGAAATAGAATCGTATATGACTTATGGACCGATGTTTAAAATACGCGAAAAAGTTATTGAACCCATAGGTGAAGCAAGAAACGATTTTTTTATAATGGCTGAATTGGCAAAGCGGCTTGACTACGGACATCTTTATCCCCAAACAGAAGAGGAGTTATTTAACTATGTTTTAAGAGGGACAGGGTATTCTTTGGAAGATGTACGAAAAAACGGAAACGAAGTTAAACTGAAAGGCAAAATGCTTCAATACAAAAAATGGGAAAAGGGCAAGCTTAGAAGCGACGGCAAACCGGGTTTTGAAACACCGAGCGGTAAATTTGAATTTACTTCGGAAATACTTGAAGAACACGGATACAATTCTCTACCGGAATATACCGAACCGAAAGAAGGTCCCCTTTCACAGCCGGAACTTTCAAAAAAATATCCGCTGGTATTTAATTCCGGTTCGCGTGTATCAAGTGATTTCCGTTCACAGCATCACGGAGTTAAATCACTTCTTAAAAAGCACCCAGAACCTATGGTTACAATAAACACCACAGACGCCGAAGAGAGAAAAATTACAACAGGAGATATTGTAAAAATTAGTACTAAGCGGGGTGCAGTTACAATGCGTGCTTTTGTAACCGATGATATTGTAGCCGGTTCAATTGATGCCGATATGGGCGGGGGAGGTCCGGTTGGTTCGGATGCCTGGAAAAATACAAATATTAATGAGCTGACTGATTTACAAAATTATGACCCTGTTTCAGGCTTTCCCGTTTATAAATCCTTGCTCTGCCAGGTTGAAAAAGTAAGAGTAAACGGAAAAAATATTTTGTTGGATATAGTGAATGAAAATTTCCGCGAAGAAAACATATCAGAAACAGTTAATGAAGTAAAATTTGCTGATAGAATTTATCTCGACAATAATGCCACAACTCCCATTGATTCTGAAGTTAAGAAAGTTATGATCAGATTTCTTGACGAAGGACAGGGTAATCCTTCGGGAATTTACAAAGAAGGTAAAGATTCTCATTTTGTTGTTGAATCATCCCGTAGAAGCATTGCCAGGCTTTTAAATTGTACTGCTAAAAGAATTATTTTTACAGGCGGCGGCTCCGAAGCAAACAATCTTGCTTTAAAGGGAATTGCCTTTGCATCTGGTTGTCTAAAAAGTCATATAATTACAAGCTCAATCGAGCATCCTTCAATATTAAATACTTGTAAACAGCTTCAGCGGCTCGGTTATACAATTACATATTTACCCGTTGATAAAAACGGAAAAGTTAGTCCGGATGACTTACTTGAAGCAATTACGGACAAAACTTGTCTAATAAGCATTATGACGGCAAACAATGAAATAGGTACCATCCAACCGATAAAGGAATTGTCGAAAATTGCCAAAGAAAATAATATTTTATTTCACACAGATGCTGTACAGGCAGTTGGTAAAATTCCAGTTGATGTTGAAAACCTCGGTGTGGATTTACTTTCTTTTTCAGGACATAAATTTTACGGACCAAAAGGCATCGGAGTTTTATATATTCGCAAAGGAGTAAAAATTGAACCGTTAATAAGCGGCGGTAAACAGGAAAATGATTTGCGTGCCGGAACTGAAAATGTTCTTGGAATTGCAGGGCTGGGCAAAGCAGCCGACTTAGCCATTCAAAGATTACTGCGGAATGATTCAATTGCTTTACTCCGTGATAAATTGGAAAACGGAATAAAAAGAATCTCCCCGCAAGCAGAATTAAACGGTGAAAAAACAAACAGACTCCCGGGCACTTTGAATCTTCGTTTCCCGAGTTTCAGGGGTGAATCATTAGTGCTCGCAATGGACAAAAAAGGTGTTGCTCTTTCGTCGGGTTCAGCTTGTCGTTCAGGTTCTCCGAAGCCTTCAAAAACACTCTTGGCTATAGGTCTTTCGGAAGAAGAAGCTCATTGTTCGCTTCGTTTCTCACTTGGGATTCACACCACAAATGAAGAAATTGAAAGTACAATAAAAAAATTCGGAGAGGTAATTGAAGAAGCTAAAAATATAGTAAGATTTGTTTCGTGCAGATAATATTAAAATGATTTAACGAATTAATAGAATTATTCATCAAAATAATTATAATTTCTCCCTGATAATTTCCATAAAGTATTTTCTTTGTTTATTATTATTTTTCTTAAATTTACATTTCATAAAATTTTTGAGGGAAAAATGAAAGCTTTACAAAAACTGATTTTACCTTTGCTCATTATTGTGGTTATAGGCATGGTTTATTTGTTTTATTTTAAATCTGACGGTAAGCTCGGATCTTTTTCTGACTTTGACACAAACAACAGCGCAGTAAAAGATATAAAGGTAAAAGTACTTCAGGAAAGAGGAATAAACAAAAATGTTTTTTATGTTTCCGATAATTCAGGAACGGTTGTGCTGGTTCAGGCGGATAAAATTCCGGACGGTATGAAAAATGCTGAAACAGTTATAATACGTGGGCATTTAAACAAAGATTCTTTCCACGCACACGAAGTACTACTTGACTAATAGAATGAATAAATTTGAATTAGTTTCAAATTATAAACCAACGGGTGACCAGCCTCGGGCAATTAAAGCCTTGGTGGACGGAATAAACAAAGAAGAAAAACATCAGACTCTTTTGGGAGTTACGGGAAGCGGAAAGACTTTTACAATTTCAAATGTTATAAATGAAGTTAACAAACCGACTTTAATAATCTCCCACAACAAAACACTGGCTGCGCAGCTTTACTCGGAGTTTAAAGGATTTTTCCCCAACAATTCCTGCGAATTTTTTATAAGCTATTATGATTATTACCAACCCGAAGCCTATGTTGTTGCAAGTGATTTATACATTGAAAAAGATTTTTCAATAAACGAAGAAATTGACAGACTGAGGCTAAAAGCAACAACATCGTTAATTGAAGGACGCAGAGATGTAATTGTTGTAGCCAGCGTAAGCTGTATTTACGGTATCGGTGACCCGAAGGGTTATGCAAGTCAGATTATATTTGTAAAAAAAGGGGATATAATCGAAAGAAAAAAACTACTGCGCCAATTGATAGATATACATTTTGTAAGAAACGATTTGGATTTCAGCAGAGGCTCTTTCCGTGTAAGAGGCGATGTTTTGGAAATAATTCCCGCATATCAATACGAAGAAGCTCTACGAATTGAATTTTGGGACAACGAGATTGAGAAGTTATCCATTATTGATTCGCAAACAGGAAAAGAATTAAGAGAGGTTGAATCTTCGCCGATTTATCCGGCTAAATATTTTGTTACGGAAAAACCAAAAGTACAAAAAGCCATTTACTCTATTGAAGAAGAATTAAGAGACAGGCTGAAATATTTAAGAGACGAAGAAAAATATCTTGAAGCACAAAGGCTCGAACAAAGAACTCTTTTCGATATAGAAATGATGAAAGAGATCGGTTACTGTTCTGGAATTGAAAACTACTCCAGGCATTTGGAAGAAAGAGAACCCGGACAGAGACCATTTAATTTATTTGATTATTTTCCCGATGATTTTCTCTTGATTATAGATGAATCACACGTTAGTGTTTCTCAAATCAAAGCCATGTACAACGGTGACAGATCAAGGAAAGAAACTTTGGTAGAACACGGTTTCAGACTTCCGTCAGCTCTCGACAACCGTCCGATGAAATTTGAAGAATTTGAAAAAAAAGTTAATCAGGTGATTTATTTAAGTGCCACACCTGCCGATTATGAACTTGAAAAATGCGGTGGAGTTGTTGTTGAACAGATAATTCGACCAACCGGATTGTTGGATCCCAAAATTGAAGTGCGTCCGATAAAAGGACAAATTGACGATTTAATTGGCGAGATAAGGATCAGGGTTGAAAAAAAAGAAAGAACCCTGGTTACAACATTGACTAAAAAAATGGCGGAAGACCTAGCGGATTATCTGGATAAAATTGGAATTTTGGTGCGTTACATTCACAGCGATATTGATGCTTTGGAAAGAGTTGAAATTTTAAGAGATCTGCGTCTCGGTGAGTTTGATGTACTTGTCGGTGTAAATCTTTTAAGAGAAGGATTGGATTTACCGGAGGTTTCACTCGTAGCAATTATCGATGCTGACAAAGAAGGCTTTTTGAGAAGCGAACGCTCGCTTATGCAGACTGCAGGAAGAACTGCAAGAAACGTAAACGGAATAGTAATTATGTACGCCGATAAGATTACAAAATCAATGAAGAAAACAATTGACGAAACTAACCGTAGAAGAAAACTTCAAAAGAAATACAACAAAGAAAATAATATTAAGCCCGAAACCATTTATAAAAGTATGGAAGAAATTCTTTCATCTACATCCATTGCCGATATGAGAAAGAAAGAGAAGGTGGAAACGTATTCTTTTTCAAAAGTTGCAGAACCGATTTTAAAATATATGGACAACGAACAAAAACAGGATTTAATAGATCAGCTTACCGTGCAAATGAAAGAAGCCGCAAAGGATTTGGAATTTGAAAAAGCAGCGAGTTTGAGAGACGAGATTGACAGGCTTAAGCAAACACTTAAAAAATAATCTGTGCTTGTCATTCCCACGAACTTGTCTGCTGCAAAAAAGAGTGGGAATCCAATATATTTTAAAGGTTATAGATTCCCGTTTACACGGGAATGACACAACGATCTATCTACTTAAATTTGTTGTTTCTTCCGCATAATCATCAGGGGTTTCACAGACACGCACTTTTATTCCTTTTACATTGGAAGGAAGCTTAGCTTTTTTAATTTCCGTAATCAAATATCTGGTAATGTTTTCTACTGTAGAATCAAAATCAACAACAACTTTTTTTGAATTTAATTTTTCGAGGAATTCTATAACCATATTGTCTTTTTGATTTACCATGAAAGAGTGGTCTAATTTTTCTACTATCGGTTCTATAATTTCTTTTACAACATAATAATCAATGATCATCCCGTTACTGTCCAATTCGCCCTCTAACTCAACCATCATTTTATAGGAATGACCGTGAATGTTTTTACATTTGCCGAAATGATCCGGGAGTCTGTGTCCCATTTCCCACCTGAATTCTTTTGCTATTTTCATCACACACCTTTTGTTTTAGGGTCCCAAATATATTTATGTGCCTGAAGCTGAAATCTGACATTCAACTTATCTTCCAAAATCCATTTTACCAATGTTTCAGGTTTTAATTCCTCAAAAACAGTGGAAAAAAGTATTTCAAATTTTTCGCTTAATTGATATTCCTTAATTATGTTTTTGCTCCATTCGTAGTCTTCTCTATTTCCGATTACAAACTTTAGTTCATCGTTTTGTTTTAAATAATTTATGTTTTCATATAAATTCTTTTTTTGCATTCCGCTTGAAGGACATTTAAAATCCATTATTAATTTTACTCTTTTGTCCACTTCTTTTATAGGAAGACTACCGCCGGTTTCAAGCAGAACCTCAAAACCTTCTTCACATAATTTATGCAACAGTAAATACGAATCTTCCTGCATCAAGGGTTCCCCGCCGGTTACCTCAACAAGATTGCAATCGTACGATCTTACTTTATCAATTATTTGTTTTATTGACAAATCTTTGCCCTCATAAAATGCATATTCCGTATCGCAATAAGTACAGCGCAAATTGCAGTACGTAAGTCGTACAAATATGCAAGGTAAACCAGCAGAAGTACTTTCTCCCTGCACCGAGTAATATATTTCGTTTACTTTTAGCATTTATGTTTCGAACACAAAAAAAAAGATAAAAAGAGAAGTAAATTTAAAAAAGTAATGATTGACATCAAACCTGCAAATTTATATATTTGTTGTCTATTTATTTAAAAAGGAAGGTTTTTAATGGCGAATCATAAGTCAGCTAAGAAACGTATACGCACATCTGAAAAGAGACGAATCAGAAATAAAACGGCTATTTCTCACATAAAAACAAATATGAAAAAGACACTTGAGACAAGCGAGCCGGTTGAAGTTGAAAAATTATATAAAGAAACAGTTTCCCTACTGGACAAAAGCAGTGTAAAAGGTCTTTTAAAAAAGAATAATGCTTCACGTAAAAAAGCAAGTTTAACCAAACATTTTAACAGTGTAACTGCCGGAAAATAATTTCTTTTATTATATGAAATTGAAAAAGCTCTCAAGAAATTGAGAGCTTTTTTTGTTTTAAAACAGAAATTTAAATTTATTATGTAGGGGCGTGAAGCTTCACGCCCCTACGAACCTAATTCCTCAACACCTTCCGCTTCGGGTAAATAAAATTTAACAGAGGCTCCCTTTTTATTAATTTTTTTATTAATTAAAACACTGTGGATGATTGTAACATCGTCTGCAATATCGCAGCCATAAATATAACTCGAGCCTTTTATTAAAACATTTTTACCAATTTTAACGGGATATTCATCACTTCCGGTAATATTAACCCTTGACTCAATATTAGTACCTTTACCGATTACAACCTTTCCTTTAATAATATCTCCGTCATAAATCCGTACATTATCCCCTAACAACATTCTCTGATTTTCAAATGTTGTCAGACTAACATTGGGATAAACCATTACATTTTTACCAAAGATAACGTTTCCGCAAATGTAAACGTCTCTTTTAAAATTTGTATTATAATTGAGTTTAACACCTTTACCGATAAATGCTCCTTTCCCAATTTTTATATCCAACGGGATGTTCTTTTTATCCATTTTAAAAATATCTTTAACAACCGAATCTTCTATAAAGAAATCATCGTGGTCATCAATTTCAATTATGTCTTTTAATTGATTATATATTTTCCCGCGGGCAATGTCCTCCATCTGTTTTAAGACAGACTTATTATTAAATCCCATTATTGTTGTTTGATCTTTTGGACTTACTGCGCGGACACTTAAATTATTTTTGTTAAATATTTCTATTAAATCAGTAATGTAAATCTCTTTTTGTACATTCTGACTTTTAATTGTTCCAATTAAACTTTTTAATTTTTTAAAGTCAAAAGCATAAATGCCGGAGTTATATTCACGGCAGTTAACCAGTTCTTCTTTTGTAAAAGCCTGATAGTTTCCGTTATATTTTACTTTGTATTTACCTTTGTCCTTCAGAATGTTTATATCTCTTGCTTCCATAATTTGAATTACTTTTCCTTTATTGGGTCCATTGGATTTCCCGTTTACATCTGTTTCTTTAACTCTCAATATTCTTCCGTATGAATTCTTTAAAGGATCTCCTTCATAAATCCCTGTTAATACCATCATGTCGCTGTCTGATTTTATAAATTTATTTCTGAAAGATTTTACAGTCTCTTTATCAATCAACCCCACATCACCGGGAAGAATGTAAATTCTTGCAAACTTTTCGTTTCTTTTTAATTTATTTAAAGCTACCTGCACAGCGTGTCCCGTACCGTTTTGCTTGTTCTGAAGAACATATTTTGTGTTCTTCTGTTTTCCGAGTGTCCGTATAACTTCTTCGGCTTTTATTCCTACCACAACTATTGTGTTTGAACCTTTTACCCTTGCATTATAAACTCTTTCTACCGTTGGACTGCCCCAAATTTTATGAAGCATTTTTGAAGTTTGAGATTTTATCCGTTTCCCGTGACCCGCAGCGAGAATTATAAAAAGTTCTTTTGAATCTTTGTTAAAAGGAGATGACAATTCTTCTGCAATTTTATTTAATCTTTTTTCTTCGGAAAGTGTCATTCGTTTACTCCGTGCTAACTTCTTTATTTTGTTTACTTAATTTATATAATGCAATGTTTAATCCAAAGGTGAACCACACCAAAGTGATAATTTCGTGGTCTCCAAAGTTCATTTCCGTTAAACCCGCTATTACAAATGCACAAAAGGAAGCCAGCGAACCCAGCGCATAGGATGAGACAAAACTTTCTCCTTTTGTTTTTTTATAAATTTTTATTTGAATAAGCAGCAATTTAACGAACAGATAAATTACCGCAAGAAATCCGAACAAGCCCAATATTACTAGCACGTGTACAAAGTTGTTGTGCATATGTCCCTGAATTTCTTTGTCGTAATAATTTTTATATTTTTTATAAAGTTTCTGCAGATCAATATCGCCTACACCGAACAATGGGTGATCCAGAAACATCTTCCAGCCGGCAGCCCACAGTTTAAACCTTACTGCATTTGACGGTAAATATGGATCGAATATACTCAGGAGTCTGCTGCGTTTTACGTAAGTTGTGTATAATTTATTATTATCAAATGAAATAGAGGCGGGGGCATATCCTAAATTATTTTGTGATTTGATAATAATTTTATCACCTACAGGATAATCAAAATTATATATATCGCCATTTAAACTTGAAGCAAATAATCTGCTTTGTGAAAGAGTCCAATTATTGAACTTGTTAAGTTTTTCATTACGGTCGAGCAGTTTTAATTTATCGTTTTCAATTTTATATAAACCCAAACCGTTTTTATCCGACACAAAAATTTTACCGCCTTTATAGAAAATAAAATCTATCTCCGTCTTATTTTTAAATATTATTTTCTCTTTGAATAAATCATTTAAATGAAAAACAATGATTTTTTTTGGGAGTGATAAACTTACAACATAATTTGAATCAACGTAAAATTTTGTTGATTGTGAAAATGATTTTACTCTAATTGAAGTTTTTGTGCTATCAAACAAATTAAACACAGTTAAACCGCTGTCTTTGTCCATAATATAAAGCCGGTTTTTAAATACTTTATAATCCGTTGTAAATCCCGGGGATAAAAATTCTCTTTCTTTTTGAAATTTGTTACCTTTTTTTTTCAACAGCAAAAACCTGGTGTCGACCAACCGAGCTAAGTATAAATCATCTTTAATTTTATTAAATCCGATAACGGGAGAAGGAAGTTTAAAGTTTCTCATTTCGGTTGAATTTTTATATGTTGACAACCCTTTTTCAAAATCACTCACATAAAAAAGACTGTCTTCCGGTAAAACATTATATGCCCTGCCATTGGTTTTAAATTCTGTTTGTTTTATCAGTTTATTGTTTGCCAAATCATAAATTTCAACCTTACTTATGTTTTTTTGCATTACCATTCCTGCAAATCCAAGCACAACCAAAGGAATTAAAATTTTCCATTGCTTTTTAATAATTAAAATTAGAAGAATCCCGAAAGCAGCTCCCATCCATCCTGTTCTTTTGTAAGTTGAAAACAATGCAAGCAGCGAAACCGAAAAACCAAGAAGTAAAAATATTCTGTTTTTAAATGATACTTTTTCGTTTACCAGGAAGGCAAAGAAAAACAAAACCGTAAAGCTTGTTATTTCACTTGCAGTAATCGGATATTGAAAAAGAGATGGCCCTGATTGTTCGATGCTGTAAAGATTAAAAATGTAATATTTATAGGCATAAACCAGATAAATAATTACAGTTACTAACCCGGCTCCCATATAAACTTTAAAATATGTTTTTGCCCTTTCAATACTTGGAATAACAGAAACCGTTGTAAACACAACCGGTATTAAAAGCGCATGTTTTAACAAATTGTGGAAGGATGCGCCTGTGTTATTAGACAGCACTGTTGAAATTATTTCGGCTGAAAGATACCAGATAAACGCAGCTTCAAGTCCGCATTTTTTAAATGGATTTTTCCGTGTAACCGAAAATTTTACAAGTAAGAGAATCAGAGCGAGATAATAACCGAGCTGATTTGCAAAAATAGAATTTGTTAAACTTAGTAGAAAAATAATTATAAAAACAAAGATCAGTTTATCAATTATTTTAACAGACTTGCTTTGTTCGTTCATTCTTCGTCTCTGAACTGCATTTCATAAAGTTTTTTGTAAAGACCTTTGTCATCTTTTATCAAATCGGAATGTTTTCCTCTTTGAGTAATTTCTCCGTTATCCAGCACTAATATTCTTGTTGCATTTCTGATTGTGCTGAGTCTGTGTGCAATAACAATCGTTGTTCTGTTGAACATTAGCCTGTCGATAGCTTCCTGTACCAAACTTTCGGACTCATTGTCCAAGGAAGATGTAGCTTCGTCAAAAATCATGATTGCCGGGTCTTTAAGCAGCGCACGCGCAATCGAAAGTCTTTGTCTTTGTCCGCCCGAAAGCATCACTCCTCTTTCACCGATCATAGTGTCATAGCCGTTTGCCAATTCCAAAATAAAATTATGTGCATTAGCCATTTTGGCTACTTCTTCTATCTTTTCAAGCGGATAATCGCTTAAACCGTAAGCTATATTGTTTCTAACTGTTTCGTTAAAAAGAAATGTTTCCTGCGTTACTATTCCCATCATGCTGCGGAGATTTTTAATTTTGATATTTTTAATATCTATGTTATCCAATAAAATAGAACCCTTTACGGGATCATAAAATCTTGGAATTAAATCCGCAAGTGTCGATTTTCCTCCGCCGCTCGGACCTACGAGCGCAAGAATTTCACCTCTTTTAATTTCAAAATTAATATTCTTTAACACGCTTTCGTTTGAGTCTTCATAATTAAAAGATACATTCTCAAATTTTAAAGAATCTTTAAACGATTTAACTTCAACTGCATCGGGCGCATCTGTAATTATCGGAGGTGTATCCAATATTTCAAATATCCTGTCTCCTGCAGCGCTAGATTCCTGGATCCTGTTGTTAACGCTGCTTAACTCTTTTATAGGGGGCATTAATTGAAAAATTGAAAAAAGAAAACCCATAAATTCGCTCGCCGATAGAGTCTGTTCATTCAGTACAAGCAAACCGCCGAAATATATAATTACAACACCGACAGTTGTACTTAAAATTTCAGTAACGGGAGAAGATACATTTCTAACCCTAACAATTTTTAACATAAGTCTGAAAAAGTTATTGGTTTCTTTCATAAACTTATTATTTTCGTATTTCTCCATTCCAAATGCTTTTACAATTTTAACCCCGGATATTACTTCCTGCAGAATTGTTGTAATGTCAGCCATCTTTGCCTGAATAATACCGCTCTGCTTTCTTAATTTTAATCCTATCCATGCAATTATAAGCATTGAAATAGGAAGCACACCGAGAGCAAGCAGCGTCAATTTCCAACTGATACTCAAAGCAATTCCAAGAAACACAATAATAGTCAGGGGTTCTCTTATCATATTTAAAAATGCAGCGGAAATGCTGGACTGAACAACATTAACGTCGTTTGTAATTCTTGAAATAAGATTACCTACTTTTTCGTGTTTGAAATAACTCATCGGAAGTTTGTGAAGGTGCTTGTAAGCAGAGTTTCTAATATCCTTTATCGTCCCCTGTTCAACATACGAGAGAAAATATGCCTGAAGATATCCGGCTATATTCTTTAAAACAAAAGCAATCAAAACCAATAAACAAATTTTTATAAGAGCATCTTCTTTAGAACCGCTTAAAATTATTTCTTTAAAATTCTGAGATATGTCTTCTTTTGCTTTTATAACCCACTCCGGAAGAAATGATGTTTTATCTATTGGTACGGGCTGCTGAACAATTTCTTTTCTTGCGGATTCCTGAAAAAGTGTATCCAAAAGCGGGATGGTTAAATATACCGAAAGCCCGTTCAGTCCGGCGTAAAGCATTGTGCAGATAATTGATATTGCAAGATGCCTCCAATACGGTTTTACATATCCTAATATTCTGATGTATGTTTTCAACTATTCTCTCTTTTTAAAAAACGTTCTTTAATCCGCAGCCGCTTTTAAATTTTATAAAATCACTAATCTCTTTTTTTTCAAGGTTAAAAATACTAATAGATGATGAAAAACTTAAGCCGAAATCAAAAACTAAATATTTCCCGAAAACTAAGAAGTTTTTTACATCATTATTTTCAAATTGCTTAACAATTTTTTTTAATTTAATTGAATAGACAACTAAGTGATTTTCTTTTTCTTTCCCTTTAATAGTAAATATTAAATAGTCATCATTCCAATGGATTTTTTTTATTTTTTCTTTTTTCAGTGTAGTAATGAAATTAATTTCTTTTGTGGTTTTATCAAATAAGTAAAGCGAGTCTTTATAAACTTTTCCATTCCGTAACTGATAATTACCAAAAGATGTTTTTAATTCATTTTTTATAACAGGTAAGGGATATCCGTTTTTTATAAAATTTATCGTTTCTATTTCGCTCATCATTTTTTTACCCGTTAAATTATAAATAAAAGTATGCCTGTTCATATATTCGGCAACCCTTAAATCTCTTGAATTTATAATTACTTTATAGGAATTGTTGCTTATCCATCCGGCATTAATTTGTGTACCGTTTTTAAGTGTGTCAACAAATGTTATCTTTTTTTCCCTTAAATCGATAGTGTACAATTTTATCCTTTTTATATAAGGAAGCGTGCTTCTAATACCGTAATATTTGGCCGTTAAAAAAAATAGGTGTTTTAAGTCCGGAGAATAATTTAACAGAATTACTTTTTCTTTTTTGTCAGACCAAAAATCAGAATGTTTTTTTTCTTTAAATTTATATTTATAAATGCCGATTCGCTCCTCGTCTTTTCCGACAAAATAGAATTCTTTAATTACTTCCTTTTTTGTATTGAAAATATTTTTTGCAAGCGAGGGTTCTTCTTTTTTTTCATCAGCGCAGCCATTTAACAAAATGAATAGTAAAAGAAATATTCTAAATGTTTTTAATATCATTTTTATTCCATATTACCTAAAACCAGGAATAAATGCAGAACCCATCTGACCAATTCCATAAAATAATTCCACAAAGGGCTGTATATAAAAAACAATAAAATGAATGAACCGTAGAGTCCTAATTTAAACATCGAAGCGGTATATTTATTAGGAAACAGGTCATACAAAATATGCGAACCGTCTAACGGCGGAATTGGAATTAAATTAAAGAGACAAAGAAACACATTAAAAAAAACTCCGTACCAAAGGAGTGATAACAATGTATCGCTTTGTCCGCCGCTAAAATTGTAGGTAAAGACAAAGAGAGCAAAAAATAAAACCGCTAAAATAAAATTTGAAAACGGACCGGCAAAAGAAACAAATGCATCATCCTGCAACTGATTCTTAAAATTATTCCTGTTAATGGGAACGGGTTTTGCCCATCCGATCAGCGCAAATCCGGATACAAAGGATGCAATGGGTAAAATAATTGTACCCACTAAATCAATATGCTTTAACGGATTCAATGAATACCGTCCTTCATTTTTTGCCGTGTCATCACCAAACTTATGCGCAATAAATGCGTGGGCAAACTCGTGAATGGTTATAGAAATAATGAACATCGGTATAAATGTTAAAAACGAAATCAGCTTTGGGTTTACTTGTATATCGGGCATTGTTTTATCCTCGAGGATGAAAATCTCTATGCATTTGTTTAATATATTCTCTGTCAATATGAGTGTAAATTTGTGTTGTTGAAATATCAGAATGACCGAGCATTTCCTGTACAGCTCTTAAATCCGCTCCGCCTTCCAATAAATGCGTAGCAAATGAATGCCTGAAAGTATGGGGATGCACTTCTTTTTTTATACCTGTTTCTTTTACGTATTTGTCAACAAGCTTCCATATTCCCATCCTTGATATTTTCGTTCCCCTTGTATTTAAGAAAAGATGATTTTCACTCTTCATTTTTTTTTCAAGCAAGGGTCTGCTTTTTGTTAAATAAATGTTTATCCATTTAACTGCGCTTGATCCGATCGGTACAATTCTTTCTTTCGAGCCTTTTCCCAAAACCCTTATTACCTCTTCGTTAAAAAAAAGACTTGATATTTTTAAATTTATCAGCTCTGATACCCGAAGTCCGCACGCGTAAAGTAGCTCTAAAATTGCTTTATCCCTCAAGCCAAGTTTGTCTTCAACATTTGGTTTTGATAAAATTAAATCAATTTCGTTTACGGATAACACGGAAGGAAGATTTTTTGAAAGTTTTGGTGCCGGGATTTTTTCAATCGGGCTGTCTTTTATGTATTTACTTACAAATAGATATTTGAAAAACCCCTTAAGAGATGAATGATAACGGGATGCAGACCGGCTTGATAGTCCGGTATCTTTTAATAATTTAAAAAACTCGGTAAGATGTTTTTGCTTTATCTCAGAAGTATCTGAAATTTGGAACTCTTTTAAGTAATTTATAAAGCTTGTAATATCATTTTTATATGAGAGAATTGTGTTTTCAGAAAGATTTTTTTCCAATTTTAAAATGCTTAAATATTCCTTTAGAAAGATATTCATTTTTCATCTTTTTCAGGACTTTTCCCGTTCTCCATTTGATCTTGTTTTGGATAACGTATTCTTCTGTGGTGTTGACCTATTAGTACATTCTTAAAACATTCTTTTATCAATGCTATATCAGACAAAGTTAACGGCGACTCGTTTAATTGACCATCATTTATTCTTGACTCAATCAAACCGTCGATTAGATTTTCAACCTTTCCTTTACCTAAATCTTTCATAGACCTAACAGCCGATTCACAGCCGTCTGCAAGCATTAATATGGCTGTTTCTTTTGTCCTTGGCTTAGGACCTTTATAACGATAATTGTTTATTTCAACTTTCTCTTCCCCGTACAATTTTTTTGCCTTTTCATAAAAGAAATTCATTACCATGGTTCCGTGATGCATGGGAATAAAATCAATTATTTCGTGAGACAGATTATTTTCTTCAGCTAAATTAATTCCTTCATCAACATGCTTTAATATTAATGCAACACTTTCTTCGGGAGAAATACTTTCGTGTATATTGTCGTCATTAATTTGATTTTCAACAAATGTTTGGGGTGAAATTGTTTTGCCTATATCGTGATAGTAAGCACCAACTCTTGCCAATAAAGGATTAGCACCAATTTTTTCTGCAGCTGTTTCAACAAGTGAACCAATAGTCATTGAATGACTGAAAGTTCCGGGTGTTTTAGAAGCAAGTTCTTTCAGTAGCGGGCGGTCAAAATTCGAGAGTTCCAATAAAGTCAGATCCGTAGTAATATTAAAGAACCTTTCAAAAAAGATTAAAAGCCCGTATGTTAAAACAGGACTTATCAGTGCATTGGTACCGGCAAAAGCAGATTCGATAAACAGTGATTCCCAAGATGCAAACCTTTCAAATCCGAATGCCAAAATGGAAGTAATATAAGCAATCAAAATAAACTGAAATGAGCGGAATATTTGTGTTCTGTTTTTTATATCTCGTACGGTGTAAACGGATAAACCTCCTGCAAAAAGATTTGCTGCCATAAAAGTGTAATCATTACCCCGCAAAGCTCCGGTAATTAAAGCCAATATTACCGTTGTATAAAAACCTACCCTTGAATCGAACACAATTGTAAGCAGCATAGATGCAGCAGGAATAAATATTAGAAATTGTAGAGGTGCATTTATTGCAATCTGGTTTATTAAAAATGTTATAAAAGAAAGAAAGACTAAAATAATACTGAGTAAAAATATTTTTTGATTATCATAAAAGATCTTCTTTCTAAAAAGAAAAATGTAAATTATAAGTAAAATGATTAAAAAGGATATATGCAGAAATTTACCTACAAACTGCAAAATTATTTTATCGGCACCTAATATTTCGCCTTTAGCCTCCCTGTAAGAATCAATTTTCTCTTTTACTTCCTTTGTAATACGGTCGTGCGTTCCGACTATTCTTTCATTTTCATTCACAATATCGCTGTATTGTGAAACATTATTTCGTGCCTGCAAAATTTCCTGTTCTGTTAATTTAGCTTGATAAATTAATGTTGGGGTAATGAAGTTGTTGACGTATTCAAAAATTGTGTTTTTTATTTCTTCGGGTATTTGAATTTTTGATAATCTTTCCAAGATAAAATTTCTGGCATTGGGAATGGAATAATATCTTTTTACGGGAACTATTCTGTCAAAATTTTTCTCCCTAATAGCGATACTGTCTTTGTTGGCATTTGTTGGAATTTCGTTTATTATTCCCCTTGAAGTAATTTCATATAAAATAGATTGCGCAATTAGGAATATCTTATTTAATGAGTCTGCGTTAACAATAGTTCTTTTGACTTCTTTTTTCCTTATTTCCCTGAAAAGGTTAAAAGATGAACGGGTTAAGAAGGAATTATTAATATAAGTAGTATCGTTGGTTAAGTTTGAATCTAAACTTGAAATAAACCATTTATTGTAAGCTCTTAATTTCTTTACAGCTTGTTTTAAAGCCTTTTTGTTTTCAAGATAAACAGGATAAACACCCGCCTCCATTCTTTTCATTTCTGCATTATAAACAGATATATCTTTTTTTACAGGAAAACTAAAGTCAGCAATAAGATCGTTTTGTGTCCAAATTGAACCAACCGATACCTCAGACTCTATTGACTCACCTTTGGGAAACATGAACATTATAAACAAAACCGTTAATAAACCTAAAAAGAATTTTATTTTAGGACTGTCTTTTTCTTTTAAATTTTCTAATTCAATCATAATAGAATGCTATTTTCACTATTAATATTAATATTACTTACTAAATGTAATATTTTTAAAATATTAATTTGTGGTTATTTGATGATTTTCGACCAGCCGGTTTTTGAGAGATTTAATGTAATTATTATTATGCTTATTAAAGCAAAAAACATATATAAAAAGAATTTGCCAATATCTCCAAAAATTAAACTGCCTGTCCCAAATAAAATGGAATAAACAAGAATAACCCCAACCAACCAATTAACAAACATTTTTGCAAAACCCTTATCGCTTTTTACATCCGGAATTTTATCGGATATCTTTTTCCACAATATTCCTCCCGGATGAATCTTTTTATAAAAATTAAATAAAGTTAACTCATCTGTTGGTTTGGTCAAATAAGTAACGGATATCCAAACAATTGTTGTAATGGATACAAGGTAAAATAGTGTGTTGGGAAATTCAACACCGTAATATTTTATAATAGGATAAACCACAAAAGGTGTAATCATTGCCGAAATTTCAGACCAAGCATTAATCCTCCACCAAAACCATCTTAATATTAAAACCAATCCAACGCCCGCACCGCACTCCATAATAAACTGCCAAGCTCCCGATATTCTGCTGATTAATAAAGTTACAAACAAAGAGACTAACATTAATAGCATTGTTGTTAAACGAGAAATATTAACATAATGTTGTCCGGATTTATTCTTTTTAATAAATCTTTTGTAAAAGTCATTAATAATATAGGAGGTTCCCCAATTAAGTTGTGTTGCAATTGTGCTCATATAAGCAGCAAAAAAAGCCGCAACAAGTAATCCCTTTAATCCAACGGGTAAATAATCTCTCATTGCATAAACATACCCAATTCCTTTACTCTCGACAGAAAGATTGGGATAAAGAACAAGTGTACAAAGCCCTACAATTATCCACGGCCAGGGTCTTACGGCATAATGAGTTATTTGAAAAAACAAGGTTGCAAACAACGAGTGTTTTTCGTTTTTAGCTGACATCATTCTTTGAGCTACATAACCGCCTCCGCCGGGCTCAGCTCCCGGATACCACGATGCCCACCAAATAATTCCAATGTATGCAAGAAAAGATGCAACGGTTAAAGAGAATGCACCGCCTAAGGAAGATATGTCCGAAATATTTGGAAAAAATTCAAATACAAAATTAGGAAGCTTGCTTTGAAGACCGGCAACCCCGCCAACTTGAGATGAATTTAGTACAAATACAGCCAGCAAAATGCTTCCGCCCATTGCAATAAAAAACTGAAATGCATCTGTTACAACAACACCCCAAAGACCGGAAATAGCAGAATAAACAGCAACTAAAATCATACAACCGAAGACATAAAATAAAACTTCACTTTCCGGTATCCCGAACATTCCCGTAAGTATTGTTGCCATCGCTTTATTAACCCAGCCCATTATAATAAGATTCATAAACAAACCGAGATATAAAGCTCGAAACCCCCGTAAAAACTTTGCGGGTTTTCCTGAGTATCTTATTTCGGCAAACTCAACTTCAGTCATAATACCTGCACGTCTCCAAAGCTTGGCAAAAAAGAAAACCGTTAATAATCCTCCGAATGCAAAATTCCACCAAAGCCAATTGCCGGCAATACCGTTTTTTGTTACAAGTTCTGTTACAGCAAGCGGTGTGTCAGCCGCAAAAGTAGTTGCAACCATAGACAGTCCTGCAAGATACCAGGGCAGGTTACGCCCGGACAGAAAAAATTCATTAATGTCTTTACTTGCACGTTTGTAATAGTAAACAGCAATACCAAAGGAGAGTATAAAATACGCTGCTATTATTAGGTAATCCAAAGTCTGCAAATTACTACCTATAGATTTTATAAAATATTTAAAGAGAATTAAAGAATAATTCGCTTAAAAACTTTTATTTGTTCTTTTGTTTTTAATTTTTGATTTTTTCCCTGTTCCGGGTGCCAGTGTAATAAATTTATTTTTACTTTCGGGTTTGAATTTAGGTGTGTCGTGAACTTGAAAGTCCCATGTATTATGTTTTAACTGAAGATTTAAATCGTTAAAGAAAGTAAGATTGAGTTGCTTCATTCCAAAAATTTTTTGAATAGATATAAATGAATGGGAGCAATCTAAAAAAATTTTTTGACTATCAAAAATTATCTTTAAAAATATTTTTAAATATTTATTTTTTAGGCTGAATTAGTATAAATAATTTTCCGAAAATTATTGTGGCAAGCACGCCAATTAGCGTGAACCATGTCCATGCAACTACATGAAATGATATAACAACAATCATAGTACAAATTCCGAGTACAAATCCAAACAAAGCGCTCGGTTGTTCTGCTTTCTTTACAAATATACCCAGTAAAAAAGTACCCAAAAGTCCCCCGTATGTAAACGATGCTATGCTTAAAGCTACTTCAACTACTGCTTTTGATGTTTCCATAAAAAATACAGCCGATATTATTAAAAGTACAGCCCATATTACAGTTACCAATCTTGAGATTTTAAGTTTTTTCTTTTCACTTATTTTTTTATCAGTAAACGGAAGATAAAGATCCAATACTGTTGAAGAGGAAAGTGAACTCATAGAGGCGGCAAGGGTTGACATAGCAGCTGCAAATAATCCGGCTATAATAATACCCGAAATACCGTGTGGAAGAATATTTATAATAAACATCGGAAATATTTCATCTGATTTTACATTAATAGTTCCGTAATAAGCATAAAGCATCACGCCAAGTATAAGGAATACAGCAAATTGAAAAATTATTATTACGCCGCTTCCGATTACGGCTTTTTGTCCGTCCTTTAAATTTCTTGTAGCAAATAATCTTTGAACAATAAGTTGATCCGTGCCGTGAGATGCCATGGAAAGAAACATTCCACCCAAAATACCACCAAATAAGGTATAAGGTTTACTGAAAAAGTTTTTTATCCCTTCTTCAAAACCTAAATTTATAACGCTGAATTTATTTGCCATTTCGGCAGCATCAATCACGCTTTGAAAACCATGAGGAAGAAGATTTAAAATAAAAATACCGGTAACAATCGCACCGCCTAAATATATAAACATCTGAATTACATCAACCCAAATTATGCCTTTTAACCCGCCGGT
>CAZTZZ010000005.1:0-6878 GCA_964617905.1 uncultured Ignavibacteriaceae bacterium | reverse complement strand
TATGCCTTAAGATTTTTTAAGTTCTGCAATTGCTTCCTCAACACTATTGCAGACTCTTAATACTCTTTCGAGTTGTGTTATTTTTATGAGAGAATAAACTTTCTCGGAAGGCTCTGCCAATCTCATTTCCCCGCCCGAAGAATTTAATATTCTATTTGCTACAAGTATTGAGCTTAAACCCGAGCTGTCACAAGATTCAACATGGCTTAAATCTATAATAAATTTTTGAACACCTTCAACTTTCAGAAGCATAGTAAATTCTCCCTTTACAAGTCCTGAAATATTTGTATCCAAACGTTTTTCGTTCAGTTTAAAAATAGTTATACCATCTTGTTTCTTTATTTCAAAATTCATTATAATTCCTTAAAACATTTGTAAACAATTTACTAAATATTTGTAAGCTTCTTCCGGTTCTTTTTTGTTACAAGCTATTTGAAAATTATAAAACTTGTCCGACCCTTTTTTCTCAAAACCGATTTTTAATTTAGTTTTTATTTGAGAAACGGCAAAACTGTAAAATAAATTTTCATTTCTATTTAAATCAATAACTACATCAAAGTTCCTTTCACTCAATTTACTTATTAATTTTTTTTTGGGCAATTTTATTTTACTAATATCTCTAATTTCATACTCTATCAAATTTTGACGTAATTTAGGATTTATCAAACTTACCCTGTAATCTTTTGTAAGTAATGTAACGTTTTTCGACTCATTTTTCAGATATTCCAACACATAAATCGAATGATGAAAATCCACTTCCTGATCGGGCATCATAACTAAAAAAGAATTTGATTTTTTTAAAAAGGAAGAAAATTCGGTTTCATCAACAATTTTATTATTGATGCTTTTATTTACCTTATAGTTTGCAAATATCGATATGAAAAAGTCTGTTATTGCCAATATTATTTCTCTAATTTTTTTTTAAATTCATCCTCTTTCAAAACAGCTACACCCGAAGATTCTGCTTTTTTTAATTTTGATCCCGGGTTTTTACCGCAAAGGAGATAATCGGTTTTTTTACTAATGCTTGAAGTTATTTTCCCGCCTCTATTTATTATTTCATCAGCTGCTTTATTTCTTGTAAAATCTTTTAACGTACCAGTTAAAACAAATGTTTTTCCGGTAAAAAAGGATGTTTCTTTTTTAATTTTTCCTTCGGTAAAATTTAACCCGTGTTTTTTTAAACTAGAAATAATTTTTAAATTATTTTCATCGGAAAAATATTCTTTTACACTTTTACTAATTCTCGGTCCTATTTCACTTATTGATGATATTTCATCTTCATCAGCGTATATCAACTTATCTATATTCAAAAAATAATCCGTAAGTTTTTTGGCTGCACCGCTTCCAACATATCTTATACCAAGAGCAAACAACACTTTCGAAAATGGTTTTTTCTTACTTTCTTCAATGGAACTGAAAAGGTTATCAACACTTTTTTCACCCAGTCTTTCTATTGCAATAAGTTTATCCCTTTTATTTTTTAAAAAATAAATATCATCAAAATTATGTATCAGCTTTTCTTTTACAAATAAATCGATCAGCGCCTCTCCCAATCCCTCAATATCCATTGCTCCCCTGGAAGCAAAATGAATTAACTTACCTTTTATTTGGGCGGGACACTCTTTATTTATACAATAAATTGCTACCTCATTTTCGGGTTTAGAAATTTCATTTCCGCATACCGGACATTTATCCGGTGATAAAACTTTTTTTGAATTCTTTTGCCTTTCTTCAAATATAACAGAAATAACTTTTGGAATTACATCTCCGCCCTTTTCTAAAATAACTTTATCTCCTTCTCTTATATCTTTTCTGTTTATTTCGTCAATATTGTGGAGTGTTGCCCTGCTGACCGTGGAACCTGCAAGTAAAACGGGTTCCATTTCCGCAACCGGAGTTATAGCACCTGTTCTGCCGACCTGCCAGGTAATTTTTTTAATTCTCGTAATTTCTTGCTTGGCTTTAAACTTAAATGCTACAGCCCATTTAGGCGATTTTGCAATACTGCCAATAATTTTTTGCTGACTTATTGAATTAACTTTAATTACCGCTCCGTCTATTTCATAACTCAATGCATCCCTTTTTTCTTCAAACTGATGACAGACATTTAATGCTTCGTTTATATTTTTACATAATTTGTAATTTTGATTTACATTGAAACCTAACTCTTTCAATATTTTTAAATTTTCCTCTTGCGTTTGAAGTTCTTCGGAGTTGTTAAGTAAAAGTGTGTAAATGAAAATATTTAAAGGTCTTTTGGAAACAATTTTAGGGTCTTGCATTTTTAAAGTACCTGCTGCTGAGTTACGTGGATTTGCAAACAATTTTTCTCCATTAATTTCCCTTTCTTTGTTCAATTTTTTAAAACCGTCAATATCCATAAAAATTTCGCCTCTAACTATAAAATCGTCAAGTGGAAACGGTGTTTTCACATCAGGATTTATTTTTAACGGAATCGATTTAATAGTTTTAACATTAGCAGTAACATCTTCACCGACTGTTCCGTCTCCCCTTGTTGCAGCAGATAGAATATAACCGTTTTTATAATGAATGCTTATCGAAGCGCCGTCTATCTTCATTTCTACAACATAACTGACTTTTTCATCTTTCGGCAAAGCCTCCCTTACTTTTCTGTCAAAATCAATCAAATCATCTTCATTATAAGTGTTAGACAAACTAAGCATGGGAACAGCGTGTTTGACAGGTTTAAACTCTTTTGTAAGATCTTTTCCTACTCTTTGCGTTGGTGAATCAGGTGTTATTAAGTGCGGGTTTTCTTCTTCGAGTTTTTCTAATTGTTTCATTAAATTATCATATTCTTGATCACTGATTGTAGGCTCAGCAAGAACATAATATTTATACTCGTGCGTTTTAATTATATCTCGAAGTTTTTCAACCTTTTTTAATTTTTTATCTGGCATTTAATCAGCTGTAAAGGTTGGTTCAGACTTTAAATATTTTATTCCGTCTTTTGTTATTAAAAGATATTTAACAAGTTTTTCTTTCCCAGAAAAATTTAAATCGTTTCCGTTTAAATTTAAGCTCACACCTCCTGAATTTCCCACTATCATTACAAATTTTTCTTTTGAGCCCAAATTTATTTTAGAACCCGGATACAATGTAAATTCCTTTGGTCTGCTTGTATCAGATTGTATTTTAATCCATGAAGTATCTCTTGCAAAAATAAACAATGATAATGCATCATCTTTTTTTATAGATGTGTTGGTCTTGTTTTTTTCTTCAATAAACCTTTGCTGGTTTTCTTTTCTTACCTCTTCATAAGGTTTTTCCGTTACTATGATATCCGGTTCATCACCTGAATTAAAAACCAGCAATGCAATTACTACGACTAAAATTATTCCGCCAATTATTGCAATTAATTTTAGTTTTTGTTTATCGGAAAAGAATTTTTTTCTGGTATCTGAATTATAGTTTTGCGAGTAATTGCTTTTTTGCTCTCCGTATAATTTTTCTTTTATGTCAGATTCGGCTTTCTCTTCAATTTTTTCTGACTCAGTCTCATCTTTAATTTGATTATAATCGATTCCTTTTTTAGCAGCTTCGAATTTTTTTATTGTTTCGTTTTCATCAAGTCCTATAAACTTAGAGTAATCTTTTATGAAAGCTTTTACATATAAATCGGGAAGAAATGAGAAATCTCCTTTTTCCATTGATTGCAAAAACTTTATATCAAGTCTGGATCTTGCAGATAAATTTTGAAGTGTAATTTCTGCTTTTTCTCTTGCTTCTTTTAGTTCCTGTGCAAATTTATTTAACATATAAAATTATCTCTAAATTAATTATTCTTTATAATTTTAGCAGCAAAAGCCCCGTCCGATTTATGCAAGTGCGGCAAGGTCTGAATGCATCCGTTTTTATCAATTAATTCAGGGGGAAATCTGTTAGTAATATCTTTTAAACTAAATTCCGGTTTATTCTTCAATAATTTATTAACTATTTCAAAATTTTCTTCGGGCTCAATAGAACAAGTACTGTAAACAATAGTTCCTCCGTCTTTAACCAAAGTAGAAGCTTTTTCCAATAAATTATATTGTAGTTCTGTCATTCTTCTAAGGTCGAGTAAGTCGTGTTTCCATTTAATATCCGGTTTTTTTCTAAGTGTCCCCGAGCCTGAGCAGGAAACATCAACCAAAATTCTGTCAAATTTTCCATCTTCAAAAACCAGTGCATCTGTTTCAACTGTCTTCACACAAGTAATGCCCAACCTGTCCATATTTTTCCTCAATAATTTAAGCCTGCTTTCATATCTGTCAATTGCAATAATTTCTCCTTTGTTGTGCATCAATCCTGCAAGATACGCTGATTTTCCCCCGGGCGCTGCGCACAAATCCAACACTCTCATTTCAGGCTCAACATCCAAAAGCCTGCAGGCCAAACCCGCGCTTTCATCCTGAATATTAAAATAACCCTTCTTAAAATATTCCCACGAAGTAATGTTTGATAGATTTTTTAGAATAAAGAATTCGGGCAGATATTTCCCTTGAGAGAAATCTAAATTTACAGATTTCAGTAATTCTTTAAATTCATTCTGATCCGTTTTTAATGCATTTGCTTTCAATGTAAGAAAAGGCTTTTCATTATTAAATGCTAAAAGCTTTTCCGTTTCTTCTCTTCCAAATCTTTTTAAATATCGTTTTACCATCCACGAAGGATGTGAATAATAAGCAGTTAAATAACCAGGTAAGTCTTCTTCGGGATTCGGATATCTTATTCCGTTTTTATTTTTTATAATGTTTCTCAGTACGGCATTAGTTAAATCCGCAGGTTTTTGTCCCTGAAGCTTTTTAACAAATTCTACGGCTTCATTAACAGCAGCATAATCCGGTACTTTATCTAAAAACATAATTTGATACAAAGCAACTCTCAATCCGTTTTTTAAATTGGGAATAGCTTTTGAGAATTGCCCTTTATAAAACCCGTTCAATATCCAATCCAATCTTCCCATCCACCTAACAACACCGTGAACTATTTTATAAAGAAGTGCTTTATCTTCACTAATTAAATCAGGGTCTTTTAATTCGATATCCAACAGTTTATCGAGATAGGCATCCGTTCTTTCAACTCTGTTTAATATTTTAACCGCTCTTCCTCTAACCCCCTGGTAAAGAGCTTTTATGGTATGTACTTCGGTTTCACTCATAATTAATTATACTCTTCTCTTTCTTTTTTTGTAAGATTAAAAATCTTTTCAAATAATAATTTATCAATTTTATTAAAAGATTTATTACGCCGTCCGTAAACAACCTCCGCTGTCTCTTGGGCTTTATTTAGTTTGTAAGTTTTTGAGCTTTTATGCCCTCCCCAAGTAAACGAAGGTATATATTTTTCCGGAAATCCCGCACCATAAATATTACAAGAAAATCCAACAACTGTGGCAGTATTTAGCATAGTGTTTATTGCCGTTTTTGAATGGTCGCCGATAATGGAACCTAAAAATTTTGTTCCGGTATTTATCAGCTTTCCGTTTACTTTTACTTTTATGTTTCCGTAATTATTTTTTAGATCACTGCAATTTGTATCGGCACCAAGATTTACCCAGCTTCCCAAATATGCGTGTCCGATAAATCCCGCGTGTTGCTTATTTGAAAATGGAAGCATAATTGTATCTTCAATTTCTCCACCGACTTTACAATTTTTTCCGATGCTAACATTATTATAAAGTGTTGCACCGCTATTTACTATTGTATTTTCACCAATATAAACGGGACCTTCAATCACAACATTAGGATGAATGAAAGCATTTTTATCAATTAATATTGGACCGTTAGTGGCATCTAAAACCACTCCCGGTTTTAATGTGACACCATTCTTGATAAATATATTTTTTCTGTTTTCCCATTGAACACCTGCTGCCATTATTTTTATTCTTGATCTTTTTACTTTTGTTGATATGAACTTAGTATCGTTAACAAGTTCATCCGGATTGTGTTTTATTAAATCCCAAATATATTCTATTTTTTTTATATCGATTTGTTGAAAAGGAATTTCTTTAAAATGATTCTTATTAAAATTTTCGGGTAATTTCTTTTTAAAAGAAGACAATTTCTTTCCGGATAATTTTACCGCTACAACATCATTTCCGGATAGAAAGAGTTTGTCCTCTGATTTTTTTATCATTAACAGTTTTAATAACTCTTTGTTAAACAACACTCTGCCGTTTATAAAAAGGCATTCATTTTCAGATATATTATTTACTTCGGTTTTAGGATTATTCGCCTTAACAGTTTCTTCCAAATATTTTCTGCAATGAAGAGATGTTTTTTTACCGGGGAAAAAACGTTCAATTTTTTCTCGTAATGTGTTTATTCCGCAGACTAAATCATAGACAGGTCTGGAAAGTGTAAGAGGGCTAAAATTATCTGTTTTATTGTCTTCAAAGATACAAATCTGCATTGCAAACTCTTTATTTAATTACAGTCAATAATTTAGCATTTTTTAAAATAATAATCTTTGTTTTTTAAGTTGATTGCATATAAAAAGCGAAATCTTTTTAAAAATAAAAAATCCCGCTAAAAGCGGGATTAAAAATCCACCGTTGATAATTATTATTTCTTTTTACCATATTTTCTGTTGAATTTCTCAACACGTCCGGCTGAATCAAGTAATTTCTGTTTTCCTGTAAAAAACGGATGAGAGCCGCTGGAAATTTCTAATTTTACAAGCGGATACGTATTTCCGTCTTCCCATTTAATTGTATCTTCAGTATGTATGCAAGATTTTGTTAAAATAGAAAAGTCACAAGATCCATCTTGAAATACCACGGGTCTGTAATTTGGGTGTATTCCTTTTTTCATCGTATGTCCTTAATAATAATTATTATGTTTAAAAAATGTAAACTGAAATATACAGAAGGA
>CAZTZZ010000004.1:76933-92161 GCA_964617905.1 uncultured Ignavibacteriaceae bacterium | reverse complement strand
ATTTAAGTAATATCATTTTTTTTGTATCAATAAAATTACCGGCTTTAATTTTATAAAAATAAACACCGCTTGTTAATCTTATATTGGAATTTAATGTATTGAAATTATAATTATATGTACCGGCATCTAATTCTTTATTTACTAAAGTTGTAATTTCATTTCCTAAAACATCATAAATTTTAAGTGTAACAAATGAAAGTTCCTTTAAAGAAAATTGAATCTGTGTATTAGGATTAAAAGGGTTGGGGTAATTCTGTTTCAGAATAAAATTCTTAGGCACTAATGAACTTACATCTTCGATTCCGGTTACAGTATTTTGTTCGGTAACAGTTAAAATTTGGTTAACACTTACATTTTTTAATTCTTGAATATTACCAGACGGCCAAGTAATTGTTATTTTATCAATTGTTGTATTATCTTTTAATCCAAAACCCAGATCCATACACTGGGTTGAAGCAAAACTGCTGCCTGAACGAACTTCTTTAAGCTGAATTAGATTCCCGGATTCAACTTTAACTTTAGCACCAATTCCGCTTTTGTTACTTTGTACACCCACTAATTTCAAAGTTATCCAATTATTATTATTCCCTAAATTTTTATAAAGATGTGCTGTCCCTCTGACCGTATCAGAAGCATTATCAGTATCTCTTAGAATATTCAGAAATATAATGTCCATAAAACCGTCATTATCAATATCTAAATAAGCGCTTGCTCTGCCATCACCTGCATCGTTTAAGCCGGTAAAGTTAGAATTATTACTAAAAGTCCCGTTACCTGTATTTTTATAATAAACATTAGCTTGCTGCGGATAAGTACCAATTCTTATCATACTGCCATTAACTGCATAAATATCATCATAGCCGTCATTATCATAATCTGCAATATTTACGCCCCAAGTCATTGTTGAGTTATAAATTCCAACAGCAGTATCTTTATTAGTAACAGTACCATCACCGTTGTTCATCAAGAAAATATCAGAACCTAAATTAGTAATATAAATTTCAAAATCTCCGTCGTGGTCAAAATCAGTATAATCAACTCCCATTCCGGCTGTAGGAGGGATACTTAATGCCTGTCCCAAATCCGTAAAAGTATTATTTTTATTATTATGTAAGAATGCGTCCATTCCAAACTCATTGGCAACATAAATATCCATATATCCGTCATTATCATAATCACAAGAGCCTACTGCCAATGCTGTTTGTAATTCTCTGTCATTAGCCCAAGAGGTCATATCTTGAAAAGTACCATCACCGTTATTATGATAATAATTATTAGCATAATCGTGATTCGCTTGTGCTCTATTCAAGACATAAAGATCTAAATATCCATCATTATCAAAATCAGCCATTGTTGCACTGCTACTGTATCCTGAATCACTATTTGCAACACTTCCGGCTACACCGGCTTGCAGTGCAATATCAGTAAATTTTCCTGTTCCGTCATTTATATATAAATTATTGGGCGCTTTATAATTAGTAACATAAATATCAATATCGCCGTCATTATCAATATCGCCTGCTACTGTTCCCCAACTATTAAGATTATTATCTACACCTGATGCTTGACCTACTTCAGTAAAAGTATTGTCATGGTTATTGAAATATAATTGATTGGGTGAGCCGGCAGCATTTACTAAATAAATGTCTGTAAAACCGTCACCGTTAAAATCTGCGCAGGCAATTCCCCCTAAATAAGGAAATCCTCCCTGTGCATGTTGAAAATTAATTCCCGAAGATTGTGTGATTTCCTGAAAAACTTGTCCAGAAATTGTAAATGGTAAACAAATAAATGCAACAAGTAAGTAATATTTAAGTAATCTAATTATCATTTTAGAATCCTTTTTTAGGCTACAATTTTTAATTAGAGCAAGATATATATTAACTATTAAGTATTCAACAAAAAAATGCTATTTAAATTTTGCTGCGAGCGCTTTCAAAACGGGTGCAGGAACAAACTCCGAAATATCAGCCTTTAATTCAGCCAAATTTCTAATTAGTGAAGAATTTAAGTAAGTGTATTTTTCGTGAGGCATTAGAAAAACTGTAGTAATATCTGAATCTAATTTTCTGTTCATCAACGCCATTTGAAATTCATATTCAAAATCACTTACGGCTCTTAATCCCCTTATAATTCCTATTGCGTTTAGATTATTTGCGTGTTCAACAACAAGCCCGTCAAAGGAATCAACTTCAACATTTTTAAATTCTTTGAGACTCTCTTTTAACATATTAAGTCTTTCTTCGGTAGTAAAAAGGGGAGTTTTAGACGCATTTACTGCAATAGTTACAATAACAGAATCAAAAAGCTCCGATGCTCTTTTAATTACATCAATGTGTCCGTTAGTTACCGGATCAAATGTACCGGGATAAATTACTTTTCTCATTAATTTTCTATTTGTTTTTTAATTCGTATATGCAGGAATCACCTATTATTTTGAAAGGTTCACATTCAAAATTTTGTATATCTTTTTCTTTTGTTTGTATTGATCTTTCAATTATCATAATTCCTTCATCAGCAAAGTATTTATTATTAAGAATATTATCAACTACTTTGTAAATATCGTCTTTAAAGAAAGGAGGATCAGCCAAAATCAAATTATATTTTTCGTGGTTTTTTATCTGAGAAAATTTCAAAGCAGGCATTTTAAAAATTTTGGATTGGTTCTCAACTTTTAGCTTTTTAATATTATCTTCAAGATTTTTATATATAATAAAATTTTTTTCTACAAAATGAACACTTTCTGCGCCCCTGCTCAAACTTTCCAAACCTAAAGAACCTGAACCTGCATAGATATCCAAAACATTAATTCCTTCAAAACAAATGCGGTTATTAAGCAGATTAAAAATAGTTTCTCTTGTTCTGTCTGTTGTGGGACGCACTAATTTTGACTTTGGAACCGCAATTGAATGTCCTTTATATTCACCGGCAATAATGCGCATGATTTCAATATTTAAATTGCTCTCATAGCAATCCCTGCGGCAGGGGAGAAGGAATTATATTTTTCCCCAAAAAAAGGATTGTTATAAATTTCAGGTTCGGGTGTTAATTTATCGAAAGGATTGTATTGTATAAAATCTATTCCGGTTATATCTTTAATAGAATTCATTAATGCTTCGGAAAGATTTTCTCCGGAAATATATGCAGTATCTATTTTGTCGGGAGTTATTTTTTTATCCTTAGTGTTTATCTCATTTACAATTTTAGCAGGGATTTCACTTACATTTTCCACATTTATTTTTTTTATAATCAAAGGCTTTCTTTCATAAGAAAAGATAAGAGAAAGGATATTGCTTGAATAAAACACACTGAGTGTAAATCCGATTATTTTACTAGAAGTAACTACATTCAAAGCTCTTTCAGCTGCAAGTGAAAGATTGTCTGTATATATTAATTCCAAATTATTTTGCTTACAGAAATTTTTTATAATTTTAAGATATCTGCTGTTAATACCAACAACAACAGCTGTATTATATTCGATAAGATTATTTTTTTCAATATCTATATATTCAATAATAAGTTCATTAATTTGAGCGCGTGGATAAAGTACAGAAAGTTCCCATTTAAACTCTTCATAAAGATCGACGTGCAGCAATGTGATATCGTAAGGAAATTGTGCTATGTAAAATAACTCTTGAGGTAGAGTAAAAGATACAAAATTTGTTTCAAGAGGATTTTTTAATACCAGTTCATCAAAAGCACCCTGTAAAAGGGTGCAAATTTTTGTTTCTTTTTCTTTCTTAAAATCGATAGTTTCATCAAAATATGCTTCATCAACATTTTTTAAAAAAAAATGATTATTAGAACTAATAATTTCAACAACCTGCAGCTTTGAGTTAGAAATTGAAAAGCCCGCGTGGTTTTTGAAGATATTCATCTTTTTAAGTTATTATTCCCAAGATGCTGTGTTTTTTAAAGCATCATCGTTTAAACTACCAATGGTTCCGTAACCGTCGGGATCTTTAAGAAAGTATCTCTTACCCAAAACTATTGTAGTATCAATTCTTTTTATTCTGCCGTATCTATTTGTAACAGTGTCAATATTTATTGATGTATCAATTTGCAAAATATAATCGGCAAGAGATTTTGGTGTTTTAAATAAACTATCGGGTGTAAATTCACCGTGAGATAAAGGGACAAAAGGATTAGAAGACCTTTGTATCACAGTATCAAAACCATTAATGACCTCCTGAATTTTTGGATTAAATTTTATAAAATTTACTAATGTATCCAAATTATCAGTAAAGGATTTGTGCTGCTGTTCCCACAAAATTTCAGCTTGTTTTATGTTTGACATTCTCATACGAGATTCATTTTTGAAAAATTTTTCAGATTGCACTATATCTTTAGGGTCAAGAATAGCAACTTTTATCAAGACAACAACTAAGATTGCAATAACTACATAGAGTGCTGTGTGAATATACCAGGGTTCTGGTTTAGAAGTCATTTTTCCTCCGGAGCTTAAAAATTTTAGAATTACTTCTCAATATATAAATACTTTTTAATTTTAGTAAACTTTATTTTGCCGATACCTTTAATTTTCAGCAGATCATTTAATTTTTTTATTCCATTATGATCGGTTCTATATTTAATAATATTTTCAGCTGTTTTTTTCCCGATGCCTGGAATAGTTACTAATGTTTTAATATTAGCTTTATTAATCTCTATTGTTTTGTTTTTAATAACTTTAGATTTGTTAAAATCAGAAACTTCCTGCTTATAATCAACCTGATTACTTATATTTCCTTTTTTTAATTTTTTCCTATTATTATTTTTTATGACAGAATAAAAAGCGCTGTCTTGATTTGAATAATCAAAATACTTATAAACAGCTTGATTATTATCAATAAAAAAGAATTTATATCCAAAACCGATTGAAAAAATAACAATTAAAAAACTAATAACTTTAATTTCGGTTTCAGTAAAGCCTATTTTTTCGGAAAATTTTGTTAATCCATTCTTCAATTGAAATAATCTTATTTAATTAGGTATCAATTTAATTTATTAATTACAACACTCAGAATGTAAGGAACATTATTAAGATAAATTATCTTTTACGTTTAAAAAAATGCTTATCATCAGTTCCTGGTATATTTTTGAAGTTTGTTGATTCACTAAGTTTTTGTAACAATTCTTTTTCTTTTGAGCTTAATTTTTTTGGGACATCAAGATTAATTCTTACAAATTGATCTCCGCTTCCAGAATGATTCAGGTGTTTAATGCCTTTCCCTCTCATTTTTAAGAGTTTACCTGAACTTATTCCCGCTTCAATTTTTAATTTTGCTTTTCCACTGAGTGTCGGAACTTCAACTTCATCGCCTAAAGCAGCAACAGGGAAACTAATATACAGATCGTAAATAATATCATCTTCCTCTCTTATAAAATATTTATGCGGTTCTTCGTAGAAAACTACAATTATATCCCCGGTTCTGCCGTTTCTTTTTCCGGTATTTCCATAACCTCTTAAAGTCATATAACTGCCTTCGTGAACACCTGCTGGCACATCAATTTTAATTGTAACTTCATCCTTTACTCTTCCGTCTCCTCTGCACTTTTTGCAGGGGTTATCAATAACGCTGCCTTCGCCGCCGCAATTATTACATGTTGTAATATTTACAAACTGTCCAAAGACAGAACGAGAAACTTGTTTAACTTCACCGGATCCGTGGCAAACCTGACAGGAAGTTTTCGAACTACCGCCTTCAGCACCGTTACCTTTGCAGGCATCGCATTTAACAAATTTTTTTATTTTTAATTTTTTTGTAACACCGGCTGATATTTCTTCCAAAGTAAGTTTAAGTGTAACTCGCAGATCAGAACCTGCTTGTCCGGTACCTCGTCTATTTGAACGTGATCTTTGTCCGCCGCCGCCGAAGAAATCATCAAAGATAGATGAACCGCCAAATATATCGGAAAAATGTGAAAAGATATCGTTAATATCTGAAAATCCTTGATTACCAAATCCTCCGCGCATTCCTTCGTGCCCGAATTGATCATAGCGGGCTTTTTTATCGTCGTTGCTTAAAACTTCATATGCTTCAGCAGCTTCTTTGAATTTTTCTTCAGCTTCTTTATCATCAGGATTTTTGTCCGGATGATATTTCATAGCCATTTGTCTGTATGCTTTTTTAATTTCTTCCTTTGATGAATTCTTATTTACACCCAATATTTCATAATAATCTCGTTTTGTCATTATTTATCTGTTTCCTCATTTTTGGTTTCTTTAACTTTATTCTCAGTAACAGCTTCTTCTGTTAAGTCTTCGCTTACAATAACTTTTGAATGCCTGATTACTCTGTCTTTATAAATATATCCTGTTTCTATTTCATCTAAGACAGTATGAGGTTCGGCTCCCTCTTCCTTTCTCTGCATTACTGCTTCGTGATAGTTCACATCAAACGGTTTGCCAATAGCTTCAATTTTTTTAATACCTTGTTCATTTAAAGTTTTCATCAATTTATCAAATACTAATTTTAAACCGTCTTGAATTGCATTTATATCTTTAGCTTCTTTAATATGCCTCAATGATCTTTCAAAATCATCAATCACTGGTAAAAGACTTGTAATAATGTGTTCACCTGTATATTTAAGAAGATTAGCTTGTTCGTTTTCCGTTCTTCTTTTGTAATTTTCAAATTCTGCCACTTTTCTTAAAAGGGTGTCTTTTAATTCAGTGTTTTCTTCTTTTAGCTTTTCTAGTTCGTCTGATAATTTTGATTCTAGCTTAATGGGTTTTTTCCCTTTCTTAATGTGTCCTTCTTTCTTTTCCTTATGTTTCAATGATTTTCCTTCCTTTTTCATTCTTGAATACTCCTTAGTAGGGTTTTCTGTTTGTTAAAATTTCACTTAGTATTTTTGACATATAATCTACTATTGCTATGACTTTCGAATACTTCATTCTTTTCGGTCCGATTATTCCAAGTGTGCCTGATGTTTCACCAATCTTGTAAGTCTTGCTTATGAAACTGTAGTCTTTAAGTTTTTGGTCTTCATTTTCAGAGCCTATTGAAATTTGCACAGTATTTTTTTTTGATTTTGATTTTTTATCGAGAATATGAATAATAATTTCTTCATCTTCTAATAACTCAATCACGCTTTGAAATCTATCATGTTCTTCGAACTCAGGATGTTTAAGAACATTTTTCATTCCAGATATCACAAGTCTTTCGGATGTGTTTTTTTCTGTAAAAATTTTATCCGCCGAATCAATAAATAATCTGACAACAGTCTTTTCGTCTTTTGGTATATCTTTGAATCTTTCTGCAAAGGTTTTTCTGATTTCATTGAATGAAAGTCCGTGCAGTCTTTCATTTAATAATCTTTGAACAGATTCAATCTGTTTTTGTTTAATTCCGCTTTTTAATTCTAATGTAATTGTTTTTATCATACCTGATTTTATACTTATTACAACTAAAATCCTTTTTGATGATAGCCAAACGATCTGAATCTTTTGTAAAATAGCAGAGTTAAAATTCGGATAAACCACACAAGCTAATTGATGGGTTATTTTACTCAACAATTTTGAAGTGAGTTTCAAAAGTTCGTCGGTTTCTTTCGATAAATCTTCAAACCCGTTATCAATTATTCCTTTTTCGGATTTACCTAATTTTTTAACACGTATCAAAGAATCAACATAAGTTCTGTAACCTTTGTCTGTCGGTATTCTTCCGGCGGAAGTATGGGGATGATTTATATAGCCGGAATCCTCAAGGTCAGCCATAATATTGCGCACTGTAGCCGGTGAAAGACCGATATTATAGTGCTTCGTAATATTCCTTGAACCGACCGGTGAAGCTGTTAGAACGAACTGCCGGATAATATATCTGAGAATATTCTTTTCTCTTTCGTTTAATTCTTCATGTAACATAATTCAATGATTATGGTTTCAAAACTCAATTTTTTTGAAGCTACAAATATACAAAAATTTTAAAAATTAAACTTTTATTATTCATATTATTTTTGAAATAATTATAGGAAATAATTAAATATGTTTTGTTTAAGGATAATATCATTGTTAATTTTACGCATTAAAAAAAACAAAAAGTAAATTAAATTGAGCGACAATTACAAATCAGCCGGGGTTGACTTAAAAGCTGGGGAAGAAGCAGTAGATAAGATAAAAAAACTTGCTAAATCTACTTTTAATCAGAATGTGCTTTCTGATATCGGACATTTTGGGGGAATGTATGAGTTAGAATTGTCCAAATATAAAAAACCGGTTTTGGTCTCCAGTGTGGACGGTGTAGGAACAAAATTAAATATTGCTTTTGAAATGAGCAAACACAACGCTATCGGGCAGGATTTAGTAAACCACTGTGTAAACGATATTGCCGTTTGCGGTGCCGAACCCCTTTATTTTTTAGATTATATGGCTTTCGGAAAACTTAACCCGAATGTTGCCGAGGAGATAGTGAAAGGATTTTCAATTGCATGCAGAGAAAATAACTGTGCTCTTATTGCCGGTGAAACAGCAGAGATGCCGGGGCTTTACAGAGAAACGGAATATGATTTATCGGGAACGATAGTAGGAATTGTTGAAAAAGAAAATGTAATAAACGGTAAAGAGATCAAAGAAGGAAATATTTTAATCGGTTTTCCTTCAACGGGACTACACACAAACGGTTACTCATTAGCACGAAAAGTTTTGTTCACAAAATATTCTGTAAATGACAAACCCAGTGGCTTAACTAATTCTTTAGGCGAAGAATTACTTAATATTCACCGTTCGTATTTAAGTATTATTACATTACTCAAAAGCAATTTTTCAATTAAAGGATTTTCACATATCACAGGTGGTGGACTTGTTACTAACACAAACAGAATTTTACCCGAAGGATTGAAACTTGAAGTTAATTGGAATGCCTGGGAAATACCTGCGATTTTTAAAATTATTCAGCAAGCAGGTAACATTTCCGACGAAGAAATGAGAAAGGTGTTCAATATCGGAATCGGACTGGTAGCTGTTATTGAGACTGCAGATAAGGATAAAATTTTAGAAACTGCAAAGTCTATTGGTGAAAGCCCGGTTGAAATAGGTAAAGTTGTAAAGGTATAAAATGTTTATTGACACACACGCGCACCTTTTTTATCCTAATTTTAAAGACGATTTAGACGAAGTATTAATTCGTGCAAAAGAAAACGGGATTGATAATATTTTAATTCCCGCTACTGATATTGCAAACGCAAAAGAAGTGATTGCATTAACTGAAAAATACGGTTTTCTCTACGGAGCAGTCGGTGTTCACCCGCACGACTCAAAAGATTGGGAAAAATCGTGGATTGACGAAATTAAAGAACTTGCAGGAAACGATAAAATAAGAGCTATAGGTGAGATCGGTCTGGACTACTATTACGATTTTTCGCCGGTTGAAAAACAAAAACAAGCTTTTCGTGACCAAATAGAATTAGCAATTGAGTTAAATATGCCGATTGTGATTCACACAAGAGAATCAGAGAAAGATGTAGATGAAATTGTTGAGTTGTATAAGCATCCTAATCTAAAAGCTCAATTTCATTGTTTTGATGGTAACAGGGAAAGAGTAAAAAAATTGCTCGATCTAGGACATTACATTTCTTTTACAGGTAATATTACTTTTAAAAAAGCAGATAATTTGAGAGAGTTGGTTTCAATTGTTCCTTTGGACAGAATAATGATAGAGACAGATTCTCCTTTCTTAACTCCGGTTCCAAACAGGGGCAAAAGGAACGAACCTTCGTATGTAAAATTTGTAGCTGAGCAAATTGCAGAAATTAATAATATTTCTTTGGAAGAAGTTGGAAGAGCCACGTCTTATAATGCTTATAAATTTTTCGGCATCGGTGAAATTCCTGAGATAAGTTACACATATCAGCTTAACGGTAATTTATATGTTAACATTACAAACAGATGCAACGCCGACTGCTACTTTTGCGAAAGGGAAGACGAAGCCGTATTAAAAGGTTATAATCTGAGTATGAAAAAGAACGAGGAACCCCGCCCAGAAGCTTATATCAAGGAAATTGGTGATCCAAAAAAATATAAAGAAATAATTTTCTGCGGATACGGCGAACCCACAATTAGGTGGGATGTTGTAAAAGAGATATCAAAATACGTAAAAGACAACGGCGGAAGTACAAGGTTGAACACGAACGGTCACGCAAATGTAATAAACAAAAAGGATATCACACCTGAAATGGAAGGATTGATTGACACGGTTTCAATAAGTTTAAACAGTGCAGAACCAGAGCAGTATTCTAAAATTATGGGCATCGGTGAAAATATGTTTTTTGAAATGAAAAGTTTCGCCGAAAAATCGAAAACGTTTGTAAAAGAAGTTGTTTTAACCATTGTTCAAGTTGACGGAATTGATGTTGAAAAAGCGAGAAAATTTACGGAAGGACTTGGACTAACATTCAGAGAGAGACCCTATTTTGATTAATATAAAAAAAATATTTTTCCTAATTATTTTCTTATTGCAAATTGTTCCTGTCAGGGCACAAACAATAAACAATGATTTCAAAAATAAAATTAACTCCATTCTTTCTTCTGAATTTTTCAAAACAACGATAACCGCTGTAGAAATTAATAATTTAAGTACTTCCGAAGTTTTGTTCGAAAGGAACAGCAAATTACTTCTTCGTCCTGCTTCTAATCTTAAATTGTTCACTACTGCTGCGGGGTTAATATTTCTTGGTGAAGATTATCAATTTAAAACCAATACGTATTACACGGGTCAAATATTAGACAACACACTCTACGGGGATCTATACATTAAAGGAGGATTTGACCCTTTTTTTAAAGATGAAGATTTGAATAAATTTTTTGCCGATTTAAAGAAACTGAAAATTAAAAAAATAACAGGAAATATATACGGAGATATTTCTGCAACTGATTCTTTGTTTTGGGGTAAAGGCTGGATGTGGGACGATGACCCCGACCCGAGCGCGCCTTATCTAAGTTCTTTAAATATAAATGAAAATTCTGTAATGGTTATTACAAGTCCCGGAAAAATAAATCATTTATCCAACGTAAAATTCCAACCCGAATCGGATTATTACTCAACAAACGCAGATGTTAAAACAATTAAAGGTGATTCATCAAAGATAAAAGTTACAAGAGATTGGATTAATAGGAAAAACAATTTACACGTAAGCGGTTATCAAAGTTACAGGGAAGAGACGGATACTACAGAAATTAATATCTTTCGTCCCGAACTTTTTTTCTTGAATCTGTTCAAAGAAAGACTAAGTTCTACAGGGATTGTTTTTGCGGGTAAATTAGATACACTCACTACACCGGAAAGTGCGGTTAAATTATCGACTGTAAATAGAAGGCTTGATTCTGTAATAGTTAAAACGAACAAAGAGAGCAGCAATCTGGGTGCAGAGATGATATTGTATGCACTTGCCGAAAAGTTTTACGGAATTCCTACAACCGCCGAAAAAGGTACGAAAGTAATAGACAGTCTTATTACTTTAATAGGTGGAAGTCCCAACAACTACAGAATAGTTGACGGTTCTGGAGTGTCACATTACAATTTAATCTCTGTCAAATTGATAATTGAGTTATTAAATTATATGTATAATAAAAGGCAAGATTTGTTTAGCTTATATTTTAATTCACTTCCTGTTGCCGGGGTTGACGGCACATTAGAAAAAAGAATGACAGTAGGAACGGCACACAAAAATGTTCACGCAAAAACCGGCACGTTGAGCGGTGTCAGTAATATTTCCGGTTATGTTACGGCAGCAAATGGTGATACACTTGCTTTCTCAATTTTGATGCAGAATTTTATAGGCAAATCTAAACCCGTACGTAATATTCAGGATTCGCTTTGTACAATAATTAGTCTTTATAAATAGGGATATAAAATGAAATTTAAAAAAACAACATTAGCTTTTTCATTACTAATGATTTTTACTCTTACTTCTTGCAGCGAGAAAAAAGTTGAGGTATTAAAACCTTTGTATGAATTAAAAACAGTTACTGCAATTCCAAAGTTTAAAGCTGACAATGCTTATCAATATATAAAAGAACAGATTAAATTTGGACCCCGTAATCCTAACTCAATGGCTCACGATGCCGCACTGAATTACCTTGCAAACACTCTCGGAAAATTCACTCAGTCAGTGACCAAACAGTCTTTCACTTATACGGGATATAACGGTGAAGAGCTGAAGCTGACCAATATAATTGCTAAGTTTAATCCCAATATCAAAAACAGAATAATGATCTGTGCACATTGGGATTCCAGACCAAGGTCCGAACATGCAAAAGACCCGGCTAAGAAGAAACAGCCGGTTTTAGGAGCCAACGACGGCGCCAGCGGTGTTGCAGTCATTTTAGAATTAGCAAGGCTTTTAAGTGAGAATAAAATCGATTACGGTGTTGATCTGGTTTTATTTGACGGAGAAGATTACGGAAAGGAGTCTGACCTTTCCAATTTCAGCTTGGGTTCAAAATATTATTCATCAAAAATGATAAACAATACCTTTCCTGCTTTTGCAGTTCTGCTCGATATGGTCGGGGATAAGGAAGCAACATTTCCTATTGAAAGTAATTCCAAAGATTATGCTCCGGATGTTGTAAATTTATTTTGGAATAAAGCAGCACAAATAGGAGCAGACAAATTTAAATTTAACACAGGCGGCTCAATATACGATGACCACATCCCACTTAATCAGGCGGGACTAAGAACAATAGATATAATTGACGCCGAATTAATAGGTGCTGACACACCGGTTAAAAGAAGAAATTACTGGCACTCCGACAAAGATACAATTGATAATATTGGAGTTGAAACTCTACAGCAGGTCGGGGATGTACTTACAAATGTTCTTTATTCAATTAAATTTAATTATTAGAATTTCAGAACACCGGTCCCTTATTTGAAGAGCTGGTTTTTTAAATATGGAAAAATACTTTAAGCGTTATAAAATAAAAGCCGAACCTTTCAATGCCGAAATAATTTGCAGTATTCTATGGGAGCTTGAAATTGAGGGCATAAACGAAGAAGATGATTTCTTATTCGTCTTTGCCACTCAAGAAAGCAATACAAACAAAGAAGTAATTTCAGATCAATTAAATAAATTGAGGATCGAATGTCTGATAAAAAACTTTAATGTTGAAGAAGAAATAATTCAAAATAAAAATTGGAACGAAGAATGGGAAAAGAATATCAAAGTAGTAAAAATATCCGATAGAATTGCAATAAAACCTTCTTTTAGAGATTATAAAAAAAAGGATGATGAATTAGTTATTACTATAGATCCCAAAATGTCTTTCGGTACAGGTGAGCATGCAACTACAAAACTTGTAATTCTGATGCTTGAAAAACATTTGAAAAAAGGCGACAAAGTGTTGGACGTAGGTTCGGGTACGGGAATTCTGTCAATAGCAGCAGTAAAATTGGGAGCTTCTTCGGCATTGGCAATTGATAACGACGATTGGTGTTTTGAAAACGGCGTTGAAAATTGCAGCCTGAATAATGTTGAAGATCAAATTGAAATTAGGAATTGCGAAATCTCTGAGATTGAAGAAAAAAACTTTACTTTGATTATTTCAAACATTCAAAAAAATGTACTACTTAATATTGCAGAAGAATTCGCCCGTAAAATTAAAAAGAAAGGCACACTTATATTATCTGGTTTGTTAATTGAAGATGAAAGTGATATTGTAAATAAGTATTCTCTTTATGGATTTAATTTAATTGACAGGGAACAAATGGATGAGTGGAAGGCGTTGGTGTTCGATTACAATGGAGAAAACTAACTATCGTAAAAGTATCATCTTTTTAGTATCAACAAATTTTCCGGATTGTAATGTGTAGAAATATACTCCGCTAGTGAGGTCTTCTGCATTAAAATTAACAATATAATTTCCCTCAGTTTTTTCTCCATTGACTAATGTTTTTACTGTTTTACCCAAGATATTATATAAAATAATTTTCACAAAACCATTTTTTGGGACTGAATATTGAATTGTCGTTGACGGATTAAACGGGTTCGGATAATTCTGCATTAGTTTGTAATCTTTAACAGAACTGTTCGAGTTATTTATTCCGGTAACTATCATTGGGAAAATTTTTACGACAGAAAAATCAACCCAATACAAACCGTAGATATTTGGTATAGAAGAAATTAATTCTTCACCGATAAATTTTGCAGGATCGCTGAATTTATTCCACCAAAATTCATCAGATAGATAGCCTATTTGAAATGATATTTTATTATCGGGGAAATATTCACTCCATATTTTAAAATAATATTTCATTTCTTCAAGTGAATTGAATTGTTGCCCGTCATCAATAAAAATTATATCGCCTCTGTAATTTTTAGGCATCCATTCAGGATTATAATGCTTTAAAAATAATTTATAATCTTTATTAAAAGATTTAACCAAATTTTCCCACCTCTGAGCTTCCGAGTCAGTAACGGGTCTTCCTTCACTATAATTATCTGCTTCGAGCCATTCAACATCCAATCCAAATCCTATAACACAACTATGACTGCTGTAACGATTTAGAACTATGTTTATTAGTGTGTCAATATTTGCTGAGCCGGGCTCGACTTGCAAGAAAATTTTTATGCCTTCATTGTCAAATCTTTTTAAATATTCTTCATTAAGATCACTATCAGAAGAAAGTATATTTTTTGAACTATAGGGAAATCCTACCCTTGTATCTCCATTTCCTTCATAAATACTGACAAGCCAAACGGATGAAGGATTTGTGTTTGCGAATTTATTTGACATGCCATGTCCTACATAAGACCAATAGTTCTCATCCGGGAATACATTACCGGGATAAGAACTGTTTATTCTAGATGCACGGAATCCGGCAAGGGTTAAACGTTTGTTAGCGTTTTCCTGAGCAGTAATTTCAGATGTTAAATTTATTATAAATAAAATTGATGAAAAATAAATGAGAAATATTTTCATTCTTTTAGAATAAATGTTTTGGTCTCTTCCTTTCATAAAGTTATAAAGCTCTCAAAAGGTATAAAAAATACCCATTGGAAATTATTTGTAATATGAGTATGAAAATAATTAAGCAATGTGAATATCCTGAAATTGGATATTATACACATTATTTTTTCGGCAAGTTATATATTATCTTCGACAAGAGGATAATTAGCGGGATTAAATTTTAGTTCCAATTAGAGATGACATCTTTCGGAAAAGATATCTTCTCTTAAACAAATATTTTTGAATTATCATTTCCTTTTATAAACAATCTTTCCGTCAAAAAT
>CAZTZZ010000004.1:67956-76833 GCA_964617905.1 uncultured Ignavibacteriaceae bacterium | reverse complement strand
ATTTCCTTTTATAAACAATCTTTCCGTCAAAAATTGTCATTTCAACTTTAACATCTTTAATTTTTACAGGATCAATTGCTAGTATATCTTCACTAAGGACAACCATATCAGCAAGTTTACCGATTTCGATACTTCCTTTTACATTTTCCTGATAAGCTGCATATGCACTGTTTAATGTATAACATTTAATTGCCTGTTCAATTGTCAGCTTTTGTTCGGGAAGCCATCCCTCCGGATTCTTTCCGTCATCTGTTCTTCGGGTTACTGCAGCATAAAGTCCAAGCATAGGGTTCAAATCAACTACGGGCCAATCAGTACCGAATGCAACAACCGCTCCGACATCAATTAAAGATTTATAAACGTGAGTAAGTTTGGTTCTTTCTTCTCCTATCCTTTTAGCTGCCCAGATTCCGTCATCGAGAAGGTGTTCCGGCTGAACGGAAGCAATCACTCCAATTTCCTTAAATCTCGTGATATCTTTTTTGCGTAGATGTTGCGCGTGTTCAATCCTGAATCTTCTGTCCCATTTGGGGTTCTCTTTTTTTATTTGTGAATAAACATCCAGAGTGTATGAATTGGCTCTGTTACCGATTGCGTGTACAGAAATCTGGAGTTTATTTCTATCGGCATCGAGAGCCCACTTTTTAAATCTGCCATCTGCAATAATATCATTCGGCAGTCCGTAAGTTGTTGTATCCTGATTATATTTTTCAAAAAACCAGGCAGTTGTGGAACCGAGTGAGCCGTCTGCATAAGCTTTTAAAGATCCCAACTGAATTTTATCACCGCCGAAATTAAATTGAATTCCGTCATCAACTAAATCTTTATATCCGTCAATTGGTAAACGTGTGTACAATCTGCAAGTAAGTCTTCCTTGTTTTTCCAACTTTTGATATGTCTTTAAATCATCCGAGAAAGTTATATCTTCAACTGTCGTCACACCAAGTTCTCTTGCATATTTAAGTGCTGCTTCAACTGCTTCAATATATTCTTGGTCTGATTTTTTGGGTATTACTTTATCAATTAAATCCATGGCGTTATCTTTTAAAATGCCTGTAGGCTCCCCAGTATTTTTATCTTTAACTATTAATCCACCTGCCGGACTTTTTGTGTCTTTAGTAATTCCGGCTAATCTAAGCGCATAAGAATTAGCCAAACCCATATGTCCGTCGTACCTTCTTATAAAAACCGGTGTCTCTTTTGTAAAATCGTCAATCAATTCTTTTATTGGTATTTTTTTATCTTTCCACAATTCGTGGTCCCACCTTCCGCCTGTTATCCATCTTCCTTTTCTGGTAGAGACATATTTTTTTAGAATGCTTCTTAATTCTTCTTTGCTTTTAGCGTTCGATAAATCTAAACCGAGTAAGTAAAAGCCGCCGCCGGTAAAATGAGCGTGGTCATCAATAAAACCCGGAAGCATAAGTTTACCTTTTAAGTCAATAACATTTGTTTTATCTGTTATCAATTTCCTGGCTTCAGAATTAGAACCGACGAAAAGAATTTTATTACCTTCCGTAACAACTGCTTCGGCAAAAGGTTGTTTCTCATTTACTGTATAAATTTTTCCGTTTAAAAAAGCATTTCTTTGAAACTGTGCCGATATATTTGTTGCCAGCATAATTATTATTGTTATTAAAATTGAAATAAGTTTTTTCATAATCATTAAAGTTATTTTTATTCAAGAATATTTTAGATTCGTTTCATAATTTAAGTTAATATTTTGTGAATATTAAACCGTTCAAATAATAATAAATTAATCAGTAAGCATTTACTTTAAATAGCAAACAAAAATAAAATTGATTATTTTTTACACTCATAATTTTTATTGTAGGGAGATTTATGAATCTTGATGTTTTAATTTTTGCAGCACACCCTGATGACGCGGAGCTTTCAATGGGGGGAACAATAGCCAAACTTGCTTCAAAGGGAAAGAAAATAGGAATTATAGATTTTACGGAAGGTGAAATGGGGACAAGGGGAACACCTGTAAAAAGACTGGCAGAAGCATTCAAAGCAGCAATTACATTAAAAGTTACGTTAAGAGAAAATCTTCATATCCCGGATGGAAATATCCAAAGAAATAAAGAAAATGTTGATAAAGTAATCTGTCAAATTCGCAGATTTAAACCCAAAATAATTTTTGCTCCGTATTATAACGACCGTCACCCCGACCATATTGATGCAAGTAAAGTTGTAAAGAAAGCTATGTTTACATCGGGTCTAACAAAAGCAATTACAAAACACAACGGACGAGAACAGAAAGCTTACAGACCGAATAAAATATTTTATTATATGCAGACATATACTTTTGAACCAACTTTTGTTGTAGATATTTCGAAACATTTTGACATAAAAATGAAATCTATAAAAGCATATAAATCACAATTTCATGATCCCAAAAACAAAGAACCGGAAACTTTTATAAGTAGTGCAAAGTTTATGGATTATATAGTTTCAAGGGCAAGGTTTTACGGATTTCAAATAGGTAAAGAATACGGGGAATCTTTTTATTGTGAAGAAGCATTAGAAATCGATCCGATTAATTTTCTATAGTCTAAGTAAATTCATTTTAATACTTTAATATTGATTGTAATCAATTTTACACTTTTAAAGTTTAAAAGCACATACATTTAGCCTAATTTTCTATCACTATAATTTAGGACTTTATGGAATATATCATTGTTGTCATATCTGTTTTATTAATATCATTTTATAACGGTGCTAACGATAATATAAAAGGAGTTGCCACACTCTACGGCAGCGATGTTGTCGGTTATAAAAAAGCGATATTGTGGGGATCATTTACAACTGCTACAGGATCGGTTTTTGCACTGCTACTGGCACAAAAATTAATTTCAAATTTTTCGGGTAAAGGACTGTTACCTTTAGAAATGCTGAACACTATTCCCATAAATATTCCCATAGCCCTTGGAGCAGGTATAACTGTTTTAATTGCAACACGAATAGGTATGCCCATATCAACAACTCACAGTATTGTAGGTGCATTAATTGGAACCGGGTTAGTTGCTGCAGGAAGTGCGGTTAATTTCAGCAGATTATTCACGGTTTTTTTGGTGCCTTTATTTCTAGGACCATTTTTTGCTTTCTTTTTAAGTTTTATCCTTTATAAATTTTTCAGATATTCTAGATTAAAGTTAGGAATAGATGAAGAGTCATGCATTTGCGCTGGAGAAAAAATTTACAATATTGCTCTACACGTAAATACTTCAAAACAAATTTTATTGCAGGAAGTTAAAAAGTTGGATACATCGGTTGATTCTATAACTAGTTGTAAAAGAAATTACAGCGGTAAATTATTTGGTGTATCTGCACAAAAAATACTAAACACTTCACATTTTATAAGCGGGGGATTCGTAAGTTTTGCCAGGGGATTGAATGATACACCAAAATTATTGGGATTATTTATTTTCTTTAATTTTATCGATCCTAATTTAAGTCTTGCTGCTGTTGCTGTAACTATGTTAGTGGGTGGATTAATAGCTTCAAAAAAGGTATCTAAAACAATGAGCAAAGAAATAACTCCTTTAAATGACGGTCAGGGTTTTACAGCAAATTTTGCAACAGGACTTTCAGTGATAACCGGAAGTATTTTCGGTCTGCCGCTTTCAACAACTCATGTTTCTGTGGGTTCTATTTTCGGCATCGGTGCTTCAAATAAAGAAAGAAACAAAAAAGTGATTAAAGAGATTATTTATTCGTGGTTACTTACTTTGCCTATAGCAGCAGTTTTTGGTGCTTTATTTCATATTATTATTAAAAATATTTTAAGTTAGTCATTTAAAAATTATATCTTAAAAGGGAAAAAAAATTTATGGACTCTTATCTGAATACTGTTAAAGATATTTACAAAGAAGCGGCGGTAAATCCAGAAAAAGGATTATGCTGCACAACAACCCCAATTTGGCAACTGCCCGAATTATCAATCCCAGATAAAATGCTGGAGATGAATTACGGATGCGGAAGCACAGTAAATCCGAGAGATCTGGTAAACGATCCGCAGATACTTTATGTTGGCGTCGGGGGTGGAATGGAATTGCTTCAATTCTCATATTTCAGTAGAAGAAAAAGTGCGGTTATCGGAATCGATCCCGTTGATGAAATGCTAACGGTTTGTGCTGAAAATTTAATCGATGCTCAAAAAGAAAATAAATGGTTTAGTCCCGAGTTTGTTGAATTAAAATCAGGTGATGCGTTGAATCTACCCGTAGAAGATGAAAGTATCGATGTTGCGGCTCAGAATTGTCTGTTTAATATTTTTCATGAAAACGAATTAGAAATTGCACTTAGAGAAATGTATCGTGTATTAAAACCAAACGGAAGATTATCTTTATCTGATCCGATATCCGAATATCAAATGCCTTCTAAGCTTAAAAATGATGAAAGACTGCGCGCTCTTTGTTTGAGCGGTGCAATTCCGTTGCAAGAATATATTGACAGAATTACTGCAATTGGATTCGGAACAATTGAAATAAGAGCAAAACGACCTTACAGAATTTTAGACACTATTCACTATGCAACTGAAGAAAATATATTGATTGAAAGCGTTGAAATTTGTGCAATCAAAGATCCAATGCCTGAAGATGGTCCCTGTATTTTTACAGGAAAAACAGCAATTTATTTCGGAAAGGAAGATTCATTTGACGACGGAAAAGGGCATTTGATTTTGAAAAATCAACCTCTTGCCGTTTGCGACAAAACTGCTACAGCTTTGGCTAATTTAAAAAGGAATGATATTTACATTTCGGGTTCAACTTACTTTTATGACGGCGGTGGGTGCTGTTAATAAATATTAGAGACGCTATTTATAGCGTCTCTACATCATATTTTAATCAGTTAAATTAAATCTATTATTCGGATCACCATTCTCTAACTTTAAAACTCCTCTCGGACAAACAGCAGAACAAATTCCGCACCCGACACAAGAAGCACGTACTATATTTTCCCCTCTTTGAGCATAAGAACGAACATCGATTCCCATTTCGCAGTAGGTTGAACAATTTCCGCAAGAGATACATTGACTTCCGTTTGTTGTAATTCTAAATCTGGATTTGAATTTTTGGATAATACCTAAAGTTGCAGCCATCGGACATCCAAACCTGCACCAAACCCTATTTCCCATTATAGGATAAAATCCCACACCTACAATTCCCGAGAATACTGATCCTATTAAAAATCCGTAAACTTTTGAAAATGTCAGTGAAAGACTGCCAAATATTGCACCCTTTGTTGCAGAATTTATCCAAAGCAAAGCTGTTGTTACAACAATAAATACCAAAACTGTATGAATCATCCATCTTTCAATTTTCCAGGCTTTCAACGAATTATTAGATAGATGCCTGAAAGGATCTCCTGCAGTTTCAGCTAATCCTCCGCAACCGCATACCCAAGAACAATACCATCTTTTACCGAAAAAGTATGTTAAAATCGGTGTTGCAATAAAAGTCATCACAGCTCCCCAGAAAACCATAAAATAACCTATTCCTCCGCTTTTGAATAGATAACTAATCTCATTAGGGAAAAGGTACTGATACTTTAAAGGCCAAAAATAACTGAAATAAAACTCAGGTTGATTTAGTTTGTGTAGAAGTGCAGGAATTAAATAAGCAAATCCCAATTGAAAAAACACTACAGAAGATGTCCTTATAATTTGATAACGGTTGTGTCTGTATTTGATAATCATTTTTATCCCCATTACCAAAACTGCAATTGTGTAAAATGATCCGTACAGAAACCAGCGGTCGGCTTTTATTCCTCTAAGAGAATAACTGATTGGGTCTAACAGTCTTATCCAATTTTCTAAAAGATTTGGGAACCAATACAGCAGTACATAAAACCCCGTGATAATAATTCCTGCAAGCCAAGCAATTGTACCTTTTGAAGTGAAACTGTTAAAGAAGATTTTATTATTTTTAATTCCGGGGGGAGCTTCTTTGTATTGAGGGACACAGTAAGTTATTGTACCTATTATACTTAAACCAAAACTTAAAATTAAAAATAAAATTGGAGCTGTTGCTGAAATACCCGTTAAGCTGACAAGCAGCATAATCACACCAATACTTAAAATAGTCAATCCGATTTTTTTAATTAGTTCTAAATTTCCGTCAGGTTTATAAATTTTAAGATTATCAATTTTTAATGGTTCCATATTATTTCCTTTTAAGCAAAAGTTTTTTCTGTTTCTAAATCTTGGCTTAGAAATGCTTCTAAAATCTGCGGTTCGAATTTTTTAAAAAATTCAGGATCAAAATTTGCCTGTCTTAAATTTTGTACGGCATAATCAACTGTTTTTTTATCCCTTATCCATTCTTCAAAAATTTTGTGTCGCAGTCTAATTCCAAATACATTAATACCAACAATTGACTTATTATCTTCGCGGTAAACTATTCTTAAACTATGTTTCATTTCATCATCCTGCCAAAGGAAAGTCTTTTCACTTTCGCGCTTAACATTGCTCACAAATCCATAAGTTTGGTATTCGATATTAATAAACTTAGCTGAGTTGAACCAAATTCCTCTTTCATATTTTGTTCTGTTTCCGCAAATCGTATTTGCTAGTGCTTCTCCGTGCATTCTGCCTGTGTACCACAGTTGTTCGACCCTGTTTCTTTCACCTTCTTTTGATGCTTTAATTTCAATACAATCACCCGCTGCGAAAACATCGGGAATATTAGTTTCCAAATATTGGTTAACCAAAACTCCTCTACCTGTTTCTATATTGGAATTTTTTACAATTTCTATGTTAGGGTGAACTCCGGGTGTAAGTCCAACAAACTGACATTCGATTTCATCGCCTTTTTCGGTTACTACAGCTCTAACCCTGCCATCTTCACCTGCTAAAATTTCTTTCAAATTAGTTTTCAGTATAAGATCCATCCCATTTTGAAGAATTTCTTTACAAATTAATTGAGAGTCTTCTTTTGGAAGTATATTATCCCAGTAATAGTTTTCTCTTATTAAAAATGTAACGTGTATTCCTCTCGTATGTAACATCTCGGCTAACTCAATTCCTATCAATCCGCCGCCGACAATTACAGCGTTTTTAACATTTAGAGTATTTTCTTCGAGTAAATCCAAATCCTGTTTTGTAAATAAACCCTGCACGCCCGGCAGGTCCTGACCGGGCCAGCCGAATTTATTTGAATGTGAACCTGTTGCAACTACAAGTTTATCGTAAGAGATTGATTTTCCGTTATTCAGAGAAAGAGATTTGTTATCAGTATCAATTTTATCAACGTGAGCATAGATAAGATTTATTCTGTTCTTTTCCCAGAACCAATCTTCGTATGGTTTTGTATCTTCATATTTCATATGTCCCATATAAATGTACATAAGAGCAGTTCGAGAAAAGAAGTACTTTGTCTCACTTGAAATGACAGTGATTATCATATCACTTTGTTTGCGTACATTTCTGGCTGTAGTTATTCCGGCAATTCCGTTGCCTATAATTACAAGGTGTTGCATTGTGTCCCCGCAATGTTTAAGAAATTTTAAATGTAAATATTAACTAATATATGAATAATTTGTGTCGTTTCGTTTACATAGAATTTATAAAAAAATATTTGTGACTTAGAACAAATGATGATAATATATAAGTCTAAGAATGTTATTGCCTTATTTTAAAAACAGAATCTATAACGGTACCGTCTACCCATTTAATAATTGCTACTACTTTGTTCTTATCTACTTTAGGTTTTGCCGGTGCACCTCCGCAGATTTCATAAACTTCTTCTTTTAATTGGGTAATAGTTTTTATTGGAAGATTAGATTTTTTTACAGCTTTAATCAAATCTTTTCTTTTCGGATTTATTGCAATTCCTCTTTCCGTAACTATAACATCAACTAGTTCTCCGGGTCCGCAGAGTGTTGTAACTTCATCAATAATTACCGGTATTCTGTCTCTAAAGGAAGGTATTGCGAGAATTGTACATTTTGAATAAAGACAGTTCTGCCAACCGCCTATTCCGTGAAGTAAATAACCGTCGGAGTGGCTGACAACGTTAGCATTAAAATTAACATCAACTTCAGTTGCACCGAGAACAGCTACATCAACCATAGATGCAAAATTTCCTTTGCCGTGAAAATTGTAACTTGTAAACGGACTGGTGTTAACGTGATTTGGGTTTTCTCTCATGCTTCTAACCCCTTCCAAATCGAATGTTTGTCCGTCCAAAATATAATCGGTCAAACCTTCTTCAAGCGTTTCAACTAAATATTTGGTGCTGCCGCCGCGCATAAATCTTGCTTTTACATTTTTCTTTTTCATTCTTTCTTTTAAATAAAGAAGGAAAGCAAGGTTTGTTCCTCCGGCTCCGGCTTGAAGAGAAAATCCGTCTTTCATTATTCCCGCTTCGTCTATAAATCGTGCAACATATTCTGCTATTAATAGTCTGTCGGGTGATTTTGTAATTTGAGTTGTGCCCGAAACAATTTTTGCAGAATCTCCCAAAGAATCTATTTTTACAACAAAGTCAACATTGTTGCCTTGAATCTGCCAAGGAACACAAGGGAAGGGAACGAGATTATCAGTAATAACAATTACTCTGTCGGCATATTCCGAATCAGCAAGTGCAAAACCCAAAAGCCCGCAAGCTGATTTACCGTTGACACCGTTTGCATTTCCGAAAGGGTCAGCCGTAGGAGAGGCAATAACTGCAATATCTATGTGAACTTCACCGTCTTGAACCGCTGCATATCTTCCGCCGTGTGAACGCAGAACACCAACACCTTTCATTTTTCCTTTGGAAGCAAACCTGCCTAAAGGACCGTTCATACTTCCTTCGATATGATGAATAGTTCCGTCTTCCAAATATTTTATTAAATGGTTGTGCACTGGGAACGAGGCGCTTGGAAACC
>CAZTZZ010000004.1:65740-67856 GCA_964617905.1 uncultured Ignavibacteriaceae bacterium | reverse complement strand
TCTTCCAAATATTTTATTAAATGGTTGTGCACTGGGAACGAGGCGCTTGGAAACCACCGTATATTTTTCACACCCATTTTTTTAATTGTGTCAAATAAAGTATTTGTAAGTACGTCTCCGTTGCGCAGGTGATGGTGAGTAGAAATAGTCATTCCGTCTTTTATTCCGGCTTTAATTAGAGCATCTTTTAAGTTTTTTGTAAGCTTATTTCCGTCAGAAGGATAATCAATACAAGTGCGAATTGGAGGTCCGGCAATTTTTCCTTTCGGTCTGTATTTGTTTACACCTTTATATGGAATTTGTTTTTGCCCATTAACTATTGTGGGTATTAATCTTCCGGCTGCGTTTTTTATTAATTTCATTGTTGTATTGTAATATTGTTCTATTGCTGTATTGTTTTATTGTTATATGGTTGTTTTTTTTTGTATTTAATATTTTAATTTAGTATTTGTATAATTTATTAAATGATGTATCGATTTTGGAAGTTTATTCAGTTCATTATTTATGTAATCATATTTATCGTTAGTTATTAAATTTCTTACTTTTGCTTTCTCTATCCAATCAAATGACTCGAAAAGAGAACCATAGCCGTATCTGTAAAATTTAATCTTATCTTTTTTGTGATATCGACCAAATCCTTCAGCAATATTTGCCGAAATAGAATCAACGGATCTCACAAATTGTTTTCCAACTGTATCTTTTGAAAAATAATCCCATTTCAAAATTATATCCCAAAGGTCATTACTTAAATTAAAAGCAATTTTGTATGCTTCAATATCATTTAATGTCAAATATTTAGATTCATTATTCATTTTTAAACCCCAATTAAAAAACATTCATCTTATTTTAACAATATAACAATACAGCAATACAACATTTCAAACTTAATTATAAACCACTAATGGTTTGTCCTTTTTACCAATTCCAATATTCTCATCGCCCTTATTACAACCGGGGGATCAATCATTTTACTTCCGAGTGATACGACTCCGAGTCCTTTTTTCTCGGCTTCTTTAAAAGCATTTACTATTTTTTTGGCTTTTTCTATTTCTTCTTCTGTTGGTGCAAACGCCTCGTGTACAATCTGAATTTGTCTTGGGTGGATACATCCTTTTCCTTCAAATCCAAGTGACTTTGCCTCTAAGACACTATCTCTTAATCCGTCCATATTTCCTACATCGGAGTAAACAGTATCAATTGCCTGAATACCGGCTGCCTTTGCTGCATTAACTACCATCGAACGGGCGAAAAGACTTTCCTTGCCTTCGTCTGTTCTTTGAGTCCCGATATCAGCAGTGTAATCTTCAAGTCCGATTGTAAGTGCACAATTAAGTTTTGAAGCTGAAGCAATATTGTAAGAGTTAATTACTCCCAGTGCACTTTCAATAATCGGCATAAGATAAATTTCGTTTTTAGTATTATTGATTTTTTTTAATCTATTAATTTCAGTTTCCACATCACTAACTTGTTTGGCTGTTTCGCATTTGGGAATTAAAATAACCTGTACATTATGAGGGACAATAAATTTCAAATCTTCAATTCCATTCGGAAGCTGATTAATTCTTACCATTCTTTCGCTTCCGTAAAAATCGACACTTCTTATAGCGTTGCGTACCAAATATCTTGCAGATTCTTTTTCATTTGGGGCTACACTGTCTTCGATGTCAAGAATAATTCCGTCGGGTTTGTGCAGTCCGGCATTTATAAAAAACTTAGGTTCATTGCCGGGAAGATATAATCTGCTTCTCCTCATTCTATCTTTTGAAATTTTTGAAGTATTATTCTTATTTAATGGAAGGAGAAAATATTTTTCAATAGCAGGAAGTAATTTTTTTACCGAATATTCAAATCTTGCTGCAATAACAAATGGCAAAGCACCTGAATCGTTAATAGTAATACTAGCATTTTTTACAGCAAAAAATCTGCACATTTCATTGATCAATTTTTTTATTGATCTTCCGTACATTGATTTTACTTTGCTGTTTATTTCAATTTTTAATCCGCCGGATTTTTTTAATTGAATATCGAATTTACAATCTGATCTAATTTTATTTGTTGTCATTATTTTCTTGTTTTATTGCTGTATTGCTTTATGGTTGTATTGCTATATTGTTGT
>CAZTZZ010000004.1:34573-65640 GCA_964617905.1 uncultured Ignavibacteriaceae bacterium | reverse complement strand
GTTGTATTGCTATATTGTTGTTTCCATTTTATCTTTTCAAATTAACAATATAGCCATATAACAATAAAACAATTTATTCCTAAACTATTAATTTCTCCATAAATTGGTTTACATTCATATCATCACAATTCAATATCATATTCTTTATTTCATTTTGTCTTTCTTTTGTAAATAATTTATCCGAAAGGGAATTGAATTTTGTTTCCAAATCATCCATTGTCATCGGTTCTCTCGGATCTCCTTTCGGATATTCTCTGTATTCCGAAAATTCTCTTCCGTCCTTAGTTTTAATAACAACTTTAGACGGCTGTTTCTCGGGGAACATTTTTTCAAATTCTTCCGATGCTTCTCCTTTTATCTTGTCTATCACTTCACGTATTTTCGGATCTTTTATCTTCTCTTCAGAAAACGATTGAGTTGTTAATTTTCTGTCCACGATGGAAGCAGCAACACAGTAGGGGAGTGAGTGATCTGCTGTTTCTCGGGATTCTGGTCTGTATTTTGTCGGATCAAATAATATATCACAAGCTCTTGCAATTGTTGTTATTGTAACAGAATCAATCTCATCATATTTTATATCGTTATTATTTACAGCATTTAAAACTGCTGTAAGATGAACGTGAGAAAGTGCTTCACAAGGGAAAGCTTTAAGACTGCATTTCATTATTTTATAGTTTTCACCTAAACTTCCGAGTAATTTATCCAAGTCCCAGCTCCATTCTTCTTCGAATTCTCTGCCTTTCATTTTAACTGCATCTAATTTTTGCTCTTTAACATTCCATCCGAAAAAACAGTCCATAAACCCCTCTTTTCCTTCAAAAACTGCTTCTGTACCCGTATATCCTTGTTGTGCCATTAAAGCAGCAAACACTCCACTTTGCACAGCCATAGGATCGACGGTGTTTTTCATCATTGTAAGTTTGCCTGCAGTCGGACACCCGATAGTATGATTGTGTGAGCCGCTTATTCCTATAGCATTTACTAATTGATCGATATTCAATCCCAATAATTTACCTGCAACTATTGGAGAAACAAACTGTGTTAAAGTTGCGTGATGCCATTTCCTTTCACGAACTCCCGGAACAGCAAATTCACACAACCTTTGTTCGAATTCATATGCTAAAACTATTGCAACAATTACATCTTTCATTGAAGCACCGACTATTTCCCCCACAGATAAAGCGGCAGGTATCAAATCTGAAGGATGAGAAGGATCTTCTTTCCAGTAAATATCGTTAAAGTCCAAAGCTCTAATCATCAATGAGTTTACAAGAGTTGCATTTACTGCGGGTATTTTATTACCGAACCCGATAAGCGTTGATTCTTCTTTACCGCCCATATTTATATAAATATCTTTTAAGATATTCACATCTTTTGTATGATATCCACCTAATGCACAACCGATGGAATCATAAAGGAATTTTTTTGTCCTTTCAATTACTTCACCGGGGAGGTCTTCATATTTTAAATTAAAAGAGAATTCGGCTATTTGTCTGGAGATAGTTTTTTCCATATTTCCTTTATTATTTAATTATTTATATTTTCTTTTACCCAATTATTTAATCCGCCTGCTGCAATAAGTTCTTGTGCAGCTTTACCGAGAGGATCAAAGTCATAAGTTTTGTCTGCAAATTTAGCAGTGGAATTTTCAAAGTTAATAGAAATATTTTTATTAGTATTTACAGTTAGTTGATTATTTCCAAATTCTAATTTTAAATCATTAATAAGCTGAGGAATTTCAATCAACAAAAATCCGTTGTTAAAAGCGTTGCGTTTGTATGTCTCGCTGAAAGAACCGGCAACAACTAATTTAATTCCTCTATATTTTAATGCCGTTGCGGCTTGCTCACGCGAACTTCCCGTACCGAAATTAAATCCTCCGATTAAAATATCACCTTCTCTGGCAATGGTTTGAAATTCTTTGTCATAATTTTCCATTGCTGCTTCCGCCTGTTGTTCGGGAGTCATTGCATCGTTGTAAGTGTATTTACCAGGATAAATTCCGTCAGTATTTAGATTATCCTGGTGACAGTACAAAACATTTCCTTTAATTACTTTTGGAAATTTTTCAATTATTTCTACAGATTCTTTTAGTGTGTCTTTTTGAATATTAATTTTCACATCTTGATATGTTACCAAAGGGCAGTATTCCCAGGCGTAATCTATATAACCCGCAATTGCGGAAGTAGCTACAACAGCAGGAGATGCCAAATATGAATGAGCATTTGGTGAGCCCATTCTTCCTTTGTAATTCCTGTTTGTAGCGGATATTCCAACTTCGCCGTCTTTCAGTAAACCCATTCCAAGTCCGATACAGGGGCCGCATCCCGGAGGTAATGGCTTTGCCCCTGCATCCAATAAAGCCTGCCAGTCACCTCTTAATTCACTTTCTTTCTGTACTTTTGACGAAGCGGCAGCAACGTAAAACTCAACTCCGTCAGCAACTTTTTTACCTCGGACTATTTCCGCGGCTTGATGTAAGTCTTCCACCCTGCTGTTAACACAGGATACTAAATATGCTTTATCAATTTTTATTCTTTTAGATTTTAACTCACACATGGTTTCCATTTCTTTAACTGTATCGGGTCCTGCAATAGAAGGAAGAACCGAAGATAAATCAAGTGTAATTTCTTTTGAATAAAAAGCATCGGGGTCAGCAGATAGTCTGTTGTTATTCAATTTTTTAATGATATTATTATTTATTCTCTCGTTTTCACCGTATTGATTTATTCTATTTTTATACCAACCAATTGTAACATCATCAATCGGGAAAACCCCTGCTAAAGCGCCCCATTCAGTGGTCATATTTGCAATTGTCAAACGATCGTCAACAGAAAGTTCAGCAACACCGTCTCCCAAAAATTCAACAACATGATTTAGCACTTCATCTTTATTAAATCTACCGCAAAGTGTTATTATTACATCTTTGCCGGAAACACCTTCGTTAAGTTTACCGTGCAAAATAACTTTTGCAATAGGCGGAACTTTCCACCATGTTCTTCCCGTTGCCCATACTGCTGCAGCGTCGGTACGAACAATAGGTGTTCCCAAACATCCGAGTCCGCCGTACATATTTGAATGACTATCTGATGCTACCACCATTGTTCCCGGGAAAGCAAATCCTTCTTCGCACATAATTTGATGACCGATGCCTCTTCCTGCAGGGTAAAAATGTGTCCCCATTTTCTTTGCAAATTCTTCAATCTTTTTGTACTTGGCTAAATTCTTTTCGCTTTTATCCTGAACGTTGTGATCGAGAGTAATTACAACTTGATTAGGGTCGAATATTTTTTTTGCTCTGATTGAATTAAATTTTGGAATAATAGCACCGGTGTTATCGTGTGTCATAACATAAGCTGGACGAATATATATGAAATCACCGCTGCGGATTGATTGGTTTTTAGATAAATCAACTGAATATTTTTGTGCTATTTTTACGGTAAGTGTCTGTGGCATTTTTTCTATGTGAAACGTAAGACGAAAAACGAAAGACGAATATTCTTACGTCTTTTCTCCTTCTTTTATTCTTTTTATTAAGTTAGAAAGCATTGCAAATATATGATTTGATTTTTCAGAAAGATCATTTAAATCTTCTGTCTTTATATAATTTAATTTTGTAGCAATTACAATTTGTGTGTCTACTTCAACAAGTGAAGACCTGGAAATATCTAAAAATCTAATTGTCTCTAATTTTGAATTTCTTGCAAAGCCCTCAGCTATATTAGATGCTATTGATATTGATGCTCTTCTAATTTGAGATGTTTAACAAAACATTTCTTCCTTAGGGAAACATTGTGATAAAGCGTAAACATCAGAAATTAATTCGATACTCTTTTTCCAAACATCTAAATTTTTATGATTTAAATTTAGCATCATTATTGCATCTTTCATTTTTACGTTTCTCGTCTTCCGTTTAACTTTTCATGCTTTAAACGGTTCAAAACTGACAAAATCTGCGTGATGAACTATTATTGCTTCAACACTTCTTTTAGCCAAATCTCCTTCTTTAGAATGATATGCAATAATGTGCTGAACTTCAGGCGGCAAAGCAAATCTGTCGGCAATGGAAACACCGCTGAAAGGATGACGTAAAAGTTTTCCTGCTTTACTTGTTGTTAATTGACCGTCAACTTTATCGTATTCAATTAATTTACCAACGTCAATTAATATTGCTCCTGCTTTTAAAATATCCATGTCAATCGAGATTTCATCTCCAAAATTTTCTTTCATTTTTTTTGCTATCTCAACAGAAAGCTGAACTGCCGTTCTTTTATGATTCATAAATGATATTTTGCAGTTTTCAATCAACAAAGAAAAAGGAATATTTTCTAAATCCTCAATTGATAAAACACTTTTTTCAATTGCATAAATCCAGCACTGCAAAACTTTCTCTTTTAATTCAGGATTCTTAATCCAATTTATTTCCGGCCATATTTCTAATACTTTTTCTTTCATGTTACGTTGCCTTTTCACAAGTTTTTTATTATTTCATCTGTCATTTCTTGCGTAGAACAAGCACCTTGATTTAGAACATCTTGCGAACCTCTTAATTTCATCATATCATAAGTTCTTACTTTTCCTTCTTCAATTACTTTTGCGATGGCATTTCTAATATTTACAGCTTTTTCCGTTTCATTCAAATGGTCGAGCATCATACAGGAGCTCATAATCATTGCTATGGGATTTACTATTGACGGATTGAATGTTTCATATTTTGGAGCAGAACCGTGTGTCGGTTCAAAAATTGCTACTTCTTTGCCTATGTTAGCACTACAGGCAAAACCTAGTCCGCCTATAAGCCCTGCAAATCCGTCGCTAACAATATCCCCGAACATATTTTCAGATACAATTATACCGTAGTCTTCCGGATTTTTAGTCAGCCACATCATTTGTGCATCAATGTTTGTAGACCACAGATCTATGTTTGGAAAATCTTGGGATATCTTCTTTGCTTCCTCCATCATCAAACCCGATGTTTCTCTAAGCACGTTAGGCTTTTCACATACGGTAAGATTTGTATATTTGAATTTATCGGCATATTCAAATGCCGATTGCAATATCCTTCTACAGGCATTTCTTGTCATAATTCTGGAAGAGATTGCCAGATCCTCACCCGGTACATCTTTGAATTTTTTCATTTTAGGGTGAGTGTTAAATGCATCTCTTACTTCTTTGGGCGGATTTGTCCATTCAACTCCCGAATAAAGTCCCTCTGTGTTTTGTCTGAAAATTACTGTATTAATAGACGGTTCTTCAAAACCGTCTCCGTTTCTTCTAATAAAATTAAGCGGGTTACCGTTAAATGATTTACACGGTCTGATACAAATATCCAAATCAAAATGCTGCCTTAAACCAACAATGGGACTAAAATAAATATATCCTTTTCCTTTTAAATTGGGATCTAATTCTTCTATTGCTTTATCTTTTGGTTTGCTTGTAATTGCTCCGAATAATCCAACTTTATATTCGGCTAAAAGTTCTAATGTCTTTTGAGGCAGCGGGTTACCTTTTGTTTTCCAAAATTCCCAGCCAATATCGGCGTGTACATAATCTGCTTGAAAACCTGATTTTTCGAGTACTTTAATGGCTTCGGGTAATACAGTTTTACCTATTCCGTCACCCGGCATTGTAACGATAGTGGGTTTCATAAATAATCCGTTATTTTATAAAATTTGTACAATCAAAACATAGATAATTGAATGCACCTTATCAAGAAAAAGATAAATTAGGACTATATTTGATAAAACTTTGTTCTATAAATTACAGAAAAATTAATTATATGTATAGCTAAAGATATTTTATTTTGGTTAAATATGTTAAATTGAGATTTATTTTTGATAAATTAAAATCATATTTATTCGATAATAATTTAAGTATATGAAAGACACTGATATTATACAACCGGAAGATATAAAAGGAGCAATTTCTTTTTTACAGGACAACATCCAACTATTTTCTTCACAATTAGAGCTAACTCCGGAGAAGAAATCCATTCTTGAAAAAAGCAGAAAAGCTTTGTCAAAATTAGAGGAGATGTATCTGAATTATATTGTCCTTACCGAATCTTCCCTGGATGTGATATTCAAAATATCTGCAATGGGTAAATTAATATTTATAACTCCTTCTGTTAAAAATGCATTGGGATATGAAGTTGATGAAGTATTGGGTAAATCATTTATAAAATTTGTTCCTAAAAAAGAAATTAAGACTGCATTAAAAGGTTTGTCAAAAATATTTTCAGAAAATAAGCTTGATAACTTAACATTAAATCTAATTCATAAAGATGGTCGTATTGTTCCCGTAGAGATAAATGCGGAAATAATTAAAATTGACGGCGCAAAAAGAGGCAGAGGCACTATCCATCTTATATCAAATAGATTAGAGACAGAAAAAAAATTAGAACACTCTGAAAATATTTTTAAAGCTGTATGGGATAAGTCATTAGACGGGATGAGACTTACCGATGACAGAGGGGTAGTTAAATATTGCAATGAGGCTTACACTAAAATTGTACAAAAGGGAAAAGAAGAAATTATTGGAAGACAGTTTACAGATGCATTCTCATCCGAAAGTGTTACACAAGCACTTTCAAACTTTAAAAATCTCTTTTCTTCAAAAAAATTTAATCCCCACTTTGAGTCGCCTTTAAAGCTTTGGAATGGTGTTGAAAAACAAGTTGAAATTTCAAATTCAATAATTACCGATGTCAACGATTCCAAAATGTTGTTAAGCATTATTCGTGATTTAACTGACAGAAAACAACACGAATTTTTACTCCGTAAAAAAGATAATTTGCTTCAAGGAATAGCTGAAGCAACAAAGAGTTTGATTTCCAGTAAAGATATAAATTACGGACTGAATTCTGCAATAAGAATTTTAGGTATTGCAGCAGAAGTAGAAAGGGTTTATATATTTCAGCACCAAATGAATGAAGAAACAGAAGAATATTATGCTAAACTTACTTATGAATGGACATCGGAAAATACTCAAGCTCAGATAAAAGAAAGATCCCTTCAAAGGCTGTCATATTCAAGATTTTCTGTGTTGGATTTTTATGAAACTCTTAAGTCCGGTAAATCATTAAAATATATTATAAGAGATTTACCTGAAGAAATTCAGGGTGTATTTATTGATAAGAAAATTAAATCGATCATTATAGTACCAATTTTAATTGACGGTATTTATTGGGGCTTTATTGGATTTGATGAACTACAGGAATTAAGAGCTTGGTCTGACAGTGAAGAATATCTTTTGCATACTATGGCTTCAACAATTGCTGCAGTTATTAAGCGCGACCAAATAAGTCAACAAGTAAATGAAAAAAATAAAGAATTAGATATTGCTGTAAAAAAAGCAGAAGCGGCAGTAAAAGCTAAAAGCGAATTTCTTGCCTTAATGAGTCATGAAATACGAACACCTATGAACGGTGTAATAGGTATGACAGGTCTTTTACTGGATACGGAACTTGATGAAGAACAAAAAGAATATGTTGAAACAATAAGGTTAAGTGGTGACCAGTTACTTGTAATAATAAATGATATCCTTGATTTTTCAAAGATAGAATCCGAAAAATTAGAACTTGAAAACCAACCATTCGATTTAAGAGATGCAATTGAAGAATCACTGGATCTGTTGGCTTCAAAAGCAGCTGAAAAATCTTTGGATTTAGGATACCTGATTGAGAATAATACTCCTGTAACAATCAACGGTGATGTAACGAGGTTAAAACAAATAATAATAAATTTGGTTAATAATGCTATTAAGTTTACGGAAGAAGGGGATGTTTTTGTTTCGGTTTCTGCTGAGAGTAAAACCGATGATGTTTTTGAATTGATTTTTTCAATAAAAGATACGGGCATTGGTATTCCTGAAGATAAAATGGACAGACTTTTCAAATCTTTCAGCCAGGTTGATGCTTCTACAACTCGTACGCACGGCGGAACAGGTCTGGGGCTGGCTATAAGTCAAAGATTAGCTCATATGATGGGTGGTGAAGTTTGGGTGGAAAGTGAATACGGCAAAGGAACGACTTTTTATTTTACAATTAAAGCTAAAGCCGAAGCGTCAAAACAAAAGGTTTATTTAAAAGCTCAGCCTCCTGAATTATTGGGCAAAAAAGTTCTAATTGTTGATGATAATCAAACCAACAGAAGAATATTAAATGTACAAACGGAAACTTGGGGAATGAAACCGACTGTACTTTCTAAACCAAAAGAAGCGATAAAATTAATTGAGAAAAACGAGAGTTTTGATTTAGCTATTTTAGATTATCAAATGCCCGAAATTAACGGCATAGATTTAGCCTCCGAAATTAGAAAAAATGAAAACCTGAAAGAAATTCCAATTATCATACTTTCATCAATCAATCAGAAAGAGGAACTTCTTAAGATTAACACAAAACTTGATATTTTATTTTTGACCAAACCCATAAAACAGGCACAACTTCAACAGATACTTCTTAAAGCAATTAAGGGAGAGAAAAAAGAGAAAAAAATATTAGTAAGTTCCAATGAATTGGACAAATCTTTGGCGGAATCTTATCCGCTTAGAATTTTATTAGCTGAGGATAATATGGTTAATCAACGGGTTGCTGTTAGAATTTTTGATAAAATGGGCTACAGAGTTGATGTTGTTTCTAACGGACAGGAGGCAGTTCAGGCCGTCAGAAATATAAGGTATGATATTGTTTTTATGGATGTGTTAATGCCGGAGATGGACGGATATGAAGCAACTAAACTTATTTTAGACGAACAAGACGAGGACACACGTCCAAGAATAATAGCAATGACAGCCAATGCTATGCAGGGTGACAGAGAAACTTGTTTAAAAGCAGGTATGGATGATTATATAAGCAAACCAATTCGAATTGAAGAGCTTAGTAATATTTTAAAAACTTGGGGGAGTAAGATAGAAAATCAGAAGGAAGAATTAGTTACTAAACTCAAGACAAAAACTTCCGATACAAAAGTTGTTGATGAAAGTAAAATAACTTTTCTTCAAGACATTCAAACGCCGGATGATTTGAAATTTTATATTGAATTGATAGACATATTTATTGAAGATTTACCAAAAACAATTCAAAATATAAAAAATGCTGTTGTAAGCAAGGATGCAAAAAAACTTCAATTTAATGCACACAAATTAAAAGGCAGCAGTGTTACACTCGGTATAGATGATATTTCTGAGATTTGCCATAAATTAGAAAAGAACGCACGTGATAATATTTTTGATGATTTTACAGAATTATTAACATCCGACCTAATAAGGAAAATGGATACAATAGTAAAAGAACTTGAAAAAATAAAAGAAAAATACACGAAGTAATAATTACTCTTATTTAAGTTATGAGCCAACTATAAAAAGCATTTGTGTGTCATTCTGAATCCGGCAGTTGCCGGACTCTTTCATAATGACCTTTAATACTTTTTTAGGGGTACTCACTAATGACAAAATATCAAATAAATATGCGCGCTAAAAAAAAAGCACCAAATAACAGAACATTAATTATTTCAAATAAAGAAAAAAAGGAATTATTAAAAACTTTACTTAAAATTAAAAGCAAAACAAATTTAAAAAGGATAAAAAATAAAATAATTAACCAGGATATATTCGATGTAGTAAATTTCTTACCCGATGATTTTATTGACTTATTATTTATTGATCCGCCGTATAATCTTAATAAAAAATTTAATTCAAATAACTTTAAAGAAATTGAGATAAGTAAATATGAATTGTGGTTTGATTCTTGGTTAAAAAAACTTGTACCGAAATTAAAAGAGACTGCTTCTGTTTATATTTGCGGGGATTGGAAATCATCACCTGCCATATACAATATCGCTAAAAAATATTTTACAATCAGAAACAGAATAACCTGGGAAAGGGAAAAGGGAAGAGGAGCAAAATCAAATTGGAAAAATTGTTCAGAGGATATTTGGTTTTGTACAAAAAGCAAGGACTATACTTTTAATATCGATGATGTAAAAATGAAACGCAAAGTTCTTGCACCTTATAAAGACGAGAACGGTATTCCTAAAGACTGGGTTTCAAAAGGGAAAAATGCCTTCAGAACAACACACCCATCAAATTTATGGAACGACATAACCATACCTTTTTGGTCAATGCCGGAGAATACAAATCACCCAACTCAAAAACCGGAAAAATTATTGGCAAAAATTATATTAGCAAGTACAAACAAAGGGGATTTTGTTTTTGATCCTTTTTTGGGTTCCGGAACAACGGCAGTCGTGGCAAAAAAATTAGGAAGAAACTTCTCCGGTGTTGAGTTAGATAGCGAATTTTGCTGTATTGCTCAGAAAAGGCTGAATTTAGCTAAAAATAATGACTCTATTCAAGGCTATTTTAACGGTGTGTTTTGGGAAAGAAACACACTGAATGAAATGGAAAGAAAAAAGATAAATGATAAAATACGGAAATAACAAATTCTTGAATTAGAATTTAATTTTGTTAATCTTTGAATTCAAAAAAAATAATATTTTACCGGGTATCGGTTAACAAATTATTGCCTAACCCCGTCAGGTCCGAGAGGAAGCAGCGGTAAGCAAGACATTTGTGTAACTGATTTCCCGGTTTTTTTTATTACTTTAAAATCTGATAATTTTATAAATTAAAGGACACACCAAGCACATAAGTCTTTTTGTTGTAAACAGGATCATCCCTTCTAATTCCCATATATAGTTGAAATGGGAGTGGGTTTTCATTATTCTTTATTTTTTCTGTAACAGTAGGGTAATCAGCAGGTTGTTTAAATAAGATAGAACTTGTTGAAGTCGAATCAACTTTTGGTTTTTCAGGTTTTTTCTTTTGAATAAAAAATTTATAAAACAACACTATCCCTGCTGTAATGCCCATGAGAGCCCAAATGGTTGAAGTCTTATCCTGATCGTTCTGAATTCTGGTTGAGGTACTTCCACCACCTCCTGTAGGTCCGCTATCGTTTAATTTATAAAGACTTTGGGCTTGTGTGTTAACAGGTGCATATACAAAAACAAAAAATAAAATTAGTATCAAAAAAGGGAGAGTTTTTGTTTTAAAGTATTGGCGAACCATAATTACCTCTAAAATTTAATTAAAGTAAGATTTTATTTGCAAAATTTTATTGCTAATGTCAATATAAATAACATTATCCTTTTAATTTACGTCCATTGAAATCATTATCTATTCTAAGCACCCTCATTATTCATAAATCTTAAATGAATTAAGAATATTGTTGTATATTTTTTCATATTTACTATAGGTGTACTTAGATCCATCTATAATTATAAGATAATTTGAATTTTTTCCCTCGTATTGATATAGCTGAAAAAAACTTTTTCCGTAAATCATTTTTTCCGTAGATTTTATATATGATTTAGGATTAGGAGTATTCTTAAATGGAAATTTTGTGTATTCACTTATATCTTCTGTTTCGTTAATTTTAATAACTGAAATTGTTGTACCAAGTATGTTGTTTAAAAATCTTGTACCTTTTTTACCTTTAATCAAATGTTCACGAATCATAAAATTATCAAATCTTTTCCAACTTTGACTTAAATTAACAGAAAAATCTTCTATTGAATTTGCAGTTGCTTTTTTATTAGTATTAATATCATCAGGAGTCAGTCCAACAGTTGCAAGTGCCGTTCGTCTGTCTGTTATTAAAGGAAGTTTATATTTTATTTTTGACTTACTTATTTTTTTTAAAACATAATTATAAAAAAGATTTTTAGATGATTCATATCTTTTTGAAACAGAAGAGAATCGGAAGACATCAGATTTTTTTCTAATACTAGATCTTACAGTGCTGTTTAATTTTGTTTTAATTTCATCATTTGTAATTTCAGAAATTTCTTGATTATAAATTTTCCCTTTTTCTATTAATTTTGATAAAGTCCTAAATACTAGATCAACTTTATTGCTATCAATTTTATACAAAGATATCCTTGTCAGTTTAAAAATATCCTTGCTTAAAAAATCTTCGGTTAACTTCAAAAAATTATTTCCGTTTAATCTAATCTCTTCCTTATAAATCTTCCCGTTTAATGATTTATCAATCAATTCCAAACCAAAGTCGGTATTATAAACAGCAAATCTACTATATATGGGATTATTATATGTTAGAAGCACTGTAAACAGAACTCTGTTATTACCAAATAAGGAACTGTCTATTGAAAGTTCATTATAGTCGGGATTTAGCGGTAATGAATAATTGATTAAATTAGATAAAGAATCATTAGCAGATTTGACTCCGTCTATGGCTTTTAAGACAACATTTTCTAATGTTTTTTTTGTGATAGGTAATTTTTTATTTTCCGGTTTTTTAAAACAACCGGTAATAGAAAGAGAGAATAATAAAAATGTAGTTAGTAAAATTTTATTCATAACTTTAATTATATACCTAATAAAATATAATAATTAATTTTGATTTATTTTCAATTGATTTTATATTGTTTCAATATATTTTTAAAAGAGTTTGAATCATTAAATACAATTCATAAAAATAAATTTATCTTTTATATATTTTGAAAAAAATAATACTCATACTTATACTGTTTTTATTTTGCCTTCCTAATCTAAATGCTCAAAACATTTCAATTCCATCGTTTGGTTTAGAATCAATAAGATTTGAAGTAAAAATTAATAGTGTACCTGACTCTATTCATAACATTAAAGTTGTTTTAACCGGTAATGAAAAAAAACAAGAATTTCTTTTTTATGTTTATAATAATAAAATTGATACCTCCATATCTTCCGTAATAACCGGTAATTTAAGTCTATCCGTACCCGAATTAAAAAACATATCAGCAAATATTAGAATTATTCCGGGATGGTTGAGTGTTGTTCCACCTCTTTTGGCTATTTTATTGGCATTAATTTTCAGGCAGGTAATAATTGCTTTATTATTAGGTATTTTTTCCGGAGCGATTTTTATAAACAGCTATAATCCACTAATTGGTCTTTTAAAAGTAATAGATACTTACATTATAAATGCTTTAACTGATACTTCACATATTCAAATTATTGTTTTCACTTCTCTGTTCGGCGGCGTTGTTGGTTTGATTTCAAAAAGTGGTGGTACAAAAGGATTAGCCGATTTAATTACAAGATTTGCCAAAACAAGAAAGTCCGGTTTGATTTCTACATGGTTAATGGGCATTGCAATATTTTTTGATGATTATGCCAACACATTGATTGTAGGAAATTTAATGAGACCAATTACAGACAAGTTACGTGTGTCAAGGGAAAAACTCTCCTTTATTGTTGATGCTACTGCAGCACCCGTAGTAAGTATTTTTATTGTTAGTTCTTGGATTGGTTACGAAGTAGGTCTTATTCACGATGGTTTGATTATGATTGGTTCAACGGAAAATGCCTACGATGTTTTTTTACAGACAATCCCATACCGTTTTTATCCGATATTAATGTTGGTTTTTGTCTTTCTTGTAGCTTATTTAAAACGTGATTTCGGTCCAATGTATAAAGCTGAAAAAAGAGCCGTTGAAGAAGGACGTGTTATGAGAAATGATAATATCAAAGGTGAAGATTTAACCGAGTCTACTGAACTTTTTGGTAATGAAGATAAAGCAAAATGGTATAACGGTGTAATACCAATACTTGTTCTTGTCTTCGGTACTATAATCGGACTTTATATTACAGGTTCAAATTCATTAGCTGAAAAAGGGATTACTGATTTTGGGATTAGAGAAATCATCGGAAGTTCCGACTCATATGTGGCACTTTTGTGGGCAAGTTTTTCGGCTTGTGTGGTTGCAGGGGTTATGATAATTTCACAAAAAATTATGACTCTTAAAGAAACTGTTGATGCTTGGTTTAGGGGTTTACGTTCAATGTTTTTAGCATTAATTATTTTAACACTTGCTTGGTCAATAGGAACGATAACCAATGAAATGAAAACTGCTGATTATATTGTAAGCATTTTGGGTGATTCGTTGAATCCGCATTACCTGCCCGTGCTTGTATTTATTGTATGCGCGGCAACAAGTTTCTCAACCGGAACCAGTTGGGGAACTATGGCAATAATGATGCCTATCGTAATTCCATTGGCTGCTTCTGTTACTCAGCTCTACGGTTTTAGTCCACTCGATTCACAAATAATTTTGCACGGAGTAATTAGTTCTGTTTTAACAGGCTCAGTGTTCGGTGATCACTGCTCACCAATATCCGACACCACTATTTTAAGCTCTATGGCGTCGGGTTGTGACCATATTGATCACGTTAGAACCCAGTTGCCTTATGCTGTAGTTGTTGCTTTCTTTTGTATGTTAATCGGAGATATACCGACTGCTTACGGATTCTCACCCTATTTATCTATTTTAATAATATCAGCTATTCTTATAGCAATTTTATATCTCTTCGGTAAAAAACTAAATTATAATTTTAGCCAAATCAAAAATTAATTTTTAGTTGTTTTCGTTAAAGTATCTGATAATTAGGTTTGCCTTACTTTTTCCAACTACTTTTGCAATAGAATTAAAATCAGATGCTTTTATTTTCTTCAAACTTCCAAAGGATTTTAATAATTGCTCCGCAGTTGCCTCACCGATACCCGAAATATTTGTAAGTTCGGAATTGATGATTCTTTTACTTCTTCTCTGTCTGTGGAAAGTAATTGCAAATCTGTGAGCCTCATTTCTTATTTGTTGCAAAAGCTTTAACCCCGATGAGGTTTTTGGAATTGACATCGGGTCTGAAAGACCGGGAATAAAAACTTCTTCCAATCTTTTTGCAAGCCCGATTATATTGAAATTTTTAAATCCTAATTCTTTTAAGATATTAACAGCGCTCGAAAGTTGCCCCTTACCGCCGTCTACCATAATTAACTCGGGTAATAATTCGCCGGATTCTTTTATCTTAGAATACCTCCTCTTTATCACCTCTCTCATACTCAAAAAATCATCCGGTCCGTCAACGCTTTTAATAATAAATTTTCTGTATAAACTTTTCTTTGGTTTTCCGTCTACAAAAACAACCATGCTTGCAACAGAATCGGAACCTTGAATATTTGAAATATCAAAGCATTCAATTTTTCGGGGAAGAACTCTTAACACAAGGTCTCTTTTTAAAGCCGATAACGGGTAGGGAAGATTACCCTGCTTTTTCATCTTCTGCAATTGAATCTCTTTTAATTGAAGGACTGCATTTTGTTTTGACAATTTTGCCAGTGAAAGTAACTCGCTAGCTCTTTTGGGAATTACAAATTTAAATTTCCTTTCGCACCTTTCATTCAGCCATTTTGAAAGAAGCTCAGAATCTTCGGGTTCAATCTCTAAAACTATTTCCGGCGGAATTTCAACAAATTCACCGTAGAAAAATTTTATGGCTGATGTATAAACAGCCGATAATTCCGCCTTGTTTTTTATGCTTAGATTAATTTGTTTTTTTGCAATCAGCTTTCCGCCCCGGATAATAAAAATTGAACAAGCTGCAATGTTGCCTTCATATGAAACGCCAAATACATCCCTGTCGGCAAAATCATTTGATACTATTTTTTGTTTTTCCAATATTTTATTTAGATTATTGATTTTGTCTCTTATTTCAGCAGCAATTTCAAATTCAAGATTATCAACCGATTTATTCATTTTTTTTGTCAAGTCATCAACAAGGTTTTCTGTTCTGCCTTTTAATACTTTTACTACTTCCTCAACCATATCTCCGTATTCTTTTTCTGTTTCAAATCCTTCGCAAGGTCCGTTGCATTTTTTTATGTGGTAGTCCAGACACACTTTAAATTTATGTTTTTTAACACTTTCTTCTGTTATATTCAATTTGCAGCTTCTAATTTTAAAGGTTTGGTTTATCATCCTTAAAGATGCTTTCATATATTTTACGCTTGTATAAGGACCGAAATATTTAGATCCGTCTCTTTCCACTCTTCTTGTTGAATAAATCCTGGGGAATGGCTCGTTAGTTACTTTTATAAACGGGAATGATTTATCGTCCTTTAAGTTGATATTATATCTGGGTTTATATTGCTTAATAAGATTATTCTCGAGTACTAAGGCTTCAATTTCATTGTCGGTTAAAATCAGTTCAAAGTCTTTAACTTTATTTACCATTGCAAGAGTTTTAGCTGAGTTAACATTTTTGTGGAAATAACTTTTAACTCTGTTTTTTAAATTTTTAGCTTTACCAATGTAAATAACCTTTCCTTTATCGTTTAAAAACTGGTAGACCCCTGAAATAGTAGGCAGGTTTTTAAGTTTTGTTTTTATCGAATCGTTCATAAAAGAAATTTATAAATAAAGTTATTAATCTGCGAGGGCTAATTTTAAATATTGAAAGAAACGAATTTCAGAAAAATAATACTAATTGTTTTGGAATGAATTATTTTTACAACACTCTGTTTTTTACAATTACAACTATTCCTGATTTTGTAACCGTGAATTTCTTTTTATCGGATTTTAAATCATAACCAATTTCATAACCTTCAGGAATGACAACATTCTTATCAATAATTGCATTCTTAATTTTAGCGTGACGCCCTATTTTACAATTATTCATAATTATGGAATCTTGTATTTTACTGTAGCTGTTCACTTTTACATTTGGACCGATAAGTGATTTTTCCACATGACCACCGGAGACAATTGTTCCGTCACAAATTAAAGAATTGAGTGTCTCCCCAATACGCTTACCTTCGTGCCAAACAGTTTTTCCGGGGGGATATTGATATTGATATGTTCTTATAGGCCAGTCGGAATCATATAAATTGAATTCCGGAGAAACACTAAGTAAATCCATACTTGTTTCAAAATAACTTTCGATTGTTCCTATGTCGCGCCAATAAGGATATTCTTTTTTATTCTCATCTCTGAATTTATAAGCAAGAACTTTCCTTTTTGAATTAACTAAGTACGGTATTATGTCTTTACCAAAGTCATCTGATTTAATGTTTTTACTTTCCATCTCTTCAAAAACATCACTCAAAAGCTCAGCATTAAACACATAAATTCCCATATTGACAAATGAGTTACCGGGAGAATCAGGTATTGAAGGAGGATTTTCAGGCTTTTCTAAAAAAGATTCAACTTCGTATTTGTTATTAGTTCCAACAATTCCAAATCGGTTTGCCTGGCTTTGTGGTACTTCTATACACGCAATTGAAACGTCAGCTTTTTGATTTGAGTGATACTGAAGCAATTTTAGATAATCCATTTTATAGATATGGTCTCCGCCCAGAATAAGTACCCATTTTACTTTTTTAGAGGAAAAAAAATTTTTATTTTGGTAAATGGCATTTGCAGTTCCCAAATACCAATCGTTGTTTAATTTTCTTTGAGGCGGAACAGAATAGATAAATTCACCGAGTTCTGGATTAAAGATACTCCACGCTTCATATAAATGCTGAGTAAGTGAGTCCGATTTATATTGTGTTAAAACATAAATTTTTCTAAGACCTGAATTAAGACAATTTGATAGTGCAAAATCTATGATTCTGTATTTTCCTCCGAAGGGAACCGCGGGTTTACTTCTGTATTTTGTAAGCGGTGAAAGTCTTTGCCCCTGTCCACCGGCAAGAAGCATAGTTACCGTATCACGCAAAAACGAAGAACCGTGTGATATCATTGTTTATCCTGTTCAACTTATTATAAATTTATATGACAAAAATACAGAATTCTTTTGAGACAAATATTTTACTATAATAACTTTAATCAAATATTTTTCAGAAATACCAAATTATTTATATCTTTGAACATAATCTTAATATTTTTCCCTTATGAACAAAAAATATTTATTCATATCTGATATACACCTCGGTCTTCAATCAAAAGAGATAGAAGAAAGGAAAGAAAAGCAGTTAGTACAATTTCTAAAGGAAATAGCACCAAACTCAAACGAACTTTTTATTATCGGTGATCTTTTCGATTATTGGTTTGAATATAAATATGTATATCAAAAAGGTTTTTACAGAACATTGACAGCTTTAAAAGAGTTGACCGATAAAGGAGTAACTGTCCATTATTTTATCGGCAATCATGATTTTATGCATTTGAACTTTTTTAAGGAAGATATTGGAACAAAATTATATGAAGATGAAGTAAAGTTTGTATTAAACGGTAAAAAATTCTTTATCGCTCACGGTGACGGAATGGTAAAGAATGATTTAGGCTACAAAATATTGAAATCAGTCTTACGTAATAAAAAAATTCAATGGTTTTATTCGTGGCTTCATCCAGATATTGGTGTATGGCTTGCAAAGTTAACAAGTAAATCGAGCAGAGGTTACACAACAAAAAAAGACTATGGGAAAGTTGACGGTTTATTTGAGACAGCAAAATCAAAAATTGATGATGGCTTTGATTTTGTTTTATTTGGGCATGAACATACCCGGAAAGATCTCAAATACAAAAACGGGAGGTATATTAATTTAGGCTCCTGGCTTGATGTTCCGTATTACGGTAAGTTTGAGAATAATGATTTTGAAATAATTAACATTGCAGATGAGTAAAAAAAATAGAAAAAAAAAGAATAAAACTAAGCGTAGATTAATTTTTATATTTATATTTATTTTTCTTGCTTCAGTATTCGGATACTACATTTTCAGTGGTCTGCCTTCATTAGAACAGCTTGAAAATCCAAAACCGCAGCTTGCAAGCACGGTTTATTCAATAGACGGTGAACAACTTGGAAAATATTTCATTGAAAACCGTATTGAAAAACATTATTCCGAATTCCCTCCGTATTTAATTAAAGCTCTTATTTCAACCGAAGACAGAAAATTTTACAGCCATTGGGGTGTTGATATCGTACGGTTCGGTAAAGCTATGGTTAAAAATATATTAACCTTTTCAAGAGAAGGTGCAAGTACGATAACTCAGCAGCTTGCAAAAAACCTTTACAAGTTAAAATCGAAAAAAGAAAATATCGCACAAACAATTGTAAGAAAAATTAGAGAATGGATAACAGCAATTCAAATAGAAAAAACATATACAAAAAATGAAATACTAGAACTATATCTTAATGTATCTTACTTTGGCAGAGGGGCATATGGAGTTGAATCGGCGTCGAAAATATATTTTAACAAAAGCGTAAGCGAGTTGTCATTGCCAGAAGCAGCATTATTTGTCGCATTGTTAAAATCATCTTCTAATTATAATCCTGTTAGGCATCCTGTTGATGCACTGTTAAGGCGTAACCTTGTTATGAGGAACATGGTTGTTATGCACGAATTATCAGAACCGGAATACAGAAGATTAAAAAAAGAACCAATAAATTTGGCAGATCATAAAATTAAGGGCAGCAAAAGTATTGCCCCGTATTTTATGGAATATGTTAGAAAAAAACTTTCATCTTTGTCCAAAAAATATAATTATGACTTATACCGAGACGGTTTGAACATTTATTCTACGATTGATTCGAGAATGCAGAAAATTGCAAATGAAGTTGTTTCGGAACACATTTCTAAATTTCAAAAAATGTTTGACAGCAGATGGGATTGGGAAGAAAACAAAGAATTATTGGCTACAATTGTAGATGAAGATATAAGATTTTCAAAAGAATATAAAGAAGCCAAAACAAAGGAAGAGAAGGCAGGTATTTATAACAGTTTAAAATATGATAAAGATTTTATTGAAAATGTTAAAAAGGATGCGACTAAAATTCAAGTTGGTTTTGTTGTTATTGATCCTGCAAACGGACAAATAAAAGCTATGGTAGGCGGTGAAAATCAATTATTCGGAAGAGGATTAAATCATACAACCGAAATAAGAAGACAGCCCGGTTCTGCCATGAAACCATTTGTTTATACTGTAGCAATAAGTAACGGCTATTATCCTGCTTACACTCTGCTTAATCAAAAATTTGATTATCACGGTTGGTCTCCATCCAATTTTTCTGAAAATGAATACGGCGGATATACTTCATTAAGAACCGCACTTGATCACTCTTTAAATGTAATTGCCGGAAGGATGACAACAAGTAATATAGCACCTCCCAGGCAAGTAGTAAAATTTGCGCATAAAATGGGAATAAAATCTAAACTTGCAGCCGTTCCTTCAATTGCACTTGGTACTTCGGAAGTAACTCCGCTTGAATTAACATCTGCGTACAGCACAATAGTTAATAAAGGTGTGCACGCTTCTCCAATTACAGTTACAAAAATAGAAGATAGAAATAACATATTAATAGATAAATTTATACCCGTTTATACAGAAGCAATTTCGCTGCAGACTGCTTCAGTAATGACCAATATGCTTCAGTCGGTTGTATCAAGCGGTACGGGAAGAGGCGTAAGAAGATATTTTTCTTATCCGGCAGCGGGTAAAACTGGAACAACACAAAAATATGCAGATGCCTGGTATGTTGGATTTACTCATGATCTTGCCGCAGGTGTTTGGGTCGGATTTGACGATCACAGAATAAAATTCACAAATACCTACGGGCAGGGGGCTGTTGCTGCAATGCCAATTTGGGCGAAATTTATGGCTAAAGTGTATAAAGAGTTAAACATACCCGTTAAATATTTTCACTTGGCTCCTGGTGTTGTAAGAGCAACATTTTGTAGAACCACTATGGATTTAGGTGAACCTAAAATTGCTACATCAAAATGTCCGGAGACCGTTACAGATATAATTATTTCAAAAGATATGCCGGGTAAATGCGAAATACACCCGGAAGAAGACAAGATTAAAAAAGAAAGCAATAAAAATAATTCTAAATGGTAAAAATTATAAAAGATTTTTTTAAAAAATATTAAATAAAAAATAATCAATAATAAATCTAAGCTTGCCCGGATGATGAAATTGGTAGACATGCTAGGTTCAGGGTCTAGTCCACTTATGTGGGTGGGGGTTCGAGTCCCCCTCCGGGCACAAAAAAATGGGGGTTCTCCCAAAAAGGATTTCTATTGAACTAAAAGAATAGCAACCCTGCCAAAGGAGGGGCATTACCAATAATATTACTAGTAATGTTTTCATAACAAATTCCTTTAATTGTTTTAATCAAAAAATCTTATTTTTTTTTAATATTGACTTCAATTTTTATTGGTCTAAGTAGTATTGTCTTTCAAAAAAAGAAAAATATGTTATAAATTGAATCTTCAAATTAAATTAGAAAATTATTTGTTAAATGTTTATTAAAAAAGGATGATTTTTGTCAACCGATCCTTCTCAAAAATATAATATTGAAATCGCTTATAAAGCCTCTTTAGAATTAGCAAAATCGCATTATGAAAATTTTCCGGTTGTGTCTTTTTTAATTCCAAAAAACCAAAGAAAACATATAGCAATAATTTATTGGTTTGCTCGCACAGCAGATGATCTAGCCGATGAAGGTGAAGCATCAGAAGAAGAAAGGATAATAAAATTAAATGAATTTTATAAAAGAGTGATAGATATTGCCGCGGGTGTTTATAAAAACAATTATGATGCTGCATTGGGAGAAACCATAAAAACAAATAATCTCTCTTCTGAAAATCTGACGAATCTTTTAACGGCTTTTAAACAAGACATCACAAAAAAAAGATATAAAAATTTTGACGAAGTTTTGTTTTATTGTAAAAATTCAGCAAATCCTGTCGGCAGACTGATTTTAGAATTGAATAAAATTCAAAATGAAGAAGCAAAAAAGTATTCTGACCAAATATGCACTGCCCTGCAGTTAACAAACTTCATCCAAGATATAGAGATTGATTACAAAAAAGGGAGAATTTATTTGCCTGAAGATGAGATGGAAAAATATGGTGTAGAGGAAAAAGTGTTTCGATTAAAAGAAAATAGTGATAACTTTAGGGAACTATTGAAGTTATCGGTTGTAAGAATTGAACAGATGTTTTCAGAAGGAAGAAATTTAATTCCTTATCTAAATGGAAGAATAAAGTTTGAAATTAAATGGACTATACTCGGCGGTGAGAAAATTTTGGAAAAAGTTAAAAAAGCTAATTACAAAATATTTGGCAGCAGACCTACTTTATCAAAATTGGATTACTTAAATTTATTGTGTAAATCTATATTTATAAGATGATTAACACGGCAAAACAAATAGCAAAAAAAAGCAAGAGCAGTTTTTATTATGCATTTAAATTGCTGCCTCAGGAAAAGCGCGACGCAATGAACACTGTTTATGCGTTCTGCCGCGAAACGGATGACATTGTAGATGACAGCAAAGTAACTGTTGATTTGAAATATGAAAAGCTACGAAAATGGAGAATTGAATTTGAAAAAGCTTTCCGCGGTCACTCTGAATATTCTCTACTAAATAAACTCGGCACAACTATAGCTCAATTTAACATTCCTCTGGAACCTTTCTTTGAACTAATCAGGGGAATGGAAATGGACTTACAAAAAAACAGGTATTTAACTTTTGACGATCTTTCGCTTTACTGCTACAGAGTTGCTTCAACTGTCGGGTTAATGTGTATAGAAATTTTTGGTTACAAACATAAATCTACAAAAGAATATGCCGTAAATTTAGGAATAGCTTTTCAGTTAACTAACATTCTTCGCGACATAAAAAAAGATGCGGAAGAAGGAAGAATCTATTTACCTCAGGAAGATTTAACAAAATTTAATTATCCAGAAAATGCATTGATAAAAAATACTTATAATTCTAACTTCAAAGAATTAATGGAATACGAAACGCAAAGAGCAAAAAAATATTTTGATAAAGCTAATCAAGTTTTAATGCTCGACGACAAACCTTCACTTTTTGCGGCAAGAGCAATGCAGCATATTTACGGCAGAATGCTGAATAAAATTGTTGATGCGGATTATAATGTTTATGAAAAAGATATTTCCGTCTCCCTACTTGAAAAAATAGGAATATCTATCGGAGCATGGGCTAAGTACAGTTTAGTTTTCTCATGAAAAAATGTATTGTAATCGGGGGCGGTATTGCCGGACTAACCTCAGCAGTTTACCTTTCAAAAGCAAACATAAAAGTAGAATTAATTGAATCATCCAATAAATTAGGCGGCAGGGCATATTCATTTAAAGATGAAAAAACAGGCTCAATAATTGATAACGGTCAGCATATTTTGATGGGCTGCTATAATGAGACTTTAAAATTATTTAAAATAATTGGTGCAGAAAATAATCTAATTTATCAGGATAAACTTTCAATTCCATTCCTAAATAATCAATCCCAACTTTTTATTCTTGAAGGGACAAATATATTTTATCCTCTGAATCTTCTGATGGGACTTTTAAATTACAAAGCATTAAAATTTGAAGATAAAATATCATTGATATTTCTTTTTATTAAACTAACCTTTTCAGATAAAAATAGTATTAAAAATTTATCAGTTAGAGAATGGCTGAAGAAAGAAAATCAAAGTGATAATTTGATAAAAGGTTTTTGGGAAATAGTTTGTGTCGGTACACTAAATGCAGGTATAGAGAAAGCATCAGCGGAGTTGTTCGCGATTATATTAAAAAAAATATTTTTAAATGGAAATAATGCTGCGACAATGATTGTTCCGAAATTTGGATTGAGTGAAACATACTGCAAACCGGCGGAGGAATTTTTATTAAAGAATGATGTGCAAATATCTTTCTCTGAAATTGTTACTGAATTAACTATTGAAAATAATAAAGTCAAAAAGATTGTAACTAACAAAAGAACCATTGAAAATTTTGATTTTGTTATTTCCACTATTCCACATTCGGCACTTTTAAAATATTATTCTGATAAAAAATTAAAAAATATAGAATTCGAAAATTCGTGTATTGTATCTATTCATATTTGGCTTAAAGAAAATCCTTTAAAAGAAAAATTTTACGGATTGATTGAATCACCTGTGCACTGGATATTTAATCACAACGACCATTTAACATTGGTAATTAGTGATGCAAATTATTTATTAGAAAAAAACAAATCTGAAATTTATGAAATGTGTTTAGCGGAGTTAAAAAAATATGTTAATATTTCTGAAGATAACATTGCTGAATACAAAATTATAAAAGAGAAAAGAGCAACATTTATTCCTACTTTCGAAATTCTAAACAAAAGACCGAATACAAAAACAGAACTAAATAATTTTTTCTTGGCAGGGGACTGGACAAACACCGGTCTGCCTGCAACTTTAGAGGGTGCTGTTGTAAGCGGCAAGAAAGCTGCTGAGTTAGTTTTGGATTCTGAATGAAGATAGATTCCCAATATCTTTCCGTCTGAGCCGGATGTTCCATAAGATATCGGGAATCTCATAAAAAATATATTCTATAACCCCTCTCTGTCAATCATAAACACCAATGTTGCCATAGCAGCAGAGCCCAATTCAAATTCTCTCGGGTGGATAATACTGAATTGGTCGTTGTCGGAATGATGATAATCAAAATATCTTTGACCGTCGGGTCCGTAACCGATCCTCGCTTTTGCAGATTTTATTCTTCCAACATCTGCACCGCTTCCGCCCTTTCTAACTTGCAAAATTCCCGTTTTACTTAAAACAGGCAGCCAGGAATTAATCTTTGCTATTGTTAGTGAATCCGAATCCACACTGAATGCTCTTGGTGAACCGCTTCCAGCGTCTGCTTCCATAGCTGCAATTGTTTTTTGTAAAGAAGAATCTGCAAAAGCTCCGTATGCTGTTGCACCTCTGGAACCGTTTTCTTCATTGATGAATAAAACAACGCGAATAGTTCTTTTGGGTTTAATTTTTAATCTCTTAAAAAGGTCCACTACTTCAATTGATTGTATGCAGCCAGTTCCGTCGTCGTTTGCACCTACTCCCTTGTCCCAACTATCAATATGACCGCCGACTGTGATAATCTCATTTGGGAATTCTGTTCCTTTAATTTCTCCAATTACATTAAAAGATTTTGCATCGGGGAACCATTTACTATTTAATTTAACATTTACTTTAAGGTTTGGGTCTTCTTTCAATGCATTTCTAAGAAAATCTGCGTCTAAATATCCTAATGCTACTGCAGGAATTTTATTTACTTTCCCTCCATAAAAAGTAATCCCTGTATGGGGAACATTGTCACGCCTATCGGTTATTGATCTTAATAACATACCAATTGCTCCGTATTTAGCGGCACTATCCGGACCAAAAACCCTGTATGCAAATACTCCTCCGTATGATCCGGAATATAAACCGGGATCAAATGCTCTGTCAAAAAAAACTATTTTATCTTTTGCCAAATCCTTTTTTTCTCTTAATTCTTTGAAACTTTTAACCGATAATATTTTGGCTTCAACTCCTTGATCTCCGGTTGGGATACTTCCTCCGAGAGCAGCAATTACTAATTTCCTGCCTCCAAAATTTTCTGAGTTTTTAATTGAGGCTGATTCTACATTACCTCTTTCCCAATGAGGTACCATTACGGGTTGCAGCCAAACTTTATCAAAACCCAGTTCTTTCATCTTATTCTTTGCCCAGTGTATTGCTTTTATTGAATTTTCCGAGCCGCTTAGTCTTGGACCAATTGATACAAATTCTTTTAGCAGACGATAGCCCTTTCTTTCTTCCAAAGCCGACCTTACGAATTTTTTAGCAACCTTAGAATAATTTTCAATTTGTTGTTTATTTAAAGTTTGTGCAGATGCCGTTTGTGTATTTAACATAGTTACTGCAAGAACGAAAATAAAAAATGTTAAAGGAGAGATGATTTTTTTCAATTGTTCCACCTATATTTTATTTATATAACAATTATTTGATTTCTTATTTGTCAAATTGTAGATAAAATGTAAAGTATTAAAAAAATATATTAAAGACCAAATAATTGTGATAAATAAATTATATCTTTCTTTTACTAATTAAGCCTAAAACATGAACTTTATAAAAAAACTTTTTTCACGTAAGAAAATATTTTATTTAACATTGGTGTTAACAATTATGACAAACATCGAATGCAACTCTCAAAACGAAAATAAAAATAAATTTAAAGACGGACATAAAGCAAACAGACTAATTAACGAAAAAAGTCCGTATTTGCTTCAGCACGCATATAATCCTGTTGACTGGTATCCGTGGAGCAAAGAAGCTTTTGAAAAAGCAAATAAAGAAGGTAAACCTATCTTTCTCTCCATCGGTTATTCTACCTGCCATTGGTGTCACGTTATGGAGAAGGAATCTTTTGAAGATTCTACGGTAGCAGAATTATTGAATAAATATTATGTATCAATCAAAGTAGACAGGGAAGAAAGACCGGACATTGATAATATTTATATGACTGTAGCGCAGGTACTTACAGGCAGCGGAGGTTGGCCTCTTACAATTATTATGACTCCCGATAAAAAACCATTCTTTGCCGGAACATACTTTCCAAAAGAAAACAGGTTTGGCAAACCGGGTTTGATAGATATTTTAACACAAATTGCCGCAGTATGGGAAAAAGATAACGATAAAATTTTATCTTCTGCAAATAAAATAATCGATGCAGTTAAACAAACCACAAATACTTTTGATACAGGGAAGGAAATTTCTTTAGATTTAATAAATAAATCCGTTCAAAATTTTACGGATAATTTTGATGAAGAATTCGGAGGCTTCGGTAATTCACCAAAATTTCCTTCTCCACATAATTTATTATTTCTTTTAAGACAATATAAGAGCAATCAAAAATCTTCAATCTTAAATATGGTAACAAAAACATTGGACAAAATGGAAGAAGGCGGTATCTACGACCAGATCGGTTACGGTTTTCACCGTTACTCCACGGATAAAAAGTGGCTTGTTCCCCATTTTGAAAAGATGATTTACGATCAGGCTATGCTTGCAATGGCTTATACCGAAGCATATCAATTAACCCAAAATAATAGGTATAAGGAAACTGCTGACGGAATTTTTAAATATGTTCTGCGGGATATGACTTCAACACAAGGCGGCTTTTACACAGCGGAAGATGCTGACAGCGACGGTGAAGAAGGGAAATTTTATTTCTGGTCTTATTCCGAATTACAAAAATTATTATCACCGGAAGATTTTAATATTTTTATTAAAACTTTTAAGGTTGAAAAAAGCGGGAATTTTGTCGATCAAGTTAAAGGCGAAAAGGACGGAAACAATATACTTCACCGTGAAAAGCCTTATGATACATTAGCTAAAGAATTTAATATTTCGACAGTGACTCTTCTCAAAAAATTAGATACAATCCGCGAAGAACTTTTTTTAATCAGAGAAAAAAGAATACATCCTTTTAAAGACGATAAAATTTTAACGGACTGGAACGGACTTATGATTGCTGCTTTGGCGCAAGCAGGGGTAGTCTTTGAAAACAAAAATTATATTAAATCAGCTGAGAAAAGTATAAAATTTATTTTCAATAATTTATTAAAAAAAGACGGAACTCTTTACCACAGGTTCAGAAACGGAGAAGTTAAAATTGATGCACACCTTGACGATTATTCGTTTATTATTTGGGGATTGCTGAATCTGTATGAATCAACTTTTAAAACAGATTATTTAAAACATGCTATTGGATTTAATGAAATTCTTATAAAACATTTTTGGGACGATAAAAACGGCGGTTTCTTTTTTACATCTGATAAATCCACTGACTTATTCACAAGACAAAAAGAGATTTACGACGGTGCAATTCCATCCGGCAATTCTGTTGCGATGATGAATCTTGTAAGACTTTCACGAATTACGGGAGATACAAAACTTGCCGATATGGCTTCAAAATTGTCGAAAGCTTTTTCTAAAAGCTCGGAAAGATATCCGATGGGATATTCGCAGTTTCTGTCTGCTGTTGATTTCGCAATCAGACCTTCTTTTGAAATTGTAATAGTTGGCAAAGAAGATAATCCGCTGACGAAAGAAATGTTAAAAGAAATAAATAGTATTTACATTCCAAATAAGGTTGTACTGCTTAAATCAAAAGGTATGGAAACGAAAGGAATTACATCAATTGCACCTTTTACAAAAGAACAGGAAATGATAAACGAACAAACAACGGTTTATGTATGCCGTAATTTTGTCTGTAACCTGCCAACCTCTGATCCTAAAAAAGTAGTGAAGCAATTAAATGTAAAATAGGCAGTCAGCCTTCAGTTATTGGTTAATTAAAATTCCTTAACCAGACCGGAATATTTCCTTTCAATTTTAAATCCGAATCTGTAGAAATATTCAGGATGGAAAAATCCGGTAGTTACAGATTTATACCCCTCGCTTTTTAATCTGTTGAACAGTTCGTTCATCAAGCCTTCGCTTACACCTTTACGTCTGTATCGTGAAGAGACTACTATTTTTTCCATGTGAACGGTTGCATCATCTCTGTTCAAATAATACAAACCGCCAATAATATAACCCCTTTCGGAAAGCGCTACTAAAAATTGGTGATTGCTTCTGAAATTGACTAACAAATTGGATGTAATAAACAACTGATGCAGTCTGGATATTTCTTTTGGTGTTGTAGGTTTACGGATTGAAAACGGATTACCGTCATAATCTTCAAGTTCAACAACAAGATTAGGCAATGCCATTCCTTCAGTTTTTGTTTTTAATAAAGCCGCCGAATCCGATGGTTTTAAATAAGGATAATTTAACCTGGCTAAGAAAAAGTCTTCTTTACTGTTTAACTTAAAATCATTTTTTATTGCTGAAAGAAGAGAAAAATATTCTTCCTTTTTTATAAGTCCTCTGCGTTGTTTCATTGCAATATTATTTAGATAATTTTGTAACTTTTCACCTGACTCTGAAAAAGCTGTTTTAATAAAAAACCTCGTTCTTGATTCGGGAAATTTATTTTCTAATTCTGCAAGTCTGTATGTATCGGTTAAATCATAGAGCATTTCTGCCTGTGCTTGAATAGAGGCATCACGATTAAGTTCGTACCAGCGGTGAAATCTTTTTATTGCAAAGAATAGTCTTGTCGGGATAAATCCTTCGTTTTCAATTTTTTTAATAAACTCGTTCAACTGAGATTTAATAATTCTTATATTTGTTGCGTTAAATTTATTTATATGTTTTCCCTTAAATTCTTTTAATATTTCCAAACCCTTTTCTTCGCCTTCTGCAGAAATAATACCAGAGAAAACATAATTCCAAATTTTCTTTTTCTTTAAAAAAGGATATTCATTGAGTGTGTTCTTAATAAAATATAGATTGAAATTATTTAAAAATGTTAAAATGGAATTTGTTTTTATCCTTTCGCTAATTGATACTATTCTTGTTCCTATGTGATAATCGTGGGGAGATATAATTATATTCATCGGTGAGGGATCAGCCAAAGCCATTTTATATCCGGTCATTTTCCAAAAACGGTAGTAAGAAGCCGAGGCACGCCAGACAAAAAACGGCCAGATATTTTTCAGCCTTTTGTGTTCGCTCGCAATAAGTTTTTTTGTCTTTCTGTTATAGAATTTTGCTACCGTGTCGCCGGTAATAAATTCTTCGCTCCACATGTTCAGTTCCTGCCAGTATCCTCCGAAATCTTCAACAAGTTTTTGACCTGCTAAACCCGAACCCGCTAAAATTAGCCAGTTTACCTCTTCCCTTATTTTTTTCAGAGAAATATTTTTATTTAGATTGAGGACAAAATCAAAAGCGCCCTGCAACCTTGTTTGTACGGATACTCTGTAAACTGACTTGTCGTGATAAGTGCCCAAATGACTGATCCAAACACCGCCGGGCAGGATGTCATTCAGAGATATTCTTATCCCTTTTGAAATTAAGAAAATTGCCTCTCTGAGAATCGAAGTGTTTGAGATTGCTTTTATAATTCTTTTTTTATCCTGCGGGTCAATATCCACCTCAGTTATTATTATATTCTGCCAGGAGTATTCCTCTGAAGTCTCGGGGTCAACAGCAACTGTTTGGTTTTTTCCCAGCCAGTTTCTGAATCCGTTTCTCAGATAATTCCTTTGTTCGCGTGCAAAATTATTCAGTTCTTTTCTATCGCCCAATAATTGATATTTAACAAATAGCTGCCTAATTCCTAAGTATGAAATCGGGTGTTTGATGCCATAGTTGGAAAGTAATTTCAGCAGTGAGGGGATAGGAGTTTTGTAAAAATCTTTTCGGTTTTTATAATTTGATATTACTTTTTCAAGGGTTTGTTCAATTGCATTAAGTTTATCTTTGCCGCGTGAATAATTTACAAAATCCGTTATAAGTTTTTCGTTAAAAATATTGTAATCTTGGTCTATATATTTACACAAGAAATCTACAAATCCGTCTTTAGTTATTTTGTTGCCCGCAAGTAAAAGCATCTTTCTTCTGCTGTTTATTTTTGATGCAATTTGAGGTCGCTGTAATAATTCAACGGCTAAATTATAATTTGGTTCAAATTCATTGTCCAAAACAAAATCAATATATTCTATAGCGAGAGTATTGTCAGAGGATAAGTTTGACTGTAGAAGTATAGCAGTTAAATGCAATCCTTCTAAAGTAATCTCCATTTCTCTTTTTATTCTTTTTATCTTTTTCCTGATTACATCTTTAATCTTCGGTCTTTCTTTGGGAGAGATAAATTCAATTTTATCAAACTTATAATCCTTTCTGTACCACTGATAAATTGAATCACCTGTAAAATCCGTAAAATTTTTATTACCAAGCCAATAAGAAGGGGTTGTCAACAAAGCTTGAAAATCTATGAAATTCTCTTTTATATTATAAAGATAGCTTCCGATTTGGAATATATTTTTGTGCATTCTGCTAATTTTTACAGTTAAATTTAATTTTAATTTCGGTATGCTTATTCCATTTTTATAAAGGATAATATCTCTGCTTAAAATACCTTTTTCACGCAGAAACCAATTCGGTATTCTAATTCTTATGTCTCCTGATTTTAATTTTGTATAATTTTGTTTATACATCGTTTCTATAATATCTTTGAAATTCTGTTCTATTATTCTTCTTTTATATGTACTCTTAGGTGTCAGCTCTCCGTACTCATCGGAAAAAGCTCTTTCGATAATTCTAAAGTCAATTATTCTTTCAAACGGAGCTAAAAATTTATTAACTGTTACAATTACCGAAGAGAAGAATTCCTGTAATTTTGAATTATCCATTTTTTTCAGATTGGATGTTTCATATTCATAATTCGGCACTATAAGGACAGTGTTGTACGGACGATGATCGCCAACTAAAAAAACTTGTTTTACTGAGTCGATATCTCGGAAGTAATTTTCAATTTTTTGGGGTGCTACTGTTTCGCCCTTTATGT
>CAZTZZ010000004.1:31810-34473 GCA_964617905.1 uncultured Ignavibacteriaceae bacterium | reverse complement strand
ATATCTCGGAAGTAATTTTCAATTTTTTGGGGTGCTACTGTTTCGCCCTTTATGTTTTTATAAATTTCCTTCTTCCTGTCTATTATTTCTATAAATCCGTATTCATCCATCTCCATCACATCACCTGTGGGCAGCCATCCCCCTGAGTGAAAGGTTGAACTTTTGGATTCGTTAAAATATCCGGTCATTACATAATCGCCTTTAATTAAAAGCTCACCGTCTTTAGCAAGTTTTATTTCAATTCCCGGAAGTTCTTTGCCCAGACTGTTTGGAATGTATTTACCGGGAACGGTCATTGTTATACCGCCGGTTGCTTCTGTCATTCCAAATCCGCTCATCAGTTCTATGCCGTATTTTTGAAAGAAGGAAAAAATTTCCGGAGGTAAAAATCCTGCTGCCGATAATCCCCATTTAAGTTTACCACCAGTTGTATCGCTTACTAATTGCTTGATGAATTTTTCATCTTCTAATTCTACATCAACTTTCTCGCAGATGTGCTCGTAAAGTTCAATCCACTTTTTTGGAATGCTTATAAAAATTGTGGGTTTAACCCGCTTCATATTTGATAACATTGTTTCGACTGAAGGATTTTCCATGAAGATATATTCGGCTCCCCAGAAAATACTTCCCATCATTTCTAAGTATCTTCCGAAAGTATGGAACAGCGGCAAATACGCAAGGAATCTATCTTTTTCTCCAATCTCAGGTAATGCCAATGCGCGGCAAAACCTTTTATAAATAATGTTCAAATATGAAAACATTATTCCTTTCGGCTGACCGGTTGTGCCGGATGTGTACATAATTGTTGCAAGTGAATTAACGGAAATGTTTTCTTCTGTTTTTTCAATTATCCCCTCTTTAATTTTGTTTTTTAATGAAATGAACTCATTAAAATTCAGTACCCAATTTTCTGAACTGTTTCCTTTTATTATAACGGCTTTCTTCAAATAATTTAATTGATTTTTTATCGACTGCAGTTTTGCAAGCTGCTTTTCACCTGCAATAAAAATATATTCAGCTTTTGTCTGGTTTAATATAAATGCTATGTTTTGCGGGACAGAATTTGCAGGTATCATAATATTAATAATACCGGATGAAAGACATGCTATATCAAGCTGTGCCATTTCAATTGAATTAACAGTAAGAAAGGCCACCATTGTTTTATTATCATTATTTAAAAGAACGAATAAAGATTTTTTAAAATTATTTACATCTTCGTCAACTTTTTCCCAGCTATGATTGCTTTCCGTTTTTCCTTGAAGGATTTTAAATAGTGTTTTTCCCTTATAATCCCTGACCCTCTGTTTAAACAAAGTAGAAAATTTGTAATTACTTTTTATTATTAAATTTCTTATCAGTTTTTCCCATTTTTTCTCGCCGTAAATTTTAATTAGAAATTCTGATATCCTTAAAATGTTTAAATATTCGTGCGTTAATAAGGCGTATCCTTTTCCTCCTGTTTTCAGTTTTATTAACAAGTAGCTCCCTAATTTGAAATATGTGTTTTTATCCAATTCCTTTGCAAGAGGCGAGGCGATTTTACCCTGAAAAGCGGATGAAAATATTTCTGTGAGAAGAATTGTATTATTATTTTGTTTGTTTAATAAATCGGTTGAAGAAATTTTCTCAAGAAATGAATTTAACTGCTTAAGTGTTTTTTCAAGTTGGTCTGATTCAAAAGCAGACTTGCCTGCAAAAAATAAGTCACGGATTTTTATTAGTTCTTTATTCATCATTAAATTTTTAATAAATTCTTGCTGACGGAATAGAATATAAAGATTTATTGAAATTATTATAACAAAGGGCTGCTAAAATTTTTTTAACAGCCCTTAAAAAAATCAGATGTATTTTTTTTATTGTTCTGATTTAGAGACAATCTCTTCAAGCATAGCAGTAGTTAAAGATTTTGGTCTTTCGATTGGGTAGCCGAGAGCTCTGTCCCAAATAATATTGGCAGTAACCCCAAGCGCACGACCGATTCCGAAAAGTACGGTGTAAAAGTCATATTCTTTTAATCCGTAATACCACTGGATGACACCTGATTGTGCATCAACATTCGGCCAGGGATTTTTTGCTTTACCTTGTTCAACTAAAATATCCGGCACAACTTTGTACAGAACATCTACATATTTAAACAATTTGTCGTCCGGTAAATGCTTCAGGCAGAATTCCCTTTGTGCCTGGTAACGGGGATCGGTTTTGCGCAGTACTGCGTGACCGTAACCCGGAATTACCTGTCCGGAATTCAATGTATCCCAAACAAATTTTTTCATCTGTTCTTCTGTTGGAACTTCACCGCCCATTTTATCGCGTACACCTTGAATCCAACGCAGCACTTCCTGGTTTGCTAATCCGTGAAGAGGTCCGGCTAATCCATCCAACATAGCAGAGATAGAATAGTAAATATCGGATAAAGCACTTGCTACCAAATGACCTGTGTGCGCACTAACGTTTCCGCTTTCGTGGTCGCTGTGCAGAATAAAGTACATTCTTGCAACATCGTCATAAGGTTTATCAATTCCCATCATATGAGCAAAATTGCCGCCCATATCTAAATTTGGATCAGGGTCTATTATATCGCCGCCTTTATATTTATATCTGTAAATAAATGAAGCAATTTGCGGGAGTTTTGCCAAAAGATTTAATGCGTCTTCGTAAGTAGG
>CAZTZZ010000004.1:0-31710 GCA_964617905.1 uncultured Ignavibacteriaceae bacterium | reverse complement strand
GCCGTGTTCTTTTAATAATTTTGTAGTTCTTGGGCGCCAACCTTGGATTTTCTCATAAAGTTTTTCTTTTAAATTTGACATAGTTTACCTCCATTATAAAAATTTTGAAGTCTGAAAATTGGCGATATAGGAGCAAGAATAATAAAACAATGTATTTGCTGACACAAAATTACTCTGTTGAGAATTTTCTAAAAGTAAGAATTTCATATTTTCCCCTTATAACTGTACTGCAATATACTAAAAAATGAAATTATTATTTAGTAATTTTTTCTTTGTAATATAGACTTAGTTTGCATAGAATTGATCTTTGAGTTAGAGGATATTAATTCTAAATTTGGTATTAGGTGTTTTAGGCGTACCGTGACACTTTAAAATTACTTTGTGGGTCTCAAGCATCGTCTTTTCCTTTTTAAAAAAGGGTCGCATATATGCGACCCCTACGAAGAATTAATAAATAGAATATGATTGATAAAGTTAAATATTATATTAAAAAACTCGGGTTAAAAAATCACCCGGAGGGCGGTTATTTTAAAGAGTATTACAGAAGCGATGAAATTATTCTTAAAAAGTATATGCCTAAACGGTACACCGGTAACAGAAATATTTCAACTTCAATTTATTTTCTGCTGGACGAAGAAAATATTTCCCGCTTTCATAAATTAAACTCGGATGAGATTTGGCATTTCTACGACGGCACGGCAATTAAAATTTATACAATAAATAATTACGGAAAATTATCGGTTATCTTGTTAGGAAGAAATCAGGAGAAAGGGGAATTATTTCAAGCAGTAATTAAAAAAGGGAACTGGTTTTGTGCCGAGATTGTTAATAAGAAGTCGTTTGCTTTGGTCGGCTGCACTGTTGCACCCGGATTTGATTTTGCAGACTTTATTCTTGCAGAAAGGAAACAACTTATAGAAAAATTTCCCGACTGCATTGAATTAATAAATAGATTTACAAAGGAATAGTTTTTAATTTTAGTTCCAATAATATTGAATATTAGTTCAGTTATGCATAATTTTTTGAAAGCAAAATGGAGGATTATATAGATAATTTATACTATCAGTTACTGAACAAAATCACTTTAAAGGTTTTACTATTTTTAGTATAAATAATATTCTCGGAAAAATATCAGGCGTGATTATTGTCCCTGCAATAATTGTATACGCATATTTTAATTTAGGATTTATTTCAATCCCTGAAACTCATGTTAACAGGGCTATGTGGATTGAAAGCTGTATCAAGATAAATACCTACATTAAATTAACCGAATATAAAGACTCTATAAAAAACATATCTAAACCGTCCGATAATTTCTATTCGTTCAAAACAAGCATTCAAGATTCGACAGACGATAGTAAAGGCAAGGATTCAATAAAAGTTATTCCGGATTCATTACTGAAAAAAAACATACCCGTTAAAGTTGATGAAGATTCTCTTTTACTCTATCAAATGTCAATTGATTCAACAGCAAGACTGGAAAATTTAAAGTATCACCCGAAGTATTTGCCGTTTGTAAAATTTCAAACTAAAAAAATTCCGGCTCTTTTTCTTCAGCCGTCAAAAAATTTCAGAACAAGATCGGTAGAAATTGATTCAACCGGAAAGTTTGTGATCATAAAAGAATTCATTTACGGTATTAAATCAAAAATTATACTTAAAGTACCTATTGAAGAATATATAAATCTTCAATTAGAAAGTAATAAAAGAAGCCAATGGGAAAAACTAGTCCGCAGATATGAAGTAAAATCTTCGACAAAAGAACTCGGACAGCTTATAAAAGATATAACAAATTTTGAGATTCCTTTGCCAAGTGTAGGAGTGCTAAGCATTTTTGGACCTCCCAAAATAGGTTTAAAAATAGGCGGTGCGGTTGATATCCATGGTGCATTCCGCAGTGAGAAAACAGAAGGAGTAACAGCGTCCTTACTGGGCAATACAAGGAACGAACCGGATTTCAAACAACAGGTACAGATAAATGTTAGAGGTACAATAGGAGATAAACTGAATATTAATGCAGATTGGAATACCGAACGAACATTTCAATATGAGAACCAGTTAAAAATAAAATATACCGGTTATGAAGATGAAATAATAAAAAGTATTGAAGCAGGAAATGTTTCTCTTCAGACATCTCCTTTAGTAGGCGGCAGTGAAGCTTTATTCGGTCTGAAAGCAAAATTTAAATTCGGACCTTTTTCATTAACAACAATTGCAAGTCAAAAGAAAGGTAAAATAAAAACCGTAAATGTTTCAGGTGGGTCAACCTCGTCTGAATTTAATATAAGAGCATATGACTATTCTCAAAATCACTATTTCATAGACACGGTTTATGCAAGCCAGAATTCCGATTTAAATTTGTTTTTTAATTACTACGGAAAACCGACACCAATTATCAATCCAAATTACCGTGTTAATTTAATTGAAGTATGGAGGAGTGTTACAGGTGTAGCCGTTGACCAATCCAAAGAAAGAATTGCTAATGCGTATATAAATTTAGATCCGCTACAGGCAGGGGAGAAATATCCTGATAACTTGAGAGGAGAGATTGCAGCAATCCCCGGACAAACAGAAACAGGAAGATTTTTACTGCTTACACCCGGTGTAGATTATACATTACATCCGGAAACAGGTTACATAACTTTCAATACACAAGTTCAAGATAATGATATTATTGCCGTTGCATACAGAGTAGAAAACGGACCTTCGCCAAGCGATGATCTGTTTTATGGAGAATTCTTAAATTCCCAAAGCGCCGATTCTACCAATTTAAAACTTGTACTTAAATTAGTAAAACCGCGTAACCTTCAACCGGGAGGAGATTTCGCGGAAGCCTGGAAATTGCAGCTTAAAAACATTTATCCGATTGGCGGTAGAAATATAAAAAAAGAAGGCTTTGAATTTAATATCAAATATGAAATTGACGGTCAAGATCCGGTAACGGAATTATCCACACCAGCGGGACCGGTAAAGTTATTAAATGCTTTTGGGATTGATTTTATAGACCAATCAAACAATCCAAACCCAGATGATATTTTCGATTATCGACCTACGATAACAATTTTTCCGGCAACCGGTGAAATTGTTTTTCCATCTTTAGAACCGTTTGGAAAAAATTTAAATTCTTCAATTCCTGAATCATTTAAGTATCAATTGGTTTATGATACAACAAAAACATTTGCCCGACAAAATAATTTGAAAGATAAATGGTTGATGACAGGTAAATTCTCGGGTGATGTAACATCTGTTTATCAATTAGGATTTAACGTAGTTGAAAATTCTGTTAGGGTTTTACTTGACGGGAGAGAACTTACAAACGGTGTAGATTACAGTGTGGATTATACTATCGGTCAATTAACAATAAGAAACGATGCAGCACTTATACCCGGAGCAAATTTAAGTATTACATATGAACAAAATGATCTTTTTCAATTAGCTTCAAAAACATTACTCGGGGCTAGGGGTATCTTTAATATCTCTGAAAAATCTAAACTGGGATTTACCGTATTAAATCTTAATCAACAAACTCTAAGTGAAAAAGTTAGAATTGGTGAAGAGCCGTTGAGTAATACTATTTATGGTATTGATCTAACAACTTCTACGGATTTACCATTTCTTACACAAGCATTGGATAAAGTTATCTCTACAAAAGAAATGTCAAAATTTACATTTACAGGTGAATATGCTTATATGAATCCCGATCCCAACACGAAGAAAAGTGTTATTCCGGGAGATGCAGGGAAAAGCATTGCATATATTGACGATTTTGAAGGAGCAAAAAGAATTATACCCATAGGTGTTAATTATACAGGGTGGAAAGACATAAGTGTACCGGACAGCCTTTCCTTATTAGGCGGATTGACAAAACAAGAAATAATAAATTTTAAAGGTAAAAGTTTCTGGTTTTCTGTTACTCCCTCTGATGTAAATGTTAGAGACATTTGGGGAGACAAGAAACAAGTATCTAGGTCTGATGAACAGGTACCTGTTTTAGATTATGTATTTTTACCTGATACTCCGGGTACATACAATTACACTCCAAATTTAGCAGACAGGAACAAAAGTTGGGGGGGGATGTCAAGACTGCTTTCTACAACTGCTAACAATTTGGTAGAAGAAAATATTGAATTTATTGAATTTTGGATGAATTCTTCGGATGCACCGAAAAATGCTAAAGTGTATATTGATTTAGGCAGAATTAGTGAAGATATTATCCCTAATAATATCTTAAATACTGAAGATAAAAATTTTAACGATGTTATTGACCCTGATGGCAAAGAAGATACAGGAATTGATGGAATCTTAGATGGTGAAGAAAGATCTTTACATAACAGTGGTAAACCCGATCCGAGTGGAGATAATTTTAGTTTTAAACAATCTAATACAGGAAATATTTTCGATTATTTCAATATTAACGGGACTCAGGGCAATGCCATACTTACCGATGTAGGAAGAATTCCTGACACAGAGGATTTAAACCGTAATGGTAACTTAGACCAGGTTAACAGTTATTTCAGATATGAAGTACCGCTTGATACAAACAGTGCCGTTATAGCCGGCAGTGGTGCCAATAAAGGATGGTATTTATACAGGATACCTCTTAAAGATGCTTTATTAAAAGTGGGTCAGCCCAGTCTCTCCTCAGTTGAAACTATCAGACTTATCTCAACAGGAACCACCAATCCTGTTCATCTGCGGATAGCAGAGTTCAATTTAGTGGGAAATCAATGGCAAAAACTATTACCCGAAGATTCTGTTATGTCGGTTTCGGTAATAAATATTGAGGACAACCCTAATTATGTTAGTCCTGTAAAAGGAGACCTTTTAAGGACAAGAGACCAAACAAGACCTGACGAAAATATTTTAAGTAATGAGCAGTCTCTTGATTTAATAATTAAGGATTTGCCCGAGGGTGAAAACAGGCAAGCTGTAAAATATTTAGTCAGACCGCTTGATGTATTTAATTATACAACTATGAAATTATTTATACACGGAGATGAAAACACGGGTCCCGGTTCCATTTCATCCGCAGACCCTAAAGATTATCCTGCAGATGTGTTCTTCAGATTCGGAAGTGATACAAATAATTATTATGAATACAGAGAACCTATAAGACCCGGATGGGATGATAATAACATTACTATTAAATTTGATGAACTGACAGCAATAAAAGAAGCGCGAGATAGTATATCAAAAATTGTTAAAGTACAAGTACCGGGAAAACCCAACAACTTCTATATTGTAAAGGGTGTACCAACTTTAACCTCAATTAGGTTTGTAACAATTGGTGTAGTTAATAGAGGTAATCCTTTAACTCCGGGGTCTGTTTCCGGTGAAATATGGGTTGATGAGTTGCGTGTTATTGGAGCTGACGAACGACCGGGATGGGCTTATAGTATTGCCTCAAATTTAAAGATGGCGGATTTTATTAATATTAACTTTAATATAAATGAGACAAGCCCGTTTTTTCACAGATTAGCAGATAGGTTTGGCTCCAGAACCAGAAAAAGGAGTTGGGGTATTGCTTCAAACATAGATTTATTGAAGATTTTACCTTTCAATTTACCTGGTAGTAATTTTAAAATTAATTATTCACATACGGAAACTTTAGGCAAACCAGAATATATACCCGGAACAGATGTGCTTGTAAGCAGAGCTGTGGAACAACTGGCTGCTAAATCTAATGATACTACTCAATCTAATGTAAAGACACCCGAACAACTAAGAGAGGAAAGTGAAACTTTTTCTACTTCGGACAGTTGGTCTGCAACAAATGTAAATTTTAAAATTCCTACTTCTAAATGGTATATAAGAGATATAATCAATGGTATAACTTTTGGATTTACATATAATAAAACGTTTAGAAGAAGTCCTGTAATAAAAGAAAACCGAACATGGGTATGGAATGCTAATATGAATTATAATTTGAGATTGAATCCCGATTATTATTTCGAACCCGTTAAAATTCCTATTTTGGGTTCCTTAATATCTATATTCAAAGATTATAAAGATGTTAAAGTTTATTTCGTACCTCAGTCTTTTTCATTTAATTTATCTGCAAAAAGAAACCGTAACATAAGTATACAAAGACCCCAGGGAAATAATCCAGTTGCGCCGATTGTTTCAAGAGATTTTACTACCACACGCGGCTTTAATTTTAATTGGAAAATGACAGAAGGCGGCTTACTAAATTTAACGACAAATTATAAAGTAAATATACAATCATCTTTGGCTTTTCTTGAAACCGATGCTAAAGGAAATCAAAGATCGGAAAGTGAAATTTGGAAAGACATTTTTTCAGGTATTTTTTTTGGTAAGGACTTTCTATACGAACAAAGTATAAATTTTAGAGTTATTCCGCAGTTGCCGTCATTGTGGAATATTAAAAAATATTTGTCAATAACCGGAGGCTATTCTGTAAATTATCGTTGGGCTAATGATTTTCGTCAACCTGTATTGGGCAGAAGTGCAGGTTATTCTAACAGGACCAATATTTCACTGAACTTAAGATGGAAAGCATTAACCGCTCCGTTGTTTAAATCTGTTCCTGAAAAAGAAAAAAAGACTGTCAAACCTACACGCAGAATATCCCGCGGCAGAAATCGTGTTCTTAAACCGCTGCCTGAAGAAGAAACCGATACACTGAATAATAATAAGGCTCTTAAAAGCAACACATTAATTGTCAGAGGTGATTCAATTAAAACCAAAGAAAATGATGAGTCAAGCGGCTCACCCATTTCAACCGGTCTTTTATTTCTAAAATCTGTTGCAAAAGCTATCTTCTTTGATTACGAAACCATAGCAATGAATTTTACTATGACAAATAATTTATCAAAAAATGGACTTGCAAGTACAGGCACAGGATTTAAAAATTTCTGGGGTTTAACTTTTAAGGAAAATAACGGACCATCTCAAGGATTTATGCTTGGTTTAAATAACAATGCTGGTAGGCGAGCACCAGATAGTGATTTACAAGATGTATTTGCACAAAAAAATAATGTCGAGTTTAGAACGTCACGACCTCTTTGGCCCGGTGCTAAAATTGATTTAAATTGGACAGTGGGATGGACGGTTAATAAAACAACAACATTAAAATCAGATCAGTTTGGCAATACTTCTGTATCATTTATATCTTCAACCGGTTCAATTAACAGGACTTTTCTTTCCTTTCCACCTGTACTTTTCCTAAAATCATTTAACTCGGGTATAAAAAAAGTGCATGATTTATTCGATCAAAATGCTCCTGACCCGGCTAAAAATCTATCAGATGCTTTTATTCAAGGATTTGAAAGTTTTCCGGTAGCTTCTAAACTTGGTTTTTTAAAAGATGTTGCAAGATTTATTCCCCGACCCAATTGGAGAGTAACATGGTCAGGGCTTGAAAAATTTCCCATATTTAAAAAAGTTATGCGCCGAGTAACACTTGAACACACTTATAGCTCCAGTTATACTGAAGGTTGGAAAGTTACCCCGGACGGAAATCAAGAAACACAAATACAAAAAGTGCAATATGGATTTACTCCATTATTGGGGTTGAATATGACATTTGCAAGTTTGTGGAAAGGAAATTTAATTGGAAGTGTTAAATATTCTACAAGAACAATATTTAGTCTTGGTGTTTCTACAAGAAATATTATTGAAACATTTTCTAAAGATATAGGCATTACAGCCAGCTATTCAAAATCCGGATTTAATTTACCCTTATTTGGATTAGCATTAAAAAATGATATTGAATTTACAATATCATATACAAAAAGCAGAAATTCTACTATAATTTTTAATATGCTTGATTTTAATGAAAACGGAACACCTCAGGATGGTACAATACGTGTAACAATAGAACCAAGAGTAAAATATACAATCAGTTCAAAAGTTACTATGTCAGTATTTTATAGGCGTTCATCAATTGAACCTGAAGGGGCCTCTAGAATTCCTCCTTCCACTACAAATGAAGCCGGGCTGGATGTACATATCGCAATACAGTAATATAAGAGAATAATAATTAAATGAATTTTATACTTAACAATAAGTAAATTGTTAACTTAATATGAGGTATTAGGTAAAATGGAAGATGGAAAAATATTATGGGTTGACGATGAAATTGAATTACTTCGTTCGCACGTTTTATTCTTAACTGAAAAAGGATTTAAAGTTGACACTGCAACAAACGGGGAAGATGCAATTACTCGTGTAAAAGAAAATAAATATGACCTTATTTTCCTTGATGAAATGATGGCAGGTATGGGTGGACTTGAAACTTTAAGTGTATTAAAAGAAATAGACCCTAATCTGCCGGTTGTTATGATAACAAAAAGTGAAGAAGAATCCTTAATGAATGAAGCAATTGGAGGTAAGATAAGTGATTACTTGACAAAACCGGTAAATCCAAGTCAGGTGCTATTAGTTTGTAAAAAATTACTTCAAGGCAAAAAAATATCTAATGAATATACTGCTAAAGATTATCTCCAAGATTTTAATTCCATTTCACAAGCTCTCCTTTCAAATTTAGATTTTTCTGAGTGGATAGAAATATATTTAAAATTAGTTAATTGGGATTTAGAACTGGACGCGCATCCCGAAGTTGATTTAAGGCAGACTCTTACCGAACAAAAAAGAGAGGCAAATAAACAATTCTCTAAATTTGTTGAAAACAATTATAGAAATTGGCTTTTTTCAAAAGATGAAACGGATTCTCCTATATTATCAGATCGTATAGTTTCAAAATATGTAAACCCATTTTTAAAAGACGGTAAGTCGGTTGTTTTCTTTTTTGTATTGGACTGTTTAAGAGTTGACCAATGGATGGTAATGGAAAAATTACTTTTAGATGATTATAATATTGAAAAAAATTATTACTACTCGATGCTTCCGACTGCCACTCCTTATTCACGGAACGCATTATTCAGCGGTCTATTTCCTTCTGAAATTGAAAAAAAATATCCTGACCTTTGGATATCTGAAAAGTCAGATGAAAAAAGTATGAATAAATATGAAAAACAATTGCTTCTGCAATATTTGAAAAGAAATAACATTCAACTTCGCAATGATTTACAATATATTAAAATAATTGACCCTGAGTTAGGCAGAAGTTTTGAGAAAAATATTTTATCATATCAAAGAAAACATTTTACGGCTGTTGTTGTTAATTTTTTAGATATGCTTGTTCATGGCAGGTCTGACTCCGATTTGTTAAAAGAAATTGCTCCTGATGAATCTGCTTACCGTTCATTAACAAATGCCTGGTTTAAGCATTCATCTTTAATTTCAACTTTTAAGGAAATTACCAAAATACCTAATGCAAAAGTAATCATAACTACAGATCATGGAAGTATTAGGGCATTGAGAGGGGCAAAAGTTTTAGGTGACAGGGAAGCAGCTGTAAATCTTAGATTTAAATATGGACGGAATTTAAAAGTAGATAATAAACATGCCATTTTCATTAAAGACCCTGCTGAATTTCGATTGCCAAAGTCCGGCTTGACAATAAATTATATTATTGCAAAAGAAGATTATTACTTTGTATATCCGACTGAATACCATAAGTATTTAACATATTATAAAGATACCTTTCAACACGGAGGTATTTCAATGGAAGAAATGATTTTACCTGTCATTAAAATGGAACCTAAATAATAAAAATGCTTTTTCCATCAAAGCATAACGTATTAAACGAAGAAGAAACCACAGAGTTGGCGAATGAATTTTCAAAAGAAATAAAACCTGGAGATGTTGTTGTTTTAAATGGTGACCTCGGAACAGGAAAAACTTTCTTTATTAAAAAAGTATTATCTAATTTTAAAATATCTGAAGTAAACAGCCCAACATTTGCTATAGTTAATGAATATGAAGAAAATAATAAGTTCTATCATATTGATTTTTATAGAGTGGGAAACATTAAAGAACTTTATGATATAGGCATTGAAGATTATTTGAATGATGCAGAAGCAATTTCTTTTATTGAATGGGGAAATTTATTTATCGATGTATTACCAAAAAAAAGAATTGAAATTAATTTTAATATAAATTCTGATTTTACAAGAGAAATTGAATTTAAAAAAATATGAATATGAATAAACCGATATTAGCTTTAGAAACTTCAGAAAAAATTTGCGGAGTCTGTCTTTACTTTTCCGATGAAAAATTTTTCGAATCTAAAATCAGTTTAAAAAATTCTCATTCCGAGAAAATATTTTCTTCGATTGATTATGTGTTAAATACATCTGATAGTAATATAAATGAGGTTGGCGAAATTGCTGTATCTGTAGGACCTGGTTCTTTTACTGGACTTAGAATTGGCATGTCGGCTGCTAAGGGACTTGCACTTGGTGGTAATTTACCTATATCACCCGTACCAACATTTGAAGCTATTGCTATTCAAGTAAAGAAATATTCTAAAATTAATTCGGAAATAACAATAGCTGAAAGAGTTAACTCAGATGAAGCTTATTTTACTAAAATAACTTTTAAAAAGGGAAAAATAGAGTATATAATTCCTTTAAAGGTAATAAAAATTGATGAATTACAAGATGCAATTGGAAAAGAGCCAATAATTACAAATATTTCGTTAGATGAAAATAAAATTAATGACAATTTTGTAATCAACATAGGTGCTCCTGATCCTTTTTATATTGCTAAATGGTGCAGTATGTTTGGAAAAGAGGTTAAAACCAAAGAATATGATTTTCTGGAACCAAATTATTTAAAGAATTATTTAATAAAGAAATAAATATGACTAAAAAAATACTTCTCACTTTTTTGTTCTGTACATCAATTATAATAGGTCAAAGCAAAGAGCCTAAAATTTCTTCTGATTTTTTAACCATTGATTTTGGAAAGATAAATCAGAATAAAAAAGTTTATTCAAAATTTGAAATTTATAATAAAGGTAAAGATACTCTTCGTATTAAAAATGTAAGTGCTTCTTCATTTAGTGTGCAGACAAGAATTTTCAAAAAAATAATTGTTCCAACCGATTCTGCAGAACTTTACATTCAATATAATCCTGATGTACGTGAGAGAGAACAGAGAGAATATATTACTATTTTTTCAAATGCAAGTAACAATCCTAAATTACAATTGACTATAAAAGCCTATGTAAAGGTTAAAAAAGTAAAAATACCAAAAAACACAAAAATCCCGGTGATATATTTCCCGGAGACAACACACGATTTTGGAAATGTTTACAAAGGTAAAATAGAATACTATATTTTAAAATTTATTAATAAAGGCAAAGCTGTTCTAAAAATTAAGAATATAAAAACTTCTTGCGGATGCACGGCAGCAATTATGAGTAAAAACGAAATACCGCCCGGTGGTGAAGGAAAAATTAAAGTAGAATTTGATTCAACCACGCAGCTTGGCAAAATAAGAAGATCTATACGAATAATTTCAAACGACCCTGTTCATCCTAAAACATATTTGAATATTTTTGCAGACGTAAAAGAGTAAAAAAAATGGCTTGGTTTAGAAGATCAAAACAAAACATATCACCTGATTCACAAAAGAAAGATTTACCGGACGGGTTGTGGGAAAAATGTCCAGGCTGCGGTGAAATTATTCACACAAAACATTTAGCCCAAAATCTTTGGACCTGCCTGAAATGTAATTATCATTTCAGAATTGGCAGTAAAGAATATATAAATTTACTTCTCGATAAAGGATCTTTTAAAGAGATGGATAAAAAAATGAAATCTGCCGATCCGCTTGAATTTACAGACACAAAAAAATATAAAGATAGAATAAAAGTCACGATTAAAAAAACCGGACTCAATGATGCAGTAACAACAGGCACAGGTAAAATTAATGGGAGAAATGTTGCATTCGGCTGTATGGATTTTAAGTTTATTGGCGGAAGCATGGGTTCGGTTGTGGGTGAAAAGCTCGCAAGAGTTATTGATAAAGCATATAAAAATAAAATACCACTTATAATTTTATCTGCCAGCGGCGGTGCACGTATGATGGAAGGCGCTTATTCGCTAATGCAGATGGCAAAGACGAGTTCCAAACTGGCAAGACTTGCCGAAGCAAAAATTCCATATATCTCACTTTTGACTGATCCTACTACCGGCGGTATTTCTGCAAGTTATGCAATGCTGGGTGATGTTCATATTGCAGAGCCGCAGGCCCTTATCGGTTTTGCTGGTCCAAGGGTTATAAAGCAAACAATTGGCAAGGATTTACCCAAGGGATTTCAAAGATCAGAGTTTTTAATGGAACAAGGTTTTGTTGATATAATTGCAAACAGGAAAGAATTAAAAGACACAATTTCAAATGTTTTAAATCTCCTTGACTGATGCTTGAAAGACCATGCACAATTTCATCAATTGATGAAATACATTCCTTATCAAAGAAAATAAGAAAAGCAGGGCAAAAGATAGGATTTGTCCCGACGATGGGTTTTCTTCACGATGGTCATTTATCATTAGTAAAAGAGTCAAATGGAAATAACGATATTACAATTGTTTCCATATTTGTAAATCCCACTCAGTTTTCTCCAACAGAAGATCTTTCCACATATCCACGAAATTTTGAAAAAGACAAAAAACTTTTGTCAGAACTTGATACGGATTACATCTTCTTTCCTAATCCGGATGATTTTTATCCGAATGATTTTAAAACCTATGTGAACGTAAATCAAATCACTAAAATACTGGAAGGAGAATTTCGTCCCACACATTTTAGAGGTGTAACAACAGTAGTTGCAATGCTTTTTAATTGTGTAAATCCTGATAATGCTTACTTCGGGCAGAAAGATGCCCAACAGGCAGCCGTAATTAAACAAATGGTTAAAGATTTGAAATTTGATATAAAAATTAATGTGTGTCCGATAGTTAGAGAAGAAGACGGACTGGCAATGAGTTCACGTAATGTTTATTTAAGTGAAAATGAAAGAAAAGATGCTTTGGTTTTAAGTAAATCATTAACACTTGCAGAGGAGTTGATAACTAAAGGTGAAAAAAAGACGGAAAATATTTTATCAGAAATGAAAAACTTGATTAATTCTGTTGATTCATCCGAATTAGATTACGTGAGTATAGTTGAAGCTGATAGCTTTTTGGAAACAGAAAAAATAAAAAAAGGGGAAAACTACTACATTTTAGTTGCCTGCAAAATTGGGAAGACAAGACTTATTGATAATAAAATAATAAAATTGTAACTAACTGTTTTCTATTTTTCCAAAGGCAGTTCCTTTCGAATCAGATAATTTTTTTTGAAATCATTCTGAATCCCTTCTGTAAAAATTCAATTGAAAGTAATAATAATTTAATATAATTTGATATTGTGATTTTTAACAGCAGAGGTTAAAATGAACTTACACAATATAAACATATCTTTTACATCAATTCCTTTTATTAAAGACAACTTTTCCATACATATTGTTATAAGATTTTTAAATAAATTATTTATTAAAAATAAATCGGGGAGATTTAATGGGAAAAATAAAATTCTTTTTTATGTCAGTTCTCCTAATGTGTTTATTCCAATCAGTCATACTTGCTCAGGATATCAGAGTTCATAAATATATAGGTAAAACTAAAAGGGAGGTAATAAAAAGATACGGGCGACCCGTTCATGTGGACAACAGCAATCCTTCTATGATCTGTGTATTCTACCAAACAAAAAATAAAAGGCTTGTTTTTGTATCCGATAAGAAAGGCGTTTATCAGGCTGAAGCAAATGCATCTTATTATAAAAAAGCCACAGCGAGAAAGATAATGGATGATTTTCTATCGAGCTCCGTTAAGGACGGATTTATAATTGACACGGTGTCAATAAACGATTTTCAAATACGTAAGAAAGGAATTTCGGCTGACCTTAAATTAGCAAGAAACAAATTCACAAAAAAATATGAAATAAGTGTAAATGCACACAGAGATTCAGGTTAATTTTTATTCATCCGGCGCAGCAGCAGGAATATTCTCAGCGCCTTTAAGTTTACCTATTAATTCATCCGGGTGATGAATTAATAGCGGCAAGCAATGTGAACAAATATATGCCGGCTGTTTTGAATATGTTAATTTGAGCAGAGGAATATCATTCTCGGTTGTTTTACAGTTTAAACATTCCTTTGCTGTTGTTTTGTCATTCATAATTATTCTCAATTATTCAATTTGTAAATTTCTTTAACTCCTATCAGCACAAGTGCATTTTCAATTTGGTGTTCTACACTTAAAAAATCTGATAAAATATTTGCATTTCCTCCCGTAAGGTATGTAATAATTTGTTCTGCACCGTAATCTTCTTTTAATATTGTGTGTGTTCTTTCAATTAATCCAACGGCTGAATTTACTACGCCGCTGGCGATTGACGAATTTGTGTCACTGCCGATATCCCAGCTCAACTCATCTTTTTCAATTAATGGTAATTGTGCCGTGTTTTTGTGCAGATCCTTTATCATTGTGTCAATTCCGGGGGCTATCATTCCGCCTATAAAAATATTCGGGTACAATATAATATTTATAGTTGTTGCTGTTCCGCAGTCGACGGAAATTATAAATGATCCATCTGGCAGATTTAATTTTTTTTCAGATTTTTTATAGAGATAAAAACAGCCTTCAGACGAGCAGATTCTATCAATTCCCAAAGTTTCTATTGAGTTGTATCTTATTTTAAGATTAAAAATGGAATTACTTTTAATTTGAAAAGGCGTAATATTCTTATTTTTTTTAAAAAAATCGCATAATAATTTCGACTTAGACGGAACAACAGATGTGAAAGCAGCAGAATCTATTTCTTTCGACAAAACTGAGGAGAATAATTCATCTGTTTCTGAGTATCTGTTAAACTGCAAAATATTATCACCGTCAAACAAAGCTGATTTAATTGCAGTATTTCCTATGTCAATTGTAAGGAGCATATTAGCCTATACCCACATCACCAAAATGAATTTTATTAATCTTATTCTTCGTTTCCAAAATTAAATATCCGTTATCATCAATATCAACAAATGTACCTATAATTATTTTACCGTTTTGATTTATAGATATTCTTTTCCCAATCATACTGCATTTGTCTCTCCAATCATTTAAAATCGATTCCGGTCTTGAAATAATCTTTAACAACATATTTTCAAAATTATTAAGAATTTCTGCAAGAAGTTTCTCCCTTTCAATGTTTTCTTTTGCCTCCAATTTTATAGAAGTCGGCAAAAAATTAAAATCACCTTTGAAAGATGTTTGATTTACATTTAGACCAATTCCTATTACCAATTTTTCAATTTTGCTGCCTTGAGAATTTGCCTCTAACAAAATCCCTGCTGTTTTTTTACCGTTTATTAATATATCATTAGGCCATTTTACGTTAGTCTGAATGAAACATTGTCTTTCAATTGAATTAGCGACAGCAAGTGAAATTCCTAAATTAATAAGGTTAAAATTTTTACCGAAAAAATATTTATTACTGATTAAAATTGAAAAATTAAGATTCAATCCTTTTTCACTATACCAAATTCTGTTGTTCCTTCCCCTGCCTTTTGTTTGTTTTTCCGCTAAAACAACAGTGCCTTCCTTATCTATTTTATTGTTCTTATCTAAAAGGTATGAATTTGTTGAATCTATTTCATCAAGGTAGATGAAATTTCTACCAATTATATTGGTTTCTAATTTGAAGTCAAATAAATCTAAATTAAACATTTCAATAGACAATAAAAAAATAATATTTTTCGTAAAAATGACATCATTATTGACACTTAATTTGAATGTGCTGACATATAGTCATAAACAGGGCAATATCTGTCATAATGCCGTTAACAGCCAAATATATCTAAGTCATTATATAATAAGTATTTAGCTCAATAAATGTTATTGGCATTAAAATTGGCTTTAATTAACACAATAATAATAAATATAATTTAAATGAGATACTATATTTCAATTAACGGAATATGATTAAAAATAAAGTAAAGAAAATTATAAATAAAATATATAAATAAATGAGTAAATACTTCTCATAAATATAAAGGAGAAAAAAATAATGGGAAAAATAATAGGAATTGATTTAGGAACAACAAACTCTTGCGTATCAGTTATGGAAGGAAATGATCCGGTTGTTATACCTAACTCAGAAGGAGGAAGGACTACTCCGTCCGTAGTGGCTTTTGCAAAAAACGGAGAAAGATTAGTCGGTCAGCCGGCAAAAAGGCAGGCAATAACAAATCCAAAGAATACTATCTTTTCGGTAAAAAGATTTATGGGAAGATTTATTAACGAAGTTACAGATGAAATGACTAAAGTACCTTATGAAGTAGTAAAAGGTGATAACGATACTGCAAGGATTAAGATTGGGGATCGTGTCTATTCTCCGCCTGAAATTAGTGCAATGACCTTGCAGAAAATGAAAAAAACTGCCGAAGAATATTTGGGACAGGAAGTGACCGAAGCCGTAATTACAGTACCAGCTTATTTTAACGACTCACAAAGACAAGCTACAAAAGATGCCGGAGAAATTGCCGGATTAACCGTTAAAAGAATTATTAATGAACCAACAGCCGCTGCTCTAGCATACGGACTGGATAAAAAAACATCAGATCATACAGTGGCAGTTTATGACTTAGGCGGAGGTACATTTGATATCTCAATTTTACAATTGGGTGACGGTGTATTTGAAGTAAAATCAACTAACGGTGACGGACATTTGGGCGGAGATGATTTTGATCAAAGAATAGTTGATTGGATAGCAGATGAATTTAAGAAATCCGACAGCATTGATTTAAGGAACGATCCAATGGCATTACAAAGATTAAAAGAAGCTGCTGAAAAAGCTAAAATTGAACTTTCATCATCTACAACTACTGATATAAACTTACCTTTTGTTACTGCAACACCAGAAGGTCCTAAACATTTAAATCTAAATATGTCTAAAGCAAAGTTTGAGCAGTTAATTGACGATTTAGTAAAAAGAACTAAAATTCCTTGTGAAACTGCTATAAAAGATGCAGGTATATCTTCATCTGAAATTGATGAAGTTATTTTGGTCGGTGGTTCAACAAGAATTCCAATGGTTCAAGATCTTGTCAAAGATATTTTTGGAAGGGAACCTCACAAGGGTGTAAATCCCGATGAAGTAGTTGCAATTGGTGCAGCTATACAAGGAGGTGTTTTGACCGGCGACGTAAAAGATGTATTATTACTGGATGTTACTCCGCTTTCACTCGGTATTGAAACCCTCGGCGGTGTAATGACAAAACTTATTGATGCCAACACGACAATACCTACAAAGAAAAGCGAAACATTCTCAACTGCTGCTGATAACCAACCTTCTGTGGAAATTAATGTTTTACAGGGAGAAAGATCAATGGCCGGTGATAACAGAACACTTGGAAGATTTCACTTGGACGGCATTCCACCTGCACCAAGAGGTGTACCACAAGTTGAAGTTACTTTTGATATTGATGCTAACGGTATAATGCACGTTTCAGCAAAAGATAAAGCTACAGGTAAAGAACAAAGTATTAGTATTACGGCTTCAAGCGGACTCTCTGATGACGAAATAGAAAAGATGAAACAGGATGCTAAAGAACACGCTGCTGAAGATAAAAAGAAAAAAGAAGATATAGATGTAAAGAATCAGGCAGACAGCCTCGTCTTCCAAACTAAAAAACAAATGGAAGAAATGAAGGATAAAATGTCAGATGACACTAAAACAAAACTTGAAGCAGAGATTAAAAAAGTTGAAGATGCAATTGCTACAAATAATACTGAACAAATAAAATCTGCTACAGAATCTCTGAACAAGGTTTGGTCTTCTGTCGCATCCGAGCTTTATGCTCAGGCAGGTGCTGGACAGCCGGGTGAAGGACCACAAGCACAAGGTGCCCCTGGAGGTAACGGTAAAGCTGAAGAACCCAAAGAGAAAAAAGATGAGGATGAAGTACAAGATGCTTCTTATGAAGTAGTTGACGACGAAAAAGAAAAAGACAAAGATAAAAAGTAATACATTTCTGAAGAGACGAGTTATAAACTCGTCTCTTATTCTAAAATATTTTTAACAAATATAATTATTAATTAGACTATAATTAGGAAATATTTTATATTAGGATAAATAAATCTGATTAACATTTATTCTATAACTAATCTTATAAAGGGGCTTATATGAAAAAGCTTATATTTTTGTTTTTTGTTATTCCTTTAATATTTACTGAATTTGGATTTGCACAAAAAAAAATTAAAGTAAATGCACAATTAAGACCAAGATTTCAATATGTTAACAAAGACTTCAACAGTAATACCGGAGCTAATACATTTACAGAGCTCCGTTCAAGGCTCGGAGTATTTTTTTCAACATCAAAAAATTTAACGGGTTTTGTACAAATTCAAGATTCCCGCAGGTTTGGTACAGAATTTAATACCTTAGCAAATTCTGCAAACATAGACTTACATCAAGCATATTTTAGTATTAATAATTTTTTTAAGTTACCCCTTAATCTTAAAGTGGGTAGAATGGAACTGTCCTACGGTTCTCAAAGATTAATTGGGGCGGTCGGCTGGTCTAATGTTGGTCGTAGTTTTGATGGATCTGTTTTGAAGTTAAATACAAAGTCAGTTGATATTGATTTTATTTTAGCACGCACAATTGAATCGGGGCTTGCGGAGGATTCATTGGATATGTTTGTATATTCTGCTTACGGAAATATTAAAAGTCATAAAAATCTGAAGATTCAACCATTCCTTATCGGCGAACATAGAGCATCAATTGATTTTAACAGATATACGATCGGACTTTTTATGGGCAGCAAAAAGAAAGGGAAAGGGTTTTACAATGAACTTGATGCGGCATACCAATTCGGTACTCAAAATTCCGTTCAGGATATATCTGCGTTTATGTTCGCATATAAATTCAGTTACACTTTTAAAACCAAGGGGAAAGCAACTCTTGGTGCCGGAATTGATTATTTAAGCGGTGATGACGGCAAAGATGTTACAAAGTATAAAGTTTTTAACACTCTCTATGCAACAAATCATAAATTTTACGGATTTATGGATTATTTTATTAATATTCCTGCTCATACTTTCGGACTTGGCCTTAAAGACATTCACGGAACAGCTTCTATAATTCCCTTTGAAAAAAGTGTTTTTTCAGTTGTGTACCATCTTTTTAAATCAAACGAAGACTATTCATTATTAAACGGTAGTACTTCTACGAGTTTTGGCTCGGAAGTCGATTTAACTTTATCCTATAAATACAGCAAAGAAGTTAAATTTGTAGGCGGATTATCATTCTTTTCACCAGGAGATATTTTTAAAGAAAAGAAAGGAGCCGATACTTCAACTTGGGCATATTTAATGGCTGTAGTTAATTTATAATCGAATTTTGTAAAATCTTATAAGAGAGACGAGTCTGTAGCTCGTCTCTTTTTTTATAAAGTATAAATACGTTAAATTCTTGGGAGCTTATATATATATTCATTCACTTTATTATAAATTATTGTATAGCTATTTTTAACTAATAAATCAAAATTATACTTTATTACATTTTAATTTAATTTGAACAAAAGAATAATCTTTTTGGATTTAATGAGGGCGTTTGCAGTACTAATGATGGTGCAGGGGCATACTATTGACCTGATGCTTTCAAATCAATTCAGAAATGTTAATTCTTTTTTTTACTACAGCTGGAATTTTATGAGGGGCATAACAGCTCCTATTTTCCTTTTTACTGCAGGAACTGTTTTTACATATCTTTTCATTTTACAAAATAAAAAAGCTAAAGATAATCCAAGATTGGTTAAAGGTATAAAAAGATTTTTGTTATTGATTTTACTCGGTTATCTGCTGCACTATCCGACTGCAACAATTATAAATTTTTCATCTGTAACAGCTGAGCAATGGAAGGAGTTTTTTGCCGTTGATGTCCTTCAATTGATAGGATTCGGAATTCTGTTTTTAATAATCTTATTATATCTTTCGGAAAAAATAAATATAAAACCGACATATCTGTTTACTGCATTCGGGTTAATGTTCATTTATCTGAATCCAACAATACAAGCTATTGAGTGGAAAGAATTTTTACCCTTGCAGATTGCGGGATATTTTTACACTGGAACAGGCTCAAACTTTCCTGTGTTTCCTTGGTGTTCCTATTTATTTTTTGGAGGAATATTAGGATTTCATCTTGCAACTCACAGGGGTGAACATCAAAAACCAAAATTTGGAATTAGTCTTTTAGCGATAGGTATTGTGCTCGTTATTTCAGCTTTTATCGGGGATAAAATTGAAATATTATTTAATGGTGCCAGCGATTTTTGGGGCAACAGTCCAAACCTAATTTTATACAGACTGGGAATTGTAATAATTTTAAATTCAATTATTTGCTTAATTGCAACTAAAGTAGAAAAAATACCTCACTTAATAATTCTAATCGGACGGCATACGCTTTCCATTTATATTATTCATTTGGTCATACTTTACGGCAGTGCATGGAATTTAGGGTTGAGAATATTCCTTGCCAACAGCTTAGATATGTGGAGGTCAATTGGTGCTGCAATTATAATGATATTTTTGATGATTGGTATGGTTATTTCAATCAGGATGATTAAATTGAAGACCGATGTTAAAGCAACTTAAAAATATTTTAAGTTTTGTAATAATACTAAATAAATATATCACCTTACACAAGGTGTCATTCTAAAGGAGTAAAACGACTGTCCGAAGGACTCCTTCGGAGAAGAATCATTCTTTTAATAACGGATTAAAGATTCTTCTCTTTTCTCAAATTGACAAATAATAATGCTTTTGTGTAATGTAATTCAATAATTAAATTATGCGTAAATCTGAAACAACAAATACTACATTGACAGAAAAAGAGAAGAAATTTGAAGAATCACTACGCCCCGTTGAACTATCAGATTTTAGCGGGCAAAAAAGTATTACCGATAATCTGAATGTTTTTGTAACTGCCGCAAAAAAAAGAATGGAAGCATTAGATCACGTATTACTCACCGGGCCACCGGGATTGGGTAAAACCACTTTAGCTCATATTATTGCTAACGAAATGGGGGTAAAAATAAAAACTACTTCCGGACCTGTTTTGGAAAAACCTGGAGACCTCGCAGGGCTATTGACAACACTTGAAGAGAATTCAGTTTTATTTATAGATGAAATCCACAGGCTAAGTCCGGTAATTGAAGAATATCTATATTCGGCAATGGAAGATTACAAGCTTGATATAATGATTGATTCCGGACCCAATGCACGTTCTGTGCAAATATCCTTACCAAAATACACACTTGTTGCTGCAACCACACGCGCAGGTATGTTAACTTCGCCGCTTCGGGACAGATTCGGAATTAAATTCAGGCTTGATTATTATGAATCAGCTACACTAAATAAAATTATAATGCGATCGGCTAGGATTTTAAAAATTGATTTAGAAGAAAATGCATCTCTTGAATTGGCAAAAAGATCCAGAGGCACACCGAGAATTTCAAACAGGTTATTGAGAAGAACAAGAGATTTTGCTGATTTTGAAAACAAAAATATTATTGACGTAGAAATTGCGCAAAAAGCATTAATTGCCCTGGATGTTGACGAATACGGACTTGACGAGATGGACAAAGATATAATTTTAACAATTATTGAAAACTACCGAGGTGGACCGGTTGGGTTAAACACTCTTGCAATTGCCGTAAACGAAGACCCGGGAACTATCGAAGAAGTTTACGAACCGTTTCTTATTCAACAGGGCTTTATACAGCGTACACCAAGAGGCAGGGAAGCAACAGATCTTGCATACAAAAGATTTAATAAAAAAAGGAAAAGTTCGAAGGGGAACTCTCTCTTTGATCAATAATTTATTTATCACATCAATCTATTTTTTATGGAGAAAAAAATGAAGAATAAAACTTTGTTGTTTGCTATAGTAACGTTTTCATTCACCGCTATTATTTCAAACTTTATCTATGCTCAGAATAATTTATATATGCCGCGCAATATTAAAAAAGCATACGAGAAAGGAACCCGTTCTTACGACGGAAAACCCGGCAAAAATTACTGGCAGAATTTTTCGGATTATAAAATAAATGTAAAAGTTACTCCTTCAACCAGACTTGTAGAGGGAGAAGAAACAATTGTTTATCACAATAACAGCCCAAAAGATTTGGACAGAATTGTATTAAGACTTTACCAAAACAGGAATAAGGTTGGTGCTCAAAGAGGCAGACGCATAAGCAAAAAAGCAATGACTGACGGTGATATAATTACAAAAATAATGATTGCGGGAAATGAAGTTGATTTAAAAAATAAGAAAAAAGTAATTGACAGGGGAACAAATTTAATCCTAAAACTTGACTCACTTTTAACCTCCGACTCTTCTTTGGAAATTAAAGTGAACTGGAATTTTACAATTCCTAACACAGCTAGGGATAGAATGGGAACCTACGATTCAACTTCATTTTTAGTTGGTTATTGGTATCCGCAGATAGCTGTTTATGACGATATTGACGGTTGGGATATGATTCCCTTTACCGGCTCACAGGAATTTTACAACGATTTTTCAAACTTTGACGTTTATGTAACTGTGCCCAATACCTTTGGTGTCTGGGGAACGGGTGTGTTACAGAATCCCGGTGAATTATTGCAGGATAAATTTTTAAACAGGTACAATGTTGCGCACAAATCCGATGATGTAGTTACAATTGTAAATAAAGAAGATCTTAAAAACGGAGAGATTTACAGCGATGATAATAATTATAACATTTGGCATTACAAAGCAGAAAGTGTTCCAGATTTTGTATATGGAACTAGTGATCATTATCTGTGGGATGCCGTAGGTTTAACGGTCGATAAAAACACAGGCAGAAGAATTTATATTGCAGCCGTTTATAAAAAAGAATCCAAAGATTTTAAAGACGTGGCAAATATTGCAAAGGAATCAATTAATTTTTATTCAACAAAAATTCCTGCCGTCCCTTTTCCATTTCCTAGTTTAACGGTATTTAACGGAAATGGAGGTATGGAATATCCTATGTTGATTAATGATGGTTCTATGTCAACCTGGGGCAGGACTGTCGGTGTTACCTCACACGAAATCGCTCATCAATATATGCCGTTTTACATGGGTATAAATGAAAAGAAATATGCTTTTATGGACGAAGGATGGGCACAGATGCTTCCGATGGATTTCCAAACAAAATTTGGAAAATATAATGCAAGAAAAAATAACAACAGGTTTTATAACTTTATGGCCGGCAACGAAATGGAAATGCCACTGATGATACCGGCTAATCTTTTAACTGGATTTTCTTATTCAATATCTGCATATGCCAGACCCGGACAGGCTTATGAATATTTAAGAAATTTGTTGGGAGACGAACTGTTCTTAAAGGGGCTTCACAACTACATGGAAAACTGGAATCACAAACACCCGGGGCCCTATGATTTCTTTTATTCCTTCAATACAGGAACCGGTAAAAATTTAAATTGGTACTGGAAGCCTTGGTATTTTGAAAGGGGATATCCTGATTTGGGAATTAAAAAAGTTGAAAAGGATGGAGACGACTATAAAATCCTCGTGCAGAAAGTTGGCAATATCCCGGTTCCTATTAGACTTACTTTTGTTGACAACGAAGACAATGATACAACAATTACAAAAACTGCAGCTGTTTGGGAAAACACAAATGGAGTAATGATTGAAGCAAAAATAAAGGGAAATGTTAAAACAATTAAACTCGGAGGTGAGACTATCTCCGATGTAAATTCGAAGAATAATATTTACAAATTTAAATAAATCACATTTACTCTAAAAATTTGTTGTAAAAAATTGGATTGTCATCTTATGTTTAACAAAGAAGACTTAAAAATTAAACCGATTGAAAGAGCGGAGACAATACCTGCCAATTGGTATTTTGATGAGAAGATTTTCAAATTTGAAAGGAAAGTTGTATTCTCGAATAGCTGGCAATATGCAGGTCATATTGATCAATTAAAAGATAAATCAAATACTGTTCAAATTGAAATTGCAGGCAACCCGGTAATCATTTTTAAAAATGATGAAAATAATATTGTCGGATTCCATAATGTATGCAGGCATCGCGGAGGACCACTTAAAATAAATAACAGCGGGTCAAAATCAGTCCTCCAATGCGAATATCACGGATGGACTTACAAGTTAGATGGAGAGTTGCGGGGTATGCCGAGATTTAACAGGGTTGAGTTGTTCGATAAATCAGAGTATTGCTTAGCACCGGTTAAAACAGAAGTTTGGGAAGGATTAATATTTATTAATTTAAATGATGAAACTCTTCCCGTTTATAATGACCTTTCTAAAATCCCATCCGAAATAAGTCCTACTAATTTAAAGGATAAAAAATTTTATAAAACAATTGAATACAATGTAAAGTGCAACTGGAAAATTTATATTGACAATTATTTGGAAGGTTATCATTTGCCTTATGTTCATCCCGAGCTTTGTGATTTTTTGGAATACAGAGAATACAAAACTGAAGTGTCGGAATTATATTCGCTTCAATTCAGTCCGATCAACAACGAAAAGAATTTTTACCGCGGGGAGGGAGGAGCTTATTATTATTTTATTTATCCTAATTTAATGCTAAATATTCTACCCGGACGTTTACAGACAAACCGGATAATTCCAATTTCAGAAAAAGAAACACTTGTTGTCTTCGATTATTTTTATGATGATATAGAAACATCCGAAGGATTGGGAAGTATTGGAAAAGATATTTCAACGAGCGATAAAATTCAATTTGAAGACATAGAAATTTGTGAAAAAGTTCAAAAGGGTGTACAGTCAAAAACATATAACAAAGGCAGATTATCGGTAGAATGCGAAACAGGTGTCCATCATTTTCAGAATTTGTTAAGGAAAGATTTTTCCTCATACAAATCCAGCTAAGAATTTATTAGATTATAAAACTCCAACACTGTCTTTTATAAGATTTATTAAAATTTGATATTAATTTATCATTAAATCACATCAAAAATTTGTGTAAAAAAAAACTTATACACATATTTACTAAACCATTTAAAAATTCTTTATGAAGTATTTACTTTATCTTTTACCGTTATTAATATTTATAACCGTCTCATCGGTCAGAGAACTTAATGAAGGTGTACTTGGCACAAAATCAAATCCCGTAAAATTATATTTCACTCCTTCGGTAGATGCCAAAAGAATTTCTTTCAACGCAAAAGAGCTAACGGACTTTTTAGAAAAAGAAACCGGTTATTATTTTGTTACTGCCGTTCCGGCAAGTTTTGTTGCAGTAGTTGAAGCCTTCGGTTCCAGCAAGGCGGATATAGCCAGCATTAATACTTTTTCTTATTTGATGGCTCACGCAAAATATAACGCCGAAGCACTTCTTAGAATTGTTAGAGACGGCAATGAGACAAGTTACAGGGGGCAATTAATTACGAGGGTTGATTCTGGAATAGACAGTTTATCAGAAATTGATGGGAGAAAAATGGCGTATGTTGACCCCTCTTCCACATCTGGATATATACTTCCGAAAGCGCTGCTTGACAGGCTCGGTATTCATCCGGGTGAAACGGCATTTGCCATGCGCCACGATAATGTTGTAACAATGGTTTATCAAAAACAAGTGGATGCAGGTGCAACATATTCAGCTCCACCTGATCCCGAAACAGGCGCAATTATGGATGCAAGAATGCGGGTGCTTAAACAATTTCCGGATGTTGCAGAAAAAATAAAAATTATCGGTTACACCGAAAGAATACCAAACGATCCTTGGGTTTTCAGAAAAGATATGCCGGATAAAATGAAAGAAAAAATTGTGGAAGCCCTTTTGAAATATGTTAAAACTCCTGAAGGGCAAAAATCACTTTACGATATTTATGATATTAAGGGATTGATACGAACTAAGGATAGTGATTACGATGGACTTAGAAAACTTCTAAAAAGTCAGAACATTTCATTTGAAAAAGTGCAGAAGAAAAAATGATTTTAAGAGTAAAAAATTTACATAAGATTTATAAAAACGGAATGCACGCTTTAAAAGGAATTAATTTCGAAGTTAAAAAAGGTGAATTCCTCGTCATTATCGGACTAAGCGGTTCGGGTAAATCAACACTTTTAAGGTGTATTAACAGATTAATTGAACCGACAGCGGGAACCGTAGAATTTTTAGGCAAAGATGTCACCCACGTTACAGGGGAAGAACTGAGAAAAGTAAAAACGCAAATCGGCATGGTATTTCAACATTTTAATTTGATAAACAGGCACTCAGTTTTAAAAAATGTAATTTCCGGTAAACTCGGACAGCTTGGTACACTTACTTCCATCTTGGGAAAATTTTCTGATGATATTTATGAAGAAGCGAACAGAAATCTTGAAATAGTAGGTATAAAAGAAAAAGCAAAAGAAAGGGCAGATTCACTTAGCGGCGGGCAGCAGCAGCGGGTAGCAATTGCAAGAAGCCTGATGCAGAGTCCCAAGCTTTTACTTGCCGATGAACCAGTAGCTTCACTTGATCCCGCCACTTCAAATTCAGTTATGCAGTTTTTTGAAAAAGTGAACAAAGAATTTGGAACAACTGTAATTTGCAACCTTCACTTTTTAAGTCTTGTAAGAAGATACGCCACAAGAGTAATAGCACTTAAATCGGGAGAAATAATTTATGAGGGTAATCCTTCCGACATAAACGAAGAGTGGTTCAAAACAATTTACGGAGACGAAGCCGAAGAGGTGGAAATAAGATGACAAATAATGCCGGATTAAATCAATCTCCAATAGATATCATAAGAGAAAATAAAAGAATTGAAGAAAAAGCTAACTTTATAAAAGCAATTTTCTTGGATATCTTTTTCGTATTCTATTCTTTTCTTGTAGTTCAAAGGGCAATTTATTATAAATTTATTCTCGATTTAAGAGATATACCTTTCAGCTGGGAGAGTATTTTATTAGTATTTATTATTTCAGTTGTTGTAAGCGTTAGCTGGACTTTTACAAGAACCTCGCTTTCGTGTAAATTATTCGGTGTGGCAAAGGACAACAAAGTTACAAAATGGACAGTAGAAATATTCGGATGGTTCCTTTTTAATATAACATTTATTGCAGGATGGATTATTACAAAACTTTCCATTGTAGATTTATTCAGTTCGGAAGGGCTACAGGGAGCGGAGAGACTTTTCGGCGCATTGTTCAGACCGGAGTTCGGTATTTTTGACGACGCTCTCTTTGCAATGATTGAGACAATTTACATCGCCCTGCTTGCCACTTTAATTTCAATCCCGATTACGCTGCTCATCAGTTTTTTTACGGCAAGAAATTTAATGAAAGGAAACAAAATTACTTTTGCCGTCTATTATGTCTTAAGAATTTTCCTAAATTTTGTCCGTTCCATAGAACCGCTTATTTGGGCGATTATTTTTTCGGTTTGGGTAGGTATCGGTCCTTTTGCCGGAATGATAGCTTTGCTTGTTCACACAATTGCATCCAACGCAAAACTTTATTCCGAAGCAATTGAAGGCATTGAGCAAGGACCCGTTGAAGCCATAACCGCTACGGGTGCAAACAAAGTGCAGGTTGTTTGGTATGCGGTTGTTCCTCAAATCGTTCTGCCGTTTCTTTCATTTACAATCTACAGGTGGGATATAAATGTTAGAATGGCTACAATAATCGGACTTGTCGGCGGCGGCGGTATCGGTACAATGCTAATGCAGTATCAGGGACTTGCAAGATGGCACGAAGTAGGCTTAATTGTTTTAATGATAGCTTTGGTCGTATGGATAATGGATTATATCAGTGCCAAAATAAGAGAAGCTATTTATTAATTCACTTTAGATATACTGTGTTTGTGTAAGGAGCAATAAACCGCTGAAGCGGTTTCAGATATTCCTGAGTTGTTTCTAACCCCCGACTTAAGTCGGGGGTTAGTAGTATCATCCCTAAAATTAACAATTATTTAATCTTGTTTTTAACAATTTGTAAGATTTCCTTTTTATCTTAAGCAATTAAATTATTTATCCCTTTGTATTTAGTATATGGAAAAAGTCAAAGAAAATATTATAAAAGTTAATAACCTGAATTTCTTTTACGGTAAAGAACAGGCGCTGAAAGATATTTCCATTTCAATTGCTTCAAAAAAAGTAACCGCTTTAATTGGTCCATCGGGCTGCGGCAAATCTACTTTCTTAAGAATATTAAACAGGATGAACGATTTAATTAAAAACACAAAACTAACAGGAACGGTTGAAATAGAAGGGAAAAATATTTATTCAAAAGAACAGGACATTGTTGACTTAAGAAGAAATGTGGGAATGGTTTTTCAAAGGGCAAATGTTTTCCCTATGAGTATTTATGATAATATTGCCTTCGGATTGAAGATAAACGGGTTGAGTGACAAAAAGGAAATAATGGGCATTGTGGAAAAATCTTTAATAGATTCTGCACTTTGGGATGAAGTAAAAGACAAGTTGAATCTTTCGGCTGTGGGACTTTCGGGTGGGCAGCAGCAAAGACTTTGCATTGCAAGAGCCATAGCTTTAAATCCTAAAATACTTTTGATGGACGAACCTACGAGTGCTTTGGATCCCATAGCCACCGCAAAGGTAGAAAAATTGATAAGGATTTTAAGAGAAAATTATACAATTGTAATTGTTACACATAATATGCAGCAAGCTGCCCGTGTAAGCAACGAAACGGCGTTTTTTTATACGGGTAAATTAGTTGAATTTGGCGAAACAAAAATTATATTTACTAACCCGGGAAAGAAACAGACTGAGGATTATATTTCCGGAAAATTCGGTTAACGAGTTTTAATAAAATAAAGGATTAATAAAATGCAAAGACAAATGGATATTCAATTGGAAAAATTAAAAAAGATGATGATTGAAATGTCAAGTATTGTTGAAAACCAGGTCGAGCTGACTTTCAATTCTGTAAAAGAAGGGAATAATGCTTTAGCTGAAAAGGTAATTGAACTTGACAACGAAGTGGATAAATATGACGTAAAAATTGAAAAACTTTGCCAGAGAATATTTGCACTGAATCAACCTTATGCGATGGATTTAAGATTTATTATGTCAGCTTTTGCTATAAATAATAACCTGGAAAGAATCGGTGATATAGCTGTGAACATTTCTGAAAGGGCAATAAGTTTGATTTCTATGCCGGACTTTATTGAGGGATCTAAATTTTTTGAAATGGCTGAAGTTGTTAAAACAATGATAAAAAACAGCATTGATTCATACATTAGAACGGACGCGGTTCTGGCAAAAAAAGTAATTGCAACGGATGATAAACTTGATGATTTGAATTCAGAGAATTGCATTTATTTAAAAGAATTAATGAAAAAAGATAGCAGCTCGATCGAAGAAGCTCTTAAGTTTTTCGTAATTTCAAGACAAATTGAAAGAATGGGTGACCACTGTACAAACATTGCCGAAAACGTATACTTTATTGTCGAAGCTCAGTCAATAAAACATAAATTTGAAAAACAAATGTTTTTGGACGAAGAAGAATAAAACAGTCAGCAGTCATTCACATTCATTCTGTCATTCCCGCGAATGCGGGAATCTTCCTCTATATAATTTTCAAACAACAAAACTCAAATAACAAACCCGCCTGCATAGTATAAAGCAATATTTTTACGGTACGGCTGTGACTCACGTTTAATAAAAAAAAATTATAATTTAATTGAATAAATTGTAATTTGATCAATAATTAGGAATTAAAAATATTTTAACATAAAAAGGAGCAAAGTATGGTTAAAGTAAGTGTAATGTACCCGAACAGTCCTGAAGCTAAATTTGACATAGATTATTATTGCAACAACCACGTCCCAATGGTAATGGAACTTCTCGGTGATGCTTTGAAAGGTGGAGCCGTAGACTCGGGATTAGCGGGCGGCACACCCGGAGAAGAACCCGCGTTTATTGCAATGGGTCATCTCAAATTTGAATCTGTGGAATCTTTCCAAAATTCTTTTGGTCCTAATGCCGAAAAATTACTTGCAGATCTGCCTAATTTTACAAATACAAAACCTCAAATTCAGATAAGCGAAATTAAGCTGTAATATAGCACCTGTTTGCAAAACAACTTTATACTATTACAAAGCATTCAACATATTCAGCGCAATTTCATCCGGCTTTAATTCTTTTCCCTCGTCTTTAATCATATTCAATTGATTTGAAAAAATCAGTCCCCAGCTTGTAAGCACAATATTTCTAACGTTTTTAATTCCAACTGTTTTCTTAATTTTCTTTAATTCTTTATTCAATGCGGTCTGTAAAATCTTTTCTTCCTCATTCAGCATATTCTTTAATATTTCACTTTCTTTTTCGTGAGTTAAATCTTGAAACAGGAGAATCATTAAGTCATAAATGAGTTTATAGTTTTCAAGCAGGGAATATTTGTAATAAAAATATTGAATGAAATTATTTTCAAAAATATCTTCATCATTATTTAATATTGTCGAGATGTCGGTTAAAATTAGTTTTGAATCCCATGTTAATGACTCGTAAAAAAGTTCTTCTTTGGAGGTGAAATAATTGTAGATTGTGGCTTTGCCTATTCTCAGATCACCGGCGATTTCTTCGAGTGTTGTTTTACCAAGTCCGTGACGTGCAAATCTTTTAACCGAGGTTTTTATAATCTGTTGCTTTCTGTCTTTGCTCAATTTTTCCTATTCCAATTAATTAAAAATCTAAAATAGAATTTAATAATTTAATAGTAATAATAAATAGAGACTTTTGAAATATTGCAATTGTCATTACATCCCCTAATTGTCTTTCTGGTTCCCATTGTTATTCTTATTTAAAATAGTTGTTAGAATCTTCGTCTGTTGGGTAACGGACTCAAAATGATAATTATCTTGTTATTTTAAGTTTGTTGTATTCTATTCAAAAATAAAGTATCAATCATTACAGCTAAAATTATTACAAGCACACAGCCTATAACATTATACCAGAGGAAGGAGATGCCAGTGAAAATAAAACAGAGGATGACAATTATTTCACTTATTATTGCGGCATAAAATGTTGCGGTACCGCTCGCTTTCTTCAAATAAAAAGCAACAAGAAAAATACCGAGAATTGTTCCATAAAATAGCGAGCCTAAAATATTTACCGCTTCAATAAGCGAACCCATTTTGTTTGCAAACTGTGCAAATAAAATTGCAAGCATTCCCCAAAACACAGTAGCCGATTTAGTAATAAACACATAATGTTTCTCGGTAGCTTCTTTTTTGAATAATCTTCGGTACATATCCACAACGGTTGTAGATGCGAGTGAGTTTATCTCTGATGAAGTGGAAGACATTGAAGCAGAAAATATTGCAGCCAAAACCAAACCGATTAATCCGACGGGCAGAAAATTCAAAACGAAATTCAGGAAAATATAATTTGTATCATTCGTATCGGAATTTTTATCGTTCTTTTTCATCAATGTTTTTGCACCTTCTCGAAGAGAAACTATCTTGCTTTCTGATACATCAAGTTTGGCTTGAATATTTTCAACCTTCGCATTATCATTTTTGTGCATCGCGTCTATCAAACTATAAACATCTTTTTTCTTCTCCGCCTGGATTACTTTGAATTCATTCTGAAGAGCCGTGTAATCCGGTCCGTGTTCACTTTTAATTATTTTATTTGTTTCAACAGGATTAAAAAATAAAGGAGGAGAAGTAAACTGGTAAAAAACAAAGAGCATAGCACCGATAAACAATATAGAAAACTGCATCGGTATTTTTACAATGCCGTTTATTAGCAGTCCCAATCTGCTCTGTTTTACCGATTC
>CAZTZZ010000003.1:48998-92824 GCA_964617905.1 uncultured Ignavibacteriaceae bacterium | reverse complement strand
ATAAAACTTTATGACAGTACAAATGTAATTTTAGTTTCTGACCATGGTATGACTGAAATAAGCAAAGACCGAACTGTAAATATTCAAAATATTTTAAGAGGTTATAATGTTGAATATCAACAGGGCGGACCTTTTATGTTAATACAACCGAAACCGGGTGAAGTGGAAAATGTTTATAAACACTTATTGAAAAACAGGAAACATTTTAATGTTTATACGAAAGAAAATATTCCGGCTCGTTTCCATTATTCTAAAAATCCATTTATTACAGACATTATTATTTCCGCAGATTTGGGCTGGAGTTTAACAACCGATAAATCGGAAAAATATATGTCTAAAATAAAAACCGGCGGAAACCATGGGTGGGATAATTATACGCTTGATATGAACGGTATTTTCTTTGCAATGGGTCCGAGTTTTAAAAAAGGTTATAAATTTGGTACAATAAATAACATTGATATTTATCCGTTATTGTGTGAGATTTTTAATATTTCACCCCGTTCAAATGTGGACGGAAAATTAGAAAATATAGAATTTGTTTTGAAGGGCCGTTAAAAATATATGGATTTACTTAATATTGATTATGAAAAATATAATCTTGATAATGGTCTGAATGTTATACTTCATCAAAAGAAAAATTTGCCATTAGTCGCAGTAAATTTATGGTATAAAGTCGGTTCGGCTAACGAGGTTAAGGGAAAGACAGGAATAGCACATCTATTTGAACATATGATGTTCCAGGGTTCGCAGAATGTTCCAAAAGAAAAACACTTTAAATTTATTCAGGAAGCAGGCGGAACTTTAAATGCTTCAACAAGTTTTGACAGGACAAACTATTATGAGAAACTCCCCTCTAATTATTTAGAACTTGCTTTGTGGCTCGAATCCGACAGGATGGGCTTTTTTCTTCAAGCATTAGACCAAATAAAATTAGACAATCAAAAAGATGTTGTTGCAAATGAAAGGCTTCAACGCTATGATAACCAGCCCTACGGTTTGGCTTGGGAAACAATAATAACAAATTTCTTCCCAGATAATCATCCGTACAGCTGGCCTACAATTGGTTTTATGGATGATATAAAATCATACACTTTAGACGATGTATCTTATTTTTTCAACTCTTATTATTCCCCTTCTAATGCTACGCTGGTTGTTGCAGGCGATTTTGAAATTGAGAAAGCTAAAAATCTAATTGAAAAATATTTCTCCGGAATTAAAAGCACGAACATAACCCCATCTCCAACGTCTAATTGCTTCAAGTTAAATGAAAATATTTTAATCCGGCAAAACGAAAAAGTTCAGCTTGAGAGGTTTTATTTAGTCTGGCCGACCGGTAATATTTACAGCGAAGTTGATGCATACATCGATATTTTATCAGATATTTTGGCGGGTTCAAAAACCGCAAGATTAAATGAAAAATTGGTTCATAATTTGGAGATTGCACAAGATGTTAGTGCCTTTCAAATATCGGGTAAATACGGCGGGGCTTTAATTATAAGCGCAACTGCCAAACCGGGGATAAAATCGGGAGAATTAAAAACAGAAGTTTTTAAAGAAATTGAAAAATTGATATCGGAAGGAATTACTGAGAAGGAATTACTGAAATCTAAGAACGGAATAAAATCTCAATTTATTTATTCACTCCAAAATATAGATACGCTGGCAGACCAGCTCAATCACTATAATTTTTATTTGAACGAACCAAATTCTTTTTCATTCGACCTTAACAGGTATTCATCTTCAACAGAAAAAAACATCTCAAAAATTGCTGAGGAATATCTAACTGGGAAATATTTAGAATTACTAATTTCACCTCAAGAATAATAAATGAATATGGACAGAAAAATAATTCCCTTACAAACCGGCGATATCAATTTTTCGCTTCCTGAGATTTCAGAGTTTAAAGCTGCGAATTCATTAAATATTATTTATGTACACAAAGATAATTTACCCATTATCAGATTTTCATATATGAATGGAACCGGAAGCAGGATTGATCCCGGTAATCAAAAAGGACTGGCAAATTTAATGGGAATGGTTTTAGATGAAGGAGCGGGCGGTTTAAATGCTATTGAATTGAAAGAAGAATTTCAGCTTTTAGGTACAAATTTTTATATAAGTACAAATAAAGATTTAACTTCTTTATCATTTTTAAGTTTGAAAGAGAATTTTGGAAAATCTTTGGAACTTTTGAACCTTATATTAAATGAACCTGAATTTGGAAAACAATCATTTGACAGAGAAAAAGGGAAGATTTTAACCAGTCTTCAGCAGGTTAAAGATTCCGCGGATTTAATTGCAGACCTGACTTTTAATTCTCTTATTTTTAATAGAAATGAACCGTACGCATTTCCAACTGCCGGTTACACGGAAGATATTAATAATTTATCAGTTGATAGTTTGGTGAGTTATTACAAAAATATTTTTATAAAATCTGAACCGTATATAATTGTAGCGGGAGATATAGGAAAAGAAGAATTGGGTGGAATTGTTGAGGATAAATTATTTTCTCAAAATAGTTATACTAAAGCAAAAGAATTAAAAGGAGAATTAGAAGAAAGGAAAACAAAAATTTATTTAGTCGATAAAAAAGATTCCTTACAAAGTGAAATTAGAATCGGACATTTAACTTCAAAAAGAAACGAGAAAGATTTTTATTCCAAAGCTCTTTTAAATACTATTTTAGGCGGTCAATTTACAAGCAGATTAAATCTTAATTTAAGAGAAGCCAAAGGTTACACATACGGTGTCCATTCTAGTTTCAGTTATTATAAATATGCAGGTTCGTTTTTTATTACCACATCCGTTGCAACAGAATTTACAGGACCGGCAATTATTGAAATTATAAGCGAGATAAATAAAATACATCAAGGTGTTACCGAGGACGAATTAAATTTTGCAAGGTCATCTGTTATAAAACGTTTCCCTTCAAATTTTGAAACTTACGGACAAATTACATCCAATTTATCTGCTAAAATAAAGCATTCATTACCGGATAATTATTTTGATAACTATTTAAATAAAATATCTTCGGTAACTCTTGAAGCGATAAAAGAAGCTGCAATAAAAAACATTCATCCAGAAAACGCGGTTGTTTTAGTTGTGGGGGACAAAGAAAAAATTATGTCTCAATTAAAAGATTTGGAATTAGGTGATGTCTTTGAGGTAGGAATTTTTGGTGCTGATATTACAAATAATTAACACCTAACGGATTACCTTTCTTAAAAATCTGTTGCATAAATAAAACAGTTTTTTTTATGATTTACTGTCTAATCCTTTTAAAAGAGACAAAAATATGAAAATTTAAAAGTAATTGTTTGTAAAGAGAATCAGCGATTCGCAATACAAAAAAAGTTATTTTGTCATAAACCTGTAGCCCAGCTTCCCAAATTCTATTAAATCATTTTCAATTTTCAAAAAATTATCTGCCGACAAAATCACATTTAATGTATCGTTTACACCCGTATTCATCACATAAGATTTGAATAATTTTTTAAATCCTGTTTTATAACCTTTTGTAAAATTTATAAGATTTTTCTGATACAAAAATTTCATTTTCTTATTCTTGAAAGCAGTTCTTATTTTATAATTCGGATTAAAATTAGAAGAAAATAATATAAAACTTGTCTTGGGAAAAGATTTTAAAACTGTATTCACTCCTTGATTAATCCTCACAACATCAAAACTGTTTTTTATTTTATATTTAAGCTCATTAATATCGTTATTAATGAGTAAAGCAAAATCTTTTTCATTACCTGAAACTTCATTTGCCAAATCAATATTATTTACAGAAGGTAAGAACAAAACTGTAAATTTTTTGGGGGAATTTAAAATTTCATTTTTGTTTTCATCTCCAATATCTTCTGGCATGATTACAAATAAATTCAAGTAGCCTGCTAAATGTGAAATGTCTTTTTTATATTTAAGTTCAGCCAGTAAAATCAAATCCTTGGCATTAAATATTTCCAATATTGATGAGCCCCCAAATTTAATCTCTCTGGAAGATATTTTTAATTTAGTTTTAGAAAAATTTTTGTATATCTCTTTTATTAATAAAATATTGGCCAGATCTTTTGGAACGTCTATTTTGTAAATGAATAAAGATGACTTACTTTTATTTTTTTTAGAAGATTCTTTGTGTATCCATTTTTGTCCAATATTATATCTTTTAAGGGAGATTATAAATAATGAATCAACCTGAGAGGGTTTAAAGTTTTTATCAAATTCTGTTTTGGATTTAATTTCAAATTCGGCGTTGAAACTGCCCACTAATAAATTAGCAATTAACAGAACAACCGCCAATGCAAACATGATTTGAATGATTCTATATTTATTTAAGTTTTTATTCATTTTTATTCAAGAACAACAATTATTTATTCTTGAATTGCGGTTTACGTTTTTCAATAAAAGCAGATGTTCCCTCTTTAAAATCATCGGTTCCGCAGCACAAAGCAAATACGCTTGTTTCATAGTTTTGTCCTTCCGCTCCTGATACTTCGTCAACAATATTTATTGCTTTCATTGCCATTCTAATTGCAAACTGCCCCTTTGAACAAATTTTATTTGCCATTTCTTTAGCGTTTTTCATCAGCTCGGTATTAGGACACACTTTATTTACAAGACCGATTCTTAAAGCCTCTTGGGCATTAATCATATCACCGGTTAAAATATATTCTGCCGATCTTCCCGAGTTTATAAGTCTTGTTAATCTTTGTGTCCCCCCGTAACCCGGAATAATACCCAAATTAACCTCAGGCTGACCGAACACTGCATTATCGGAAGCAAGACGAATATTACAAGCAAGAGCAATCTCACATCCGCCTCCAAGTGCATAACCGTTTACTGCCGCAATAACAGGTTTTTCCATTTTTTCAATTCTACTAAAGACATTTTGTCCATATTCTGAAAACTTTTTTGCCGATTGTTCATCGAGTTTATTTAACTCAGATATATCTGCACCCGCGACAAATGCTTTTTCTCCACTGCCTGTTAAAATTATTACAAAGATATTCCTATCTTCATTTAATTGGGAAAAAGCTCTGTCCAATTCTTCAACTGTTTCGGTATTTAATGCGTTCAGTTTTTCCGGACGGTTTACTTTTACTATTGCAATATTATTTTCAATTTCAACTAGTAAATTGTTGAATTCCATTTTATCTCCCTTTTATTTTTTTAATCATTGTTTTCTGTTTCCGCTTTTTTTAATTCAGTACCAACTCCGTATTTATATACAAGTTTACCGCCGTGTTCTCCCACTTGATAAACAAAATACGTTCCGACTAAAGCCAGTACTACAAAAATATATTTAATATTATTAGTTAATTTTTTCTTCAATACAAGAAACGTTCGAATAAGAAGTACAGCTGCAAAATACCACATTGTTACATTTGCAAAATCTTCGTGTTCACCTATGGCTTTAAAAGGTATAATTGCCCCTGCATCATCCCATTTACTTGCAAGTTCTTCAGCCTGATGTCCTGTTAAAACAGCCAAAAAAGCTGATAAAACTCCCAAAAATAAAGTTACATGAGCAGCCTTTGAAAAAACTTCTTTTTTTGTAATTGCAGAAATAATTTCAAGTACTACATAAAAAAGTAAAAGAACAATTGGGAAATGAATTATTTTAGGGTGTAAGCCTGCTAAAAATTCCATACTGACCTCACATAATGAATGTTTTAATATTTTACTTTATATAAAAATAACCCTTTTGCCGGTACTGCCTCTCCAGCTAAACATCTATCTTTGTTTTCAATAATATTTTTAATATGTTCTTCCTCCCACATATTTTTATGAGCTTCAATAAAAGTACCTACTATTGTTCTGACCATTCCGTGTAGAAATCTATCCGCTTCAATGTAAAAGAAGATTCTACCGGCAGTTTCTTTCCAATGGATATCATAAATATTGCAATTTTTATTCTTTGTTTCTGTCTTTTTCCTTGCAAAAGATGTAAAATCATTCTTGCCCAGAATTGATTTACTAATTCTATTTAAATAATTGATATTAAATACTTCGTTTATAAAATATGAATATTTATAAAAGAACGGGGATTTATTTTTACTGAAAAGATAAATGTAACTTCTCTTTTTTGCACTAAATCTCGAGTGAAATTCTTCCTCTGCTTCTTCCATTGATACAATCGAAATATCGTTGGGAAGGACAGCATTTAAAGAGTGTTTAAATTTGTATATATTCAATTTTATCTCAGTTTTAAAATTAGCTGTTTGCCCCAGAGCGTGCACACCCGTATCGGTTCTGCCGGAGCCAATTAAGTTGACATTTATTTTAGAAATTGAATTAATTGCTTCGGTAATTTTTTGCTGCACCGTAACGGCATTATTTTGAATCTGCCAGCCGGAATAGTTGGTCCCGTCGTACTGAATTTTTAATTTATAATTCAATTTTAAAATTGGATTGATGTTTATTTAAAATATTAGTTAAGATTTAAACATCAATATAAATAAAATGATAATTTTGTATATTAAAAAAAATAAACTCGAACAATTTAACTATGAAAGAGAAAACAAGAGAAGAACTTTTAAATGAGTTATCAAAACTGCAGAATGATTTTGATAATTATAAAGCTTCGGTTGAAAAAAAATACAAAGTTATAAATAAAGAAAGTATCTATACATTAGAAACTATTTTCCAAACAAATCCTGATTCCGTAACTATTACAAAAATTGACAATGCATCATTATTACTTGTAAATAAGAGTTTTTTAGATATTACTGGTTACAAAGTAGAAGAAGTAATAGGGAAAACCACAAATGAATTAAATATTTGGGTCGACTTAAATGACCGGAAGAAATTGATTTTCGAAATTGAACAACACGGACAAGTTAAAAATTTTGAAACCAAATTCAGAATGAAAGACGGTTCAATTATTGACGGTTTAGTTTCAGGAAAAACATTTATATATAAAAATGAATTTTGTTTGCTTTTAATAACAAGAGACATTACTGACCATAAAAAACTTATAAATAGAGCAATTCTAAACGAACTCCGTTTCAGAGCATTTTTTAGGAATAAAGACAGCGGTGTTTCTGTCGCTGATTTAAATGGTAATTTTATAAATGTGAATGAAAAATCTTGCAATATGCTCGGTTACACATTAGATGAACTCAGAAAATTAAATTATAAAGACGTTAGCTATAAAGGTGATATCAATGCAAACGAAGAAATGCTAAATAAACTTTATTCGGGAGAGATAAACTCTTTTACACTTGAGAAAAGATTTGTTAGAAAAGATAACACTTATTACTGGGCCGAAATATTTGTTGCAGGCATATTTGATAAATACGGTAAACTTGTTGAGACCATAGGAATACAGAACGATATTACTAAAAGGAAATATGAAGCATTAAAAAACAGGATTACTTTTGAATTGTCAAACTTAATAGAAGAAGAATTAGATGACAATACTTTGTATAAAAAATTAACAAATATTTTATCTGAATTATTTTCTATCAGAGATAACTACTTTGCCGTAATCAATAAAGATAATTCAATAAGCTATAATATTCCGGATAAAAGAGATAAATCAAAAAATGATATATATAAAAAAGAAGAATTACTCATACGCCATATTGTAAAAAATAAAAAAACAATTACGCTTAACAGAAATGAAATTCCTAATTTTTTTGAAAAAATATCCGGTAAAAAACAAAATTTAAAAGTTGAATGTTGGCAAGGTGCTCCAATATTTATTTTGGGTAAAGTGTGTGTTGTACTGGTAGTTAGATTATTTGAAGAAAGTATAAATCTTTCATCTAAACAAAATGAATTATTAGAAGATACTGCAAAAATAATTTCCGATCTTTTCGATAAAAGAAAAGTAACAAATGAAATTAGATTGCTTTCACATGTTTTGGAACAAAGCCCTGTAATAGCAATAATAACAGATATTAATGGTAATATTGAATATACAAATAAAGAATCAACTAAAATAACCGGATATAAAAAGGAGGAATTATTAAATAAAAATCCCAGGATCTTCAAATCAGGTGAAACTAAGAAAGAAACTTATGAAGAACTTTGGAAAACTGTGCTTGGAGGTAAAACATGGATAGGAGATTTACACAATAGAAAGAAAAACGGAGAATTATATTGGTCCAGAAATATTATATCACCAATTAAAAACAGTACAGGAAGAATTACCAATTTAGTTTCATTAAATTTAGATGTAACCAAATTAAAAGAAGCCGAGCTAGAATCTCAAAAATTTAATTTATTAATAAACTCCAGCAAAGATTTTATAGCCTTCAGAAATATGGACGAACAGTTAACCTATTTAAACAAAGGAGGCAGAGAACTTGTTGGATTATCAACGAATGCAGATATAACAAAACTTAAAATAAAAGATTTCCTTTCTGAAGAGGATTATAAAATTACGGTTAATCAAATAATACCGACTGTTATGAAAAATGGCTTTTGGAATGGAGAACATAGTTTAAAACATTTTAAGACCGGTAAAACTATACCTGTATTGTCGAGTATCTTTTTAATTAAAGAGCCAACTACAGGCAAACCTATAGGAGTTGGAAGCATTCAACACGATTTAACGGAGAAAAACGAAGCGATAAAAGCCCTTCAACAATCAGAAGAAAAATTCAAAACATTGGCAGAGAACTCAATAAATATGATTTACATATTTAGAAAGAATAAATTCCTTTATGTAAACAAAATGTTCGCAAATAAATTCGAGTACACCAAAGAAGATATTTATTCACCAAAATTCAATCTATTTGAAAAATTGATTGCACCGGAAAGTAAAATACCAGTAAAAAAAGGAATAGAAGAACATAAGAAACACAAGGAGATAAAACCATATGAACTTACAATGGTAACTAAAACAGGAATAAAAATTGAAGCAATAGATAGTTCAACAATAATAAAGTTTAACGGCGAAGAAGCTGTTATGGGAATTTTAACCGACATTACAGAATTAAAGAAAGTAGAGCAGGAGATAATTGCGGCTAAAGAAAAAGCAGAAGAGCTTAACAGGTTGAAATCCAGTTTTTATGCCAATATGAGTCACGAGTTAAGAACGCCATTGGTGGGAATTATGGGTTCGGCAGAAATATTAATGGAAGAAATAGAAAATGAACAACTAAGAGAAATGTCTTCAACAATCTATTCAAGCGGAACAAGACTGACAAAAACATTAAATAATATTTTAAATCTTTCAAAAGTAAATTCAGAGAAAATGCTGTTTGATTTAACTAATATAAATGTTGCGGAAATAATTTCTGAAAGAGTTTCCTTTTTTAATAATGCTGCAAAAAACAAAGGACTTTATATAAAATATTCAAATGAAACAGGACCCCTTAAATTAAAATTAGATGGCGATAAGTTCATAGAAATTTTGGACAATCTTTTAAACAATGCAATAAAATTTACAAATGTAGGCGGAATTGATATAAAATTAAAAAAACAAAATTTTAAAGGAAATATATATTCTGTAATTTCTATAAAAGATACCGGAATTGGTATTGCCTCCAAAGACATAAAATTTATTTTTGATGAATACAGACAAGTGAGTGAAGGTCTTGCAAGAAAATTTGAAGGTACAGGACTGGGGCTTACAATATCAAAAAAATACGTGGAATTAATGAATGGTACAATTGAAGTAGAAAGTAAAATAAATAAAGGATCAAAATTTATTCTAAAGTTCCCGTTGGATTAGTTTAACAAACAAATATTACTTTATGTAAACAGTTTTAATGTTTACAAATTCCTTTATACCGAACTCTGATAATTCCCTTCCGTAACCGGAATCTTTTATTCCACCGAAAGGTAACCTCGGATCAGATTTAACAAATTCATTTACAAAACAACAGCCTGCGTTTAATTTTTCTTTTGCAATAGATTCTCCCCTTATTAAATCACTTGTAAAAACGGCAGCACCAAGACCAAAGTTTGTATCATTAGCTATTCTGATTGCATCTTCTTCATCTTCAGCTTTTATTAGCGCTGCAACAGGACCAAATAATTCTTCATCATAAGCAGGCATACCTTTTTCAACTTGACTTAATACTGTTGGTGGATAAAAAGCTCCTTCTCCTTCAGTTACAGTTCCACCGAGCAGCAATTTTGCTCCATTAGATATACTTTTAATTACCTGCTGGTGAAGTTCATTTCTTAGCTCAATACTTGCCTGAGGTCCTAAATAATTTGATTCGTCCAAGGGATCACCCATTTTCTTATCACTCATTTTTTGAATGATTAAGGCTTCAAATTTTTCATAGACAGATGATGTAATTATAAATCTTTTCGCGGCTATACAGCTTTGTCCGCCGTTTAACAACCTTGCTGTTGTACAAATTTCGGCAGCATTTTCCAAATCAGCATCTTCAAGAATTACATAAGGGTCGCTTCCTCCCAATTCCAAAACGGTTTTCTTTAAAGCCGAACCTGCTTTTTCTGCGACGCTTCTTCCGGCCGGAACGCTTCCGGTAAGTGTCACTGCTTTAATGCTTCTTTCTTCAATTACAGCATCCATCTTTTTAGAAGAGACTATAATTGACGAAAATAAACCTTCGGGAAAATCTGCCTCTAAAAATATTTTTTCAATAGCCAGGGAACACCCTGAAACATTTGACGAATGTTTAAGTATTCCTGCATTGCCTGCCATTAAATTTGGCGCTGCAAATCTGAAGACCTGCCAAAAAGGGAAATTCCAAGGCATAACAGCCAAAACAACACCTATCGGCTGATATGTTATAAAACTTTTCTGAGCATCTGTTTCTATAATTTTATTTTTTAAAAATTTTTCAGAATTATCTGCAAAATACTCGCAAACCCAGGCACATTTTTCAATTTCTCCTCTGGATTGCGCGATGGGTTTTCCCATTTCCAAGGTCATCAATTTTGCATATTCTTCTTTACGGTTTCTTAAAATAAAAGCTGCTTTTTTCATTTTCTGACTTCTGAAATTAAAATCAGTTTCTTTCCATTTTAAAAAAATGTTGTTAGCATTTTTAATTTTTTGGGTTATTAAGTTCTGTTCCATTTCCTCATAAGAAGCAATGGTTTTACCGTTTGTAGGATTTATTGAATAAAGCATTTTTACCCCTACTTTTTATTTGCGAAATTATTTTTCTCTTCTTTTAATTACAATAAGAGATTTATCATCGGAATACTTTCCGCCCGATGAAAATTTTATTACATCATCTAAAATTGCAAAAGCTATTTCTTTTACTTTCCTGTGTCTGTTTTTTAACAATGTTTTTATCAGTCTTTCTTCTTCATAATTTTCAAATTCACTGTTTGATGAATCTGTAACACCGTCAGAATAAATTACTAATATATCTCCTCCGTAAAAATTGATATTATCAACTTTATATTTTGCATTTGGTACTGGACCAAAGACAGGTCCTGTTGGTAGAAGCTTGATTATTTCATTAGAATTTTTCTTTAAAAATAAAGGAGGATTATGTCCGGCACTTGCATACAAAAACAAACCGCTATTACCGGTAGAAAGTTCGCCGTAAAAGAAGGTTGCAAATTTATCATCGTCAAAAATTTTATTAATCTGCTTGTTCATTCTTCTCATCAACGGGGCAATTTTAATCTCAAAGTTGATTGCCATTCTTAAAGCACCTGAAATATACAGAGCTTCGGCAGCGGCACCTACGCCTTTGCTTGCTGCATCGCCTAAAGCAACTCCCAGTCTTTCATTGTCTTCACCAATTTCCAAATAATCAAAAAAATCACCACCGACAATTTCAGCTGGTTTTGTTACACCGAATAAATCGTATTCGTGAAATTGATATTCGTGTTCCGGTAAAATACTTTTTTGAATATCTCTTGCTTTGTCAATTCCTGCTTTTAAAAAATCGGCCTTTTTGGTTGTACGCTGCTCTTTTAATTTTGCCGTTAAAGTAGTGGCAATTATGCTGAGATTATATTTTAATTGTTCGTTTAATTTTTCATTATTCAGTGCAAGCAAATATTCATAATAACAATTACCATTTAGTTTTATTTTTGAACCAATTCCCGAAGCAGAATATTTAAATATTCCCTTCTCCCTTAGGGTCTCATTTGTTTCGTCACCCAGAATTGTTCTTTGCTCACTAATTAAATCAAATACAGGATAATCAGATATTTTAACTCTGAAATTATTTTTAATTTTCTCAACATTCCCAACTTGATAAATCAATTCGTAAGTTGCGGCGTCTTTATCGAGTTTCCATATTCTACCGCCGGTTATACTGATGTTTTCACTTTTAACTGTTTCAGTCAAAACATCTATCAACATGTCCTTTTCAGTTTTAAATTCTTTTAACGTAATTTTTTCAACAGTTTTATGTAATTTTTTTTGTTCCATATTAAAATATTTAATTCATTTTATTATTAAAGTTTTCTCGAGCCAGGTTTCACCAGTTCAAGCCCTTCTTTGCAAATCGGACATTCTTCTTTTAAATAAGAGATTACTTCCATTTTTATAAGACTGTACTGCGGGTAACCGAAATCAACTTTCCCGTTGCTTCTGTCTACAATAAATCCCACACCAACTATATTTGCTTCATATTGATTGACAAGATCAATTACTTCAAAAACCGATCCGCCTGTAGTAACAACATCTTCGCATACAAGAACCCTCTCTCCGGGATTTAATTTAAACCCTCTCCTGATAGACATTTTTTTGTTTTCTCTTTCTGCAAAAATAAAACGCTTGCCCAACTGCCTGGCTATTTCCTGACCCACAACAATACCACCGACAGCAGGACAAATAACTGTTTCAAACTCGTAATCTTTAAAATAGTTTGCAATATTATTGCAAAATAATTTATTGTACTGCGGATACTGGAGAACTTTTGCGCATTGAAAATATTTATTGCTGTGCCTGCCCGATGTTAATAAAAAATGACCGTTTAAAAGCGCTTCGGTTTTATTAAAAATTTCCAAGACTTCCTTTTCAGTCAAGTTCATCTAAAAATTCCTCCATTTCTTGTGCGGCGTGAGTTTCACCTTTTTGCCTGGCTATCTTTATCCCTTTGGTGTAGATTTCTTTAGCTTTTAATATATCATTGGTCTCTTCTTTTAAAATTGCATACTGCATATAAGCAGGTACATAATTCGGATCTTTTTCAATTAAAATTTTAAAGTAATTCTCGGATTCAGAATAATTTTTAATTGATTTATATTCCAGAGCTATTCCATAAATTACAAATGAATCATCAGGATCTTTCTTGTAAAGATCCAATAACCCGCTTAATCTGTCATTCATTTATTTAAGAGCCTCAATTTTATTTGCAAGCTCAAAATCTTTATCAGTTATGCCGCCTTCATCGTGTGTTGATATAGAAATTTTTACTTTATTCCAAGAATGCATAAATATATCGGGATGGTGGTTCATTGCTTCAGCCGATCTTCCTATTTTATTTACAAAATAAAGAACATCATTAAAATCCTTCATCACATATTCTTTTGTAATAATATTATTATCAAATATCCAGCCGGGTAAATTTTTTAGATTTGAATCGATTTCGTTATTGCTTAACAAAGTCATAATTTCTCCTATATTTTCAACAAATAAATATAAAAAAAGCGTATTACAATAATACGCTTTATAATATTTCTTTCAATATAATATATTAAATCAGGGATCTTTTTTATCCGTTTTTTCGGCTTCTTCGTCAGAGATATCAACATCTACTTTCTCGTCTATAAAAATCAGCTCTTCTGTATTTTTAACAAACTTAGCAGTAATTTTTGTTCCTTCTTCAAATGATCCTCTTAATATTTCTTCAGCCAAAGGGTCTTCCACATATTTTTGAATTGCTCTTCTCAAAGGTCTTGCACCAAATTTTTCATCATATCCTTTTTCAACTAAAAAATTCCTCGCAGTTTTGTCCAATTTTATCGTCATTTTATGTTCTGCAATATTAACCATTAAGTCTCTTAATTCAATATCAATAATTTTAAGAATATCTTTCTTTGTAAGCGATCTGAATACAATAGTTTCATCCACTCTGTTTAAGAACTCGGGATTGAACAATTTTTTCATAGCATCTTCTAAAGTATTCTTTAAATTTTCGTGCTTGTCTCCCGATTTCTCATCGCTAAAACCAAACGAACTTATAGATTTTATATCACGGGCACCAACATTGGATGTCATAATTATAATAGTATTTTTAAAATCGACTTTTCTTCCGAGGCTGTCGGTTAACATTCCATCGTCTAAAACTTGAAGTAAAATACTGAAAATATCGGGGTGTGCTTTTTCTATTTCGTCAAAAAGTACCACAGAATACGGACGTCTTCTTACTTTTTCAGTTAATTGCCCTCCTTCTTCATAACCGACATATCCTGGAGGTGCACCGACTAATCTGGAAAGTGAGAATTTTTCCATATACTCACTCATATCAATTCTTATTAAAGCATCTTCGGAATCAAATAAATAACGAGCAAGTGCTTTGCTTAATTCTGTTTTTCCAACTCCGGTAGGTCCTAAGAAGATGAAACTTCCTATAGGTCTGTGAGGATTTTTCAATCCTGCTCTTGTTCTTCTTATGGCTTTTGTCAATTTAGTAATTGCTTCATCCTGACCAATTATTTCTTTGTGCAAAGCATCTTCCATATTAAGAAGTTTTTCGGATTCAGTTTGTGCCACTCTGTTTACAGGAATTCCTGTCATCATTGCAACAACAGTGGCAATGTCTTCTTCTGTTACGTCGTGTATTACATCCTTAGTTTTTGCTTCCCATTCATTTGTAACAAGTTCAAGATCTGATTGAAGGTTTCTTTCTTTATCCCTTAATCTTGCTGCTTCTTCATAATCCTGTCTTTTTACAACCGAAGCTTTCTCTTTTTTTACATCTTCAATATCTGCTTCAAGGTTTAAAACATCCTGAGGTACTTCAAAATTTCCCATATGCACTCTTGAACCGGCTTCATCAATAACATCAATTGCTTTATCGGGTAAATGCCTGTCAGAGATATATCTTGTACTAAGTTTAACGGCAGCAACTATGGCATCGTCAGAATATTTTACGTGATGATGTTCTTCATATTTAAATTTTATATTTTCAAGGATCTGTAAAGTCTCATCATAGTTTGGGGGTTCTACAATAACTTTTTGGAATCTTCTGTCCAATGCTCCGTCGGTTTCAATATGCTTTCTGTATTCATCCAAAGTAGTTGCTCCAATGCATTGAATATCTCCTCTTGAAAGAGCGGGTTTAAACATGTTAGATGCGTCCAGAGAACCGGAAGCTCCTCCTGCGCCAACTATTGTGTGAAGTTCATCAATAAAAAGAATAATGTCTTCTGCTTTTTCAAGTTCGTTCATTAGAGCTTTCATTCTTTCTTCAAACTGACCGCGGTATTTTGTACCGGCGACCAGACCTGTAAGATCTAAAGTAACGACTCTTTGGTTTTGCAAAATTCTAGGTACTTTCTTTTGAACGATCTTTAACGCCAGCCCCTCTGCAATAGCAGTTTTACCAACACCCGGTTCACCAATTAAAACAGGATTATTTTTTTTCCTTCTGCTTAATATTTGGGCCACTCTTTCAATTTCCATTTCTCTGCCGACAACAGGATCAAGTTTGTTTTCATTTGCCAGTTTTGTTAAATCTCTCCCAAAATTATCCAAGACTGGTGTTTTTGTCCTGTCACTTTTTTTATCTGCTCTTGTTTTTGAACTTGGCTGCTGATATGTTATATCTTTATCACTAAGCAGAGCATTTAAATCGGAACGGGTTGCATCATAAGTTACATTAAACTGATGAAGAATTTGTGTGGCAATATTATCTTCATCTCTTAATAGTGAGAGTAATAAATGTTCAGTTCCGATTACATCAGCCTTATAAATTTTAGATTCGATTTGAGTAATCTTTAAAACCTTTTCAGCTTGTTTGGTAAGCGGGATATTTCCGATAGTTAATGTTCCCCCGGAAGTTCTGACAGTATCTTCAATTGCTTTTTTAAGCTTCATCAAGTCACAATCAAGATTTCTCAGGATTTGTACTGCTACACCTTGTCCTTCTCGAATAATACCTAAAAGCAGGTGTTCGGTACCAATATAATCATGTCCCAAACGAAGTGCTTCTTCACGGCTTAATCTTATTACATCCTGAAGTCTGTCTGAAAAATTTCCTTCCATTAATTTTTTCCAATTCCTTATTGGTTATTCTATTCCAATTTATTATCGGTAATAACATAAACAACTTTTAGTGTTTATTTGTTGCAGTAAATATAAATATACTAAATTCGTCAAACAAGCAAACACATTACATAACAATCTTAATGTGATCTAATAAACTACTATTTTTAATAATAGTCAATAAACATACCAAATTATAGAATCTTAAATATGCTGTAATTTTGTTAAAATATAGTTAAAAACAGAAAAATTAAATACTTCAAAAATTTAATTTTATAAATTTAGAGGTAACATTGTACTAAAATTGTACATTATTTTCATTAAAATATTCCCTATACTATGATTTAATGAACAACCTTATTAAATTAGTTTTATATAAAGTTTAGACTATAAGCAAATTTATAATAATTTAAATATCGGGGCAACAAATGGAAGCATTAACAGGATTATCAATAGTTTTAATAATAGCAATCATTTTATTTTTGATTGTGTTTTTATACTTCATACCTATAGGCTTGTTCATAACAGCATATTTTTCTGGAGTAAAGTTAAAAATATTCCAGGATTTAGTGGGAATGCGTTTACGTAAAGTTCCTCCAGTAATCATTGTAAGAAGTATGATTACGGCAACTAAGGCTGGAATTCAGGTTGAAGAAGGTAAATTAGAAGCTCATTACTTGGCTGGCGGAAATGTAATAAAGGTAATAAACGCCCTCATTTCGGCAGATAAAGCAAACATTCACTTACCTTTTGAACGTGCAACCGCAATAGACCTTGCAGGCAGAGATGTTTTAGATGCAGTAAAAATGTCAGTAATACCTAAAGTTATTGAAACACCTTTAGTTTCTGCTATTGCAAAAGACGGTATCCAATTGAAAGCAATAGCAAGAATTACTGTGAGAGCTAATATAGAGAGATTAGTAGGTGGCGCAGGAGAGGCAACAATATTGGCAAGAGTAGGTGAAGGAATTGTATCTACAATCGGTTCAAGTCTAACACATAAAGAAGTTTTAGAGAATCCTGATGCAATCTCAAAAACAGTTCTGGCAAAAGGGTTAGATTCAGGGACAGCATTTGAGATATTATCAATAGATATAGCCGATGTTGATATTGGTGAAAATATAGGCGCTAAGCTGCAGGCAGATCAAGCAGAAGCAGATTTAAAAGTTGCACGCGCTAAAGCAGAAGAAAGAAGAGCGGCAGCAGTTGCACTCGAACAAGAGATGACGGCTGAGGTTGCCAGACAAAGAGCAAGGGTTGTTGAAGCCGAAGCAGAAGTTCCAAAAGCTATGGCAGACGCATTTAGAAAGGGTAATTTAGGAGTAATGGATTATTACAATCTTAAGAATATACAGTCGGATACTGATATGCGAGATTCAATTGCTAAACCCGAACAAAAGAAAAAAGGTCCTAAAGACTAATGGATAATTTCTTTGAAATATTAATCTATTTGTTCATTATTGTCAGCTTTGTAAATTCTTTTTTAAAAAAGAAGAAGAAAACCGAAAAAAAAGCTGACACAACTCAAGGCGATAAAAACGAAATACCCCAACAAGTATTTGAAGAAAAGAGACCCGAGGCTTCAGGGAAAGATATTTTAGAAGAAATTCAAAATTTATTTAACCCGCCGGTAAATGAACCCGAAGATAAAAAGAAAGAGTCATTCGGTGATTTATGGAAGACGGAATCTTACAAAGAACATTACGACAAAGCCGATTATCATAAGCCAACTACTGCAGAACATGAAGTTACAACAAGTGAACATACCCCTACTTATAGTGAACATTCCCTTTCTCGTGATAAACTTTCACAAAAAAAAGTAGAACTACCGGAACAGACTGTAGTTGAAAGACTGTTGCCTGATGACCAAACACCAGATTACTCTGTAAAAACCGCCAATCCATTTCTTCTTATGCTTAAAAAAGAATTTATAGAAAAAGATTCATTGAAAAAATATATAGTAATTTCGGAAATATTGGGAAAACCCAAAGCTCTGCGTAGATGACACAAAAGAGATATAAACTGAAAAGATTAAACAGAACGGGCTTAATACATCAGACGTTTGATGAAGCCCGTTTTGTAATTAATTATAAGAAAGAGTTAAATGAATCACAGTATGCTGCAGCTTCTGCAGTTGAAGGAGCTTATTTAATTATAGCCGGTGCAGGAACGGGTAAAACGAGAACTCTTGTTTACAGGGTTGCAAGACTTGTTGAGCTTGGTTACGATCCGAAATCTATTTTACTCTTAACATTTACGCGCAAAGCCGCAAACGAAATGATGAATAGAGCCTCTGTTCTGCTCGATAAAAGATGTTCAAAAATAAGAGGCGGTACGTTTCATTCATTTGCAAATTTAACTTTAAGAAAATATGCAAAGTCAGTTGGACTAACCCCAAACTTCACAATTTTAGACCAGGGCGATACAGCTGATGTTATAAATTTAATACGCACTCAATCGGGATTGGTTACAGATAAAAAAAGATTCCCTAAAAAAACCACTTTAAATAAAATTTACAGCTTGAGTGTTAACAAGGATAAACCTATTGATGAAATAGTTGAAGAAGATTATCCTCATTTCAGAAAATTGCTCCCGCAGATTTTAGAAATAAATAAAATTTTTGTTTCTTACAAAAGAAAAAACAACCTGCTTGATTATGATGACTTATTAATTTACCTGAATAATTTTCTAAAAGAATTCGGACCGGCAGCTAAAAATTTATTGGCTGATATAAAATTTGTGATGGTTGACGAATACCAGGACACAAATAAAATCCAAGCCGAAATAGTGCAGGGTTTGACAAAGATTTCTAAAAATGTAATGGTTGTCGGCGATGATTCACAATCAATTTATTCTTTCAGAGGTGCTGACTTCAAAAATATAATTGAGTTTCCAAAATTATATGACAACGTTAAAATTATTAAGCTTGAAGAAAACTACCGAAGCATCCAGCCTATTTTGGATTTTACAAACAGAATCATTGATACATCTGTACTAAAGTATGACAAACATCTTTTCACAAGAAAAACGGGCGGTGAACTCCCAAATATAATTGCCGCAGGAAATGAAAATTTAGAGTCACAATTTATAGTAGAAAAAGTTTTGGAATTAAGAGAAGATGGAGTTTCTTTAAATGATATAGCGGTTTTATTCCGTTCTTCTTTTTTTTCATTTGACTTGGAAATTGAATTAAACAAGGCGAACATTCCGTATCAAAAATTCGGCGGGATGAAATTTATTGAAACGGCACACATTAAAGATGTGCTGGCTTTTCTTAGAATAGCATCCAACCCTAAAGATATTGTAAGCTGGTACAGGGTTTTGCTTCTGCACGAAGGAGTAGGCCCAAAAACAGCTCAAACTGTTTTGGATGAATTGTCATTGGGAAGGTTAACAATTGGCGAACATCCCGAAAAACAAAGTTCATTCAAAAACCAAAAAATAATCGATTTGTTCAAAGTTTTGTACAAATTACATACTGAAAAAAACACACCTTCGGAAAAAGCTGAATTAGTCCTCAATTATTACGACAAACTTTTTAAAGTAAAATATGATGACTTTAACAAAAGAAAAAAAGATCTGGAAATTTTTCAAAACATAGTTGAAAATTACAAATCACTCGATTCTCTTTTGGCTGATATGGCAATTGAGCCTATAATTGAAAGCGTTGTCGATATCGAGGGCGAAGACAAAGAAGACGAAATTTTGACATTGTCAACAATTCATTCCGCAAAAGGATTGGAATGGCATTCTGTTTTTGTAATCCATACTGTAGACGGTTATTTCCCTTCTTCAAGGTCGGCGGATAACATTGAAACATTGGAAGAAGAAAGAAGACTGATGTATGTTGCTTCAACCCGTGCTAAACAAAATCTTTTTGTCACTTATCCGATGAATATGTACGACAGGGAAAAAGGAATTACGCTTTCAAAACCTTCAAGATTTATCTCAGAGATTGATGCAAGTCTTGCTGAAAACTGGCTGCTTGAAGAAGAATATTAATTATTTATTATGAATAGTATTATTACAATCGGAATTTTCCTCTGTCTGATATTCATTTACTTTAATCTCAAATTTTTCCAAGCCATAAAAATGATTTCAAATGATAAAACCGATTCGAGCGACCTCTTAAAATTTTCAATTATTATTTCAATTAAAAACGAAGAAGAAAATATAACTTCTTTAATTATAGCTCTTAAAAAATTGTTTTACCCAAAAGATTTTTTTGAAGTAATTATAATTGACGATAATTCAACAGATAATTCCTATCAACTTGTAAAAAATGCTATCAATGAAATAGAAAATATAAAGCTGTATAAAGTTAGAGAAAAAAAATTCCCCGGTAAAAAGGGTGCTTTGGCTTTCGGCATTAGTAAAGCAGTTAATCCTTTTTTAATTATAACAGACGGCGACTGCCTGCCGCAGAAGAATTGGTTGATCTCTTTTGCATCAAAATTCAGCAGAGGTTTTGATTTAGTATTTGGTGCTTCTCCTTTTATAAAAAAGGATTTGCTAATTAATAAAATTTCCTGTTTTGAAAATTTAAGAACAACTATTTTAACTTTCACGGCTGCAACTTTGGGTTTTCCTTATTCTGCAACCGGAAGAAGTTTTGGTTTTACAAAAGATATATATTTAAAAACCGGTGGTTTTAAATATACAACCGAAACGCTTAGCGGCGATGACGATTTATTTATACGTGAAGCAGTTAAACAGAATGCAAAGATAGGTTGTTTTATTGAAACCGGGGGCTTGGTTTTTACAAACTCGCCTGTTTCTTTAAAAGAATACTTGCGGCAAAAAGCCAGACATATTTCTACTTCGTTTTACTATCTACCCAAGCATAAATTTGTTCTGGGTTTTTGGCATTTAATAAATTTATTCTTTTTATTTTCAATTTTACTTATTTGGGCCGACAGTATTTATGCCGTATTCATTCTTATAAAAATTATAACAGATATAATTATTATAAAGCAAGTACAAAAACTCATAAAATATAATTTCAAATTTTTTGAAATTATAAACCTGCAAATTATATACGAGTTTTCTTTGATAATAAATTTTTTTAATTCAAAGTTGTTGAAAATAAACTGGAAAAATTAAAAGTGTAAAATGTAATTTGATTTATTTAACAAAACATCTATTTTGATGAAATAAATTTTAAAGGTTATATGGATTACAAAGAATTAGCAAAAAAAGCTGTTGAAGCAAAAAAAATTGCAGTACCAACTTATTCAAACTTTCACGTAGGTGCCGCACTTTTAACTAATAATAAAAAAATATATACAGGCGGAAATATCGAGTCCAGCTCTTACGGCTTAACAATTTGTGCTGAAAGAACTGCAATATTTAAAGCAATATCAGAGGGTGAAAAAAAATTTAAAGCAATTGCTGTTGCCAGTGATTTGGATGATTTCTGCGCGCCCTGCGGAGCCTGCCGACAAGTAATTAGTGACCTTTGCGGTGAAATAGATATTGTGTTGGTAAACAAAAACAAAGAAACAAAAATTTATAAAACATCAGAAATGTTACCCTTCGCATTCAGCGATAATGACCTAAAATAAAAATTGGAGACAGACTTTAATTATGATGGAATTCACTCCACACTCAGTTCCTAATGACACCGGTTGGATAGAAGTAATTGCCGGTTGTATGTTCAGCGGAAAGACAGAAGAACTTATTAGAAGATTAAGAAGAGCAAAAATTGCCAAGCAAAATGTAAAGATATTTAAACCTAAAATTGACACAAGATATTCAGAAACAAAAATTGTGTCGCACAGCGAACAAACTTTACCTTCCGTTTTGATTGAAGATATTAATAAAGTACTCGAACTTTCAAATGACGCCCAGGTTGTTGGTATAGATGAAGCACAATTTTTCTCTAATGATATTATTGATATTTGTAATAAATTGGCCAATGCTGGAAAAAGAGTAATTGTTGCCGGTCTTGATCAAGATTACAGGGGCATACCTTTTGAACCAATGCCACAACTATTATCAATAGCAGAATATATTACAAAAACATTGGCTATTTGTATGGAATGCGGAAATCCCGCCGATAAAACACAAAGAAAAACGGAGTCATCTGAGCGAGTAATTGTAGGAGCTTCCGATATTTACGAAGCACGTTGCAGAAAATGTCATTACATCCCCGAAGAAAAATAAAGGAATAACATGGATATCATCAGAGGAATTATTGGTGTAGGAATTATTATAGGTCTTGCCTATTTACTATCAAATAATAAAAAGAAAATTAATTGGAGACTGGTTTTAAGCGGAATTGGTATTCAAGTAGTTTTTGCAATTTTTATACTTAAAGGCGATAATTTAGGACATTTCTTCGGCCCATTGGGTTGGGTAAAAAACTTCTTTTATTGGATTAGTGGTTTCTTTGTTGTAGTCTTAAATTTTACAACAGAAGGTGCAAAGTTTGTCTTTGGTGATTTGGCATTAGGTTCAGGTACACCGGGCAGCCTCGGTACTTTTTTCGCGTTCCAGGTTCTGCCTACCATTATATTTTTTGCAAGTATGATGTCTATTCTTTATTACCTGGGAATAATGCAGAGAGTTGTCCAAGGTATGGCTTGGGTAATGGCAAAAATTATGGGAACGAGCGGCGCTGAATCACTTTCGTGTACTGCAAATATTTTTGTCGGACAAACTGAAGCCCCGTTGATGATTAAGCCTTATTTAAAAGGAATGACAAAAAGTGAAATTTTAACCATAATGGTTGGTGGAATGGCAACAATTGCCGGTGGTGTAATGGCTGCATATATTCAAATACTTGGTTCATCTTATGCTGAAACTTTAGGCATTCCTATAGCCCAGGCTCAGCAATTATTTGCAACTCAACTATTGGGTGCAAGTGTAATGGCTGCACCAGCTGCTCTTTTAATTTCAAAAATTATTTACCCCGAAGTTAGCGAACCGGAGACAAAAGGAACTGTTAAAATTAAAGTAGAAAAAAATGCTTCCAATGTTGTAGAATCTGCTGCAAATGGTGCTGCCGACGGATTATCACTTGCTTTAAATGTTGGCGCAATGCTGATAGCTTTTATAGCTTTAATAGCCCTTGTTAATTATATTTTGGAAGGACTGGGTAATATTACAGGATTAAATGCAATTCTTATATCAAATTACGGACAACCCCTTAATTTTCAGTTTGTAATTGGTTTTGTATTGCAATTTTTAGCTTATGGTATCGGTGTTCCCTGGCAGGATTCACTTCACTTTGGAAGTCTTTTGGGAACAAAGATTGTATTAAACGAATTTGTTGCATATTTGGAATTGGGGAAAATGATAACTACAAAAGTCATTTTAAGCGAAAAAGCAATTTTAATGGCTACATATGCTCTTTGTGGTTTTGCTAATTTCAGTTCCATTGCAATTCAATTAGGCGGTTTGGGCCCGCTGGCTCCATCGAGAAAATCCGATATTGCTGCTTTGGGTATTAAAGCTGTAATCGGTGGTTCGCTTGCCACATTGATGACAGCTACACTTGCAGGACTTTTGTTTTAAGTTTCATCCGTCTTCGTCCCGATGATATATCGGGACTACGCCGGACAAGGGTTTCGGGTTTTTGTTATAATTTTTTAACAAAGTTTTAAGTTAATAATTTCAATTGATTGATCTTAATTTTAAATATAAAGAACTGATTAAAGTTTTGTTGAAGGAATCCCCGTTTACTCCTGATATTACACTTATTTTGGGAAGCGGTTTGGGGGATTTTGCTAACCGAATAGAAAAGCTAAAAACCATTTCTACAACATTGTTACCTGACTACCCCCCTTCTACAATTATCGGACACGAAGGCAAAATCCATTTTTGCAGATATGCAGGTAAAAATGTTTTAATTTTTCAGGGAAGAATCCATTTTTATGAAGGTTATCCGCTCAGTCAATGCGTGCTGCCCGTTTTTATTTCTAAAAAACTTGGTTCAAAGAAAATATTTCTAACTAACGCAGCCGGAGGAGTAAATTTGAATTTTAATCCCGGTGATTTAATGTTAATTACATCATTCAATGGAATTAATATTAAAAAGGAATTAACTGATTTAATTGGTATTACAACAATTGAAGGAAAAAATAATTTTCAGAACTTTCCATCAGAAAATTTTAACAACATTATCCGTAAAGCAGCTAAAACATCTGATATTAATTTGAAGGAAGGAATTTACTGGTTCAACAAGGGACCAATGTACGAAACCCCTGCAGAAATTCTAATGGTTAAAAAAATGGAAGGAGATGCTGTTGGGATGTCAACTGTGCACGAAGCAGTTTATGCTGGATATATTGGTATGGAAACTGCATCTGTTTCATTAATTACAAATATGGCGGCAGGTATCTCACAAAATAAACTGTCTCACAAAGAAGTAACCGATACGGCAATTCTGGCAAAGGACAAATTTGAAAAACTTGTGAAAAAGATTTTAGAATTAATTTAATTAATATATTGACGATTATATCCCTATTTTAGTCATATTAAATGATTGACTTTCAAACCTTTAAGAAGTAATTTTACTGGATAATTTATTTTCAAATTTTACAATTCGAATTAATATATGAAAGAATACAGATTCAAAATAATACTCATTTTAGGTGCAATTGCGTTAAGCATTTATCTTTTATTCCCTACTTATAAAACTTATGATAACAATAAAAATATTGCAAAAATTGTAAGTGAAAGAAAGGCGGAATTAAAGAAAATAAATCCTAAATTATCTTTAATTGAAGTTGAAAAAGCATTAAGGTTGGTTGAAGACAGCATTAAAGCTTCAAATCCGGACGTTGCAGCTACAAAATTAAAAAGCATAAAACTAGGGCTGGACCTTCAAGGGGGTATGCGCGTTGTACTTGAAGTAAACACAGGCAAGTTACTAGAAAAACTAGCAAAAAATCCGGATGATACATTCCGTAATGTTATAGCGGAAGCAGAAAAAGAAGCTATTCTTTCGAATGAATCAGTGGTTGATATATTTGCAAGAATGATGCAAATAAAAGGTGTTCGTCTCAGCCGTTACTATGGTTCTGTTAGAGACGAAGACAGTAAAATAGTAGATATACTCAATCAAAATTCTGAAGACGCTGTTGCTAGAGCAATGGAAATTATAAGAAATCGTATTGACCAATACGGTGTATCGGAACCGACTATTCAAAGACAAGGCAGCAGGAGAGTAATTGTAGAACTGCCGGGTATTGCAAGGGAAGAAGAAGCAAAACAATTACTTCAGGGAACTGCACTTCTTCAATTTAATTTAGTTAAAGACCCGCAAACTGCCATTAACATAATGACAAGAATTGATGAAGTATTAGCGGGAAAAACTGACTCAACGGTTGACAATACAAAAAAAGATTCGACTGTTGCAGCAAATGACAGCTTGAACAATCCGCAACTCTCACCCGAGGAATTTGCCAAAGAACATCCTTTCTTTTCTGTTGCATTAATAAACCCTCAGTCAAAAACAGCCGAAGCTTATGTAAGTGAAGATCAAAAGGATAAACTTCAATTTATGTTAAACCGTCCCGAGGTTAAAGCAGTACTTCCTAACAATGTTGAATTTCATTTTTCGGCAAAACCATTCGGTCAGCAGGATGGAAAGTCAATATATGTTCTATATTTAGTAAACAAAACTCCTGAACTTACCGGCGGTGTAATTACAGATGCACAGGCTACAATTGATCCGAATACTTCGGGGGCTATTGTAAATATGCAGATGAACAGTGAAGGAGCGTCTGATTGGGCAAGAATTACAGGTGCCAATATTGGTAAAAGAATTGCAATTATTTTGGACGGAGCAGTATATTCTGCACCTAATGTTATAAATAAAATTCCAAGCGGCAATTCACAAATAACCGGTATGGCAAATATGGAAGAAGCTAAACTGCTTGAAATTGTACTTAAAGCAGGTGCTCTTCCCGCACCAGTATCAATTATTGAAGAAAGAACTGTCGGACCGTCATTGGGTGAAGATTCTATTAGAGCCGGATTTAAAGCTTCGATAATAGGATTTTTCTTGGTTGCTATATTTATGATTTTCTATTACAGAAGAGCCGGTGAAATTGCTGCGGCATCCTTAATTTTTACAATTCTGTTTATTCTTGGTGTTCTTGCGGGTTTCGGTGCTACATTAACTTTACCGGGTATTGCAGGTATAATTTTAACAATTGGTATGGCAGTTGATGCCAACGTGCTTATTTACGAAAGAATCAGAGAAGAAGTTGCAACAGGTAAAACCGTAAAAGCATCTGTAGATAGCGGTTTTGCTAAAGCAAATTCAGCTATTATTGACTCTAACATTACTACATTCCTAACAGGAATTATTCTATATCAATTTGGCTCGGGCCCTGTTCAGGGTTTTGCACTGACACTGATGATTGGTATTGTGGCAAGTTTATTTAGTGCACTTGTTATCGCAAAGTTGATATTTAATATTATGGTTACTAAAGGAATGAAAATTAATCTCGGATAAAACGCTTATAGGAGCAGATAAATAAATGCAGATATTTAATAATATAAAAATTGACTGGTTAGGTAAAAGAAAAATATTTTACTTTGTTTCCGTCGGATTATTTTTAATCGGTGTGATAAATGTAATAATAAGAGGTTTTAATTTTGGAATTGATTTCAAAGGCGGAACTGAAATTGTATTACAATATGACAAACCGATTCAGATAAGTCAAATTAGAAACATGGTTGAAAATGTTGATTTGGGAAATTTAGAAGTTAAAACTTTCGGTAGTGAAACCGGAGTGTTGTTAAGAACGGACCTTCAAAATCTTCCGGCTTTATTATTCCCCAAAGTTGTAGAAAATATTGAAAAGGAAATTGAGACTTTGTATCCCGGTCTACCCAAAAAGATTGTGGATTCAACTATTTCTTCAGTAACTTATGAGCTCCCTAATCACGATACAACTACCGCATTAGTCTCAAAATTATTCAATGCCGGATACCAAGCCGGAAAAGTGTCTGAGTCATTAGATAATAAACAAATGGTAGTCAACGTAGGTATTTCAGAATGGATTAAAGAAAATTTAAGAGGAAAAATTCCGGGCAACAATTTTAAAATTGTAAAAGAAGACCACGTAGGACCAAAAATAGGTAAGGAATTAAAACAAGATGCAATGGTTGCAATCTTTTTCTCTCTAATTGCTATCTTAGTTTACTTAGCTTTCCGATTCAAATTTATTTTTGCACTCGGTGCCGTGCTTGCACTTTTTCACGATGTAATGATAACTTTGGGACTTTATGCAGCATTATATGGAGTTATCCCTGGTCTTAATTTAGAAATTGATCTTACTGTTGTTGCCGCATTTTTAACACTTGTAGGTTATTCGGTTAACGATACTGTTATTGTGTTTGACAGAGTTAGAGAAAATCTAAAAATTCACAAGACTATGCCTTTAATTGATATTCTGAATATGAGTGTAAACAGAACTATGAGTCGTACATTACTGACAGGTGGTACAACGCTTTTGACAACATTTGTACTATTGATGTTTGGCGGTGAAGTGCTTCGGGCATTTGCCTTTACTTTATTCTTTGGAATTATTATCGGTACATATTCTTCTATATTTGTTGCAAGTCCGTTGGTATTGGAATATGCAAAGAGAAAGAAAAAGAAGATACAGTTTTAATATTCCTGCATTTATAAAAAAACCCAATCAGTTAAAATTGATTGGGTTTTTTTATACCTAAATCCAATTTTTATTTTGTCGTATTAACGACAATAAAATTTATAGATTAATCCCATCTTGCTTTCAGTTAATAAACACTTTCTTTATCAATAATCTTAAAGGATAAAATTATGAAAAAATTAATTGTTTTCGCAGTAATGATTGCCGTTTCAATGGCTTATACACTTACAAGTGCGCACGGCGGTAAAACATACAGCGGTAAATTAGTTGACAGCAAATGTTACTCAATGATGCCTAAGATGAATGCTGGTAACGACCATATGGTTAAAGGTATGAAAGGAAAACCAATGAAAGTAAAAGCTTGTGCTGCTGCTTGTGCAAGTATGGGTATTCCGGTTGGACTACTAACAAAGGGCGGAAAAATGTTAGTCTTAGCAATTCCTGCCGGTCAACTTTCACAACAAATGGCTAAAACTGCAAGAATTAAAGGCAAGGTAATGAATGGTGTTCTTATCGTTGATAAATTAGAAGTTAAGAACGGTAAGAAATGGTCAGAGGTTAAAATTTCTTATATGATGTAAAAATCATTTATTATGGATGATGAAGGAGAAGTATTCAATATATTTCTCCTTCTTTTTTTGTCCTTTTACAAACTAAAATAATATATGAATTCGATTACTAAATATTTTGTTTTACTCACTCTTGCTTTTGCACTAATAGGTTGTTCTAATAAGAAACAGGAACAGCACAACCCAGAAAACAGGACATATAATAATCTTAAAGAAGGGGATGTTATTGAAATTTCAGGAAAATTGATTTGTGCTCACTGTTACGCATTCAATAAAGAGAATGTTGGAATTGACCATCAACTGCCCAAAAGCGGTTTTGTTAAAGACTGCGCCATTACCTGTGCTAAACAAAACTACCCAATTGCAGTATTGCTTGATCAGCCAATTGACAGTACTAAGCTTTGGATAATAAGAACTGCGGGTGATACTTTTAAAGATTATATGACTAAAACATTAATTGTTAAAGGCGAATATGTTTACCGTGGACTAATTGAACCTACTGAATTAAAAGTAAAAAAAGGAAATGAATGGGTAAACTTAAAAAATAAAAAATCATCAATGATGTAATCACTAAAATTATTTCACTTTTACTACTACCAAGGTCATATCATCGTTAGGTTCGGCATTACCTCTAAATATTTTAACGGATTCAAAAACGCTGTTAACTTGTTCCGTGGCTGATTTTTTTGCTGTTTTATGAAGAACAGATGTAAGCCTTTCATCGTCAAAAAGTTCTGTGTGTTCATTCATTGCTTCTGTTATTCCGTCGGAGAAAAAGGCAAAAGATTCCCCGCTGTTTATTTTTATTTCTTCTTCTACTAACGCTTTATCAAACACTTTACCGTTATCCAAACCAACACCCAAACCGCTGCTTTTATATTTTGCTATTTTCCCATCCTTAGTTACATATAAAGGCATATGCCCTGCACGACAAAACGTTAATGTTTTTTTCTTATAGTCAAAAAGTCCTACGGACATAGTAATAAAAGAATTTCTTTCTATTGAATCGTAAAATTTTCGATTTATTTCAGTCAGTATTTGTTTCGGTGATTTATCGGATGTACACGCAAATTGAATCATTGTTTGAACCTTTGTCATATACAATGAAGCAGGCAGACCTTTGCCTGAAACATCACCGATAATTACATAAAGCTTTGACTTATCTCCGTCAACCGGTAAAAGATCATAATAATCACCGCCGATTTTACTTGCGGGAATCATCTCACCGCAAACATCAAGTCCGTCAACTTCCGGTATACATTTAGGCAGCAGTCCTTGTTGAATATTCCTTGCTAAATCTAATTCCTTTTCGATTTTAAGTTTCTCATTTTCCGATTTGTATAATCTTGCATTTTCAATTGAAATAGCAGATTGATTTGCTGTTGCACAAAGCAGTTCAAGGTCTTTCCCGGTAAATTGTGCTCCTGAATGTTTTAGCCCGAACATCAACAAACCGACAATTTTTGATTTCATTATCATCGGTATAATTGTATAAATTTCTTCGGCTTTTAATTCTTCAAGTATATCGGGGAAAACCAATTCAAAATTCTCCCTGTCAATTACAAATCTTTTTGAGACAAGACTTTTTTGCCGGATGTAATTTGAAAGATTAACGCTTTTAATTTTCAGATTTTTGTTTACAATACCAACACTTTTCATAAGAGAAATGTTACCGTTATCCAAATCTTTAATAAATATTCCGAATTTCTCTATCTTAAGACCACCGACAAAAGTTTCAGTCATTGAAGTCAAAATATTATCCAAACCCACAAGTGTTGTTACCTCTGAGCTGAATTTTATAAGCACTTTTCTGTATGCAAATTGTTCGGGATAAAATTTTGCCGTAATAAATTCTTGAAATTTATCCTTAGTGGATTGAAAAATAACAGCAAAAATTACAAACAGAACACCGGCAATGAGACCTTGGTATTCTGTTCCGATAGCTTTGCTTATACTTTGTCCCATTACATAAATAATAAAGAAATACACACCTGCAAGAGATAATGTTGCGGCGCCGTAAGTGATTGTATTCTTAACAACTATGCTTACATCCATTAATTGATATTTATAAATGGAATACCCGAAAGCCAAAGGAACTAAAATAATTAGAATAATAGGTGCGTAATATTCGGGAGAATTAAAAATTGTATCTGCCAAAGCTGGTGCAATTGTTGAAGTATAAATATTTGCAACAATAGCTATTGTGCTGGCGACAATTACTATTAATATTGATCGTTTTTCTTTTTTATGTTTTAATCTTCTGTAATTAATTATTAAAGATACCCATCCGACTAAATAACTCAATCCTATGCTAAGACTAAGTATTGTCATTAGCTTTAGGAAATAAAAAATATTAAGACTTCTTACTACAAATGTCAGATAGATATAAACTATAATAAGACAGAAAAGTATGACAGGTATTAAAACTAAAAGAATTTTTACACCGTTGTTTTCTACAAATTTAAATGGTTTGGGGAACACCCAATAAAAATATAAAATTATTGAAGGTAGCGATGCAAATCCCAAAGCCCACAAAAAAGAAACGGCGGTTATAATTAATGATTCGTTATTGCCCGGTATATCATAAAATGAAAATGATTTTAATATTACCTGCATTCCTGCTAAAACAGTCGCGGTGCCCAATGCAAAAAATATTTTTTGTATAAGTCCATCGGGTTTTGATGCAAGAACAAGATAACCGATTACAAACCAAATGAGACCAAATAAACCTAGTGCAAAATCACCGAAATTAAGTAATTTTTTTATATAAACTTTTGTATTGAGGATTTTTCCTTCATGCAAAACAGTATAATCGGCATAGTCACCGCTGTTAAATTTATTCAATATTACTTGAGCTTGAGCTGTAGTTTTAAGCTGTATCTTATCAATCGCTAAAAGCTGGTCTTCGTTTCTAATACCAGCATTCCAAGTAACTCCATTTTCTTTTACTAATTTGAAATATATTGCGCTGCTGTCGGGATTAACTTTTTGAGGCACCCACAAACATTCATCGTTGGAAGTTACATTGATTTCAACAGTATAATAAATATTAGTTATTGCAATAAATAATATTATTAAGGATAATATTGATAATATCTTATTCTTATGCTGATGATATAATGTTTGAACGATATTCATTTTTTTTATTTTACTTTTATTACAAGCAATGTAATGTCATCTGATTGAACTGCACCAGATGTAAAATCTTTAACATCAGACTGAATTGATTTTAGAACCTCTTTTGCTGGATTATTATTAAGAGATAAAACTAATTTTTCAAGTTTTTCATCCGAATATTCATTCTGTCCTTTGTCCATTGCTTCAGAAATTCCATCCGTAAAAAGAACAAGTAAGTCATTTTTCTGTAGTTGTAAAGTCTCTGTTAAATAAGGATGTTTAGTTTTCATCACCCCAAGTATCATACCGCCTTTCTTCAATTTAATTATTCTCCCATCACGTACCAATAACGGGGGATTGTGCCCTGCGTTAACATAGCTTATTGTTTTATCTTTATCATTTATAGATGCCCAAAAAAATGTAATAAATTTTCCGCCTGTTACATTTTCGGTTACTAAATCATTTATCATTGCAGTTCCTTCAACCAAACTTATGTCTTGCTTACAAATTGATTTTAAGAAAGCCTGCAGGTTTGCCATAAGCAGCGATGCGGGAACACCTTTGCCGGATACATCTGCAATGGCTAAATAACAATTTTCATCATCTTTAGGAATAACATCAAAATAATCACCGCCCACTTGTTTCGAAGAAATATTTTCGGCTGCAATTTCAAAATTGCTGAGTTGTTTAATTTCGTTTGGAAGAAGATTCTTTTGTATTTCTCTTGCAAGTTCTAACTCTTCTTCTAATTTATGTTTCTCTAACTCTTCTTTAAATAACCTTTTGTTTTCAATTGAAATAATTGCAAGACTGCCTACGGAATAAATAAATTCTATATCCGTTTCTGTATATTGCTGTTTATTGATCCTGCCTCCCAATAAAATAATGCCTTTTGTTTTCCCCTGTATCTGCATCGGTACAATCAATTCAACTCCGAGATTAAAAAGTTCTTTATATTGATTTTCAACCTGTTCTTTCACTAACGCATAAACGATATTATTGTATTGTTTATTTGTTAGAATATTTTTTAAATCTTTCTCTGAAAATTTTGATTCAATGATATTAATATTATCTTTTTCAAAAATTATAACGGCGTATTTAGAAATCATAAATTGACCGATTATAGAGTAAACCAAAAGCTTTGCAACCTTTGCTGAATCAGCAAACAAGCCGAACTCTTTGCTCAATTCAAACAAAGAATTCAATCTGTTAATTCTAGTGTCTAAATTACGGTTGACATCTTTAAGTTCATTTATTACCATAGAATTTTGAATAGCCGTTGCAGATATATTTAAAATAGTTTTTAAAAATTGTATGTCCTCATTTGAATAAGGTGTTTTGTTTAATTTATCACCGAGAAAAATCACTCCCAGAATTTTATCCGATGCTTGTATTAATTCAGAACAAACAAAACTGCCTGATTCAGTAATGTTTTTGAAATGTCCTGATTCATCTATTACATCATTAATACTAATTATAGGAAAGTTTTCTTCGAAATCAGCAGAGACCCCCTTTGCTACTTTAATTTTTAATGTGCTGTCTTCATTAATTGCAATTACGCCCTTGGTTGCAAAAAATTTCCCCATACAAGAAAGTAAAACATTGTTTAAAATAAAAGTTAAATCCAAGCTTGAATTTATAACTTTGCTGAATTCAACCAGCGCACTCAGATTTCTTTTTATTTTTAAACCGTCTTTTAATGTCATTTTTTAATGTGCCAATTTCTTTGTAAGTAAAACTTGGTTGTACTTATTTTTAACTGAAGTATATTTTACGTCATCCATTAATGTTTTCATAAGATAAACACCTAAACCGCCTACCCTCCTTTGTTTATGATATAATTCTAAATTAAGCTCCTTAATAGAACTTGGTTCAAAAGTTTCACCGTAATCAATAATTTTTATTATAAAATTGTCTTTTGCACACGATACAGTTATTTCAAGGTCAAAATTTGGCTTAGAGTGATAGGAATGTTCAATTATGTTTGTACAGGCTTCATCAACCGCAAGAACAATATCTTCAATTTCGTTGGATGAAAATCCGCAGGATTTTGCTTTGCCGTTAATAAATTTTCTTATAGAAATTAGATTTGCCGTAGTGCTTTTGACAACTAATTTATTTCCGCTCTTATCTTCTTTCATTCGTTTAAACTGTCTCCCGAAAACTTTTTTACAGCATCCTCTTCATTGTCAAATATCTCATATAAAAGTGGAAATCCGAGCAGATCAAAAATGTTAAACACCTTTTCATTCATCGAGGTTAATTTAATATCGCCTTTGTTTTCTCTCATCTTTTCAATAAATGCCATAAATACACCCAAACCCGCGCTGCTTATATATACCAGTTCTTTCATGTTAACTACTATTTTGTATTTGTTTTGTTCAACCAAGGATGAAAATGAATTTTCCAGCACCGGGGCTGTATGCGCATCTAAAAAACCTTTCAGATAAACAACATTCACGTCGCCTATTTCTTTGGTTGATGTATTGAACTCAGTCATAATATTCTCCGAAAATTTATAATTCTAATTCCTGTAAAAAGCTAATTTGGCAAAGCTTACCATTCATAATAAGTAAAATATATATGAAAGTGTATTTATAGTAAAGAAAAGTAGTATAAACGGATTATTTATAGGATAGTTGTGATATTTACAGTTTGAGTAATTAATAAATTCCAATGTGCAAAATTAATTTTTTCTTCTTAAACTCACGTTTTAATTTTCTTCTTTGAATATTTTAATTTTTTCTTCATTTCCTTCAATTCTTTTTTCAACTCCTTCATCTCTTTTTTTAGTTTTTTTAATTCCTCATCCCTGTCAAACCACCGATATTTTTTAAACATTTTCGGCATATTTTTGAGCAAGTACTTTAATGAATCACCGTTTATTTTATAATTGTAACGATAGTTTAAATTTAATGAGTCTAACATCTTAAAATTATTCTTAATGATAGAATCAATTTCAATTTGTTTAAAGAACGATTCTATATCCTTTGTTGAATCGGTAAAGTTAAAATTAAATTTCCCTTTGAACTTGGGGAAATTTTTGGGAAATGAATATGAAAATTCTTTGAAATTTTCTCTCGCTTTATCCAATTCAATTACTAAGCTGTCGATTTTAGGAACTTTAATATTAATAGTAGGAACTTGTATTTTTGGTACTTTAACTATGAATGAATTGGAATCCGATGAAACAACCAAGCTGTCACTGAAATATTTATAAGTACTTACTTTTGCAAAGTTACTGTCAAGCTTAATATTGACTGAATAATTCTTAAACACATTCGCGTTATTTTTGTTTCTTTCTTTGAAAATTGTAATTTCTTTTTTAAGCTTTTCCTTGTCCACTGTATATGGCTGAGTAAAAATTGTATCCTCGTTAATAAAAACAAATTGATGTGTTGAGTTGTTGCTGTTTGTTTTTATTTCTTTTAAAACAACCATTGTCTTTTTGTTATTCACAAATGAAAGTCCGGCAGGCATAATTTTTCCTAATTTACTTTTGTTAGCCTTTGCGGCAAAAGTAAGAAGTTCCGCCGCAAGAGCTCGGTTATAATCGAATAAATTTTGACTAACTGCCAGAGTGTTTTTATCGTTGACTAATATTTGTCCCTGAAGTTCTTCGGCATATGATTTTATAATTGAATCCACTTGACTTTTTTGTAGATTGTTTAGCCCCAATGCAAGTGCAAATTTTTTCAGATTATTTTTTCTTCTTTCAGAAGTATTTTTTTTAATTTCAAAATATTCTTCGCCCGATTCATCCGTGCCTAATTGCAGGTATTGTTTGTTGCTGTTATCAAGAGGAAGCTGTTTGTAAAAAGCAAAATTAAATATATCTTCGTTGGACAAATCGGCAGCAAAAAGCAGAGGCTTTAAATTACTGCCGTACAATCCGGCAAGATTTGTATTTCTGTTTTCGAAAGCATTATTCATAATTTTCGGATCAAACTTTAGCAATAAAATTATAATTATTGTTAAAATTCCAAGTCCGTATGCAGGTGCAAAAATTCTAAAATTGTGTCTTGATTTTTTATTTTCTTCAATCTTTTGATTTAAAACCGTTTCAAAGTACGGAGACTCCGGCACCGACTTAAAAGAAGAATTGGTTAATTTTTTAAGCTCTTTAAGTTCTTCTAATTTGCGCCTTAATTCGGCAGATGCTGCAAGTTTGCTCTCAATTATTTGTATTTGTTCCGCGGAGATTTCCTCGTCGAGATACGCCGATAAAAGTTCGTAGTCTTTATTTATGTTTTTGCTCATTTATATATCTCCGACTTATACGGCTTTAATATCTTCTTTAATTTTTCTCGTGCCCTAAAAATTCTTGATTTAACCGTGCCGATTTCACATTCCACCGATTCGGCAATTTCCTGATAACTGAACCCTTCAATATCTTTCAAAAGCAACGGAATTTTTAGTTTCTCCGGTAATTTTGAAATAGCTACTCTTACAATTTCGCTAGTATTTTTTTCTTCTGCTTTATTATTAATATGTTCCGCTTTTTCAAAATTATCTGCAAATGGAATGAACATTTTTCTTAATTTTATCTTTCTTAAATGATCTCTGCATTTGTTTACCGTAATTCTGTAAATCCAGGTAGAAAACTGTGATTCATACCTGAAATGATTCAAATTTTTATAAACTTTTATAAAAACATCCTGAGCAATATCATCAATATAATCCGTATGATTTACGGTAATGTAAATAATGCTTCTTACTCTTTCTTTGTGACGCGCAACCAATTGATTAAAAGCTGATTCTTCCCCCTCAATGAATCTTTTAACCAAAGTAAAATCATCATCCAGATTTAATATTTGTGGATCAGGCACCTATTTCCTTTATTTTGATATCTGATGTTTTAGACGAGTTAGGGGTGATTTTGTTCCGAATTACAAAAATATTTATTATAATATTTTTTTTACAATTTAATACTTGCATAAATAAATTTACCTAATTATCTTAAACAGAAAATTGAGGAAAATTTTATGAAAATAAAAACAAGCGAAAATTACGGAGCAGTTGTTGTTTCATTAAAAGGCAATGTTATGGGTGGAGATGATACTAATACTTTTAACGAATTATTACACAAAAATTTGGACGCCGACAAAAAAAATCTGGTTGTTAATCTAAAAGATGTTAAATTTATGAACAGCTCCGGACTCGGAATGTTGATAGGCGGTTTAACAACAATGAAAAAAGGCGGGGGAAACTTAAAGTTAGCCTGTACATCAAATAAAATTGAAAGCCTTTTAATTATTACAAAATTGATCACAATCTTTGAATCATTTAAGACCGTAGATGAAGCTGTTGAGAGCTACAATCAATAGATATTTATAAAATATATCAGTTAATTAAACTCCGGATTTTTTTCATTCGGAGTTTTATTTTGTCCAAAAAGCAAATAAGGAGTTATAAAATAAATGGGAGTATCTGTTTTAGTCGGCTCTCAATGGGGAGACGAAGGAAAAGGTAAAATTGTTGATTTATTAAGTGAAAATTTTGATATAGTTGCGCGTTATCAAGGCGGAGCCAACGCCGGGCATACGGTAAAAATAGGGGAAGATGAATATATTCTGCATTTAATTCCCTCCGGTATTTTAAGAGAAGATGTAATTTGCGTTATCGGCAACGGTGTTGTTATTGATCCCACGGCATTATTAAAAGAAATAAGATTTTTAGAAGATAATAATATTAAAGTTGACGGCAGATTGTTTATAAGTCAAAACGCTCATCTAATTATGCCGTACCATAAAATATTGGATAAAATAAGCGAAGAAGGTACAACCAAAATAGGAACAACGGGAAGAGGAATAGGACCCTGTTATATAGATAAATATGCACGTAAAGGAATCAGAATTGTTGACCTTTTGAACAAGAGTATTTTAGAAGAAAAAATAAGAAAGAATTTAAAAGAAAAAAATGCCATAGTTAAAAAAGTATACGAAAAAGAAGAAATGAATGTTGAGGACATTGTATCTCAATACATGGAATTTGACGAGATAATTGACAAGTATATAAAAGATGTTCCGATGTTTTTGAATAAATCGATTAGAGAGGGTAAATCTGTTCTGCTCGAAGGCGCACAGGGCGCACTGCTTGATGTTGACCACGGGACATATCCTTTTGTAACTTCTTCCAATCCGACTTCCGGTGGAGCCTGCACGGGAACCGGCATTGCACCGACAAAAATAAATTCAGTAATTGGAATTGTGAAGGCATACACAACCCGCGTTGGCGAAGGACCCTTCCCTACTGAATTACTTGATTCCGACGGAGAAAAATTACGCAAAGTAGGTGCGGAATTCGGGGCGACCACCGGAAGACCGAGAAGATGCGGATGGTTTGACGCCTTTTTGGTAAAATATTCAACAATGGTAAACGATACAACTTTTGCGGCGCTTACAAAATTAGACGTTCTCAGTTCATTCGATAAAATAAATGTTTGCACCGGATATGAATATGAAGGAAAATTGTTAAGCTCCTTTCCGACAAATATAGAAAAGCTGAATAATGTTAAACCTGTTTACGAAACCGTTGACGGTTGGAACGAAGACATAACAGAATGCAGATCATACAGGGAACTGCCGGAAAAAACAAAATATTATTTAAATTTCATATCCGAAAAATCGGAAACAAAATTTGGTATTATTTCAGTCGGACCAAAAAGGAAACAAACATTTTTTACTGAAGATTTTAAATTATAAGTATATTTTATGTCAATCGGACTATCATCTTTCAAGTTAAAAATTACATTAATTGTTATTGCAATAATTATTGCAAGCGGTACGCTGTATTACACACAAAACTTAGTAAATAAGCTACAGCAGAAGGAAAGAGACATAGTTGAACTTTACGCAAAAGGGATTGAATATCTTGCAAACACCACATCACCGAATGCAGACATAACCTTTCTTTTCGATAACATTATTAAACCGATTGACTTCCCAATTATCCTTACCGATGCAAATAATAACGTAAATATTAATAACGCAGAGAATGTCAGGAACCTGTCTTTTGATTCCACGATGACATCGGAAGAAAGGAAGGAATATTTAACCGAAATAAAAAACAAAATGGACGAAGAACATAAGCCTATTATTGTTGCTTATGAAAATAAAGTTATAACCATTCTTCACTACGGCGATTCAAATTTAATTAAAAGATTAAAATTTTATCCATACCTGCAAATAATAATTGCAGCACTATTTATCTTTTTGGGTTACATCGGGTTCAGCAATTTAAAAACAAGCGAACAGAGAAATATTTGGGTCGGTATGGCAAAGGAAACCGCTCACCAGCTTGGGACACCCGTTTCAAGTTTGATGGGTTGGATTGAAATGCTGCGGCTTAATTTTAAAGACAGAGATAAAGTATTGGACATATCTGATGAAATAAGCAGCGACGTTGAAAAGTTAAATAAAATAACATACAGATTTTCAAAAATCGGTTCTAAACCAGAGCTGAAAAAATTAAACGTGTTCAAAGAAGTAAGCAGTGTAATTAACTATTTTGAAAGAAGGCTGCCCCAAACGGGTAAAACAGTTGAGCTGAAAATTAAAGGAAATAAAAAAATCTGCGCAGGACTGAACTCCGAATTATTTGAATGGGTAATTGAAAACCTTGTAAAAAACGCACTGGATGCAATTGAGAACAAAAAGGGTAAAATTGAAATTAAAATAAACACCTGCGACAGCAATGTTGAAATTGATTTTTCCGATAACGGCAAAGGCATTGACCTTAAAAGAAGAAAGGACGTTTTTCGTCCAGGTTACAGCACAAAGAGAAGGGGCTGGGGTTTGGGCTTGAGTCTCTCGAAACGCATAATAGAAAACTACCACAAAGGGAAAATATTCGTCAAGAATTCCGCTCCCGGACAAGGCACCACATTTAAGATAATACTAAAAGCAATGGCTTAAAACATTTTGTATTTTTATTAAAATTATTTATGTTTAATCATCATTTAATAGACGGAGGTTTAATTTCACTCCAAATATTCTAAATCCTCTTAAAAAAATATTTATCTGTGAGTTATAAATAAAATACAATATTATTTCTTGCAACTTATGTATATGTTAGGCAATAATAATATGTAAGTAGGATATCATGGAAAAGTTCATAATTAACTTTGTGTTCCTGAGTTTTTATTACCAATTTTTTCAGTGTGGGGGGAATACCAAGAAACATCCGGCGGAAAATATAGTCAAATCTCGAATTCGAGTGATGAATATCACTACTAGAAAATCAGTAAAGAACAATCTTAAAAATTAATTGTAAATCAATACGACTATTCGTAGAAGAAATAAATCTCTCGATATTTTCTAAATAAATAATTGAAGAATAATGAATACTCATTCTAATGTAAATATTAAACATAATTCAGTTGAGTTATATCAAACAGTACACCCTTTGTCTCATTATGTTAGTACTATTATTAATATTGTCGTTTTTCTTATATTTCTTATTGCTTCAACATCAGCAGTTTATTCACAAGACTATTCAAAGATGATGGTATTACAGACAAAGCTGAAGGCGTTAATGCAGAAGATGGTTGTAAATCAAAATAACCCGGACAAATATAAACAGCTTTTCAAAGAATTTGAGAAGCTTTCAAAGCAGATGAATGCAGAATCACAAAAATTTACGCAGGAGGTTAATACATATAAAGCTTCGCTACATCCTGTAATTCAAGAGTTGCATAATCTTTCGAATAAAGCTTGCCTTGAACTTGAACCTGTTACACAAGCTGAAGAGATAAATAAGATATCGAAAGAAATTCTCGAAAAGGTAATGAAGATTTATTCGGGTGAAACTGAGGTAACCTTCCCAGGTTCAAGTTTTGTTATCCAAATTCGCTTTTGCACTGAAACTGTTGCCACTATTATCGACAAGGGAACTGCTGTATCTACTGATAACCTGTATAATTTCAAATACAATTTGAAAATTCCGATCAAGGCTAGTTGGAGTACTTTATATTCTCTCGACATAGTCAATAAAAAAGGTTACTTCTTTGGTTATACATTATATTCCGAAAAACAGACTGAATCGGCGAATAAAATTGAAGTATCAGGTCTCAATGGCTACAAGCAGATAATTAAAATTAACGGCAATAAGTTCAAAGGGCCTGTTGATAGGCATAAAGTTGATTTGGGTGGTTCCATTTTTATAGGTCAGAGCAAAATGAAACAATTTAATATCTTCGATATCTCTCAATACCCAACAAATATTGTTAAAAAATATTCCCTAAATTATATAATGCCAGTCATCTGGTATTCCTCCTCAGCAGGAGACCAGTTAGAGGAATTGTTAGGTATTCCTTCGCCATGTTACAAAACTGTGAATGATGGAGTTTTTCTATCAGAAAAAGAAATATCGGATGCGTTAGAAAAAGGAATTTTTAAGAAGACATTAGTACAAGCTACTACTGATCCCGGATGTATTGATAACAAAGTTACAATAGAAATACCTTTTCCGGTTTTAGGATGCGATGCTAAAAAAACAGCTAAAAAAGGTGCAATCGCACTAGCGGGAGGCTGTATAGATCATGGTGGTTTTATACTGGCAACGGATGATACTTTTATTGTTAACGGTAAACCTGTTGCGCGTGTTGGCGATAAAGTCTTCTGTTTCATTCACGGTGTTACTGAAATTATTACAAATGATCCCAACAACGTTACATCGGATACAAGAAAGATTGCTAGAACAGGTGATAAAACAAAATGCGGGGCAAGAATAATCAGTGGCAGCTCCGATACATTTGCAGGGAATAAATAAATTTTTAATAAATAAATAACGGAGTATGAAATGAAAATTTTTAGGAATAACAAAATCTTTCGCTACTTTATATTTAGTTTGATCTTTTCATTTTTTGTTTTCTGGATTGTAAGACTGGAATTGAATGCTTCAACAATGCAAACACGCTGGGAAGAACTAAAGAAATCATTGGAGCAGAACAGGGATAATCTAACTGGTTTGAATTCATTTGTGCGTGGTATTGGGTCGAGTACTCTTATTATCGATCAAAATAATGTTGGATTCACAGCGGGGGATAATCTTGTAAATGTTTCCAATCATGAAGGACTATTGGCAAACTCAAAAACTAAAACATCAATAGTTTGGGATGAAGATGAAATAAAACTTACGGTTAATAATAATTTTTCTATGGGAATGGATAAAAAATTAGGTTCTGTCTATATGACTCACAATGGTTCTAATATTGTAGTTGGTGATTTTATAAGTAAGGGCAATATTAAACATCATGGTATAGAGATGTATAATCAACATACATCTAATAAGACATCTGAATTTCATCTTACTAACGATGGAATTCGATTAACATCTATAAATGTACCTTTATCGATTAGTTATTTAGGGAAGAACAATGAATATTACGGATTAGAGCTTCGGCCGTCAAAAGATTTAATACGGTTAATGAAAGGGAAATCTATAATAAAATTTGAGAAGGATAAAATTGAATTTAAAGCTGATGGTGATATAAACATCACTTCTAAAAATGGTAATGTGATAATAAATGGAAAAAAAGTAAAGGTGAATGAAAAATAAAAATTGCACATAACTAGTTATTCCACCCGACCACGTTTACCATGAGGCATAATTCAAGTTTTCAGAATTGATTAAAAAGGTTAGCATGGTAAGTAAGTTTGTTCTATTAAATAAAAGTTAGTTACCGTGCTTTCTAAAGAAATATTAAGCACATATTACAAATAATAAATTTTTTGTTAAATATTTATAGCTTTTCGGGCTGTTTTTATAAGTAACACCGTTTGCTGTTATTGACAACAAGAATATTTAAGAGATAAATAATAGGAGGAAAATAGTTATGAAAAGAAGTAACATTACAATCATAGATAATGATTATATATTAGGCTCAAATGGTGTTCTTGTAGATGTACAAGGCAATCTATGTGGGTATATTTGTTCTGATATAGTCAAACATTCTGGGTTAGAAGCTGACAAGGAAAACCTTGTAGATAGGATTAAACCAGAAGTAACTAAGAAAGTTCAAAATAAAATTGACATAATTGCTAAAGAGAAAGATTCGAATATTGCTGCGGCCGTAGTAGTGGGTCTTGCTATAGGTGCAGCAATAGCTGTTGGTGCTCAAACAGCAGCCGACCTTTACTATGGAGTTGGTCAAGCTGAAGCAGATGCTCACAATATGGAAACAAGAGTTAAAGCAAAAAAAGCTTCGAAATCCGACTAAATAAAATCCTATGTGGGTCTTAGCTTGCATAAATAAAACAAGTCCAAGCTTCCAATAGTTTACTGATTTTCGCCGTAATAAGTAGAAAACTGGGGTTGAAGGATGAAAAGTGACGTTGTTATATGGTACAAGCTCGTTATGATATAAATTGAGTCAGCACTTTTGAAAAAGAAATGATATGGAAGAGATTAGAATCACATATAATACTGTATCTACACATAGACAGGAATTAAGGAATAAGATACAACTGATTGCAGCATCGATTGGTATAATTGTTGGATATTCAGAAACTTTCAGCATTTATAAAGGGATTGCAATTATATTGCCGATTATCGGATTTGTCATCGCATTTTTAAACGTCTTATTTGTGAAGTTCTATCGGAAACTAGCAAAAACTTATGACCATCGATTTGAAATACTGATAGTTATAATGAACGGTATTATTATGCTAACGACAGGAATTGGATATCATTTAGCCGGATCAAAATATATACAATTCGCCTATTATATACTTGCACTATTATTTCTTATTATTTTACCAAATATTATATTGCCCATAAAAATGAAGAGATCCCTCCAATTTACTCGATCAAAGATAATTGTTAAAAAAAGTCTAAGAAAAGTTACTCTTATGTGGCAAAATATTGACTGGATATGCATACAAAAAGACATTCTTAAAATAAAACAACCGGGGGATAGAAAGATAAAAATATATTTCCTTGATCAAGATGACAGAAAGCAAACTCAAATAACTGATTTTATTGAAAATATTAAAGCAGAGTCTAATTATAAATTTGATATTCAAAAAGTCGGTGCGAGTTAGAAATACTTTTGAAAAAAAGGATTTAGGATAATAAAAAATCGACCTAACCAGCTTTTCCACCCACCCCTCCTTCGTCAGGCGGGTGGCAGGACAGCTAGTTTGTAAGTAATGTGTACTTAAATTTATGGAGGTAGGATAATGAGTGATGAACAAGAGATACGAGATTTATTCAACAATTGGATAAAATCAACGATTGAGGGAAATTTGGAATTGGCTCGTCAGTGCATTGCCGATGACGCCGTGTTTTTTGTACCCGGTGTTGGCGAGATGGACAAGGAATCGTTTGCTCAGGGGGCTGCGGGAGATAAAGCCGACTTGATGTATATTGCGGTTCTTTTAGTAGAGATCA
>CAZTZZ010000003.1:28454-48898 GCA_964617905.1 uncultured Ignavibacteriaceae bacterium | reverse complement strand
GCTGCGGGAGATAAAGCCGACTTGATGTATATTGCGGTTCTTTTAGTAGAGATCATCGGTGTTTTTATTGTTCGTTTTAAGTCACGTGGATTGGCATTTGTAATGATCGCTGCTGCTCTGATTCAGTCACTAATAGCAGTAATAGCTCTCATCAACGAAATGAATATTGCACCGCACAGCTCCATAGGTGAGATTTTGGGATTAAATGGATTCTTTGTGGCGCTGTTTCTTTTTTCAGCTTGGTTGTTTCGCAAAGCTTCATTAAATTCTGTTTAATAATCATTTATAAAATCGGTAATACCGGTTATTTTACAAATTAGCCTAAACTTAATTCTGTCAGCTCATTAAATAATATTATATATTTATAAATTAATAGGTGTGTTTATGAACAACAATATTTCCTGGATACTGGACCTTTCAATAAAAGAGGGTAAATTAAATGATCTGCAATCCTTGATGGAAGAAATGGTATCTTCAATCCGGTCAAATGAACCCGGTACAATAGACTATTCCTGGAGCATCAGTGAAGATAAAAACAAAATTCAAATTTATGAAAAGTATCAGGACTCTGACTCAACATTACTGCATTTAAAAAATTTCGGTGAGAATTTTGCCGAGAGATTTATGAGCAATGTTGATGTAAATAGTCTTGTCGTTTACGGAAATCCAAGTGACGAACTGAAAAATGCTTTAGCCGGATTCGGAGCCGTTTTTATGTTGCATTTTGGTGGATTTTCCAGATAGCATTATTTAATTTTCTTTAACTTATTAAATAATATTCAGGCTTTATTATGAACAAAAATAAAAAACAATTTGCTCTATGGTCTGCAATAGCAGGCGTTATATTTATTATTGTATGGTTAAACGATGCAATATTGATTGATGTTGTAAGTAAATCTACTTTTATGTTAGCCTTGGAATTAATTGCTGGTGTTGTATTCCTTTTAAATGCATTCCTAATTTGGAAGAAAAAAGACAATTAAATTTATTAAATATGAAATCAATAAATTTTAATCATATTTTTTTGAGGTAAAATATGAAAACAACAGAACCCCCCGTAATAGCGGAAGAAACTTTTAATGTATCAAAAGAAAAACTTTGGACAGCAATTACGGATTTAAATGAAATGCTTAAATGGTATTTTGACAACATACCCGATTTCAAACCCGAAGTAGGTTTTAAAACTCAATTCAAGATAGAAAACGAAGGCAGAAGTTTTACGCACAAATGGGATATTACAAAGGTCGAAGAGAATAAAATAATAGAATACGAATGGCAGTTCGAAGAACACCCCGGCAGAGCAACGGTATCCTTCGAGTTAGAGCCGATGGAAGATAAGACCAAACTTATACTTACCGATACTGTATTGGAAGATTTTTCGGATGATATTCCTGAATTCCAAAGAGATAGCTGCGTTGCGGGATGGGAATATTTTATTAATAATAGACTTAAAAATTATTTAGAATTTAATTAAACTTTTATGTTTTTTATTCACCAACTGTCTCATAATATACAACCAAATTGTTAGTTTATTAAAATGAGATAACCAATTGTACTTTTTTGAACTGTTTTCTAAATTTTTTCAATTGGCACCATAGTTGTAACTCTTAATATGAAAATAGTTATAAAGCATAGCACCCCACAAATTGACTCACATTAGCCGTTAAATCTGATTTCAGATTTAACGGCTCCTTTCTTTTAAATTGAAAATAGACATAAAAAAGGACTTTTTAGGGGGTAATTTGTGCACTTAGTAGGTAATATTTACCTGTTCAAAAATCAACATAATGTGTTTTTAGTTCGTAAATAAAGATTTTGCTATGGCATTGAAATTGAATAACTATATATGAAAATAGTTTAGAAACAATCCTCATTCGTCTCACTCTCAAACTGTCGGATTTTCGCCTTCAAAATTCGACAGTTTTCTTTTTTAAATCTAACCTTATTCAATTTGTCACACTGAGTCCGGCAACTGCCGGATGAAGTGTCTCAATATTTACTAGGTTAAGATTCTTCTTTCCGCTCCTGCCTGCGGTATGCAGGACGCTTCAATCAGAATGACAATATAGAATCGTTAGTTAATTTTTGTTTTTGATTGACAGATGCTGATCTGTTAAAAAGTAATACTTTGAATTGACCTGCAGTGCAGTAATGCCTAAAAATTTCTTCTTTCTTATAACCAGATAATCCGATGTTTTACTTTCAACATTATTTCCGTTTAATGAAGTGAATGTTAAAAAAATAGGTTCGTAAGAAAGGATGTTATTATTTATAATTATTTTTTCTGATTTATTTACTCTTAATTTATAAATATTTTTTACATCCGAAATATCCACAGGCAAGTTTTTACTCAAATAAACATTAAAATATTCAGGAGGTTTTTTAAATGTACTTTTGTCTTCTTCCAATTCAATTGACAAATTATGATTTTCCGTTAGGCTTAATTTTAAATTTTGTGGTGGAGAAGGTTTAATTGTATCTTTCCAATTGTAAGACGGGATGCCGGCGGGATATTTGAATTTATCATTTTTTAAGAGTTGATAAATTCCTTTTTCGTTATTCCTTAAATTTGCCAATCTATAAATGGAAATACCGCTTGCCCCAATTTTTCTTATGGAATCTATTTGAGCGCTTATTTCAGAGAGATTCCAATCTTCAAATTCGGGTAAAAGTTTGTACGCGGCAATCCCTGCAATTACTTGCCTGCCGTTTGAGTGAGAGTCCCACTCTCTGAGTAATTTATCATAATTCGGAAGTGAGTCTATATTCCAAAAAAGTTGGGGAACAATGTAATCCTGTTTTTTAGAAAGCATCCATCTTTTTGAGTCCTGTGAAGCTTTATTGTAACCGCCGAATAATTTTGTTGATGCTTCATCGCTTTTATAAATTCCTAAAGGCGAGCTCCCGATTTTAAAATTTGGTTTAATAGAAATAATTTTATTGTATAATTGCGAAACAAAATTATTTATATTTTCCCGTCTCCATTCGTATTTGTCTTTTCCTTTTCCGTAAATATCGTAAGTGGAGTCGTCGTCAAAACCTTTATCGGGATAACGCATATAATCCAAATTGATACCGTCCAAATCATACCTGCTTACCATTTCAGTTATCAACTTCATTAAATATTTATTTGTCTTCGGATTCCCCGGATCCATCCACCATTCGTTTTTATAATATTTGCAAAGCCCTGGTTTGGAAAGCACAACGTGTTTGGGAATTGTGTTTTCGGGGGTGCCCTTTCCGTATACTTTGTAAACATTCCACCAAGCGTGAATTTCAATTCCCCTCTTATGTGCCTGCAATATGAAATATTTGAGTGGATCGTAACCCGGTGATTTACCCAATTTTCCCGTTAATGATTTTGCAAAGGGTTCTGCAGAAGAAGGATACAATAAATCGCCCCTTGCCCGAACCTGCAGATAAACGGTGTTAAAATTAGCTTCTTTTAATGAGTCTAATACATTCTTAATTTCATTTTTTTGATTTTTGGCTCCTTGTGTTGTCGGCCAGTCCAAATTAAAAGCAGTTGCAATCCAAACAGCTCGCACTTCATTCTTAGGCTGCGCTTTACATAAAAATGAAAATATAATTAAAATAAGAAGTGAATATTTCATAAAAATATGTCTGTGGAAATCACGCTTCAATTGAATAGTTTTTTTGTTTTATTAATTACAGAATTAATTTGAGAATTTTCAGCTTCAACGTCGAGCAGTATCTCGCCCACATTCTTTAAAAGTACAAACCTGTTCTTTCCGTCAACATTTTTTTTGTCTGATTTCATAAAATCAACAATTTTTTTGTTGTCAACGGATTTTAAAAAAGAGCCTATTTTTATTGAAGCGGGCAAAGATAAATATTTGATTAAGTCTTCATTGTTAATAATCCCCAATTGATTCGACAGATATAAAGATGCTGCCAAGCCCGCAACAACGGCTTGTCCGTGTTTAACTTTAAAATTCGAATAAGATTCAAAAGCGTGTGCAAACGTGTGTCCGAGGTTTAATATTTTTCTTACACTTCCCTCTTTTTCATCCTGAGCTACTATTGTACTTTTTATTAACAGAGAGTTGTAGATTATTTTACACAGAACTTTTTCATTCAGTTTGTAAATTTCTAAAAAATTATTATGTAAATAATTAAAGAAATTTTTATCCCACAAATATGAATATTTTACTATTTCGCCCAAACCCGATGTAAGCTCCTGTTTGGGAAGAGTAGATAAGAAAGTAGTATCAACAAGAACCAGCTTAGGCTGATAGAACGCACCGATTATGTTTTTCATTCCGTTAAAATTTATGCCAGTTTTTCCGCCGACGGAACTGTCAACGGAAGCAAGTAGGGTTGTCGGTATTTGTACAAGGTGAACTCCTCGCATATAAATGGACGCTGCAAATCCCGCTAAATCACCTATTACTCCCCCGCCTATTGCAATTATTGTTGTGTCTCTCCCATAATTTTTCTCAAGCAAAAAAGAATGAACTTTTAACAATGAACCGTAAGATTTTACGGATTCCCTGACACGTACGGAGTAGAAATTCAATTTTGAAAAATTCTTCCTTGAAAACACTTTCAACAGTTTTTTGTGCAGAGTGAAAACCTTTTCATCAATTATAATTAAAACATTTTTGTGTATTAAATTCTTTTCAATATAATTTTCGATTTTTTCTATTATTGAATTCCCGATAAAAATATTGTACGGATTTTCTTTTAAGTTGACTTTAAGTTTTTTATGCATTTAAATATTCTTTTTTTAAAATTTTAATTAATTTATCAACCGTAATTCCTACCCTGTCATAGGCAGTGTTAATTTTTATATCTGCCTGTTCGTAAAATTTTACTCTAGATTTAAGAAGTTCGATTATTTTATTTCTTAAATCTTTTTCATTAAGAATATCTCCTTCCGGTGTAAGTATTAACGGTCGGCTTTTTTTATTTTTCATTCTGTGATAAATTTCATTTTCGGGACTTTCGAACAGAACAATCAATCCCCTTTTTTTCATTAAATCTATATTTGATTGATTGAGCATTGTACCTCCGCCCAGGGAAACGATTGTATTATTGGCTGGATTCAAATCAGCGAGCACTTTGCTTTCGATAATTCTAAAATCAGATTCACCTTTTTCGTTAATCAATTTTTTAATGGATGTATCATATTTCTTTCCAATTAAATCGTCAAGATCGTAAAAACTCCACCCCAAAGTGTTTGCTAATATAGGTCCGATAGTACTTTTGCCCGTAGCCATGAAACCCGCTAAATATACAATTTTACTTAACATAGATTGACAAAGCTATAAAAAAAAAGTATTAGTATAAAGGAATGAAAAAGATAATAGTGCGAATAAAAATTATTTTAATTATGTATCAATTAAAAATCATAATAAACACCGAGAGTGAAGGTAACGCCGTCAACATTTATTCTCGAATTAAATTTATCTACAGGAAAAGTAACCATCTTTCCTCCGATAGATACAGAACTGCTCGAATATTGACTTGAAACTCTGAAGTCAGGATCTCTGAATTTCATCCCCATTTGTACAGTAACTTGTGGAGCTACAAGATATTCCATTGATAAAGAAACGTGAATTCCGTAGGCAAAGTCTCTGGAAATATTATTTATTTCAACAGTTCCAACTTTTCTGATATGGTTTCCAAAGTAAGCTGCGCCGCCGCCTCCCATTAAAAACTTAAAATTATCAGTAGAAAAAGGCAATACATAATAAATAGACAGTTCAACCGGTATTAATTCAAACCCGTCTTCAGATCTAATTGCCACTGTAGAATTAGCAACAAACCCGGTTATATTAACACCTGTTTGTGTAGCCTTCATATATTCGGTATTCAAACCAATAATTAAATCTTTAGAAAATCTATAACGGAATTCCACGCCGAAATCGAAAATGTTGTCAATATCATTCGATTTATTTCTTAATATTTCGTCGGATGAATTTGGAAATAAAAATATTTTAGAGGTTGTTGTGTATAGAGAATTAATTCCAATTGAAAATTTACTTCCGTTATATTGAGCAAATAACGGAACAGAGACAATGAAGAATAATACTGCAAGCTTTTTTGTCATAAATATTAATTAGATTTTATTGTGTGTATAAAATAAACAAATATTTTTAAAAATAAAATCCCCAAATAAATAATATTTGGGGATTTAAAAAATTAAGATTTTATAAATTTTCTCTTTTATTGTCCGTAAAATAAATATCTGTTATCAACAATATCAGCTTTTTCTTTCATTTTTATAATCCAATTATTGATAAACGTTCTCTTCTTCTGGTTTAGTATATTGTCTCTGATTGAATTTTTTTGAATTGCAAAAGCCGACGAATCGAAGGGTACTCTGCTTAATACTTTAAGCAAATAAGCTCCTCTTTTACCGCTAATCGGATCTGTAATCTGATTTAATTCAGCCCTCAAAGCACCTTCAGAAAAAGCAAAATCCTGACCGATACCAGGAATACTTCCGGACGGTAAAATATCATTTACTGTGTTTACACTCACGTATTTATCAACTTTAGCTGCCTTTGATAAATCACCGTTAATTTTAGCTTTAATACTCAGTGCTTTTTGTTTGGCTAATTGAATTTTACGTTTACTTGTAAGAAGTTGTTTTACGGTTGCTTTAACTTGATCAAATGGCTGGATATTGCTGTTTTGTATTTCAGATATTTTTACCACAACAAAACCGTTTGACAGTGTAAAGACTTCACTAATGGTATTTAAATCATTTTCAAATGCAAATTCCATTAATCTTTTATTTACGCCCAAACCGGGTACACCAAATTTCCCTTTTGAAAAAGCCGGGGTTTCCTGAATGTTATAGTTTAGTAATTTCGATTCTTTTTCAAAATCATTTTTATCTGCCAAGAATGCAAAATCTCCTGCTTTATTTTTAATATCATCTTTGGTTCTTGCCGAAGGTTTTATCTCACTGAATATTTTTTCAACAACATAAGAACGTTTTGATTTTCCGGTAACCTTTATTATATGGTAGCCGAAATTAGTCTTTACCGGTTTTTGAACTTGGTTAAGCCTTCCGTTAAATACTGCCTTCTCAAAAGCTTTAACCATTCTTCCTTTACCAAACCATCCTAAATCACCGCCCTTTGCCGCACTTCCGGGATCAGCCGAATTCTCTTTAGCAATTTTTGCAAAATCCGCACCGCTTTTTAACTGCCTGTATAACTTCATAGCTTCGGTCTTGTTCTTTGCATCATTGCCGAATTGATTTATAAGAATGTGAGAAGCACGCACAACGATATTTTTAGAAGGGACAGTCTTTATTAAATGATATAAATTCATACCCCCTGTTGTTGGAATCGGACCTATTAAACTTCCCGGTTTAGTCTTAGTAACAGCAGTGCTCGCTTCAACGGGAAACTGAGAAATATTAAGTGTGTCTAAAGAGTAAGGTACGGAAGAAAATATCTCTGCGTCTTTTTTAAAATTCGAAGGATCTTTTTTGAAATCATTAATAACTACAGATAAATTTTTATTTGCTATTGAAGAATCACCTTCAGATGCATTGTATGGGAATAACACATATTTTAGTTTTCTTTTAGCAGGGATTTTATATTTATCAATATTTTCATCATAATATTTCTTTAATTCGGTTTCAGAAAGTTTAATGGATGAATCAGGGAATTCTGTTTTGGGAAACAATGCATATTCCACATTCATTTTAGTTTTTTGTTCAATAAACTTTCTCTCTATTTCTGCATAACTTACATTTACGGTAGCTAAGAGTAGACTCTGCAGTTTCTGTGTCAAAATATTTTGTCTTACAAATTCTTCGGCTTGAATTAATGCCTGTTTATTCTGTGCATCAAACAGGGCTTGACGATATAAATCTTTATTAAATTTACCCGTAGAATCAATAAAATTTTGTTTTAGAAATTGAGGCGGGTTATCGCTTAAAATTAAGTCTTTTATTTCATCGTCAGCAACTGCAATTTTTAGTTTTTTTATCTCTTGTGCAAAAAGAGTTTGAGTAACTACAGCATCCCAAACCTGATCTCTAAATTGGTTTAAGTTTTCATCGGCAATATCTTTACCGGTTTGTTTTTTTCTGTTTTCTCTTTGCTGATCAAGAATTTTTGAAAATTCTTTATATGATATACTTTCTCCGTTGATTGATCCGACATCAGAGGGAGCACCTCCAAAATTCTTCAAAACACTAGAATCGGAAATAACCATAAAGAGAACAAATAACACACCCACTGTCATAATAAACGCAGGTGCAAGGCTTCGCATTTTGGCCATCATAGCCATAACTTTATTTTCTCCAGAGTAATTGTAAAAAAAATTAAGATAATAAAAATAGACACATAACCCTAAAAATGCAATGTTTTATTCAAACCAAATTCACAATAATTAAGATTATTTATATTGAACTTGTTTATATTAGTTTTTTGTAATGTACAGTTTTATTTAGGTATAAATTGATTATCAAATTAAACCATTTTATTTTTTATACATAGATAACTTTAAAGGTAATATATGTCTAAATATGAAGGAATTTTGAATAAAATACCCATTTTCAGCTCACTCAACGATGAGACTCTTTTACAAATTGATAAAGTTTGTATAAAAAAAAATTATAAAAAAACAGATATTATATTATTTGAACACGATGAGGGTAATGCTCTTTTTTTTATTGTTAAGGGTGAAGTAAAAATCTCCCGCGAAAGCGATGACGGAAGAGAAGTTATTTTATCTTTACTGCACGACTCGGACGTGTTTGGAGAAATGTCTTTGTTGGATGGAATGCCGCGGTCGGCAAATGTTACAGCCATGGAAGATACCGAACTATACATGATAAAACGTGAAGACTTTTTAGAATTGATTAACAATTACCCGAAAGTTTCGATTGACTTATTGGAAGAAATTACCCGCCGTTTAAGAGAAGCCGGAATGAGAATAAAATCATTATCTCTAAACGATGCAGAAGGTAAAGTAGCAACAGTTCTATTGCAAATAGCCGAAGAAAAAGGCACAATAAAAAACGGTGTTGTTGAAATAGAAAAGCTGCCGTTTCAACACGATCTGGCAAATATGGCAGGTACCTCAAGGGAAACTATTTCACGCACGCTGCATTCATTTGCAAAAAAAGGATTTGTTGAACTTGAGAGTTCAAAATTAAGAATACTTAAGTACGAGCAATTTAAAGAATTATTTAATTGATTATATGATTGACAAAGTTGACTTACATACTCACACAACACATTCAGATGGTTTTCACACTCCCGAAGAACTTATTTTAAAAGCAAAATCGTTAGGTTTAAAATCAATATCAATTACCGATCACGATTCTATTAGTGCTTTTTCCGAAGCATTTACTTTAGGAAAAAAAGTAGGAGTAGAAGTAATACCAGGGGTTGAATTAAGTACTGACATTGGCGGAAGTGAAATTCATATATTGGGTTATTTGTTTGACCCAAAAGATAAAGATTTAAAAGGCTACCTAAAATTTTTTAGAGATGAAAGATACAAACGTGCTTGCAGAATAATTGATAAATTAAATTCACTCGGGTTTTCATTAAATATAGATGAAATAAAACTTACAAGTAAGAAATCAGCTATAGGCAGACCCCATATTGCAAAACTTTTATACGAGAAAGGTTATGTAAAATCCTACCTGGAAGCATTTAATAAATACATAGGTAATGGGTGTCCTGCTCACGAAAAGAAAGTCCATCTTTCACCGCAAAGTGCATTTAAAATTATTAATGACGCAGGCGGTCTTTCATTTATAGCACATCCCGGTAAAATGCCGGAAGCATTATTAAAAGATTTAATTGATGCCGGAGTAGACGGTATAGAAGCTGTTCATCCTTCGCATACTCCGAGTAGAGTCAATTTTTATAAAGGTGTTGTTAATGAATTTTATCTCTTATCGTCGGGTGGTTCAGATTTTCACGGCGGTAAAAGAGAAGACGATAAAAATTTTGGAAAATATTACGTAGGATATGATATTCTTGAAAATATGAAAAAGAATCAATATAGAATTACTGCCTAAAAGAAAATTTATATGGTTATTAAAGGGAAACATTCCGCTTCTGAATTTAAATTTGCTATTATCTTAAGTCTATTTAATGAATTTGTAGGTCAAAAATTACTCGACGGGGCATTAAGTACATTAAAAGAAAACGGATGCCTTGACGAAAATATTGATATTATAAAAGTTCCGGGTGCTTTTGAAATTCCCTTGACTGCAGATGTTTTACTTTCAAAAAATAAATATGATGCAGTAATTTGTCTCGGTGCGGTGATAAGAGGAGAAACACCCCATTTTGAATATGTATCGCAATCCGTTAGTATGGGAATAACACAGGTTTCTATTAAATACGGTAAACCGGTATTATTTGGTGTTTTAACCACCGATACAGTAGAACAAGCTTTACAGAGAGCCGGTGATAAAGGTAAGAATAAAGGTGCAGATGTAACGTTAGCCGCAATAGAAATGGCTGATATAATGAAAAAACTATAATCAATTAAAATTATATTTTGTATTTTACATTAAATATTTCAATCATACTTATATAAAATTAATGCACATGAAATTATCAAAAATCCGTTTCCTTATATTATTAATTTTTTTATTAATGATCCCGCAAATTTATGCTCAGCAGTTTACAAATTTTAAAAATTTTACTGACATGAAAAGAGTTACGGCATTACAGACAAATAATTCAGGAATTTGGGGGGCTACAAGCGGAGGAGGATTCTTTTTTAATTCCGGCACAAATAACTATACTACATTGCATAAAACCGACGGATTTAGCGGAATAAAATTAACTGCAGTAACAATTGACAATTCCGGGAAAATATGGTTCGGCAGCGAAAACGGAATTATTGATATTTATGATCCGGTGACAAATACTTCATCTTCAATTTTAGATATTTTCAATTCAGGCAGAAGCAGTAAAGCAATAAATCAATTATCGGTTACGGGAGATACCATTATTGTAGCCTCTGATTTCGGTATTTCACTCATCGATTCAAAAACTTTACTTTTTCTCGATACATTTTTTAAGTTCGGAAGCTTTCCTTCCAATATTGGAGTAAACAGCATTTTTAATAACGGATTAATTTATGCCGCAACCATTTCAGGCATTGCCGTACAAAAACCAGGAGCAGTAAATTTATCTGCACCCGAATCTTGGAATGTCTTTACTTCCACAAACGGTCTTCCTTCAAATAGTATTTCCAAAATTGTAAGTTTTAATTCAATACTTTTTGCCGGGACAAATAATGGCTTAGCCAAGAACAGCGGTTCAACCTGGTCTTCTTTTCTATCTCAATTCAGCGGTAAAAAGATTAAAGACCTTCTAGTTGTAGAAGATACTCTCTACATTTTATCGGGAAACAGTCTTAGTGCTTTTGACGGTATAAATGTATTTACAAGATATACTTCTTCTGTAAATCTAAATGCATTAGCTTTTTCACAAACGTTAGGTCTGCTTGCCGCTTCCGACAAAGGAATCATCCGGGTTTACAATGCACAAAATGAAAACATTTATCCAAACGGACCGGCTGCTAATCAATTTCCAAGCATGGTAATAGATAACGACGGAGTTCTTTGGTCTGCTAGCGGCAGAGATGTGACGGGAGTAGGCTTTTATAAATTTGACGGAAATAAATGGACAACTTTTGATAAATCAAATACAACCGAACTACCATCAAACAGCTATCACGTTGTGTACGCAGCTCCCGATAACACAAAATATTTTGGTAATTGGGGTAACGGATTTGTAAAAGTAACAGAAAATTCGATAACAAATTATGATGTGAACAATACAGATTTGGTTGGAATTGATACAGATCCGGATTTTCTTGTTATTTCAGGTTTCGGTGCAGATTCTAAAAACAATATTTGGACACTAAACTTTTGGGCAACCGACAGAAATGTTCTTAATGTAATTTCTCCAGCGGGTGTTTGGCATCATTTTAAAGTCCCTTCCGAAATAAATTTAACACTTCAATTTCATTTTAATTTAGTTGTAGATCAATTCGATACAAAATGGTACAGTTCCACCGATCCGAAAAAATCAGGTCTGTTTTTTTTCAACGAAAACTCTACACTTACAAGCACGTCTGATGATATTTCCGGATTTATTTCTTCATCAAACGGTTTAAACAGCAATTCCATTTCTGCTATTGCTCTCGATGATAGAGGAGAATTATGGATCGGCAGTAATTTCGGTGTTAATATTATAAGCAATTTAGGTGCAATATCATCAAGCGGTTCTGCTTTAAAAATCAGTTCGGTCTTTTCTTTAAGACAGCAAAGCATTAATTGTATTGCAGTTGATCCGTTAAATCAAAAGTGGGTTGGCACAAATCAGGGTCTGCTGCTCGTAAATTCGGACGGTTCCAGATTATTAAAAACACTTAATACTTCAAACAGTGCATTGCTTTCCGATATAATAACAAGCCTAGCTATAAACAAAAACACAGGAGAGGTTTTTGTCGGTACAGATAACGGACTGACATCATTTACAACAACTGCTGTTAAACCTGTAAGTAAATTTACAGAATTGTTCACTTATCCTAGCCCTTTTGTAATCGATGAAAGCAGCAACAAATTAATAATTGACGGATTAGTTAAAGATTCTGATATTAAGATTCTAACAATTTCAGGCAAATTATTAAGAGAATTTACTTCACCCGGCGGAAGAATTGCTTCCTGGGACGGCAAAGACCAAAGCGGAAAATTTGTCAGCAGCGGTGTTTACATTATTGTTGCATTTGATAAAGACGGAAATAACGTAACCACAGGCAAAATTGCCGTGCTTAGAAAATAACGAGCACTGTCATATTTATCTTACCTCAAGATTAATTTCTAATGATTGACATTTTAAAAATATCCTTACAATTCGGCGGTAAATATTTATATAATGATGTTTCATTTAAAATAAACTCCGGAGATAAAATTGCATTGATCGGAGCAAACGGAACCGGTAAATCCTCTCTTCTAAAATTAATAACCGGTCAGCTTTCCCCTGAATCAGGAAAAATTCAAAAAGCTAAATCTGCAACAATCGGTTATCTTCCGCAAGAAAATATAGTACACAAAGGTAAATCTTTAATAGATGAAGCAATGTCTGCACTCACAGATATTACTCTTCTCAGAAAAAAAGAAATCGAAATTTCATATGAATTAAATAAACCGGATATTTCAGAAGATGAAAGAGACAGTTTAATAAACCAGCTTGGCGAGGTGCACCACAGACTTGAAGATTTAGACTCCTTTTCTAGCGAAGCCAAAGTTAAAAAAATATTGGTTGGTTTGGGTTTTAATGAAAATGAATTTGAAAAACCCGCCGAACAATTTTCCGGTGGATGGCAGATGAGAATTGCTTTGGCAAAAATATTGATCTCCCAAAATGATATTCTGCTTCTGGATGAGCCGACAAATCATCTTGATTTAGATTCATTAAAATGGCTCACTAATTTTTTAAAAACATATAAAGGAGCTATTCTTACTGTATCTCACGATAAATATTTTATAAATGAAATAACAAATAAAACATTGGAACTCTTCGGTGGTAAGTTTTTTATTTTTAACGGCAATTATAACTCATACCTTAATTATAAAATTGATAGAGACCAACTTAACTTAAAACAAGCCGAACAACAGGAAAAGAAGATTAAAGAAACAGAAAAATTTATAGACAGATTCAGATATAAAGCTTCTAAAGCAAAACAAGTGCAAAGCCGGGTAAAACAACTTGAAAAAATTGAAAGAATTGAATTACCGGATATAGAAAAATCAATCTCAATAAAGTTTCCGGATGTACAAAAATCGGGTAAAACGGTTGCACAACTAAAATCAATTTCAAAATCGTTTGATAATAACGTTGTTTTTGAAAATTTAATTTTTCAAATAAACAGAGGAGACAAAATTGCTTTTGTTGGTCCGAACGGTGCGGGTAAAACAACACTGTCAAGAATAATCGCGGGAAAATTAAAACCTACTTCCGGTAGTATTGAATTAGGCTATAATGTTTTTACTTCCTATTATTCACAGGACGTAGCCGATGATTTGGATAAAAGCCAAACCATTTTAGAAACACTTGAAAGTATGAACAGCGAATTAACTCAAAACCAGCTAAGAACACTGCTGGGATCATTCTTATTTAAAGGTGACGATGTTTATAAAAAGATTTCCGTTCTATCCGGAGGTGAAAAGAGCAGGGTTGCGCTTTCAAAAATACTTTTAACCAAATCCAACTTTATAATATTGGATGAACCCACAAATCACCTTGATATGGCTTCAACTCAATTACTGCAGACAGCCTTAGTAAATTTTTCTGGTTCGTTAATTATTGTTTCGCACGATGTTGATTTTTTAAGACCGGTGGCAAACAAAATTGTTGATATAAGAAATAATAAAATAAAGTTTTACGAAGGAGATATAGATTATTACCTTTGGAAAAAAGAAGAAGAATTAAAAAAAAATATAACAGAAAATAACAAAATTAAAAACACAAACATTGATACTTTAACAAACAAAAAAGAACTGAAAAGAATTGAAGCAGAAAAAAGACAAAAAAGATTTCAAGCAACTAAAGCATTAAACCTGGAAATAAAAAAACTGGAAGAAAACATAAACAGACTCGAAACCAGAGAAATTGAATTGGAAAAGAAATTATTAGACTCATCTTTATACGATGAACTCGATAAAGCTCAAAACATTAATTTGGAATACGGCAGGACAAAAAAAGAACTTGAAAAATTATTGTTGCTTTGGGAAGAAAAACAAGAAGAATTAAAAGAAATTGAAAGTAAATTCAATTAATGGAACGCAAAAAAAATAAACCGCTAAAGAGATTCGGACAAAATTACATCCGGGACAGAAATGTTCTTCAAAAAATAATTGAAGAATTCAAACCCGAAAATGATGATAATATAATTGAAATTGGTCCGGGACGAGGTGCTTTAACAAAATTAATTTTAGAAAAGACGGATAATCTAACAGCTATAGAAATAGATACAAGGGTCATTGAAAATCTAAAAACACTTTCACCTAAATTAAATATTGTGAATAACGATTTTTTAAATGTTGATTTGAAATCATATTATAACGAGAATGAAAAAAAAATAAAAATCATAGGAAATATACCATACAACATCACTTCACCTATTATTTTCAAATTGATTGATAATAACAATTTAGTATCAGAAGCAGTATTTATGGTACAGCACGAAGTAGCTAAAAGAATGATTGGTGTTAAAGGGTCAAAAAACTATGGGATTTTTTCAATAATTTTAAATTATTTTTGCGATGTTTCTTTTTGTTTTAAAGTATCAAGAAATGTCTTTTATCCAAAACCCAATGTTGATTCTGCAGTAGTACATTTAAGATTTAGAACAATAAAGGAAGAGGAATTAGTACAGAAAACATTTATTAAAGTTGTAAAAGCTTCCTTCGGTAACAGAAGAAAAATATTAAAAAATTCTCTAAGTAATAGTATATTTAAAAACAATGATTTTAGTAATTGTAAAATTGATTTATCTCAACGCGCAGAAAATTTAGATATTGAAGATTTTATTAAACTATCAAAATTTATTTTAAAGAATAATTAATAATAGATAACAACTATAATTTAGAATTATAATATGGACAGAATTAAATCATTTATTGTAAACATTAAGGCATATGATTTAGTTACAATTTCCTTTTTTATTTTATTGTCTGTTATAAATATTGTTTTTAAAAATGTTGTAGCACTTTGGTCTACCTTAATACTTTTAAATATCGGGTTAATCTCTTTTGTCTTATTAATGGCATTTATTGAATACAACTATAAATTCAAAGCCCTAAAGATATTTCATTACTGGTATTTGGCACCGCTTGTATTATTAACATTTAAAGAAATTTATCTTCTTGTACATGCTATAAGACCTGTTGATTACGACTGGTTATTTATAAAAGCTGACAGATGGATATTCGGAACTGACCCAACTGTATTTCTTCAGCAATTCGCATTCCCTTTTCTAACGGAAATTCTGCAAATTGTTTACGGTTCATTTTATTTGCTGCCGATTATTTTATGTTTATTACTACTTTATAACAATAAACATACTGCATTTGAATTTTCTGTTTTTGTGATTATCTACGGTTTTTTCCTTTCATATTTGGGATACTTTCTGCTGCCCGGAATTGGACCGAGATTTACCCTGCATAATTTTTCAACCATCAATCAGCAATTACCGGGATTGTACCTTACCAATTTTTTAAGAGACCTTACAAACTTCGGTGAATCTCTTTTGCCTAATACACCTAACCCTGCTGCAATTGTTCAAAGAGATGTATTCCCCAGCGGGCATACAATGATGACGCTTATTGTTATGTATTTGTCAACCAAGCTCAAGAGTAAATCAAAATACTTTTTTATTCCCTGGGGTTCGTTACTTATTTTTTCAACCGTCTATTTGTGGTACCATTATGTAATAGACCTTTTCGGTGGACTGGTTTTTATGATGTTTGCATTGTGGAGCGGTAAATATTTATTTAATTGGTGGAGAAGAAAAATCGGCAAAGAGGAATTTGAATACAACCACATTCATCAAATAAATAATGACTCTGTGTTGAAAGCCGATAAAAAAAAACAAGTAAAGTTAATTTTTGAAAATATCGCATATAAATATGATTTTCTAAACCACCTGCTCAGTTTCGGGCTTGATTTCTACTGGAGAAAAAAGGCGCTAAAACTTTCGGATTTAAACAAAGATTCAATATTATTAGATGTTGCCTGCGGTACTGGTGATTTTGCAATACAAGCTAAAAAAATGGGGGTGAAAAAAATATTTGGTGCTGACTTTTCTTTTAACATGCTTAAATTATTCAATTCTAAAAGTAAATGGATAAAAGGAAATAATATTCAATTAGTTGCTGAAAAACTACCTTTAAAATCTGAATCATTCACAAATATAACAGTAGCATTTGGAGTAAGAAATTTTTATAACATTGAAGAAGGATTCCATTCTTTTTTAAATGTGTTAAAAAATAATGGAAAAGTAACAATAATTGAATTTCGGTTACCGAAAAATTTTATACTAAGAATGTTATATGAATTTTATTTCAATCACATTCTACCTTTTATAGGCGGGATTATATCGGGCAACAGAGAAGCATATAAATATCTTCCGGATTCTGTTGGTGATTTTGATAAAAAAGTTGATTTAGAAAAATTACTAAAGAAGACAGGCTTTTCAAAAGTGGAGAAACATATTTTAACTTTCGGGACAATCCAGATTTTGATTGCACAAAAATAATTATCCTTTTTCAAGAATAAATTTATATTTTAAAATTCGTTTCAATTAACTACTTAAATCTTTTTAAATTTTAAAGGCAAAGCTATGAAGCTAAGTAAAAGATTATCCTTGATTATACTTATTATATTCTCCCTTTATTTCATTTCAAATTTGGATGCTCAATATTTAAATAAAGTTGATACTGCTTTTTTTAAATCAATGAAATACAGAAACATCGGACCTTTCAGAGGCGGAAGAGCTGATGCCGTAACCGGGGTTCCCGGACAACAAACTACATATTACTTCGGTTCAACGGGAGGAGGTGTTTGGAAAACCGAAAACGGGGGTCAAACATGGAAAAATATTTCTGACAGTTTTTTTGGCGGCTCTATCGGCGCAGTAGCTGTCAGTACTTGGGATCCAAATGTAATTTATGCCGGAGGCGGAGAAGGAACACTAAGAGGTAATGTATCGGCAGGTTATGGAATGTACAAATCTGTAGATGCAGGTAAAACCTGGAAACAAATTGGATTAAAAGATTCGAGACATATCTCGAGAATTAGAATTCATCCTAAAAATCCCGACATTGTATATACAGCAGTAATTGGACATTTATTCGGGACAAACAAGCAAAGAGGAATATTTAAAAGTATTGACGGCGGTAAAACATGGAAAAATGTTTTATTCGTTAACAAAAATACCGGTGCGTCGGATTTAATTATGGATCCCGTAAATCCAAGAATACTATATGCCGGAATGTGGCAAGTAAAAAGGACACCGTACAGTTTTTCAAGCGGAGGCAAAGGTTCCGGTCTTTGGAAATCAGTTGACGGCGGAGAAACATGGAAAAATATTTCTTCAAATAAGGGCCTGCCGAAAGGTATAAAAGGAATTGTGGGAGTTACCGTTTCACCTGTAAATAATAACAGAATATGGACAATAATTGAAGATAAGGACGGGGGAGTATTTAGATCGGATGACGGAGGTACAACTTGGATTAGAATAAACAAGGAAAGAAAATTAAGACAGCGTGCCTGGTATTACACTAAAATTTACGCTGATACAAAAGATGCCGATAAAGTTTATGTTTTAAATGTGAGATTCTGGCGTTCAAAAGACGGAGGAAAAACATTTAAATCATTAAGGACACCGCACGGCGACCATCACGATTTATGGATAAATCCCGATAATTCAAATTATATGATTGTTGCTGATGACGGGGGCGCTCAGATTACTACCGACGGCGGAAAAACCTGGTCAACATATCACAACCAGCCTACTGCACAATTTTACAGGGTTACAACCGACAACCATTTTCCATACAGAATTTATGGAGCACAACAGGATAATTCATCAGTTAGAATATTTTCAAGGTCTAACGGACGGACAATAACAGAAAACGATTGGGAACCGACTGCCGGGGGTGAAAGCGGGTGGTTAGCACCAAAGCCCGGAAATCCTGACATTGTATTTGGTGGTTCGTACGACGGATTTCTTACAAGATACAATCATAAAACAAAAGAGATACGCTCGGTGAATGTATGGCCGGATAACCCGATGGGACACGGTGCAATTGATATGAGATACAGGTTCCAATGGAATTTCCCGATTTTATTTTCTCAACACGATTCAAATGTTTTATACACTGCCGGTAATGTTCTTTTCAAATCGGTTAACGAAGGACAAAGTTGGAAGGCAATCAGCCCCGATTTAACAAGAAACGCAAAAGATAAATTAAAATCTTCGGGAGGACCGATAACAAAAGACAATACAAGCATAGAATATTACAGCACAATTTTTACTGTTGCCGAAAGTCCGTTGGACAAAAATATTATTTGGACTGGCTCTGACGACGGGCAAATATACTTTACAAATAACGGCGGAAAGAATTGGAAAAATGTTACTCCCCCGAAGGACATAATGCAGGAGTGGATTCAGATTAATTCTATAGAGGCAAACCCTTTTAACAAAGGCGGTTTATATGTTGCGGCAACTATGTATAAATCCGATGACTTCCATCCTTACCTTTATAAAACTAATGACTTCGGGAAAAACTGGGAAAAAATTACAGACGGAATTACTAAGAATCATTTTACAAGAGTGATCCGCGCCGATAGAAACAGAAAAGGATTGCTTTTTGCCGGAACAGAAACTGGAATGTATATATCTTTTAATGATGGAGATTATTGGCAGAGTTTTCAACTTAACCTTCCTATCGTTCCAATCACTGACTTAGCAATAAGAAATAATGATTTAATTGTTGCAACACAAGGCAGGTCGTTTTGGGTTTTGGATGATTTAACTACTTTACAAAAACTGAACAATGAAAATATATCTTCTGATAATTGGCTTTTCAATCCCCGACCTTCTTACAGATTGAGAGGCGGTTCAGCTAAACCTTCATTAACTGCAGGGCAAAATCCACCCAACGGTGTTGTTATAAATTATTATCTAAAAGATAAACCCGACAGCAATAAAGTAATGTTGGCAATTATTGACGGAAAAGGAAAAGTAATAAAAACTTTTAAGCCTAAATCGAAGAAAAGACGAAAAGTAATAAAAATAGATCCCGGGATGAATTCGTTTGTTTGGAATATGAGATATCCCGATGCCGACAAATTTCCTAAAATGATTTTTTGGGGCGGTGGTGTTACCGGACCAAAAGCAATACCGGGAGAATATTCTGCAAGATTAATTATCAATAATGATACACTTTCAACTAAATTTTCTATTTTAAAAGATCCAAGATCTTCATCTTCAATTGCAGATTTACAAAACCAATTTGAGTTTTTAATTTCTTTAAGAGATAAACTTTCACTTACAAATAATTCAGTTAAAAAAATTCGTAAAATAAAGAAAGATATTTCTTCGGCATTACTAAAATTAAAAGATGATAATAAACTTGATACAATTAAAGCTTTCGGGAAAAAAGTAATCGAACAGTTAACAAAAATTGAAAACGAATTGTATCAAACTAAAAACAGAAGTCCGCAGGACCCGTTAAATTTTCCTATTAAACTTAATAACAAATTAAGTGCGCTTGGTTCTACTGTATCTATTGGTGATTTTAAGCCCACTAAACAGGCAATTGAAGTAAAGAATGTATTAACAAAGTTGATTGACAAACAGTTAATACTTCTCGATAAAATAATTGAAAAAGAGATTCCAATATT
>CAZTZZ010000003.1:1290-28354 GCA_964617905.1 uncultured Ignavibacteriaceae bacterium | reverse complement strand
TTGTTTTAATTTATTAAAAGCTTTAGCGCGGTGGCTGATTTTATTTTTCAATTCCGGGGATATTTCTGCTGAAGTTTTATCAAGTCCGTCTGGTAAAAAAAGAGGGTCGTAACCGAAACCATTTATCCCTTTTGGTTCAGATATAATTTGACCTTTAAACTCACCGGTTGTAATTAGTCTGTTTTTGGAATCACAATAGACAGCCGCACATACAAATTTAGCTTTATGTGGTTTTAGAAAATTTTTTAGCTCTTCAATCAATTTAACATTGTTCTTTTCATCTGTGGCATCGTCGCCGGAGTATCTTGCAGAATAAATTCCGGGAGCTCCGTTAAGTTGTTCAACTACAAGTCCGGAATCATCACTAACTACAGGCAGATTGTAGTGTGAGAAAATTTCTTCAGCCTTTTTTAAAGCATTTTCTTCAAACGAATTTCCGTCTTCTTCAACATCTACAGAATCTTCAAAATCATTCAGTGATAAAATCTCTACATCAGAATTTGCAAAAATATGTTTTATTTCTTTTAATTTTCCTTTGTTCTTGGTCGCAAATATTATTTTCATACTCTTCGAAGTAATTGTTCCAATTCTTTTTCAGCGGAAGCTCGTAATTCATTCTGATCGTAAAGTAATGAATTTCCTTTATTTACAACCCATTCTCCCTCAATCATCACGGAATCAATATTATTTCTTCCGGCGGAATAAACAATTTTTGAATAAACATTTTCTTCATTATTAGAAATTGAAAGTAAGGGTGTTTCCAAATCCAAAAGCACAACATCTGCTTTTTTCCCGACTTCGATACTTCCAATTTCGTTTTCCAATCCCAAAGCTTTTGCACCGTTGATGGTTGCCATTTTGAAAACTGTTTTTGCATCCATAGCAGTTGCGCCGTGCGTTGGTTTCTGAATAAGTGCAGCTAATCTCATCTCAGTAAAAATATTTAATTCATTATTGCAGGGCGCTCCGTCAGCACCGAGAGATACAGAAATTCCTTCTTTTATAAACCTTGGTATATTAGCAATTCCCGAGCTTAATTTTAAATTTGAAGACGGGCAGTGTGAAATATTCACATTCTTATTTTTCAGAATATCAATTTCTTTTTCATTTACATGAATTCCATGAGCAAGTACGCTTCGGTCATTCAATACTCCTATTGAATTAAAATAATCAATGTTTTCTTTTCCGTGCCTTTTTCTTACTTCTTCAATCTCATTTTTATTCTCAGAGGAATGTGTGTGATATAAGCTTCCATCAAAATCTTTTTGCATTTGCCCTGTTTCAATTAATAATTTTTCAGTACAGGAAAGAACGAACCTCGGGGCAAAACCATATTTAACTTTTCCGCCATTTTTATTATGAAATGCGTAAGCAAGTTCCAAAGTGTTTTTCAATTCATTATCGGTTGAAGATTTAAATGAGGGATAAAGATCATTTACGTCCATCATACATTTTCCTGCAAAAGCTCTCATACCGGAGTTGATTAGTTCTTCAAAAATCACTTCCTGATGATTGAGAGTTCCCATATCTAAAATTGTGGTTGTTCCGCCGAGTAAAAGTTCGTTTATTCCTAATCTCACGGATGAATGAAGTGAATTTTTATCGTGTGCATTTTCATAGGGAAAGATTCTTAACTGAAGCCAATCCAACAATTCAAGGTCGTCGGCTAATCCCCTGAATAATGTTTGACATAGGTGAATATGTGTCTGTATAAATCCGGGAATTAGTGTAAGATTTTCAGCATTTATTACCTCACCGGAAAAGTTAGTAATTTCATCTTGTGAAAATTTTCGAATGTCTGATATTATTCCGTCGGTTATTTCAACACATTCCTTTAATAAAATATTATCTTTTTGGTCAACAGTTATAATCTGTTTTGGAATTATTAATTTCTTATTCATTTTCTGCAGTATTATTATCTACATTCAATATTTTATCTGTAATTTCAAAAGCATAGCGCAAATGAGGGATTACGATAGAACCGCCAACAATCAAAGCAATGTTAAAACTTTCATACAATTCTTGTTTAGTCGCTCCTTCTGTTATTGAACGGTCGATGTGATAAAAGATACAATCGTTGCACCTTAAAACCATTGAGGCTACCAGTCCCATAAGTTCTTTGGTTTTTGCATCAAGTGCCCCGTTGATGTATGCTTTATTATCGAGTGCAAAAAATTTATTAAAATCTCTAAATCCCGAATTCAAAATTTTATCGTTCATTTCCGTTCGGTAATTTCGAGTTTCTGTATTAGTTTTCATCTTAATTCCGACTTTTTTTTGATATTTTACTCGTCTTCTTTATGCCCTGTAATCAAGAAATAGTTCAATTCACTTTCCCAAGCCATCATAAAATTTTTATAATGTTCTTCGGTAAAGCATTTTACTTTTTTATCTCCTTTCTTTCCTAATGAAGTGATTTGGTATGTAACTTCAAGATCACTTCCTTTTTCATTTTCATTTAATTGTAATCTTATATTTGTGACAAAACAATCAGGCACTATTTTTACAATTTCCATTTTATATTCATCGGGTTCATAAACAGTGACTATCCAAATAGCTTTTCCCTCTTCGTTTGTAGTTGTAAAAATACAATCTTTTTCAGCCAGAGCTGATTCTGAAATAATTTCATCCGGCATCCAGCCCTTTACCCAATCTATTTCTCTGTTAGGACATAAAAGTGGGAAAACAAGTGATGGTTTTGCTTTAATGTTTTGTGTGTAGGTGTGACTAACTCTGTTAGGTTTTTTGATTTTCATATCACCTCTATTAATTTAATCGTTTTCTAAATTTTAATACGCTTGCCGTAAATATAACTGCTCCAAGCAAAAATAGCATCCCTACTTGCGGAAGTAATTCTATAAATCCCGTACCTTTTAAAATAACACTTCTTAAAATTGTAATGAAATATCTAAGTGGAATTAAGTATGTAATATACTGAATTACTTGCGGCATATTTTCAATAGGAAAAGTAAAACCGGAAAGATAAATCATCGGCATCATCACTCCGAATTGAGCAACCATCATTGCCTGCTGTTGTGTTTTTGAAATTGTTGAGATAAGCAATCCAATCCCCAAAGTAGATAAAACAAATAACAAAGATGAAAAAAGCAGAAAGAAAAAATCACCTCTAATTCCAATATCAAACCAAAATACCATTACTCCAATTACAAGCATTACGTCAATAAATCCAATAATAATAAAAGGTACAAGTTTACCTATAATTAATTGGATGGGTTTTATCGGTGTGACAATAAGTTGTTCCAGAGTTCCTATTTCTCTCTCCTTTACCACTGCCATTGACATAAGAATAATAGTAATAACCATGAGAAGAAGTCCCATTATACTTGGGACCATAAATATTCTTGTTTTTAGCTCCGGATTATACCAGACTCTAATTTCAGGAATTATCTGCCCGACAGAACTGATTTTATTTCCGCTTTTATCTTTAAAATCCAACAAAAGTTTGTTTGAATAGTTTGCAACAATGGCCTGTACGTAACCTGCAGCTATTGATGTTTCATTCCCGTTCGAACCGTCAAATATAGCCTGAAGTTTTGCTGTTTGCTTTCTGTTTATATTTTTTTCAAAATCCTTAGAAATAACAAGAGTTAAAATTGTACTTCCTTTATCAATTAAATCTTCGGCATCATTATAATTATCTACATTTGCCTCTACTTTAAAATATCCTGATTGGGTAAAACGTTCGACAAATTGTCTGCTTGTAATTGTATTGTCCTGATCAAAGACAGTAAAGTTAATTTTGTTTACATCCAAAGTAGCAGCATAACCCAGCAAAACAAGTTGTAAAATCGGTGCGACAAAAATAACACCAAATAATTTCGGGTCTCTTTTAAGCTGAAGAAATTCTTTTATTATTATATTTATTATTATCTGCATTTTCTTTAATTGTTGGTTGCTGCTTTTTTGTTAATTAAAGTTGCCAATCCCAAAAAGATAAAAGCAAACAAAATCAAATAAATTATTTCCTGCCAAAATGCCTGCAGTCCTACACCTTTAAGTAATATTGCTCTTAAAATTACTATATAAAATTTTGCCGGCGTAATGTTTGTAATTATCTGGATAAAAGGAGGCATGCTTTCAATAGGAAAAATAAAACCGGAAAGAATAACAGATGGAAGCAAAGAAATTAAAGTGGCCATTTGGAAAGCTACCTGCTGTGAATCGGCAATGCTTGAGACAAATATTCCCAAATTAGAAGCAGAAAATAAAAACAGCAATGTTGTAAAAAACAATAATAATATATTTCCTCTTATTGTAAGTCCAAACATTACATTACTTGCCATTACAATTGAGGCTGAAATTATTAAACCAATAATTGTATAAGGAATAGATTTTCCAAGCAGCATTTCTAAAGAATTTAAAGGAGAAACATATAATTGTTCAATTGTTTCTCTTTCTTTTTCTCTTACAATTGAAAGAGAAATTGAAACCACGGCAGTAATAACAAGTATCATTGCAATCAGTCCTGGAATTAAAAACAAAGTGGATTTCAATTCGGGATTGAACCAAAAAACGGGTTCTAATTTTACGGGAGTATAAACGGGTATTCCTTTTTTTAAAAAGAATTCTTTTATGATTTTATTATTGTAAGCAAGTGTTGCTGAATTCATATAATTAGCAATAATTGATGCAGTATTTCCGTCAACTCCGTCAATTAATATTTGAACTTTTACGTTTCGGTTTGAATTAACTTTACGGGATAATTCTTTTGGAAAAACAATTACGCATTGAGCTTTTTTTAAGTCAAGCACTTCTTTAATTTCTGCTTCATTGTTTATATAACCCTGTATATCAAAATATTCCGAGCTGCCGAGCATTCTAATTATGTTTCTGCTCTCAACTGACTTTGCGTTGTCATAAACATAAACTTGAATATGATGGACATCAAAATTTATGGCGTAGCCAAAAATTACAAGTAAAAATATGGGGAAGACAAAAAGAACAAACAGCATTCTTTTATCGCGCTTCAATTGAAGAATTTCTTTTTTTGATATGGCTAATATTCGTGTTAACATTTATTTGTTATCTTCTTCCAGTAAGTGAATAAAAACATCTTCGAGTGTCGGCACTATCGGATCAATTCTTTTTATATTTATTGAAGAAGCAGCTTTTAAACTTTCCGATATTTGTGATTTATTTTTATAGTTACTGTTTACACTTAAATGAATGTTGTTCCCGAAAATTGATGTATCGTCAACGAAGGTTCGCTTTGCTAATATGTCCATTGCAATTACGGGTACGTCGCATTCAACTTCAATAATTTCATTTTTCAAATAATCTTTTTTAAGCGTAGCAGGAGTTCCCTGTGCAATTAAACTTCCTGCATTAATTAGAATAATGTTGTTGCAGAACTCTGCTTCTTCCAAATAGTGTGTAGTTACAAGAACTGTTGTCCCTTCACCGGAAATATTATTTATTAATTCCCAAAACTGTCGTCGTGCTATCGGATCAACCCCGCTGGTGGGTTCATCTAAAAACACAATGGCCGGTCGGTGAATTACAGCTGTACCGAGTGCAAGTCTTTGTTTTATTCCTCCGGGAAGAGAAGAAGTAATAAAATTTTCTTTCCCTTTTAAGTCTGATATTTCCAACACCCAATTTTTTCTTTCTTGAAGTTCTCTGCGATTCAAACCGTAAACTCCACCGAAGAAATTTATATTTTCCTCAACCGTTAAATCATTGTAAAGAGAAAAATTTTGTGACATATATCCAATATTCTGTTTTACTTTATCGGGTTCATTCATCACACTGAAACCACCGACAAATGCATCGCCGGTTGTCGGCTCGAGTATGCCGCACAACATTCTTATGGTTGTTGATTTACCGGCACCGTTTGCCCCCAAAAATCCAAATACTTCTCCTTTGGCAACTGAGAAAGATACCTTATCAACTGCGGTAAAGCCGCCGAACTTTTTTGTCAATTCTTTTACGTCAATCGATATCATATTAATTGTTTACTTTCTTCATTTACTTTTAAGATAAAAATATTTTCCAAACTGAGTGTTTTGCTTCTGTGACTTATAATTTCAATTGAAATCTCATTTAAAATCTTTTCAGCTTTGGTTAAATCTCTTTCGTAATTATCGGTTATCAAATCCAATCTGTCCCCGAACATTTGTACTTCAAAATCTGTTTGCTCTTTTAAATGTTTAGCTGCTTTTTTAACATTGCCGACAACTAGTTCTATCACAGTTTTATTTGTTGATACTTTTATTTTTTCAGGTGTATCCATGCTAATTATTTTACCTTCGTTCATTAGTGCAACACAATTACATCTTTCTGCTTCATCAAGGTAGGGGGTTGACATAAAAATAGTGACACCATCATTTAATAGGTTTGCTAATATTTTCCAAAAATCTCTACGCGAAACCGGATCAACTCCGGTTGTGGGTTCATCTAAAAATATTATTTTGGGTTTGTGAATTAAACTGCAGGCTAATGCTAATTTCTGTTTCATCCCGCCGGAAAGATTGTCTGCAAGTCTGCCTCTGAATTCACTTAAGCGTGTGAATTGAAGAAGTTCATTTCTTCTGTCTTCAAAATTTTTTACACTGTGAATTTTAGCAAAAAACTCAATGTTTTCATCCACAGTTAAATCGCCGTAAAGAGTGAATCTTTGCGACAGATAACCAATATTATCTTGAATTTCTTTCTTGTGTGATTTAATATCCAAATCTAAAATTTTTACATCACCTTCATCTGAAGAAAGCAAACCACACAATATTCTAATCGTTGTAGATTTTCCGGCGCCGTCAGGTCCCACAAGTCCGAACATTTGACCTTTCTCTACATTAAAAGAAATACCATCTACGGCAATTATGTTACCGAATTTTTTGCGAAGGTTTTGTATAGAAATTATAGGTTTCAAGTTAAAGGTTGTCAGGTTTCAGGTTTTAAATTGTTTAATTAAGTTTTTGTTTTTAAGTATTTAATTAAAGATGATATTTTTTTTATCAATTTAACGGAATCATTGAATAATTCTTTGAATTTATCTTTGTTAATTATATATAAATCAAGTGTAATGTAAAGCAAACTTCTTACTTCACCTGCAGAGCCTTTAGCAAAATATAAAAATCTAATAAAATCTTTGTTTGAATCTCTTTCAAATCCCTCTGCAATATTATTCATAATTGATACCGATGCTCTTTGGATTTGGTCTTTTAATCCAAAATCCTTTTTTAATTTTTCATTTGATGTCAATTTGTAAATTTCAACAACAAGTTTTCTTGATTCATTCCAAATTTCCAAATCCTCAAAACGTTCTACATTCATAATACACCCCATTAAATTTTAAAATAAATAATAATACCAACTTGCAACCTTCAACCTTTCAACTTGCAACTTGCAACTTTTCAACCTTCAACTTTTCAACCTTCAACTTTTAACTCTGCATCTGCCGGCATACCGGGTTTTAGTTTGAATTCAGGATTTTGAATTCCAATTTTAACCGCAAAAACTAATTTTGTTCGTTCGTCCTTTGTTTGAATATTTTTTGGAGTGAATTCTGCTTCAGGTGAAATGTAAGTCACTTTACCTTCAAAACTTTTTTCAGGATAAGCGTCCACATAAACGTCGGCTTTTTCACCAAGACGAACACCCCCCAATTCTGTTTCAGATACGTAAATAATTAATTCAACCTTGGTTAAATCAGAAATTTTCAATAACGAAGACGAAGGGTTTACATACTCACCTACTTCAAAGAATTTTTTAACAACATATCCGTTTAAGGGTGAAGTAATGTAACTGTCATTTATATGTTTTTTTATCAGACTTAAATTAGCATTTGCTTCTTTTAATCTCGCTTCTGCTTGCTGCAATTCTTCAGGACGAGTAATTTTACTTACTTTTGAAAAATTCTGCTTTGCTGATTTATATTTTGCCAAAGCTACTTGATAAGCTGCAGTAATATCATCACGTTGTTTCTCGGATACGGCATTACTTTTGAAAAGTTTATCAATCCGCTCTTTATCTTTTTTAATCTTGTTAAGATTTATTTCTGTTTGTTTAAGCAGAGATTGTGCCTGTAACACGTCTTCTTTGCGAGCTCCTTTTATCAGTAGCCTGAGTTGAGCATCAGCCATTTGCATAGCTGCTTCCGTTCTTTTAAGTTGAATATTTAATTCATCAGTGTCAATAATGTATAAAGTATCCCCTTTTTCTACTTTATCTCCTTCAATGAACAGTTTTTGTTTTATCTCGCCTCTTACTTTTGAACTTATAATTACATTAGTTGATTCAATGGTTCCCGATGCTTCAATTTTATTATTTGAATCTGAATTACACCCGATAATAATTAGTGATAAAAACAGTGCCGCATATTTAATATTTTTCATTCTTTTGCTCCAATATTTAAACTTTCAAAAACTCTTTTACCTTTAGAAGTCAGTATCCCGTTCATTAATATTTTAACGCTCACACTAAAGGCTCTTTCAACTGATATATTTTTGACCAATACTATTTCCGGGTTAACAATGCCCCTAATAGTGGAAGTAAAACTATTTATAATTATAAAAGACGATTCATCAATAAAATACCCCTCTTTTTTCCCTTGTTCTATTATTTTCTTTAAATTCTCTTTCAAATATTTCATTCGAAGTTTGTCAATCACAACCCATAAATCCTGATTATAATTTTTTAGATCAAACAAAAAACTGTTTGATATTTTTAATATTATTTGTCCGATAAAATTGAAGAGTTTATAGGCTTTAACAACGGCATTGTCTTTTTCGTCAATAATTGTTTTCATTATTTGGTTGTTTGTTTTCATAAAACTTAGGACCGTTTCCTTAAGTAATATTTCTTTTGAAGGGAAATATTTATACAGAGTTTTCTTGCTCATTTTCAGATTACGGGCAATATCATCCATAGATGTTTTTGAGAAACCCTTTTTTAGAAATAACGTTTGTGCGGACTTTATAATTTTTTCTTTTTCAGGATTCAATTTATTTGGAAACTTATTTTATTCATTTCAGTTTCCAAAATAAGAAGAGGAAACTTGTTTGTCAAATTTTAGTTTCCAATATATAAAAATGAAAAGTTAAATAATTTAATTTTTTATTAATAATATTTTTCATATATTACTTTTTCTATTATAGCCTGATAAAAAACAACAAGTTTAAAAAATGTATGATTATAATTATAAAGGATTAATTTTAAATAGCTTTATAATAGGTAATTTCAGGATTACAGAAACTTATTATTCAAAGGATTCTAAATTAATAAAACATGCGCATAGCAATGCAATTTTATCCTTGGTTGAAAACGGTTATTTTAAAGAAAATATTTCTAATGAATCGATTCAAATAAAAAGTTTTGATATTTTATACAAACCTCCCCTAACTAAGCATTCAAACTTCTTTAGCAGCGGTGTTAAATGTTTGAACATTGAGATACCTCAATATTTCATAAACAAAGCAGAAAAAATGGGTTTGAATATGAAGAACTTTTTTTTTATAAAAAGTTCAAATAATGCTAATTTACTTACACGGTTAAAAAAAGAATTAAAGAAAAACAATTCTTTTTCGGTCAAAGTTTTAGAAGGTATTTTATACGAAATATTAGAAATCAAGTATCTTATGGATCAAAATTCTAAAATGAACAGACCTGTTTGGTTAATTAAGTTACTAAACAATATTGAGAGCAGCAATTGTAATTTATCTTTAAATGATTTATCACAAATGGCAAACAAACACCCTGTATATATTATAAATACTTTTAATAAATATTTGAATACAACACCCAGTGAATATATACGACAACTTAAATATAAGTTAATTTGTAAAGAATTAATCAATTCAGACAAACCACTGATAAATATTGTATATCAGTTTAATTTTTTTGATGAATCTCATTTCTTTAAATTTTTCAAAAAATATTCCGGTAAAACACCCACTTCATTCAGACAGATACATAAAAATTAGATGTTTAATTTATTACAGTAATATTAATAATATACAATAGTTATTATTTACAATTAACTAATTTTTCTCCATTCACAAAATCTTCTTCAAACGTTTAACTAATTAACTATAAGGAGTAGTTATGAAAAAAATTATATTCATTTTTTCGTTTGCTCTATTATTTCCCATTTTAGTCTTTGGACAAAACCCAACTACTATAAAAGGAAAAATAACAGACGAAAATGGTATAGCTCTTCCCGGTGCAAATGTATTAATTAAATCACTGCACATTGGTACAGCCAGTGATACAAATGGCGAATATGAATTTGTCGTTCCGGGGGATATGTCGAACAATCAAACAGTGGAATTAACTGCAAAATTTTTGGGATACAAGGAAAATACTGTGCAAATAATCTTAAATGGAAAAACTATTGAACAGGATTTTTCTTTAAAAACGGATATTTTCCAGAGTAGTGAAATTGTAGTAACCGGTATTGCAGGCAAAACTTCTAAAGCAAGAGCAGAAATTGCTGTATCCAGAATTGATGCTAAGGGTTTTACAGATAATAATGATTATCAAACCATGTCACAGTTACTAGCCGGAAAAGTAACTGGTGTTCAAGTAAGAAGCAGTTCCGGTAATGTCGGTGCGGGATTCAGATTTTATATGCGTGCCGGTGGTGGTATAAATGGTAATGAACAACCTGTTATTTACATTGACGGTGTAAGAGTTGACGATGCTGAAACAGGTTTTTTCAATGCCGGAGGACAAAGGAACAGTGCACTGGCTTCAATTAATCCCGACGCTATAGAAAAGATTGAGGTTTTGAAAGGGCCTGCTGCAGCTGCTATGTACGGTACAAGCGGTTCTAACGGTGTTGTTTTAATAACTACAAAAGCAGGCAAAACAGCGCTTGGTGGTAAAGGCGTTGCTGTAACTTATAATTACAATTATGGATATAATGATCAATCATTTGATTATTCAACGGATATTTTCAAATCTGCTAAAGATGCAAATGCAAATTTTGTAAGAGGATATATTCGTGATCATAATGTTACAATTGGCGGAGGTAACAACTATTTGAGATATTTTGGTGGTTATTCAAGCCATTTTGAAGGCGGTATTTTGCCGAATAATGACTTGCAAAGAAAATCTGTAAATCTAAGTTTAACTTCATTTCCAAGCAAAGATCTGGTAATTAAGTTAAACGGTACTTTTAATTATACAGATATTAACAGACCACAAAATGATAATAACATTTTTGGTTATTTAGGTAACACTTTGTTATTTACTCAATCATATAGATTTTTAGACAGCCTTTCAATAAGAGGATTAAAAACTTTTTCAAGAAAAAATCAATTTATTGGAAGTTTTGATGTAACATACAATCCAATTAAAAATATGGAAATTCATGGAACGGTAGGTGTTGACAACAGTAATACAAGGGAAGATCAAACTTTCCCGTCAAATTTGTTTTATCCTTTTAGAACGAACGGACAAAGGAACTTATACAATCGTTTGAACAAACAATTTACATATACATTATACGGTCAGTATGTATTTAACATTATGAAAGATTTATCGGTTACTTCAATTGTGGGAACTCAATTTTTTAACCGCGAATTTTCAAGCAGTAATTTAGGTGTTCAGAATTTCGCAACCGAACTGATTACTGATATCGGTGCAGGTTCCGACGTGCAGTTTTACGGTGAAGCATTTACAAACAGCCGTGAAGCAGGTATTTACACAACACATTCATTTAATTACCAAGACAAATACTTCTTAACACTTGGTATAAGAAGAGATTATGCAAGTGCCATAGGTACTGAATCTCCAAGTATTTATTATCCAAAAGGAAGTTTCGCAGTTCGTTTAGATAAATTAGGATTCGGTACAGATATTTTTGATTTATTAAAAATAAGAACTGCTTACGGCGAAAGCGGTCAGTTGCCGGGTCTTACAGATCCAATTCCATTATTATGGGCATCAACAGTTGGTGGATATGGTCCCGGAGCAGTTATTAATGCTATAGGTAACGGTAAAATTGAACCGGAAAGAATTAAAGAATTTGAAATTGGAATAGACGCTGAATTCTTGAAAATATTCTCTATTGAATTTACTTATTACAAACAAAATGCTAAAAATTCAATTGTTGGATTGAACAATGCACCATCGACGGGTTTAACAGCTACATCTGTTCCTTTTAATATTGGTGCAATGACAGCATCCGGTTTTGAATCTCAACTTCAAACAAGTCTTTTTAGAAATTCAAATTATGAACTGAATGTAGGAATAATTTGGAACTACCAAACTAATGAAGTAACTGATTTAGGCGGTGCACAACCTATATTTGACGGCTTTAGCAACAATGTTATTAAAGAAGGACTACCAAAACACGAATTTTACAGACAAATAGTTAATGGTGCATTGTTTGATGCAAATGGTAATTATACAGGGCCTGATGTTTCATCTGAAAGGTTTGACTTGGGAAATCCAATTCCTAAACACACGGGTTCTTTAAATATCAATTTAAAATTATTTAAGAGATTAAATGTTTATGCACTTTTTGATTGGGCATTAGACAGAACTATATATAATAATACAGCCCGTTTTGCTGCAAGATTTGGTAATTATGAACCTCTTAATAAACTTAATGACTTACTTAGTACACAAACACCCGGAACAGCTGAGTATATTGCTACTGCTAATAAAGTTGCTAAGTTAGACGGAAATTACCCCTCTAATTATTTTGAAGATGGAAAGTTCTTTAAATTTAGAGAACTTAGTGTAAGTTACAGCTTAAAAGACCTTTTAACAAATTATTTATCAAATAACTATATAACAGATTTTGTAGTAGGTTTCTCGGCAAGAAATCTGTTTACATCAACTCCATACACCGGCTCCGATGTTGAGTTAAATGAAAATGGTTCAAGAAGCTTAACAAGAGGTCAAGATTTTCTAACGATACAAAACCCAAGGACTTACAATTTTTGGGTTAGGTTAGCTTTTTAATTAGGAGGTTAAAATGAAATTTATAAAATTATATCTATTGATATTTGTAACATTTTTTGCTTTCAGTTCGTGCAAAGATTTTGTTTCAAATGTTGATCCGTTAATAGACCAGGTTGCAGATGGGGATTTAAACGACCCGTCTCAATTACCCTTTTTAATTAAAGGCGTAAAAACAAGATTTGCAAACGCAACAGAAAGGCTGTATGTAATTGCGGACGGACTTTCAGATCAATTCTTCTTCAGTCAAAATGTTCCTAATGCTACATTCCCTACCTTCCGTGATATTGATAACGGTAAAATTTTCTTCGATAATAACTCGGTTAGAACACCATATACACGTGTAGGTCAGTATCGCTTTTTAGGTGATAACTTAGTTGAAAGAGTTGGTAAGATGACAGTTAATGATGCATCGCTAAAAAATGATGCATTATTTACGGGTTATTTTTACGGAGGTTTTGCACGTTTTCAATATGCTACTTATTTCGGACTAACGGAAACTCAAGGAGGCTCACCAATTGACGGCGGAGCTTTTATAGGTTCGGCTAAAATGTATGATTTGGCTATCTCAAATCTTAAAGAATCACTAAAATATACTACTGACCCTGCTACAATAAGAATGGTAAATTCTGTTATTGCAAGGACATATTTATATAAGGAAGACTATTCAAATGCCGTTACTTTTGCTCAGCAGGGAATGGTAAACGGTGATCCTGATTTTAAAGCTCTTCACAGTGTTCAGGAAGATAATTACTACTGGCAGCAAGCCGGACCCGGCAGGACACAATATGTAGCCGATTTTAGATTTAAAGGATATATTGATGCAGATCCAAATGAAGCTAACCGTATCAAAATAGGTCCTATTACAGGCAATGACGGTAAGACCTATTATATGCAGTTAAAATATTCCAAACAAGAATCACCCGGCATTATGATGACCTGGCAAGAAAATAATTTAATGCTTGCCGAATTAACTTTAAGAGGACAAAGTGCCGGTAACTCATTATCACTGGTTAATGAAGTTAGGGCTTCACATAATATAGCACCCTTAACATCTGTTGACCTTGATGCTCTATATATTGAAAGAGATAAAGAACTTTTTGTTACAGCTAATAGACTGCCGGATGAACGTCGTTTTAATAAATGGCATTTAGGTGCAGGTACCTGGCAATATTTCCCTATACCGGATGATGAGAGAAATAGTAACCCGAATCTATAACCATTTCTTTTATTATTAGTGACGAGAAAAGCTGCAAATTATGCAGCTTTTCTTTTTTTATAAAATTATAAAGATTTTAAAAAATTATGAAACCATTTAATAAAAAAAGCATTTCAACATTAATTATTTTTATTACTATAAATATTTTCCCTCAATCATACAATGGAAACAGAGAAGAGAATATTCTTAAGCTAGTAAAAAACATATCATCCGTTAACATTAGAAATAATATAGAAAAACTGGTTAGTTTTAAAACAAGGCATACTCTCAGCAATACAATTAGTAAAACTCAAGGAATCGGTGCTGCAAGAAGATGGGTAAAAAAAACATTTGAGCAATATGCAAAAAATTCCAACGGAAGAATGGAAGTGTTTTTTGATTCTTTTTTACTTAAACCGGACGGAAGAAGAATAAACAGACCCGTTGAGTTAAAAAATGTGATAGCTAAATTAAGTGGTACAAACAAAAATGACGACAGAATTTTTATTGTAAGCGGACACTTGGATTCAAGGAATTTGAATATTATGGATTCAACCGGTTTTGCACCCGGAGCTGATGATGATGCATCCGGCGTAGCAGTTGTTATTGAAATCGCAAGAGTTATGTCAAAATATAAATTCTCTGCCACAATATTATTTGTTGCATTTTCTGGAGAGGAACAGGGTTTATACGGGTCAAAACATTTGGCTGAAAAAGCAAAAAAAGAAAAATGGAATATTGCCGGTGTATTTAACAATGACATGGTGGGCAGTAACAATACAAGCGGAACAAATTTATTCACAAACGTAAAAGTAAGAATATTCAGTGAAGGAGTGCCTGCACTGGAAACTAAAAAAATGGAAAGAATGAGAAAATATTTGAGTACGGAAAATGACGGAAGTTCGAGACAGTTAGCAAGATATATAAAAGAAATAGGTGAAAATTATGTCGACCAAATCCATGTGACCTTAATATACAGAAAAGACCGGTTTTTAAGAGGCGGCGACCACACTCCTTTTAATAATGCCGGATTTACAGCGGTCAGGTTTTGTGAAATGCACGAAAATTATTATCATCAACATCAGAATGTTCTAGAAAAAAATGATATTGAATACGGTGACCTGCCAAAATTTGTTGATTTCAATTATACAAAAAAAATTGCTCAGGTAAATGCAGCGGCTTTGGCTAATTTAGCACTTGCCCCAAAGTCACCGGAAAAGGTAAGAATTGATGTTAGTAAATTAACAAATTTTTCAACTTTGCTATGGCAGAAATCTGAAAATAAAAGAACTGCCGGATATAATATTTTAATCAGGGAATCGGCTTCCTCAGTGTGGCAAAAAAAAATATTCACAAAAGATACCACTATTACTATACCCTACTCTAAAGATAATTATTTGTTTGGAGTTCAATCCGTAGATAAAGATGGACACACAAGTCTGCCGGTGATTCCCGTTCCGTATTTTAAGAAAAATTAAAGAATTAATTTATTAGGATGTGACAGTACGACCGTAGCAGTCAAGAAATTTATCAGAAGTTTCTATTAATTAACTTCGAGTTCCGAAATTAAATATTTCCCCGTCAAACTTTTTGGGTTTTCAATTATTTTTTCAGGCGTACCTTCGGCAACAATTTCGCCGCCGTAATCACCGCCGTTCGGTCCAAGATCAATAATCCAATCAGCCATTTTAATTACATCCATATTGTGCTCAATTACAATAACCGTGTTGCCCAATTCTACTAACTTATTCAGCACTTTAAGCAAAATTCTTACGTCTTCAAAATGAAGCCCCGTTGTCGGTTCATCTAAAATGTACATTGTTTTTCCCGTGCTTACTTTACTGAGTTCCGTGGCAAGTTTAACTCTTTGCGCTTCACCGCCTGAAAGTGTTGTAGCCTGCTGCCCGAGTCTGATATAGCCCAAGCCTACATCGTGGATAGCCTGTAGTTTTCTTTTAATGCGCGGCAGGTCTATAAAAAAATCAAGGGCTTCGTCAACTCTCATATTAAGTACGTCTGCTATTGATTTTGTTTTAAATAGTACATCGAGTGTTTCCTGATTGTATCTTTTTCCGTGACAGTTATCGCACTCAATGTAAACATTCGGAAGAAAATTCATTTCTATTTTTTTTAGTCCGTCCCCGCTGCAGTCTTCGCAGCGACCACCGGTAACGTTAAAACTAAATCTGCCGGGAGTGTAACCCCTTATTTTAGATTCTGGCATTTGAGCGTATAAATCTCTTATAAAAGTGAATACACCTGTATAGGTTGCCGGGTTAGACCTTGGTGTTCTGCCGATTGGTGATTGATCTATTTCAATTACTTTATCTATATTTTCAATCCCTTCAATTTTTTTATATGGAAGAGGCACAACTTTGGATTTATAAATTTTATTCATTAATATTTTTACAAGTGTATCATTGATTATGGTGGATTTACCCGATCCGCTTACACCGGTAATTAACGTTAAAGTGTTTAAAGGAATTGAAAGATTCACTTTCTTTAAATTGTTTCCCTCTGCACCTATCAATGATAATAATTTGCCGTTACCTTTTCTCCTTTTTTTAGGAAGTTCTATGTTTGATTTCCTTTTAAGATAATCAAGTGTTAATGAATTAAATCCGTTTTGTTTTTCAGCAAGTTTTTTTGTATTTCCTACGGCACAAATTTTTCCCCCGTGCTCACCGGCCCCGGGACCTAAATCAATCATAAAATCAGAACTTTCAATTGTTTCCCTGTCGTGTTCCACAACTATAACAGTGTTGCCTAAATCTCTTAAATTTTTAAGTGATTTTATCAATTTCAAATTATCATTTTGATGAAGACCGATACTCGGTTCATCTAAAACGTAAAGCACGCCCGCAAGCTGAGTTCCTATTTGTGTAGCAAGTCTTATTCTTTGAGACTCCCCACCAGAAAGCGTACGCGCAGAGCGGTTAAGGGTTAAATAATCCAATCCTACATTAAGCAAAAACTCAAGTCTTGTCCCAATTTCTGTGATAATTGGTTTGGCTATTACGCCTTTATTACCCGATATTTTTACGTTTTTAAAAAATTCGTTAGTCTTTAAAATTGACTGGGAAGTGACTTCGCTTATGTTTTTGTCCTTGAATTTTACGGCTAATGACTCTTTGTTTAACCTTCCGCCGCCGCATTCGGGACAAACATTTGTCGTCATAAAAGATTCGACCCACTCCCTTATATTATTTGAAGAAGTGGTTTCGTAATAATTTTTTAAATACTTATTGATCCCTGAAAATTTATGAAAATATGTAACCGGTTTACCTTTTCCGTAGGAATAAGAAAAAGAAATCTTTTCCTTCGTACCGTTGAGCAGGATATCTTTCTGTTCCTTTGTTAAATCCGAAAGTTTCGTATCAAAAGTAAAACCAAATTTACCGCCAACAGCTTCAATTTGGTTAAAAATCCAAATTGGTCTGGGTTTACCGATAGCAGTAATTCCGCCTTCATTTATTGTTTTATCCCAATCCGGAATAATCAGTTGTAAATTAAGATCCTTTATTTCTCCAAGTCCTTGACAGTATTTGCACGAACCGTATGGTGAATTAAACGAAAAGGAATTAGGTGCCAATTCTCTGTAACTTATTCCGCACTCCAAGCAGGCTAAATGCTTGCTGAAAACAAATTCTTCATTACCGTTATTAATAATTACAATCCCGTTTCCATAATTCAGCGCAACTGTAACCGAGTCTGCTAAACGTTTCCTTGATTTTTCAGATACAACAATTTTATCCACAGCAATTTCAATATTGTGAATTTGATATCTGTTTAACTGCATTCCTTTTGCAATTTCTTGAATTTCTCCGTCAACTCTTACTTTCAAAAATCCGTCGGATAAGATCTGTTCAAACAATTCCCTGTAATGTCCTTTTCTCCCTTTAACAATAGGGGCAAGCACTGTAATTTTTTTCTTCCGCAAAGATGAAATAATAGAATCAATAATTTGTGAAGCTGTTTGTTTTGTGATTTTGTTTCCGCAATTATAGCAGTAAGGTTCTCCAACTTTTGAATATAGCAGTCTCAGGTAATCATAAATTTCCGTAACCGTTCCGACCGTTGACCGCGGATTTCCGGAAGTGGATTTCTGTTCAATTGAAAGCGAGGGGCTTAATCCTTCAATTAAATCAACATCCGGTTTTTCCATCATATCCAAAAATTGACGCGCATAAACCGACAACGATTCAATATATCTCCGCTGTCCTTCGGCATAAATTGTGTCGAATGCCAAAGAAGATTTACCGGAACCGGACAATCCAGTAATTACAGTCAAAGAATCCCGCGGAATTTCCACATCAATGTTCTTTAGATTATGCTCACGGGCACCTTTTATTAATATTGAATCCTTTTCCAACGCGTTACCAAGTTTAAATATTTAAATAATTATATTAGTTATACGCTATTTGAAAATCAAATTTTTAGACATTTTTATTTTGGAAAAGATGGAAAGAAAGTATAAGATTTTAACAATTGACACTTTTATTGAAGAAAAGCTTAAAGAAAAAGGCTCTCAATTTATTGCTCAATGTTATCCCGTTACAGATGAAAGTATAGCACAACAAATTTTAGATGAAATAAAGAAAAAATATTACGATGCTACTCACCATTGTTTTGCGTACAAACTTATCGGCGGTGTATTTAAATATTCAGATGACGGTGAACCATCGGGAACAGCGGGATTAAGAATATTAAATGCTATAGATCACTTTTCACTTACAAATATTATTGTTGTTGTTATTAGATATTTCGGCGGGACAAAATTGGGCGTTGGACCTTTAGGAAAAGCATATTATAATTCTTCTTTGGAAGCACTTCAAAAATCAAGAATAATTGAGAAGACATTCTACAACAAAATATTTGTAAAAGTTAGTTTTCAAAAAATCAGTTCCGTTCATCATGTTATAAATAACTTTGATGTTAAATTAAAAAATACAAATTATAAAGATGATGTAACGTTCGAAATATCAGTAAAGATTAATGAAATAGATAAGTTTAAAGATAAATTGATTGATGAACTGAAAGGCGAAGCAAAAATAATTGTTGAGAAGGATATTCTGTTGGAATAATCTCAGTGCACTCTGCGTTTCCTATGTGCGGCTCTGCGGTAAGTTAACTTATTTTTACCACAGAGGTCGCAAAGGAACACAGAGGTTTTAAATATTCACTTTCCTTTCAATTCATTTAGATACATCTTTGTCCACTCAAGTCCCTCTAAAAGTGTGTATAAATTAGAAATACATTTCGCAGTCATCTTTAAATAAATATTTTCAAAAAGTTCTTTTTTTTCTTCCGGCATTGATGAGTTTAACTCTTTTAAAATATTTACAACTGTCAGCATATTTTCAGATAAATCTTTTTTAACGTCTTCAAGATTATTAACATCGGGCAGACCAGCTCCTTTTTCAATAACTCTTTTTAGTCCTCTTATATATTTTGCAGTAAAAACAAGGTGTTCAAATGATTCCCGATTTTCTTTTTTCAACCCCACTTGAAAAACTAAAAAAAGATTTTCTTTGTCCGCGAACATTTTCTTTGAAAATTTTTCAGCTTCATTTAATAAAGTCTCTGCAGTAAATTCTTCAAGTTTTTTCATAATTATTTTATTTTTATCCCCAGCCCAATCCCGTCGCCGATAGTTAGAATGTTTGAATTGAGTGAAGGTGTGTTCATAAATATTTTATTAAATTCTCTAATATGTTTTGTTGATCTCTCATATTTTTTTGGCACTTTTTTTACAGCAGCATACCCATGCCAAAGCAGGTTATCAATGAAAATAATTCCCCCCTTTTTAAGCAGCTTCAACGAAAGTTCAAACAACTTATTATAATCTTCTTTGTCGGCATCCAGAAATATCAGGTCAAATTTTATCTTTATTTCAGGCATTATTTCAATTGCGTCACCTTCAAGCAGTTTTATTTTATTTTCTTGTTTTGCCAGACCTATAAATTTATTTGCAAGTATAATATTATCCTTACTTTTTTCAATTGTGTACAGTTTACCTGATGAAGAAAGATTTCTGCTTATTTTAATTGCCGAATATGCAATTGCAGTCCCTATCTCTAAAACTTTTTTGGGGCTAAACATTACTATTAGTTGTTCTAAAAATTTTGAAGATTCTTTTGAAAGAATAGGCACTTTGTTTTCCAGTGCAAATTTTTCCATTATATTTATAGGTGCATCTTCTTTGGCTGAAAAAGATGAAATATAATCCAACTGTTGTGGGTAAATAATTTTATTCATTTACTTTATGGCTCTAATTTTTAAATATGGATTTATTTCTTGAAACTAAATGACCATTAGTACAAAAGAATGGACGAATGGCTGTATGAATGAATGAATGAATGAAATCTTATGATTAATATTTCTTTTCCACTTCATTTTTCCATTTTATTGGACATACAATCATACATTCATTCAACCATTCATTCTCTTATCTTATTCCAAGAAATATTCTGTTAAATCTTACTTTATTAAAAAAATCTTTCTGATTAGAATTTGTTGTATCTAAATTTACAGACCAATAGATTATCAACGCTTTGCCTAAAATGTTATCTTCCGGTACAAATCCCCAAAAACGGCTGTCAAGACTATTTTCTCTATTGTCGCCCATTACAAAATAATAATCCTGTTTAATTTTATATCTTCTTACCGGTTTTCCATTAATATTAATAACAGTTCCTTCAACACTGACGCTTGTACTATCGGTATCATTTTCAATCAATGTCTTCCAGAATTTTATATTTTTCAAATTTAATTTTATCACATCATTTGTTTTAGGTATTATTATAGGACCGTAATTATCCGTGTTCCATTTTTTGTTACTCGGATAAATCCCATTTTCCCTTATTCCGTCAGATATTATTTTTGAATCGGAATAATAAATTTCCCCGGGTGGAATCATTTTCTTGCGGTTAAGAAATAAAATTCTGTTTATTATCTCAAGCGTATCACCGGGAAGAGCCACAATCCTTTTTACAAGATTCAGCTTTTCATCAATTATTTTTTCGTATTTTTTCCCCGGAAATTTAAAAACAACTACATCGAATAATTTCGGTTTGTTAATATTTAATAATGTAATATGCGGAATTTCTATCTGTGTAAACGGTATGTACCTGGGTGTGGTTAATTTGTAATCAGCTTTACTTACTATTAGATAATCACCGGGCAGTAATGTGTTTTTCATCGAACCGGTAGGAATTTTATATGCTGCAATAAAAAAAGATCGTATGATTAGCGTTACTAATAACAGAATAAAAAGTATCTTAAAAATTCTTTTAATAAATTTTATCATTTAGCAATTTATATTAATCATTTAATTGAAGCACAGCAAGGAAAGCTTCCTGGGGTATTTCAACATTGCCTACTTGCTTCATCCTTTTCTTTCCTTCTTTCTGTTTTTCAAGCAGTTTTCTCTTTCGTGAAACATCACCGCCGTAGCATTTTGCAAGTACATTCTTACGTAGTGCTTTTACTACCGATTTAGAAATAACTTTAGAACCGATTGCAGCTTGAATATTTATTTCAAACATCTGTCTGGGAATTAGTTCTTTTAATTTTGAACAAACTTTTCGTCCCCAGTCGTAAGCTTTGTCTTTATGTATTATCATCGATAAAGCGTCCACAGGTTCATTGTTTAGCAGAATATCAAGTTTTATCAGGTCAGCTTTTTGATATCCCATATATTCATAATCGAACGAAGCATAACCGCGTGTAGTTGATTTTAGTTTATCATAAAAATCAAAAATTATTTCAGACAAAGGAAATTTGTACTGAAGATCTGCACGGGTTGGATCTATATAATTCGTGTTTTCGTATAAACCGCGTTTGTCCATAGCAAGTTTCATAATGTTGCCGATGTATTCGCTTGGACAAATAATCTGTGCTTTTATATAAGGTTCTTCAACAAAATCAATTTCACCAATCGTCGGCATCAATGCCGGATTATCAACTATAATTTTTTCACCATTTTTATTATATACAAAATATTCAACATTTGGTAATGTTGTTATAATTGACTGGTTGTATTCTCTAAGTAATCTTTCTTGTACAATCTCCATGTGCAGAAGTCCTAAAAATCCGCATCTGAATCCGAAACCCAAAGCCGCGGAAGTCTCGGGCTGATAGACAAGTGCAGAATCATTCAATCTGAATTTTTCAAGTGCATCTCGTAAATCTTCAAAGTCATCGGAATCTGTCGGATACAACCCGCTGAACACCATTGGTTTAACTTCTTTATAACCGGGCAGCGGATTTTCGGCACCACTTTTTGAATGGGTAACCGTATCACCTACTTTAGTATCGTGAACTTCTTTAATTCCGGAAATTAAATACCCAACATTTCCGGCTGTCAAACTTTTTGTCTTAATTTTCTGCATTCCAAGAACGCCTACTTCTTCTGCTTCTATTTCTTTTTCGGTTGCAAATAATTTTAACTTTTCATTTGTTTTTAAAGTGCCGTTAAAAATTCTTATGTATGCAATGGCTCCACGGTAAGTATCAAAAACCGAATCGAAGATCAGTGCTTGAAGCGGTGCTTTTTCATCTCCCTGGGGAGGAGGAAACTTCATTACTATCTCCTCCAGAAGTTCATTAATTCCTTTCTTGGCCTTGGCACTGACCAAAAGTATTTCTTCTTCTTTGCATCCTATCAGATCAATTATTTGTCCCTTAACCTTATCAATCTCAGCGCTGGGCAGATCAATTTTATTTATTACGGGAATTATCTCCAAACCGGCATCAATTGCCAGATATAAATTACTTATGGTTTGAGCTTCAACACCCTGAGAAGCGTCAACAACCAGTACCGCACCTTCACAAGCCGCAAGTGAGCGGGAGACCTCGTAACTGAAATCCACGTGCCCGGGTGTGTCGATAAGATTAAGGACATAATTTTCACCATCACCGGCTTTATACTTCATCTGTATGGCGTGGGATTTAATTGTAATACCTCTTTCACGTTCCAAATCCAGATCATCTAAAACCTGTGATTTAGCCTCACGCTGGGTAATTGTTCCGGTCGTCTCCAAAAGGCAATCCGCAATGGTAGATTTACCGTGATCTATATGCGCAACTATGCAAAAATTTCTAATATTTAACATTTAATAATCTTTTTAGAATTGATTGTTAATATACTGAGAGTGAGAGAATAATTGAAGCGGCTTTAAATTTTATAAATTAATCTTTATTCATTTTTAATTTTGAAGTGCTTTCATATACAATTCCCGTACGCAAAGCATTTTCAGATAAAATCATTTTTTTTATATTAAATAATTTGAATATTACATCCAGTATGATTAATCCTGCAGGAATAATATCGGCTCTTTTGGCTTCAAGTCCTTTTATTCCCAGTCTTTCAAAAGGTGCTTTATTTGTAAAAACTTTTTCAATAATTTTATTCAATTCTTTTTTTGTAAATGAATACCCGTTCGGTTTTATTAAAGGCTTTTTATGGATATAATAATGAATAATCGCTGCGGCTGCATGAATTGTACCCGAAGCACCAACCGTTAATTTATAATCTGCTTCAAAGTCCAAACAGCTTTTTGATTTAATTTTTTTCTCGACATATTCTCTGCAATTATTTATGGATTTTTTATTTAAATGATAATCGGGGAAAAACTTTCCCATCATCCTTACAGCCCCCACTTTAATGCTTTCTGCAAATATAGTTTTTCCATTTTTGGCGTAAAGTATCTCCGTACTTCCTCCGCCTATATCAACGCAAAGTACTTTTTTATTTTGCAGTGGAATTGCTGTCTGCATTCCTTTATAAATATATTCCGCTTCTTTCTTACCGGAAACAGCGACAATTTTTATGCCTGTTTCTTCTTTAACTTGTTTTATATATTCCTTTTTGTTCTTGGCTTCTCTTACTGCGCTGGTTGCTTTAGCAAAAATTTTAGCTTCATATTTATCGGCTGTTTGTTTGTATCTTTTTAATATTTTTATTGAATCTTTAATTTCTTTTTTTGAAATAATTTTTTCTTTTGGACCATATTCGGCAGTCAATCTCATAATCTCTTTAACTTTGTATAGAGTTTTCAGATTATTTTTTTTATCTATTTGTGCTACAAGCAAATGAAATGAATTAGTGCCGATATCTATTGCTGCAATAACAGGATTAGGCAATTGCTTCTACCTTTTTGCTTTTATATAAAAGCAATATGCATAGACTTAAAACTTCTTTTACGGATATATCGTCCACAATTTCTGATTTCCTGATAAAGAGTTTGTTCTCTCCAATAGGCGCCCAATTAAACGGGTTAGTAGGTCCAAATATTGAAACTTGAGGAGTTCCGGTTGTACCGGCAACATGCATAATTCCTGTATCGTTTGATATGAATAAATCCGATTTTTCGATTAGTGCGGCAACCTCCGGTATTTTCTTGTTCATAAATACACCTAGGGGAATATTGCATTTATTCTTTATGTAATTAATTTCATCCCTGTCTGCCGAACTTCCTGTTAAATAGAATTTAGCTTTGTAATTGTCATTCAGTTGATTTATCAGCTCTGTATATTTCAACAACGACCACCTGTTCGGAACTTTACCGGCACCGACGTGCAAACCTATTATTAAATCGTCTTTTGAAACATTTGTTTGTTTTAGAAACGAATCGGCTGTTTCAATGTCGGATTTGTCAAAAGAAATTTCAGATTTAAAATTGTTTGTGTTAATCCCAAACGGTCTTACAATATCCAAACTTCTTTCTGAAACATTTGAATCGGGGTGCTTTCTCCAATCGAGGTCAACCCTTCTATCAAAGAAAAAAGAGCTTGAATTTTTTTTGCCGTCTAAGGAATTGCATCCAATTCTTATTTTACTTTTTGCCAACCTGGCTATTAAATTGCTCGTAAAAGAAACAGAAACTACAACTGGTACAATTGTAACATCATATCCTTCTTTCAACAATTTTATTAAATTAAAGAAATAAAGAGGATTATATATTTTTTTATTATTGTAAATAAAAACCCTTTCGATAAATTTATTCTTTACAATTCCCGGATAGTTAAATGGACTTACAATTAATGTGAGTTGGCTTTCGGGATATGTTTCTTTGATTGCCCTGAATAATGAAACACCGGACAACAGGTCGCCTAACTGATTATGCTGGCGTACAATTAAAAACTTTTTAGGTGAGTTGAGTTCTTTGCTTTTTATCTCATTAACGGAAAGCAGCTTGTTAAAAAACCAGCACAGACATTTTGAAAATATATTATCCCTCGCCATCTACTTTATCTTTTTCCTGAGTGTGAATTTTAGACTCTATCTCCGTATACTCAGCATCCTCAATATTTCTATTATCCCTACGGGGCTTTCTTTTTTTACCGAATGAATTTGATTGTTTCCCTTTGCTAAAAGCTCTAATAAAAATTTTTAAGCCTTGGAATATTATATAAAATACAATCAGAAAAAATAAAAATCTAAGCATTATCCGCCTTCTTGGTCTCGGGTTTAAAATATTCTATTATTCCCCTGTCCTTTCTAAATATTTGCATATAAAGTTCTTCAAAATCCTCTTCGCTGTGCACAAAATCTATGTCGGTTGAATTTACTATAAGCAAAGGTGTAGAATTATATCTGAAAAAGAAGTGATTATAGGCATCTCCCAATTCTTCGATATAACTGCGTGATAAATTTCTCTCTACTTTTCTGCTTCTTTTTTTAATATTATACATTAACCTTTCAATACTGGACTGTAAATATACAACTAAATCGGGTTTGCGTAAATCACGTGAGAGTGAAGGAAATATATTTTCATATAATTTCAGTTCATCGCTGCTTAAATTCAGATAGGCAAAAATTTTATCTTTTTCAAATAAGTAATCACAAACTGTAAATTCTGTAAACAGGTCTTCTTGGTTAAGTTCCTGCTGCTGTTTATACCGGTTAACAAGAAAAAACATCTGAGTTTGAAATGCATACCTTTTTCTGTTTGAATAAAAATTTTCGAGAAATGGGTTCGCTTCAAACTGCTCCAGTATCAGCTGCGCATTCAGTTTATCCCTTAATTTTTTAGCGAGAGATGTTTTGCCTGCTCCGATTACCCCCTCGATAGCAATGTACTTTACATTAGGATTCATATATTTAATTGCTTTTTCAGCTTATTCCGTTTTGAGTACTCTATTTTACTAATTATTTGTTTTTGCAAAACAGTATTACAAATATCCGCAATTTTTTCATTTAATGCAGGGTGTACAAAATCGGGCTGGATTTCAGCCAAAGGGACGAGGACAAAATCTCTTTCGGTTATTCCTTTGTGCGGTACCGTTAAATCCTCATCCGAAAAAATCTGATCGTTAAAAAACAAAATATCAAGGTCTATCTGCCTGGGTCCCCATTTTATTGTTTTTGTCCGCCCCAATTTATTTTCAATAATTTTCAATTTTTTAAAAAATGATTTTATATCTTTTCCCGTTGATATTTTTATAACCATATTTAAAAAATCATCCTGTTTTAAATATCCGAAAGGTTTGGTTATATAAATTGATGAAAAAGATTCAATTTTTGTCGAATGTATCTTTTCAATTAATGTAAAAGCTTTTTGAATATTCCCTAATTTATTTCCCTGGTTAGTACCGATTCCAATATATACAATATTGTTTTTAGTCATTTTAACTTTCTAATTCTTCTCTTGTTTTAATAACTTCAACCTCTACGCTATCAACTACTCCCCCCAAAGGAGGATTCTCTTTTCTGACTCTTACAGAAACTTTTGTTATTCTTGGAAAATTCAACAAAAGTTTATCGGCAATAATTAGTGCTACGGATTCAATCAGATAATATTTTCTTTCAAGTACAAGTTTATTCATAAATTGATACACTCTGTGATAATCTATAGTGTCTTTAAGATTATCCGATTGTGAGGTGGGAGTAAAGTCGGTGTAAATATCCACGTCCGCTTCGTACTGGCTGCC
>CAZTZZ010000003.1:0-1190 GCA_964617905.1 uncultured Ignavibacteriaceae bacterium | reverse complement strand
TTGTCACACTGAACGGAGTGAAGTGTCTCAAATATATTTTAAGAGATTCTTCATCCGGCGGTTGCCGGATTCAGAATGACATACAAATTATACGTTAAATTTTATCAGTTATTTTATCACAATTACGCCCAAAGCTCTGCCGGAAATCTTTCCGTCTCTTCTGTAAGAGTGTAGAAGATTTTTCTCTTCAAAGCTGCATAATTTTGATCTTTCAATGTTTCCTTTTTTAATACCGTAATTTAATAATATATCGTAATTAACGGTGGAAACATCCAATAAATATTTTTCGCCTTTCTTGGACAAATATTTTTCATCAAAGTGTTCGGCTACTTCTTTACCCACTTCATAATTTTTCTGTGTGATTGAAGGTCCAATGAAAACAACAATTTCTTTAAGTGAACAGCTAAACTCTTTTTGTAATTTTTTTAATTTAAATTTTAATATTTTTTTTACTGTTCCCCTCCAACCGGAATGAACAGCGGCAATTACTTTATTTACCGGATCATATAGAAATATTGTTACACAGTCAGCAGAACTTACACCAAGTCCGATTCCTTTTTTAGTCGTTATTAAAGCATCGCTGCTGTCGTATAAACCGCCCTTTTCAGCAATAGTTATATTTTTGCCGTGAACTTGTTTTTGCAGGGCTACATTTTCAAGCTGTAATCCGAGTGCACTAAAAAAGACTTCCCTGTTTTTCAATACTTTGTCTTTGTCATCGTCAACTGAGAGGGACATGTTAAAGTAAAACGGATCAATTCTTTTCATACCTATTTTAGTACTGAAACCGAAAGTTATTTCGGGATGATTCTTAAATATTGAGGAATTAATTATAAGCATATACTTTTTTAAAAATATAATATACAATATATTAAGATATTTTAATAAGGACTTTTGTTTATAATATACAATTGTTCCTCAAAAAATGTTATAGTATATTTCAAAATCTAATTAGAAAAACTTAACATCTTTAGGATACAGAATTTGAAAATTTTAGTTTGTAACGACGACGGGATAAGCTCCCCGGGAATATTTGCGCTTGTAAAATCATTAATAGAAATTGCGGATGTAACCGTTATTGCACCCCTAAAGGAGCAAAGCGCTGTTGGTCACGCAATAACTATGCAAGTACCCTTGCGTGTAAGCGAATACAGAATTAACGGAACACTCTTCGGACTTGCGGTTGACGG
>CAZTZZ010000002.1:33823-103533 GCA_964617905.1 uncultured Ignavibacteriaceae bacterium | reverse complement strand
CGACCGTTTATAAAAATTTTTAAAATTCTTTTTATTCATCTTTAGTATATTATTTACATGATTTTAGATAAATACATACTTAAAAATCATTTTATCCCTTTTATTTATGCAACCCTGTCTTTAATGGGTATTTTTTTACTCCAATTTTTAATGAAATTTGCCGACAGATTAGTCGGTAAAGGATTGGGGCTTTGGGTAATAATTAAACTTATAGTTTTTAACTTAGCTTGGATGGTAGTCTTAGTTATACCAATGGCGACTCTTGTAGCAACATTAATGGCATACGGTAATATGGCACAAAATGATGAGATTACAATTATTAAATCATCAGGTGTAAGTTTATACAGGATGATTGCTGCTCCTATACTTGCAAGTGTAGTATTAGCCTATTTACTTTTTTTATTTAATGATGATGTACTTCCGGATGCGAACCATAAAGCAAAAATTTTAATGCAGGATATATCCAGACAGAAGCCTACTCTTTCTTTAACGCCGGGCGTGTTTTCGCAGGAAGTAACTAATTATGCTATTTTATCAAGAGGTGTTAATCCAAAGACCAACTTGTTATCTGACCTAACTATTTACAATTATACAAATCCGTCCAAAATAGATATTGTTACTGCACGCGAAGGTAAATTGTTTTTCTCAAAAGACCAGACAAAATTAATTATGGATTTGAAAAACGGAGAAATACATCAGTCGGATATTACAGACAAAAATCTCTACAGAAAAATATTATTTAAAAAACACAGAATAATAATGAGTGCAGATCAATTTTCTTTCCAGCAATCAGGTCCGGGTGTGCCAAGAGGCGACAGAGAATTAAGTACAACTGCTATGTCAAATATTATAGATAGTTTAGAACAATTAAAACAAGCAGGTTTAATTTCGCTTAACAAACAAGTAGACAAATACTTTTTCTTAAATTCTAAACAAACTAAAAATGGTTATCAAAATAATAATGCATTATATGCAAAAGCTATCAGCAATGTTACTACAGCCAAGAATATAATTCTAAGTAATTATAACAGGATAAATTTTCTGGATGAAAGAATAAACGGATATTGGGTAGAAATTTATAAAAAATATGCACTCCCTTTTGCTTGCATAGTTTTTGTAATTATAGGAGTACCTCTTGGTGTAAAAGTTAAAAAAGGCGGCTTTGGGGTTGCGGCAAGTATTAGTTTGTTTTTCTTTCTAATATACTGGGCTTTTTTAATCGGCGGAGAAAAACTTGGCAATCGAAATATGCTTTCGCCTTTCATAGGAATGTGGGCGGCAAATATACTTCTTTCATTAATAGGAATTTTCTTAATTATTAAAACTGTGAAAGAAACGAAAGTAATAAACATTGAGAAACTCAGAAATTTTATACCAAATAAATTAAAGATTCTTTCAGCATATACAAATGAAAATATTAGATAAATATTTAACAAAAAGTTTTCTTTCAACAATAGTATTTGCTTTAATTGCATTTACGTTAGTGTTTGTAATAATTGACGTGATGGAAAATCTGGATGATTTTATCGACCAAAATGTTGCCGGCTATATGATTGTATATTACTACTTAGTTTTTACTCCCGAAATTATTAAGCTAATGATTCCTGTTGCGGTTTTATTCTCAGCTTTATTTACAGTTGGTAAAGCCTCCAATTTAAGTGAATTAACTGCTATCAAAGCTAGTGGAGTGAGTATTTACAGATTTATGTCTCCATTTATAATGTCCACACTTTTTATATGTTTTTTAGCTGTAATTTTTTCCGGTTATTTGGTACCATTGGCAAATAAAACAAAAATTAACATTGAAAGGGAATATCTTAAAAAGGGTTTCACAAATGCGGTAAGTAATATTTTTTTTCAGGACTCGCAATCCCGATTGGTTAGTATTTCTTTTTTTGACGAAAGAAAACAAATAGCTCACCGTGCAAGCATACAAAATTTTGATGTGAATGATCCTACAAAAATTATATCCAGAATAGATACACCCACAATGGCTTACGATTCAGTAAATCATAACTGGAAAGCTTTAAACGGAACCGAAAGAACATTTAATAATGTATCTGAAAACGTTACAAATTTTAATACAAAAGTATTAATCGGCCTTAATTTTACTCCCAACGAATTAATCGAAAAACAACAAAAACCTGAAGAAATGAATTTAGGTGAGTTGCAAAAATTAATAAAAACACAAGAAATGGTAGGTACTGACCCAACCAGAACACAAATTGAATATTATTCAAGATTTTCTTTTTCAATGGCAAGCTTAATTGTGGTGTTTTTCGGATTAACTATTTCTGCAAATAAAAGAGGCGGAAGTCTCGGTTCACAAATAGGAATAAATATTTTGGCAACATTTATTTATTTGGTTTTTATGAAAGTAAGCAATGCTTTCGGGAAAAACGGTGAACTTAATCCATTGCTTACAGCATGGTTTGCTAATTTTTTGTTTTTAATTGCCGCTTTTATTAATATTCCAAGAATAAAACAATAAAGATTTTTTAAGAGTGAGATTTAGGAAGAATAACTTTAAATATTGTTCCAACTGGTTTATTATCCGATATTTCAATTTTACCGCTAAATTCGTCCGCAATTGATTTTACAATGCTGAGTCCGAGCCCGTTTCCTTCAATCCCTAACTCCTCTGATTTTTCACTTCTGTAAAATCTATCGAATATTTTTTCTTTTTCACTATCCGGAATTCCTATTCCTTTATCCTTAACGCAGAGAACAACCACATCACTTTTTTCATATAATTCAACATCTATTGACTCGGATTTGGTTGAATATTTTACAGCATTATCGATTAAATTTTTTACTAAAATACTGAATTGTTCAAAGGTCCCGTTTAAACAAACATTATCTGAAATGACTGATTTTATTTTATGTGGTAAATTGTAGGAATTAATAACGTCAGAAACTAAATTTGAAAGATCAACCTGTTCTAAATTATTTAAAGTTACATTCTCCTGTCTTGAAAGAAGCAAAAGTGATTTAATAATATGAATCATTTTATCGGTTTGGTTCTGAAGAAGAAACAGTGTTTCTTTATATTCTTTTGTGCTCCTGTCTTTTTTAAGGATAAATTCCAATTCTGTTTTCAATCCTGTTAAAGGATTTAATAATTGGTGAGATGCATCTGCAGTAAACTGTGTGGTTTTACCGATGTATTTTTCAATTCTGTCGAATAATCTATTTAGTGTATCTCTCAACCTGCCCAAAACATCTTTTGAATCTGCTTCGTAATGAACTCTGTCTTTAAAATTTTTAATAGAAATATGATCAGCTGTATCTATTATTTTCATTAATGGCATTATGTTTTTTTTCCCTAAATAATAACTTGCTACAAATATCAGAAGGAATAGAAAAGGAAAAGCAATAATATTTGCAATAACAACTCTACGGATTAGTTCATCCGAATTTTTTTTAAATGTTGCAATCTGAATAATAAATTTTGTGTTATTAAGTGAATCCTTCAGATCATAATATCCAATTCTAAGATTATCGGAATAGTTTTTAATGTTTTCAAATAAATAATTTTTTTTATATAAATTAGTTTTTAACGGAATTGATGTATAAAAATCAATATTTTTACTTCTGAATAGCAATTCTTTATCTAAATTATAAATTTGAAGAAATAAAGGTGATTCGGTTATATCAGTAAAATCAGGTTCATTAATCTCTGAACTATCCACAATTAAAAATGAATTATCATTAAAAATAATTGATTTTTTAATTTTATTTATTTCACTCTTTAACCTTACATCAATATTATCATTTATAACATAATCTGTTATTGAAAAATATAGAAGGTTGGATAAAACTAAAATTATAATAAATATAATTGAACTTGAAATTGTGTAGCGTTTTATTGTAGTAGTAAAGAAAGGTATTTTAGTATTTTTACTTTTCGGCAAATGTATATCCTTCTCCATAAACTGTAGAGACTATTTCTTCGTCTGTTATTTCTTTTAATTTTTTTCTTAAATTTTTTATAGTAACATCACAAATATTAGTATGAGGATCAAAATTTAAGCCCCATACTAATTTACATAATTTTTCCCTGCTAAAAACTTCACCTTTTTCATTAATCAATGTTCTTATAAGCGTAAATTCTTTATCGGTTAAAAGAACTTCGTTTCCTACAGAATTTTTAATTTTCCTTTCAAGTAAATCTAATGTTAAATCACCTATCAATAAAGTTCCTGAGCTGTCCTGATATCTTCTTAGCACAGATTTAATCCTTGCTGTTAACTCTTGGAAAGAAAAAGGTTTTGTAATATAGTCATCCGCTCCCAATTCCAATGCTTCAACTTTGTTGTCAATTGCACTCAGTGCAGTAAGTAAAATTATGGGTGTTTTTAACCCCATTCCCCTAACAATTTTACATACTTCCAAACCGGTAACTTTAGGCATCCTCCAATCCAATAAAATAATATCTATTTTATTGGAAGATATAATTTCCAGAGCTTTTTCACCGTCGGGTGCTAAAAAAACCTCATACCCTTCTTCCAGAAAATTCTTTCTTAAAGATTGTGAAATTTGCCTGTCGTCTTCCGCTATTAATATCTTCATAATAAAAACTTTTTTATGTTACAAATTTAGACAAAGAAATCTATTTATCTATAACAGAATAATGAAAATATTTTCATAATTGTTTTCTTGCATAACTCTAAAGTAGCCTCTAATTTTCTATTGTGATAAATAACATTTTTTATAAATATAGAGGACATTTGTGTCTCAATTATTTTCAATTACAAGAAATTTTTTAATTTGCTTTCTTACAATCAATAATTCAAAAAATGAAAGCAAAACAAAAAAAATTATTTATTCATTTTTAGCACAATCTAAAAGAATTAATTCTATAAAAGATTGGCATATCGTTTGTTATAAATAGTATGAGAAAATGCTTTATAAAAAAAAATTAAATATTTCTAATAATTACATAAAAGGAGTAAATAGTAAAATGAAAAAATTGTTTTTACTTATTTTTGTTATGTTTTTGGTCTCTACTCTTTCAAACGCTCAATCTACTTATGTAGGACCAGAAACATGCCTCGGTTGTCATAACCCTACGGTTGGTCAACAATTCAATCCTCCTGCATCTGATAAAACAGATTGGAGAGAAACTCTTCATGCTAATGGTTATTCAGCTGTGTTAACCGATGCCAATTCTATGGTAACTAAAAAAGGTATTGTTAATGACTATGACCAAAACGGTATTGATGACTTTAAAGACGGTCTCAATTTTAATAACATATCCAGTGCATTTGATAAATATAAACCAAATGCACCTATTTTAGCTTATAGTGCTGCAAACGGATATACTATTACAATTGGAACCCAAACACACAAAGTTTATTTAACATACGGTGGTAGCGGTTTATGGAAACAACGTTACGGAGTTAGAATAAACACTACTAATGAAGGTGAATCTAAAGATATTTATATTTCACCTATTCAGTTTAATGAAAAAACACACGAATACGTGTTATATCATGCAGATGCCTGGTATGGTGCAAGTGATGCTCCTAAAGTTTTCAATACTTTAGCAGAAGCTTCTACTAACTCAAGAAGTCTGGCAAAAGGTTGTTCAGGATGTCACGTAACCGGTTTAACTTTAAGCCAAACTGCTGACGGCGAATGGGTTGCCAAAAGCGGTGGTGTATTAAATGAAGCTCTTTACACAAATAACCCTAGTTATCTTGATCTTGACCAGGACGGAAAAACTGACCAAATCAATATTGGCTGCGAAAGATGTCACGGTCCCGGAAGCGGTCACATTGCAGGAGGTTTTTTAGGTCAACCCGGAAACAGAGGTATAATTCAACCTGAATTATTAACACCCGAACAAGGAAATAATCTTTGCGGAATGTGCCACTCAAGGGGACATAGTAAACCTAACGGTACTTTCAGCTTCCCATACGACGACCAAAATATGAAAAGCTGGGCACCCGGAGATTTAGTTGATACTTATTATGCAAATGCTGCAGGATACTGGGGTGACGGTAAAAACTCTAAGTCACATCATCAGCAGTTCTATGATTTTATGACAAGTAGCAAACCTACTTTCCAATTCCATCAACTTACTTGTTTTGAATGTCATGATCCTCACGGTTCAACAAACGAGCATATGCTTGTTACAGAAATTGAAGAAGAATTACCGGATGGTTCTACTATTGCCATACCTACAGAACCTGATAATAATACTTTATGTTTAGCTTGTCACTCAACACACGGTGATTTTGCAAACATTTCTAAAACTATGGTTGCAAATAACAGTAACGCTGATTCATTGGCAGCAATTGCTGCAGTTGTATCTTTACACACTCATCATCCATATGATCCTGAAGGAACAGGTGCTTCACGTTGTACTAAATGTCATATGCCAAAAATTGCAAAGAGTGCTATTGAATATGATATTCACAGCCATACATTCGAAGTAATACCACCTCAGAAAACTTTAGATTTCAATATGCCAAACTCTTGCGCAGTTAGCTGTCACGGAAAAACATCTTATCCAAACTTAGCAATACCTATTACAGCTGCTGACTTTACAAATTGGAGTGGTGCTAACCAGCAAAATCTTGCTTCTGTATTAAGATCATATTACGGTCCTAGTGGTATATGGTGGAAAACTAATGTAACAGGTATACATTATACAGATTTCAAAGTACCTTCAAACTATGAACTTTCACAAAACTATCCTAACCCGTTCAATCCTACAACTAACATTAATTTCTCAGTTCCTGAGGCCGGAAATGTAAAAGTTGTTATTTATGATGCAATAGGAAATCAAGTGGAAGTATTGGTTGACGAATACAAAGCTGTAGGTAACTACAGAGTTGACTGGAACGCAGCTAAATATGCATCAGGTGTATATTTCTACAGAATGCAGTCCAGCAGTTTCACAAAAATTAAGAAAATGGTATTGATGAAATAATTCAGTAATCATAGTCTTTATTTTCAAAAGCCGCTGTATTCAACACAGCGGCTTTTTTATTTATTTACAATATTTTTTATTAGATTAAATAAAAACTTTTTTAAATGAATGTATTGAATACCGATAGAAAGTATAAATTATCTGATAAATTTATTAACAATATTGCAGAACTCTACGTAGGTTACATAGATAAATCATTAATAGATAAATTCATCTATTCATTAGAAAAGAATTTTTACCGCTTCCCAATAAACAGCGAAACTGAGTCTAACCTATATCGTATCCTTTCATCCAGATATGATAAAGTCTCATTTGTGGTTAATTGCATTAACCACCCTATTTATTCCCATTTGTTGGTTGCCATTGCATCCTGCAGCAACTATCTAACAGATATTCTGATAAAAGATCCGGAATATTTTTATTATTTAACGCGGACGGATAATCTGCAAAAGAGAATTAATGAAGCAGCATTAGGGAAAGAAATTAAAAACTCAATATCAAAATTAAACTCGTTCGAGGGCAGATTAAATTCATTAAAATCACTTAAAAGAAAAGAGACTCTTAGAATTGGCGTGAATGATATTTTAGGATACACCGATATAAAAACAACTACAGACCAGCTTTCGGTTTTAGCTAAAACAATAAGTGATATACTGTTTACAATCTGTTATAAATTTATTCTGCAAAAATATAAAATAAAAAAAGTCAGTAAAAATTATTCGCTAATCGCTCTCGGTAAATTAGGTGGAAACGAATTAAATTACAGTTCCGACATTGACTTAATTTTAATATTTTATAAAAATATTAAGACAAATAATAAAGAATACTTTGAACTTCTTACCGAAACTCTTCAACTTTTTATTGAAAGCTCAAATAAGATAACCGAAAACGGGTATTTGTATAGAGTTGATTTAAGACTTAGACCCGACGGCAAAACATCTCCGCTTTGCAGAACCTTAAATGATACCCTGCATTATTATGAAACAAGAGGGGAAGATTGGGAAAGACAAATGCTAATAAAAGCATCATTTGTTTCAGGAGATAAAAAACTTTATAATAAATTTATTGAATACCTCAATCCGTTTATCTACCCGAAAAGTTTTAGAAAATCACCATCCGAACAAATAAAAAAATTAAAAACAGAAATAGAAAATAAATTGCCGGGGGATAAAAACATTAAATTGATTAAAGGCGGAATCAGAGACATCGAATTCTCTGTTCAAGCACTTCAACTTTTAAACGGCGGAAAGATACCCGATATTAGAACTGGGAATACTTTAGAGGCAATAAGAAAATTAAAAAGGAACAAAATTCTCTCAAAAGAAGAAACTGAAATTCTGCACTCTGCTTATTACTTATATAGAAAAATCGAACATTACCAGCAGCTAAAGAATGACAGACAAACACACGATATTCCTGATAATAGGCTTAAGCTTTATACAATGAGTATTTATCTGGGTTTTAGAAATGCAAATGAATTTGAAACTTTTTTAAACTCGACTAAAATAAAAGTAAGAAAAATATACGACTCAATTGTTGTCTCAAAAACAAAAGACGATTATAATAAAAATGTTTTGGGAAAAATAAATTTCAAAGATGACAAAAACGCCTACAGAAATTTTGACTATTTAGAAAGCGGAATTGGGATAACTAAGCAAAGACAGTTTGATAAAAACACTTCACTTGCTTTTTCAAATATAAAAAACGATTTAATTAAATATCTAAAAGTTTCAAGTAATCCTGACATTGTATTAAATAATTTTGTGAGTTTGATCAGGCGGGTTAAAATTCCTTCAATTTGGTACAAAGAATTAAAGAATAAAAAATTTGCAAATAGTATTTTAAAAATTTGTAATTACTCAAATAAATTAATTGAGCTAATATTAGATAAACCAAATTTGACAGATTTTATATTATCAAAAAAAGTCTTTGAAACTATTACGCTAAAAGATTTACCGCGTTATAATATAGAAGAAATGATTTTGGTACTAACATTTCAGTTTACTACAGGTAAGATATCACATCTCAAATTCTCAAATTTATTGAGCAACTATATCAAGCTGAAAATAATTGAATATGCAAAAATTATGTTGGAGAAAAACACCGGTAAAAATAATTTTTTAATAGCCGGAATGGGAAGTTTCAGCATAAATGAGATGACTTTTATCTCCGATATAGATCTTATTTTTATTACAAATTTTAAAAACAATAAAAACCTTGCGGAAAAAAATTTTCAATATTTTCTAAAAGAAATTAACAAACAATTAAAGCCATTCAAATGCGATTGCAGGCTAAGACCAGAGGGTAAAAGCAGTCAACTTGTATGGAATATAAACGGATACACTAATTATTTAAATACAAGGGCAAAACTGTGGGAGTTACAATCTTTGAATAAAATAAATTTTATATACGGAAATAAAAGAATTTTCAACCAATTGATAAAATCTGTAGAATCGAATGTTAATCATCTTGAAAAAATGAGTATTAAACACGATATGTTGATGATGCGCAAAAAGCTTCACCCGATTTCACATTCAAGCAGAATGTCATTATTTAACATTAAGACCGGTACAGGCGGAATATTGGATATCGATTTTATTACTCAGTTTTTTATTCTTTCTGGAAAATTAACTTATAAGAAATGGAGGGGTAAAAGCATTTTAAAAATTTTGGAATATTTAATAAGAACTAAGAGAAACAAAAATGATTTTAAAGAATTAAAGAAGAATTTAGTTTTTTTAAAAAAATTATCCTTAGTAAACCAAAATATTTCAAATAGTAATTCTTATGTTCTTCCTTCTAAAAAAGAAAAACAAATAGGAATAAGTGAATTTTTAAAGTATCCTGCTGAGTCAGTGTATGAAGAAGATCTGACAAAGGTAAGAGACACTAATAGAGAAATTTTTAAAAAGATTTTTAGCTGATTTCTTTAGTCGTTTAACGCATCTAATAGATCTTCTTTTCTTTCAGGGCTTAATTCATCTTTAGTTAAAAATGACTGAACTGTAACATCCATCTGCTGGATTAGATTTCTCTTAAAATATTTAGGAGCAAAAACTGAACCGTCAATCATATATAAACGTTTACTTTTTTCATCGTAAAAAGTATAATTTACAAACGGTCCCCCCATTCCCTTTATATTAAGTTCCCATAACCCTTGAGTTAGAATTGTATATCTTCCGTTAAAATTTATTTCACTTGAAGTAAAATAATCTTTAGCTATAACCACATAACCTTTTTCATCACTAGTGCGATAGAATTTTTTAGTAACATTATCCCTGATCACTTTAATCGAATCCTCATTTAGATATGCAAGCTTGGCGTTATCTATCCAATGAATAAAGATCCATCTTTCCATGTCGCTGTTAGGTGATCTTCTGATCCATACAAAATTATTAAGAGAATCATCCTTTGCCACCTGAAAATCAGCTTGTACATAAATTATCCAACCGTATTTTTTTAAAAATTTAGCTTCAACATTTTTCTGTTCGTAATGCGAATTATAAAGGCTTTGGTACAATCTTTTGTCAGATATTTTTTGATACGAATAGACTAAATTTTCCTGCTGATTTTTTATTTTCTTAATCAAATCATCCATAGAAGGAGCCGTTAAAACAGTTACAAGCTGGTCTCTTGCCCATAAATCATATTTGCTAATAATAACCGAACTGTCACTGTTTATTTGTGCTTTCAGGTTTGAATCTATTACAGCTTGAATATAATTGGAAGCTTCACTTTTTGAGTTTAGCGGTGCTACAAATATTATGTTTTTTTTATCTTTATAGTGATTTAGTCTTTCAATATTAACTCTTTTAAGAATGAATAATTTTTCAGGCTGCGGAGTATAAATTATTTTTTCCAACGCCGAAGAAATTGCAGGTTGCAATTGCTTAAACTCAAGTGAATCGGCAAACACAATAATTTGGTCTTCTGGTCCGGAAGCAGGTTTTTTTGGAAACTCGCAAGCACCAATAGATACTAAAATTATCAATAAAAAAGAATATATAAAAAATTTATTCATTATTACCTCGGTACATTTGGCAAAATAAGAGTAACATTCGGTAGAAATATAGTATACATAATCCACATTATAAATCCTACAGTAATAGGGATTGACAAATTATCGTCTATCCATCCGTATGAAATATTTTCAACAATAGCTCCTACAAATGCAGCAAAAAAACCGATAATATATTCATAAAAATCACCGGTTATCTTTGGTGTTATTACAACAACAATAATTGCACTTATAAAAAAAGCGAAAGTTCCCTCAAAACTTTTCCTAAGAAACTTATGTTTTCCAAATTTTCTGCCGACCAGTGCTGCCATTGAATCGCTTATAATAAGTATACTAAAAGCAGTAACAAAAAATATTTTAGGAAATAGAAAAACACAAATAGTGGCAGAAAGTAAGACATAAGATGCACCATTCAAAGCTTTTTTATTATTATCTTTTTCGTGTTTTCTTAACAATAATCCGAATAATGAATAAAATATTTTAGCTGTTGAGGGTGAAAAATAACGCATAAGGTCTATAGTAATTACTATAATTGTGAGAACAGATAAAATTAAAAAAGCATCTTTTTGAGGTATAAAGTAATAAGCTATAGGAATTGAAAGAGAACAGAGATGAATTAGTTTTCTAATTACTTCATCTCTGTAATTAATTGTACCGTTATCAATTGTTGTCATCTTTTGTGGAAGGTTCTTTTGTTTTTCTTGTCTCCATTAATTTTTTTACATGTTCGGGAACTTCCTTTTCCTTTTTTTCTTCTTTTTCCTCTCCTGCTACAACCGGAGGAAGTTTCTCTCCATTAATTATAGCATCAATTTCGTTGGAGTCCAGTATTTCTCTTTCGAGTAATTCCAATGAAAGTTTATGAAGAATGTCAATATTGTCTTTTAATATTGCTTCGGCATTTCTCATTGCAGTATTTATAATTGATCTTACTTCATCGTCTATTTCTTCGGCTGTTTTTTCACTATAGTCTTTATGTTGTTGTATTTCTCTGCCTAAAAATATTTCCTCATCTTTTTTGCCGTAATTTAAAGGACCTAATTTATCACTCATTCCCCACTCACAAACCATTTTTCTGGCAATGCCGGTTGCTTTTTCAATGTCGTTACCGGCACCTGTTGTATAGTGATCAAAGATTAATTTCTCTGCGGCTCTTCCGCCAAGTGCATAAGTTATTACAGATTCCAAATAAGATTTTGAATAAGTATGTTTTTCGTCTATTGGTAAATAGCTTGTAACTCCAAGCGCTCTGCCTCTTGGTATAATTGTAACTTTGTGTACAGGGTCAGAATCAGGCAACTTGCGGGCAACTAATACATGACCGCATTCGTGATATGCTGTTGTCTTTTTCTCTTCTTCTGTAATTATCATACTCTTTCTTTCCATTCCCATCATCACTTTATCTTTCGAGTCTTCAAAGTCTATCATTTCAACTTTTTTCTTGTTTTTTCTTGCTGCCAATAATGCAGCTTCGTTAACTAAATTTGCAAGATCAGCACCGGATAAACCCGGAGTACCTTTTGCAAGTACTTCAAGGTCAACTTTTGGAGAAAGCGGAATTTTTCGTGTGTGTACTTTTAGTATTCCTTCCCTTCCTTTTACATCAGGTCTGTCAACAACTATTTGCCTGTCAAACCTGCCGGGTCTTAATAAAGCAGGATCAAGTACATCTGGTCTGTTAGTTGCGGCAATTATTATTACACCACTGTTCTGTTCAAAGCCGTCCATTTCAACAAGCAGCTGATTTAATGTTTGTTCTCTTTCGTCGTGTCCGCCTCCAAGTCCGGCTCCTCTGTGTCTTCCCACTGCATCAATTTCATCTATGAAAATTATGCAGGGTGCATTTTTCTTTCCTTGTTCGAATAAATCCCTTACCCTGCTTGCCCCGACTCCTACAAACATTTCAACAAAATCAGCACCACTTATAGAAAAGAACGGAACACCGGCTTCACCTGCCACAGCACGTGCTAATAATGTTTTACCCGTCCCCGGAGGTCCCAATAACAATACTCCTCTTGGAATCTTACCGCCGAGTCTTTGGAATTTTTTCGGTTCTTTTAAAAATTCTATAATTTCTTGAAGTTCAACTTTAGCTTCGTCAGTTCCTGCAACATCTTTAAATGTAACCTTAATCCCGGTCTGAGAGATTAGCTTGGCTTTGCTTTTACCGAAAGAAAATATGCCTTTGGTTCCGCCTCCCTGTCCCTGCATTCGGCGCATAATTATTATCCAAACTGCTATTATTAATATCCACGGCAAAAATCCCAGTAGAACGTTCATCCACTCGTTTGAATCTTTTTCAAATGAGTATTTTATATTTTTGTTTCTCCAAATTGATTCTTGGTCTTTCAGAATTGGCTCGGGAATGTAAACAGAAAAATATTTTACCTTTAAGCTTTTATTTCCAATTTTAACAGATTCTTCAGAACTTAATGTAGCTTTGAAATTATAGTCGTTTATATCAGATTTTGTAATTGTAGCTTTTATAATCTTATCGGTATTAAGAAGTCTCTCGTACTGATTGTAAGAAATTTCGACATAATTTGCCGTTCCGACTTTAAAAAGCTGCATTACAATTACTGCTGCGATAACAACTGCACCCCAGCCAAAAACCATTTTAATGATTTTAGTCCAATCAAAATTATCGTCGGGCTTTCCTGGCTTTTTACCTTTAGGTAATTTTAATGGATTCTTTTTTTTGTTATTTGAATTATTTTTCTCTTCCATAATTATATTTTAAATTTTTATGTTTTCGTTAATATATTATTCACTCAATGTATATATTGCTCTTAAATTCCTGTATTTTTGCGCATAATCTAAACCATAGCCTATAACAAACTTACTGGGAATATTAAAGCCAATATAATGAATTTTTACGTTATATCTAAGACTGTCGGGTTTGACTAATAGCGATACAACCTTCATACTTGAGGGTTTATAGCGCTGCATTAATTCTTCAATAAAATTTATTGATAAACCAGAATCTACAATATCCTCGACAATAATAATATCTCTGCCTTTTACATCACAATTAAGTTCTTTCAACATTGTTACTTCGCCGGAAGATATTTTAGCATCTCCGTAACTGGATAATTTAAAAAAATCTATTTCACAATCAGCAGTTATGTATTTTATTAAATCGGATAGAAATATAAATGCACCGTTTAGTACACCAATAAAAACCGGGGTTTTACCTTTATAATCTTTAGATATTTCTTCTCCCATTTCTCTAACTCTTTTTTGAATTTTATCTTCTGATAAATATGGGACAAAAACATCCTTACCTATTACAATTTTTTCTTTTTCAACATTTTCTATTTTAGGCATATCGCATAAACCTTTTTAGTGTGAGATAATATTTTAAATCTGTCGTCTAACCTTAAGCCCATTACCCATACAATTTTATTGTCGTTGGTAAGTACTAATTGTTCCCTTTTTTTATAATTGGGAATTTTTTGTTCCGTAAGATAATCGGAAATTTTCTTAATTCCATGAAAACCTACAGGATAAAATTTATCACCGTCTTTCCATCTTCTAATTTTAAAATTTCCTTTTATATTATCACCGGATATAAATTCAAAATTTCTGTTTTTTGTAAAATGAATTTCTTTAGGATTTTTTACTTTATTTATTTCCAGTTTTTTAGATTTTATTTTTATTTCTTTGTTTGGCTTTAATGTTAGCGGGACAAAATTCTCCTCAATAATATTTTTTCTTATTAATATTGCTCCTCTTTCTTTTTGTGCTGATATCCCTCCGGGCAGACTTATCTTTTGTCCTATTCTTTTATCAGATAATCCGGTAATGTCATTGATATTTCTAAAATTTAACTCTACAGAAAACTGTTTTAAGACAACATCTTTAACTGTAAAACTAAGCTGTTTTTTATTTTTTTTAACATTATCTTTTATCAGAATTTTTATTTCATCTTTTTTAGTTATAACAAAATTTTCATGGTTCCTTTCAATTCCTTGTTTTATGAATTCTTTAACCTCCTTAAAAACTTCCGAGGATTTAAAAATACTGTCTTCAATATTCGGGTTTATATTGTTTTTAATAAGCGGAATAATTTTATTACGAATATAATTTCTCTCATAATCATCATTAAGATTGGATTTGTCAATTCTGTATTTCAAATCCATATTATCCAAATATTTTAATATATCTTCTTTTTTCAAACACAATATCGGGCGGATAATATTTTCTCTTTTAGCCGGAATACCGGATATCCCGTTTATTCCTGTGCCTTTAAATAGATTAAGCAGAATTGTTTCGGTATTGTCTCCGCTATTATGAGCAGTTGCAATTTTATCAAATCCAAATTTCCGTGCTGTGTTTTGAAGTTCAGTATATCTAATTTTTCTGCCCGCTTCTTCAAGGGATAATTTATTTTTAACTGCAAAAGATTTCACATTTTTATTCTTTGAATAAAATTTTAACTGTAATTTTTTGCAGAGTTTTTCACAGAATTTTAAATCTTCGTTAGAATCCTTACCTCTCAATCGGTGATTGATATGTAAAGCAGCAACTTTTATTCGGAATCTTTTTTTGTATTTAACCAAAAGATAAAGAAGAAAAACTGAGTCGGGACCTCCGCTTAAAGCAACTAGTACCCTGTCACCTTTATTTATCATCTTTTTGCTGTCTATAAATTTTAACGCTATTTGTTCTATCTTTTTCAAATTGCCGGCTGTTATTTAATGTTTTCTTCTGTTAGCTTAATTATGTATTTACCGAGTACGTCAAATTCAAGATTTACCCTGTCGCCTATTTTCTTTTTTGAAAATATAGTTTCTTCCCAAGTATGAGGAATTATTCCTAAAGAGAATGATTCATCGTTTAGCTCCGCAACGGTCATACTCACACCGTCAATTGCCACGGAGCCAACCGGAATAAGAAATTTTGAAAATTCCTTTGGATAAGAAATCGTTATAAAATGACTGTTCGTAAGTTCTTCAATTTTCTCAACTTTCCCTGTTGTGTCAACGTGACCCAAAACAAAATGTCCGCCCAATCTTGCATCCGCTTTGAGAGGTCTTTCAAGATTGACACTATCTCTTATTTCAAGGTCTCCCAAATCAGATTTTTTTAAAGTTTCCTCGATTGCTTCAACAGCAAATCCGCTTGAATCAAATTCCACGGTTGTAAGGCAAACACCGTTTACGCTTATACTGTCGCCAATTTTTATTCCTTCCAAAATTTTTCCGGCTTCAAAGTATAATTTTACTCCCAAACCTTCCGTCTTTTTTGATTTTAAAATTCCTACCTCTTCAATCAGTCCCGTGAACATTATTTCCCCTTTGATTTTAATTTTATTAAAATATCTTCACCTGTTTTTTTGATGTTTATTATTTCTAAGTTCATTTCTTTAAATTTATTAATATTCCCAGCCCAGGATAATCCTTTTCCGAATATTTTAGGACAGACAAATAAAAGGATTTCATCAAATAAATTCTGTTTAATAAACGAGTTAAATACCCTGCTTCCGCCCTCAACCAAAACGGATGATATTTTTTCTTTTGCCAACTTTTTAAGGACACTTTTTAAATCCAGCTTACCTTTAGAATCTTTCTTCACAAATAAAACTTCGGCTCCTGACTTTTTCAATTCATTTATTTTTTTTACTTTTTCTTTACTTTGATTCGAAGTAACAATATAAATACCGCCTTTATTTCTCCCACTGAAAATATTCATTTTTGTACTGATCCTTAAAGACGAATCAAGAATTATCTTCTTTGGATTTCTTCCATTTACCAATCTGACATTTAGAATAGGATTATCAATTTTTACTGTGTTATATCCAACCATTACGGCATCATGCGCGGTTCTTAATTTATGAACTATTTTTCTCGATTCAATTGATGAAATCCATTTTGAATTTCCCTTTGCGTCCGCAATTTTCCCGTCCAAAGTAACAGCAGCTTTTAATGTAATGAAAGGAGATTTGTTTGTAATATATTTATTAAAGAACTTATTTAATTTACGGCATTCTTTTTCATTTACTCCGTAACTTACATCAATATTAGCTTTTTTTAATTTTTTAATTCCTTTACCGTTTACAAGCGGATTGGGGTCTTTTGTTCCTATTACTACTCTTTTTATTTTTTCTTTAATCAACCTTTCAGTACAGGGAGGTGTGTTGCCGTAAATAGAGCAAGGTTCTAAAGTAACATATACAGTGGAATTTTTAATGTTTGTTTCAGCCGAATTTATTGCGTTAATTTCAGCGTGATTTTCCCCGTATTTTCTATGATATCCTTTGCCAATTATTTTTCCGTTCTTTACAATTACGCATCCTACCATAGGATTGGGACTTACATATCCGCTTCCCTTTTTTGCTAACTTGAGAGCTGATTTTATATACTCTTCGTCCGTCACAATTTATTTTACTCAATTGACAAAATTTCAAATTCCAAAATACCTGCAGGTGCTTTTACACTTATTTTTTGACCTAACTTTGCACCCATCAATCCTCTTCCAACGGGAGAAGTTATAGAGATTTTCCCTGTCTGAAAATCGGCTTCTTCTGCAGATACAAGCGTGTAATTAAAAATTTTATTTGTTTTTAAATTTTTAATTGAAACCTTTGACAAAATATGTATCTCGTTTTTGGGGAATTTTTTGGGATCAATAATTCTAACACGCGAAAGTACGTTTTCAAGTTTGCTTATTTTAAGCTCAAATAATCCCTGCTCTTCTTTTGCGGCATCGTATTCGGCATTCTCCGATAAATCACCGTGTGCCCTTGCTTCTGCTATTTTAGCCGCTATCTCTTTTCTACCTGTTGTTTTGTATTCTTTCAGTTCGTTTTCAAGTTCGACCAATCTTTCTTTTGTTAAATAAACAAAGCTGTCATCTGCCATTTTTATACTCTTTATTTTATGACTTTTTTAAAAAAAATTACCACCGCTTTATAGCAGTGGTTACAGGGTTAAAAAATAAAAAAAATCGCTTGGGTTGTCAAGAAGACTTGCTGATATTCACTTAAATATCATGTAGTTTAAAACGTAAATTTGTTAATATTTAATGAAGAGGAGGAAAAATGCGTAAATTATTAATAATATTTTCAATAATTCTTTTTGGTGTAACACTTTCAGCTCAGAAAAGAGCTTTCTCAATTTCCGATCTTTATAAGATTAAAAGCGTTAGTGCGCCCCAGGTTTCACCTGACGGAAAACAGTTAACTTTCTCTGTAACCGAATATTTTCTGAAGAAAGGAAAAAGCAATTCGGAGATATATTTAATGAACTCTGATGGTACTAATATTAGAAGGATGACAAATAATAAATCCGCTGATTTTAGTCCTTTTTGGTCTGAGAACGAAAAAAATATTTTGTTTCTTTCTACAAGAAAAAACGGAGTTCAAATTTGGGCAATACCCGTAAACGGTGGAGAAGCAAAACAGGTAACGGATTTATCCACAGGAATAAATGATTTCCTTACATTTCCGTTAAAGGGACAGTATGCAGTTTCAACCGATGTTTTTCCTGAATGCGGAGCGGATGACGACTGCAACAAAAAAATAAATGATGATTTGGAAGATGGACCGATTCAAGCTCATTATGCAAAAAGTTTACTTTACCGGCATTGGACAACCTGGAAAGACGGCAGGCGTTCTCATATTCTATTTTTAAATGGTGATAATGCTAATGTAGATTTTACACCCGGTGATTTTGATGCTCCTGTTTTTTCGTTGGGTGGAAGAGGTTACGCTATCTCCCCGGACGGAAAAGAAATCTGCTACGTTTCCAATCACGATAAAAATGAAGCAGAAACAACAAATAAAGATTTGTTTGTTGTGTCTGTTAAAGGAAAAACAACAAAAAATATAACTTCTAAAAACAAAGCTTATGACGGCGATCCTTTATATTCTCCTGACGGAAAATATATTGCCTATAGAATGCAGAGAATTCCAAAGTATGAATCGGATAGATTTCTTTTGGTTATCTATAACAGAAAAACCGGAGATAAGACAATATTAACCGAACCTTTTGACAATTGGGTAGATGATTTCAGATGGGCGCCGGATTCTAAAAGTATTTATTTTACCGGAGATGTTAACACTCATACTCCAATTTTTAAAGTCGATATTTTATCAAAAAAGATTACAAAAATTATTGACGTTAAAACAATTAATTCTTTTGAAATATCACCAGGTGGTAAATGGCTTTATTTTTCCCGCCGATCGATTAATGAACCGACGGAAATATGGCGTTCTGATTCCGAAGGAAACAATCTTAAAAGATTAACTTTCTTTAACAAAAAAATTGAAGACGAAGTAGATATTCGTCCCGCTGATGTTTTATGGATAAATTCACCTTCGGGCAGAAAAGTTCAAACATTTTTAATCAAGCCGCACAATTTTGATCCGAATAAAAAATATCCGCTTATTTTAAACGTACACGGAGGGCCGCAGGGAATGTGGTCGGATGCTTTCAGAGGTGACTGGCAGGTTTATCCGGGCGCAGGTTATGTTTTAGCATTTCCGAACCCCCACGGATCAACAGGATTCGGACAGGCTTACACAGCTGAAATTTCAGGTGATTGGGGCGGTAAGGTTTATCAGGATGTAATGTCTGTTACAGATTCCTTAGCTAATCTTCCATATGTAGATTCCGACAGGATGGGTGCAATGGGATGGTCATACGGCGGATATATGATGATGTGGCTTGAAGGACACACAGACAGGTTCAAAGCAATTGTTTCGATGATGGGTGTTTATGATTTAACAGCAATGTATGGTGCTACCGAAGAATTATGGTTCCCGGAATGGGATTTGAAAGGAACACCCTGGACATCAGAGCTTTATCAAAAATGGTCGCCGAATAACTTTGTCCCCGGTTTTAAAACACCTTGTTTGGTAATCAGCGGCGAACAGGATTTTCGAGTTCCTTATACAATGAGTTTGGAATTCTTTACTGATTTACAAAAGATGAATGTTCCATCAGAGCTAATAATTTTTAAAAATGACGGACACTGGCCGAGTTACATAAAATCGATGCCGTTTTATTACAATGCACATTTATATTGGTTTAACAAATATCTCGGCGGTGGCAAACCGCCTTTTGATATGAAAAAGATGGTAAGAAACCAGGCTTTTAAAAAATAAACAGTAAGGGCGACTCGTGAATCGACCTTTATAAAAATTAATATTCAACTTGTAGGGACAAGTCGCAACTTGTTCCTATGCTCTATACTTTTTCCAAAGCTTGTTCAAGGTCTGCAATTAAATCATCAACATTTTCAATACCGACGGATAATCTCACAAGTCCGTCTGTAATGCCCGCTTCTTCCCTTATCTTTTTATCCATGGAAGCGTGAGTCATACAAGCCGGATGCTGAATTAAAGTTTCCACCCCTCCAAGACTGACAGCCAAAGTGCAAAGTTTTACCGAATTCATCAAAGTTTCTCCTGCATCATATCCACCTTTTAATTCGAAGGCAATCATTCCGCCGGGTGCTTTGTGCTGCTTTTGTCCGAGTTCATAATTGGGGAATGATTTTAATCCCGGGAATCTTACCCAACTTATTTTGGGATGATTCTCTAAATACCCTGCTATTTTCATCGCACTATCAGAATGTTTTTCCATTCTCAAAGCTAATGTTTTTAATCCGCGGTGTACAAGGAATGAATTGAAAGGATCAATTACTCCCCCAAGTTGATTCAATGTTTTACGAAATACAGTATATGATTCCTTGTCTTTTACAACTACAACGCCTGCCACCACATCTGCGTGACCATTTAAAAATTTAGTTAAGCTGTGCAATACCACATCTGCACCAAATTCAAATGGTTTTTGTAATGCAGGACTCATAAATGTATTATCAACCACCAATGAAGCATTGTGTTCGTGGGCAATTTTTGCTGCACCGGAAATATCTGTTAAATCTAATGTAGGATTACCCGGACTCTCAACATAAACAACCTTAGTGTTTTCTTTAATTGCATTCTTTATTTCATCTAAATTTGAAGAATTTACAAATGTAGATGAAATGTTAAATTTATTAAATATAGTTGAAAGTAAAGTTGTGGTTGGACCATATACTGATTTTGAACAAACAACATGGTCTCCTGTTTTCAATAATGAAGTAAATACAGTTGTAACAGCAGCCATTCCGCTTGCACACCCAAGCGCTTTGTGCCCACCCTCTAATTGTGCAATTGCATTTTCCATAGCTTCAACTGTGGGATTTGCCAAACGGGTATAAATATATCCTTTTCCCTCTCCTTTAAATAATGAGGCGCCCTGTTTAACTGATTCAAATTTAAAAGTTGAAGTTTGATAAATTGGCGGGACTACTGGTCCAAATTCATACTCTCCGATTCCTGCGTGTACACATTTGGAATCAAAATCTAATTTTTTATCGTGTGACATTCTAACCCCTTACAATAAATTAATAATAAGTGAAGCTTAAATTTAATAAAAATGTTTGCAACTTGAGAGTATTTGAATTACAAATATGTAGAGACGACCCGATGGGCCGTCTCATTTTTTTGATATGAAAAATTTAATTAAGTAGTAAATTATTACTTCAGCAACAACATCTTCTTTGTCTGTACAAATTTACCCGATGACAAAGTGTAAAAATAAATTCCGCTAGAGAGTTTATTCGCATTAAAAGATACGGTATAATTGCCCAAAGGTTTTTCTTCGTTTACCAATTCCGCTACTTTCCTGCCTAATATATCTGTTACCACCAAAGACACAAAACTTTTTTCGGGAACAGTAAAACTTATTGTTGTACTCGGATTAAACGGATTGGGATAATTTTGATTTAATGAAAATTCAACCGGTACAATCTCATCTTCAACTCCGGTTACTATACTAAGCACATCTTTTAAAATATTATTATTCGGGTCAAAAGTTAATCCTTTTGGCAATCCGTTTACGGTAATATTAAAATCTTGATTTCCTTTGTCATTAAATACCGTAACAAGTGTATCGGTAGAACCAAAAGAAATTTTTAACTGCACAGGCATTGTAAAAAATCTTGGGTTTGTATTGGATGTTTGTTTGATATTAACATTCAAGGTGTACTGTCCACCGCCTAAATCCGAATAGCCCCAATTAATGTCATATTTGGGATATTTTTCACCGAAAATCCATTCACTAAAAAAGTAGTCCAAACTTTGTCCGTATATTGCCTCCGCTACTCTTTGGAAATCTGCAGTCTCGGCAACACCGTATGCAACGCTTGGATCGGCAGCATAAGTTTTCATAATATTAAAAAAGTTAGTATCGCCGACTATTCCTCTAAGCATATGCAGTACAACGCTACCTTTGGAATAAGATCTGTTCCCGTCAAAAATTGAATTTACAGAATTAATGTTTTGAACAAAAATAGTACCCTGTGCATTTTTTGCCTGTGTCATTTTACCGGTAATGTATCCGTCATAGTTGGGTCTTCCGTATTGAAATTCTCTGTAAATACCTTCTGAAAAAGTTGCAAATCCTTCATTCAGCCATATGCTCTGCCAATTTTTACAGGTTATTTTATCACCGTACCACTGATGACCGAGTTCGTGTGCTAATAATCCTTCGCTTACACCTCCGATAGATGTAATTGTCTGGTGTTCCATTCCTCCGCCCCAACCGAATTGTGCGTGACCGTATTTTTCCTTTAAAAAAGGATAGGGCCCGAATTTGTCAGAAAATATTGAAAGCATATTTATTGTCTTATCCAATATAGATTTGGCAGAATTCGTCATTGATTCGGGATATAGAAAATTTGAGACAAGCATTGAATCGGTAGAATTGTAATGGAAATAAATATCGTATTCGGAATAAGGTGCAATTGCCATAGAAATTAGATATTGCGCAATCGGGTATGTAGTTTTCCATTTGTAAGTATGCGTGCCGTCTCCGTTATCAACAATTCCAATTAAGTTACCGTTTGATATTGCTTTCAAATCTTTATCGCATGTAATCCAAATATCTGCAGAATCGGCTTTATCAGCCGGAGTATCCTTACAGGGCCACCAGTCGCTTGCACCGTATGGTTCGCTTAAAGTGTAAATAGAGGGAAGACTTTGTCCAGTAGTGCCGAATGTAAAACTACCGAATCCGCTCGAACCAGGAGTGCCTTGATATGAAATAATTACAATGAAAGCCTCTCCCGTGTTGTAACTTTTATCCAAAGTGATATTTAACTTTGCGCTTCCCTGCGGTTGTGAAAAAGTAAGTGACTGCCCGTTTAATGTTACGGAGCTGACAGTCAGTACATTTTGCAAATCCAAAAAGAAAGTCTTCAAACCTTCCTGTGTGCTTTTTGCCTCGACAGTTACAGCGCCAATTAAATTACGTGCGCTATAATTTACAATTAGATTTAATTTATAATATGTAACATCAATGTTGCCGTCACCGGGATAATTTACCTTTGTCAATCCGTTTGGTAAAGAAAGCGGTCCCTGTGATTTTAAAGAACTCTCGTCAATTATTTGCGCATTTATTAAAGTTGTGAACAGAATTACGGTGAAGAGTAGTTTAATGTATTTCATATTTTGTTAGAATAAGTTTATAATATTTTCTTAATTAAAGAACAATTTTAATTAAAAATAAGTTCTGATAAAATGTTTTAAGTTACCTCTTGAATTCTGCACACGGATTTGAAACCGCAGAACCTGCAAATTTCATTTTCGCGGTTGGACAATGTAGAAAGGTTAAATTTCCCCTCTGTAATTTGTTGAACGTAGTTCCTGATATTTTCAATGCAGTCATTTATTATTCTTTCGTTTTCTTCAATTAATTCGTTTTCATCAAAATTTCTTTTGTTGAATGGTTTTACAAGCTTTTTACCAAATTCACCATCTTTATATTTTAATGAATAAATTTCACCTGCGGAAGGTTTGCTGTCTTTATTAAATTGTGCTTTAAGTAATTCTTTTGCGGCATATAAATAAAGGGGAATCTGCAGGGCAATTCCATCTTTTATATTTTTTATAGAAGGAGATTTACCGCTCAGTTTATAATCAATCACTTTGAATTTGTCTTTAGATTCATTTAATTCTATCCTGTCAATTTTCCCTCTGATTTTTATATCTCCTATTTTCAGATCCTTTAACAAAGAGGATTTTGAATCACTTTCGCTGCTGAACTTTCCGAAGCCCATTTCAAAAAACACCGGTTCAAACCCGTCATTATTTTCTCTTTCCGCCAATAAAAACTTAAACAAGACAGAATTTTCTTTTTTTCCGTCAATACCCAGTATTCTTTCCTTTTCAAAAAAAGTAATTGGTGAATTAAAGTGCGCCTCAGATATTTTGTCTTCGGCAATTTTAAACATTAACTTCTTAGCTTTATTAAAATCCGAGTCACTGCATCCTGATAAATCAATTTTTTCTATCCGCAGTTTGGTATAAAACTCGTATAAAATTAAATGCAGCAAAGTACCGAGTTCATGAAATTCCATTTCTTCGGTCGGCTCTTCGTTCGGTTCTATTTTTAATACTCTCTCGGCAAAATATTTATACGGACATTTTGCAAATGTCTCCAACTGGGAATATGAAAACTGTTTTTCTTTGTAAGCGGCAAGTTTCTCTTCGGCTTCTTTTTTAATTTCTCCGCCGATAGCCCCGTTAAAAGAAGAATCTCCGAAGGGATTTTCTAATCTGATTTTGTCTATTCTTATGGAATTTTCTATAGACTCCAGATTAATTTTGGATGTTTTTTCTTTAAAATTTAAATTTAACTTCTCTGCGCCTTCTCTGCCGATTTCAATTAATAATTCTTCTTTGGAATATATTTTATTTGTGTATTCTTCGGGAATTAAATGCGACATTTCAACAATTGATTCAAGTTCAGAGATAAAAGTTGATTTAACAAGTTCCCTTTTCTCATCAGTTAACGGATAGGTTAAATACAATTTTTTCTTCCAACCGCACAATGCCTGGTAAAATTGATATCTTTCCTTTGCCTGGTGCTGATTTTCTTTTTTGAAGTAAGAACCGGAAAAAAATATTTCGGGCTGGTAACGGGTCGGGAAATCACCGTCGCATAATCCCGATAAAAACAAATAATCAAATTTTAATCCTCTTATTTCGTTTACCGATGTTATTAAAACCCCGTAACTCGATTTTTCTTTTACGTTGTATCTTGTGGATTTGGCAGCTGTGCGCAAAAAATTAAGATAAAACTTTAAGGAAAATTTTTCCTTTTCTCCAAATTGTCTTATAAAAAGTCCCGTTAACTCATCGAGCACTTCTAAAAATGTTGTCAGACTTTTTATGTTTTTTTCAGCTTCATAATTTGTATCATCGGAAATAAGAACAGGAATTCCGAGTTTATAAATAAGATCAATTACATTTGACCTAAATACATTTAAAGACATTTTTTGAGCAAATGGATTTAACAACTCCTGTATTTTTTGCAAACTATTTAATGCGTCTTCAAATGTTTCAATGTTTATAAGATTGTTCCATTCATCGTTTGTATTATTTTTTTGTATGTAAATTTCATCTGTCAGAGTGTTAATCCAGTTTCTTAATCCTGATATTATTTTTAAACTGCCGGCAGACTTTAAAATGCTTGAGGCATTTATTCCAAGTTGATTTAAATAACCGCTATTTAATGCTCTGAGAATATCTTTGTAATAGAAATCATTTTCCAATATCTCAAGAATATTGATCAAGTTAATAACGGGACGTGAGATGCTCAAACTAAATCTGTCGGTTAAATTAAAAGGTATCCCGTATATTGAAAAAACATCTCTGATTATTGACGAATACTTTTGAATGGAGTTAAATGCAATACAAATATCCGCCGGCTGCACATTATTATTTATTAATAGACCTTTAATTTCCTTACAAATAATTTCAATCTCTTTCCCTTTATCCAAAGCGGCAAGTAAAGATATTTTATCTTTATAATCTTTCTTTTCTCCCTTAATTTTTGATGCAAATAATTTTTCGCTTATATAATCCTCAAATTTACTATCGGTTTTTTTACTCTCCGGAATTAAATCGAAGTTCTTTTCTGTCAATTTAGAATAGGTATTATTTAAGTGAGAAAAAATTGATTCATTATTAGATCGATAATCAATGTGAATGTATAAATCTGTGTCGTTAATTTTTGAACACATATCCCATATACATATTTCCGGTTGTGTAAATTCATCAAATCCCGTTGCGGCAAATAAATTAACTTCCGGGAAAAAATCTCTGAATCTCTTTTCAAATTCTTCTAAATTCATTCCGCATAATTCATCATAAATATCGCCCGTTTCTTTAATTCTAATCTGTTGAATTTTCTTTTGATAAATCTCATAAATATCGGCAATGTTTTCGGCTTTTAGTTTTTCCGAACTGGTTAGTTTTTCGATTTCATTCCTAAGTATTTGCGGCGTAATGCCGTGTTTTTTATACTCAGATATCACGTTTTTAATCTGCTGAAGCGTGCCTGAAGGTATGCTGTTTTTATACTTTGAAAAATACTGGGGTTTAATTTCATTAAAAGCCTGTTCAAGTAAAATGAAAGAAGCGGGTTCGCTCAACACATCTCTTCTTATATCGATATCGTTCAAAACAATTTTTGTTGAGAAGGTACTGATGGTTTCGAGATTGATAGTTTGAGCAGAATTGTTAGGAGAAGAAGAAATTATTTCTTTTTTAAGATGTCTCGCCTTTCGGTTTGTCGGTACTATTAAAAGAAGTTTTGATATCTCGCCCTTCTTTATCCTTTTATCAATTTCTTCATTGATATTAATGTTTTTGTTTTTAGATTTAGTCAGTATCATTTTTTTGCTTATCTAATAACAGGTCGCGGTAAGAACATTTTATCTGATTTACCAAATTTAATTTGAGTGTTTCAACAACTTTATCAAACCTTTTTTTTGCATCTTCTTGGTCGCCTTCTACAATTGTCTCAAGCTCTAAAAAGCTGCCGAGGTTTTCAACTTTATCAATATGAATTCGGGTATTCAACAGCCAATATAATTTTCTTGTTTTTTTTACCGTTGTTTCAATCGTAAATATATTCGATAAAAACTTTTCTGCGTCTCCGTTTGTAAGTTGAATGATCTCATAATCAGACCAGCGGTCATTACCGGATTCATTTCTCAAATATTTTATAAGAAAACTATTTTCACCCTCCACTCTCAATTTAAGCAGACCTCTTTTAACCGAATAATAAATATCTTTTTGATTTAAAACTCCGCTTAGCTCAATATTATTATTTATTAATATTGATTCAACGATTTCAGGATCTACCAGTTTGATTTTTAATTCTAAATTTTGAGCCATTTTATGCCTTTTTATATATCTGTAAAACTTCCCTGCCTTTCCTCGGTTTGATTGAATTTATTTTATTTGTGGAAAATTCCATTTGAAAATATTTAGAGAACAATTTATAAAATACCAAAATGTCTATGTTAAAAGGAGGTCCTCCTTCTCTTCCGTCAACCGGAAATAGTAAGGCTATCAATTTCCCTCCGGGTCTAATCACTTTAGACATTACTTCGGCATATTCTTGCCTTCTTGAAGGGTGTATTGCGCAGTAGGTTGTGTAATCAAAAACAGCATCAAAATAATTAATAAATTCCAACGGCAGATCGAATAGATTCTTTTGAAGAAAATTTATTTGAACCGAATTTTGCTCGGCTAAATGTCTTGCAATTTCAATTGCTTTCGTTGAAAAATCAACAGCTGTAACCTCGTAATCTTCCTCAGCGGCTGCAATCGCGTCATAACCTTTACCGGAACCTGTGATGAGTAACTTACAAGGGTTGATAATTTTTTTTTCTTTCAATAAATCTACAAAAACTGGATTGGAACTTTTCATATCCCAGCCGGTGTTATTACTATTGTACTTTTCGTCCCAATAATTCGGGTCATTCAATTTTTCAGAATTCATAAATGGCTGTATTTATCTATTGCTATTTAATAAATGTTAATTATTTTTATAAATAAAAATAAGAAAGAATATGAAAAAGTTATTTGTTGTACTAATATTATTAATTCCTTTCCTTATTACAAACGCACAAAGTATAGGAAAACTTGCACCAGAAAGACCACCGGAAGATTTTCCGGATAACGCATTCGGGCTGGATATTATATTTAGTGAAGGCGGTATAGGTTTTGGAGGTTTTTACAGACATAGTTTATCGAACAAATTAACTTTTTTCACCGATATTTCGATGTCGGAATCTAAAGACGACCAGGAAATAGTAAGAATCGATCCTTTTACACTGCAGCCATTTTCGTTGTTTAAAAAGAACAGAGTGTTTATTATTCCGTTAAATTTCGGACTGCAATACAGGCTGTTTACTGACCAAATTTATGACAATCTTCGTCCGTATATAAATTTTGGTTTTGGACCAACGATGGTTTTAACCACACCCAACGATCAAGAATTTTTCAAAGCTTTCGGTAATGCGCACGCTAAATATGCTCTCGGCGGGTATGTTGGTTTTGGCGCTAACTTCGGGATTGATAAGTCCAACTTAGTGGGAATCAATGTCAGGTATTACTATGTACATTTGTTTGACAAAGGTGTTGAGGGGCTTTTTGGCAAATTCAGGAACAACCTTGGCGGAATATTTCTTACTATCAATATCGGTTTTATGTATTGAAAAATACTTATCCTCCATTCACGGGGTTTTCTAAAGAACTATTTAAATTTTTATTTGACTTAGAAAAAAATAACAACTCAGAATGGTTCTATCAAAATAAAGGAAGATATCAGTCGCATTTGGTTTTGCCTTGCAGATCATTTGTCTCCGACATCGGCAGTTTTTTTAACCTGCTAAATCCTTCAATAAGAACAGAACCCAAGTTTAACAAAACATTAATGCGGATAAGCAAAGATATGAGATTCACTAAAGGCGAGCCGTACAGAAATTATTTTCTTATTCACTTCGGCAGATTTAAAATGGATTCGGAATTTTTTGTTTATTTGGATAAAAACATTGTTGAATACGGTTTATTCATAAATGCAACCAAAGGCGAAGATTTACATTTTGCGGAAAATATAATTACTTATGAAAAAGATATTAAGAAAGTGATAACCAAATATAAAATTAATAAGCAGTTCGCTTTGTCGGAGATTAAAAAAGAATCAGAAAAACTTATAGATGTTTTTGACGTTAAAAAACATTTTAATTATTTGAAAGAATTAAAGATGTTTGTCTTAACAAAGAGAAGAGATAAATCCGACAAATTAGTACAATCCCCCGATTTAATTAGTGAAGCGGTGAAATCATTTTCAAAACTCTACCCGCTTTACTCGTTTTGCATCTCTCCGCATCCGCACAAAATTTTATCTGATTTTACTGATAAGCTTGGTTTACCGGACTAATAATTAATCGTTAAAAAAATTAACTTTTCCACTTAATTGTACAACCTATTGAAAATGTTTCGGGAACCGATACTTCCTTTTTTTCCAACAACTCGTTCAAAGCATCACGTAAATATGTTTCAATTACTTTATCTTCTTCCTGCCAATTGTCGTCCATCTTTCCGTGGTATCTTAATTTTCTTTCAGAATCAAACACAAAAAATTCAGGTGTGTGCGTTGCACCGAATGCTTTAGCAGTTTCTTGTGTTTCATCACGGAGATAAGGAAAGTTAAATTTTTTTTCTTCGGCTCTTTTTTTCATTTTTTCAAAAGAGTCCTCAGGATATCCTACATCATCATTTGAATTAATGGCAACTAAACCAACCCCTTTCCCTTTGTAATCAGAGACTAAAGATTTTATCCTTTCTTCGTATGCTTGAACATAGGGACAGTGATTACAGCTGAAAATAAGTACTAAAATTTTATAATCGGTAAAATAATCGTTTGAATAGCGTTTATTATCAACACCGATTAAGTTAAATTCTGGTAATGCAGAACCTATTTTTAATTTTTCTGTTGCCATATTAAACCTGATAAAAATTGTTTTTATTAGAAATATTTATTGTTTACTGTTATATTTGAATTTAACAGTTATTACAGTCAAAACTTAAAGAATAATAATGAAAAATATACAGACTATTACGGATCTAATTTTTGAGAATTACGATACATTCAAAGAAGAGAGTATTACGCAGAGAAGATTTAAACATTCCGATATGTTTAAAATTTTTGAAAAAAATGAATTCAGAAAAAAATTCAATTTCCGGGCTGCGGGCAAATCCGTATTAGGAAGAGATTTAGAACTTATAAGTATTGGCAAAGGTAATACAAACATATTTCTTTGGTCACAGATGCACGGCAACGAATCTACAGCTACAATGGCTTTATTTGATATTTTTAATTTCTTTTCGGATAAGACAATTTTAAATGATATCAGGGAAACAATTCTTAATAATCTAACTTTATATTTCTTGCCGATGGTAAATCCAGACGGTACAGAATTATTCCAGAGAGAAAACATATTTAACATTGATATTAACAGAGATGCAATTGCACTACAAACTCCCGAAGGCAGAATATTGATGGAATCGTTCAAAAAAATAGAGCCTGTCTTTTCATTTAACCTGCACGACCAGAGCATTCTTTACTCAGCCGGTAGCACAGGAAATCCGGCAACAATTTCTTTTTTAGCTCCTGCATACAATAAAGAAAAATCTCTCAATCCCGCAAGAGAGAATTCTATGAAAGTAATCGGTGCAATGTATAAAGTACTTTCAAAATATATTCCGGATAGTATTGCAAGATATTCCGACAAATTTGAACCGAGAGCTTACGGAGATATGTTTCAAAGTTTAGGAAGCAGCACAATACTCATAGAATCGGGCGGAAGAAAAGGAGACACTGAAAAACAATTTATAAGAAAACTTAACTTTACCGGAATACTTTCATCTCTTTTTTTAATAGCCAATAAAAAATATGAAGAAATTAACCTGTCATTTTATAATGAAATTCCTTTTAACGAAGAGAAACTATTAAATATAATTTTAAGAAATTTATCTTTTGAAGAAAACGGAAAAAGTTTTAAGGCAGATATCGGAATTATTAAAGAAGAAGTAGAAACAGAAAATAAGTCTACCTATTATCAGAAATCAAAAATAGGCGGTATTGGTGATCTCTCGACATTTTACGGATATGAAGAATTTGATTTATCTGGATGTAAAATCCATCCCGGAAAAACATACAAAAAAGTATTCAAAAATTTGAACGAACTAAAACTGTCGGAAATAAAACAGTTAATTAAACAGGGATATACTTATTTTGTTGTTGAAGAAACGAACAATATGAATTATTTACAATCGCCCATTAATATATTCTCAACAAGGAATAAAAATAAAATAAACAAAATGAAAAAAGACAGTCCTGCCGATTTTTATATAAGTAAAAACGGTAAAATCATTAAAATAGTTGTAAACGGATTTATCCTAGATTTTGAAAAAGATTTTGACAAAAATATTAACGGTATAGTTTATTATTAAAAATGCTTCCAATTTTATTTTCCATATTAAACAACGATGAGCAATTGTATGCTTCCTTTAAGCAGGAAGCCGAACCTCACATGGATGCATTGTATAATTTTGCAGTTAGTTTAACAACCAACCGCGACGATGCTTACGATTTGGTCCAAGAAACCTATATTAAGGCATTTAGGTTTTTCGATAAATTTAAAAGGGGAACTAATTGCAAAGCATGGTTGTTTCGAATAATGAAAAACACATATATAAATGACTACAGAAAAGAAGCAAAACAGCCTGAAAAGGTAGATTATAATAATGTTGAAAATTTTTATGAGGAAATAAAGGCTTCATTTACAACTAATAACCACCTCGAAGAAGAAATATTTAGAAATCTTTTGGGTGATGAAATAACAGATGCCATTGCTTCTCTTTCTGAAGATTTTAAAACAGTTATTGTTCTTTGCGACCTGGAAGGGTTTTCCTATGAAGAAATAGCTGAAATTACCGAATCGCCGATCGGCACAGTGAGATCGAGGCTGCACAGGGCAAGAAAAATTTTATTTGCAAAACTATATGAGTACGCATCAAAAGAAGGTTATATTAAAAAATAATTATTATGAGGACATAAATGATGGATGACATTAATTGTAATGATATTTCTTCTTTGATTGACGGTGAAATAAATGATACAAAGCAAGAAAAAGAATTAATAGAAAAAATAAAGAAAGATAAAAAATTTAAATTCGAATTTTTAACTCATAAGTTGCTGAAAAAAACTTTAAGAGATAAAATTACTACGGCATCATTATCCGTTGATCAGAAAGACGATATACTTAATAAAATAAGACCGAAACAAAAACAGAATTATTTTTTGAGCAAGTTGTCAATAATTAAGACAAAACAATTTGTGGCTTTCAGTACTTTTGCTGTAATATTTATTGCTTTTGCCCTGTTAATAGTAAACGGACCTTCCATTAATAATGAAACTAATATAGCACTTGAAGGGGGCAGATCTCAAAATATGTTTGTACAAGCCGTTGATAATTTTCAGAATATTGTTTCCGGTAAAATGCCTATTCAAATGTATTCAAACGACCCAAAAAAAATACAAGATTTTTTTAAAGCAAATGGTGTGATTTATCCGATAAAGATTTCAACTGTAGAAAACTGTGATTTGGTCGGGGGATTCGTTTCAAATTATAACGGTGTAAAATTTGCGCATTACGTCTATAAAGATAAACTCGGAAATCTTTTGTATATGTTCCAAGTAGATGAAAATTATTTTAAAACAAATCCTAAATTATTTATAACAAACGATCTTTATCAATATTTACAAAACGGAAATCAGTACAGGCTATATCTTGGAAATTTGTTAACAATTATGACTAAAGACAGCAATAATATTTGTGCTTTGATTTCTAATCTACCCGAAGAAGAACTGCCGGAAAAATATAAATTGAAATTTGCCTCTTCTCACTATAAACAGCCTTCAATATTAAATAATTAAACCCATTTTAGTTGATTTAAGGCTATTTCTTTAATATATTTAAAGTCCGATAATTTTTAGGAATGATAAATTATGGCAAGATTAAAGAATGTAGAAGCGTTTTGTTCTATTTGTAACACAGTTACAAAGATGGAACTTGCGGGTGATGTTATTAATACCGAAGAAGAAAATAAACGATGGGCTAAATGTAAAAAATGCAAACAGACTATGATTATTGATTTGGTAGGTGATGTAAAGGTAACCAAAGTTTCGTTAGAAGGAATTGAAGAAGAAGAATGTACGAGTTACTCTCCGACTAAAACTTTTAGTATTGGGGAAGCAATTTTTCACGAAGGATGGAATGATTTCGGAAAAGTATTATCAAAAGAAAAAATGTCAAACGGTCAAAATTCAATCTCGGTTGAATTTCAAAAATCCGGTTTTAAAAAATTAATTGAATCTTTAAACACTTAATTACAAGAAGAGAGGTGAAATAACTTGGTAGGAATTACTGTCGGTGAAAATGAATCTATAGACAAAGCACTTCGTAGATTTAAGAAAAAATATGAAAGATCAGGCGTTTTAAAAGAATTCAAAAAGAGAACCTTTTTTGTTAAGCCATCTATAGAAAAAAGACAAGAAAAAATTAAAGCTGCCCGCCGTGCAAAACGCACAAGAAACAGATATTAATTATTAAGTCCCTTTTTGAGGGACTTTTTTTTTAAGTAATATGTAATTTCGGTTCCATCTCTTCCTTCCAGCTTGAAATCAAATGATTAGTTTTTAAATATTCGGTAATACAATTAAAAGTTTCATCTACAGAATTACAAAATTTGAAATGTCTCATATCTTTTTTACTTATAACGGCATTTTTAATTAGTCCATCAAAATTAATAATAGATCTCCAATATTTTTCATCATACACAATTAACAACATTTTCTTTTTTAATTTGCCTGTCTGAACCAATGTTAGTATCTCAAAAAATTCATCCATAGTACCGAAACCACCCGGAAAAACGACCAAAGATTTAGCGAGATATGCAAACCAAAATTTTCTCATAAAGAAGTAATGGAATTCAAAGCTTAATGATCTTGGAACATATTTATTTACAAACTGCTCAAATGGTATGCTTATATTAAGACCAATTGTTTTACCACACGCTAGTTTTGCCCCTTTGTTAGCAGCTTCCATAATCCCCGGACCTCCACCCGTGCAAATAGTAAATCTGTTTGCTTTAGTCTTTAAATTTAACGACCATTCAGTCAATCTTTTTGAAAGCTGTACCGCATCTTCATAGTATTTTGACATTTTTACATGGTGCTGAGCCATTCTTAATTTTTCTGCAAAATTTGGGTTGCTATTAGCATCCATTGTTTTAAATTTATTTAATTCTGCTGTTGATTCTCTTTTTGATTTTAACCTTGCGGAACCAAAAAAAACTATTGTGTCAACAATTTTTTGTTTTCTGAATCTGCTTTGCGGTTCTAAAAATTCAGACAGCATTCTTATTATTCTTCCGTCTGAAGAATTTAAAAATTTAGCATTTTGATAAGCTTTTAGAGTTTCGGAATGTTTCCTCATAGTTAAGTCCGATGTTTTATTAATTTTTTTGTTTATTAAAATATATCCAAATAATTTTTTAATTCACATTATGATAATTTATTTAAAAGTAAAAAGCCCTGAAGTGATTTACCTCAAGGCTAATGTTACTGTGTAAACTAATATTATTTTTTAACGGGTGGTTTTGTCGTTGTCGGTAAAGGATTCTGTTTTGGTAATGACGGTTTTTGAGGTATTGCATTTTGCCCTGATTTTTGAATAATACTATCTCGTTGTGATTGTGTTGATTGTCCGGGTAGAAAAAATAAATTTACAACAATTGAAATAATCAACAAGCATCCGCCCAACCACCAGGTTGCTTTGCTTAAAAAATCTGCAGTTCTTCTTGTGCCGAACATTGAGCCCATATTACCTGCTCCTCCAAACGTACCTGCCAAACCGCCGCCTTTACTCGATTGCAATAAAACAATTATCATTAGAATAACTGAAATTATTGAAGCCATTACTATCAAAAATGTGTACATAATATTCTCCTTAAATTTGTAGCGGGGGAGGGATTCGAACCCCCGACACGTGGATTATGATTCCACTGCTCTAACCTACTGAGCTACCCCGCCCGTTCAATTTTAGCTTGTAAATATACCTACAATTAACTAAAATTTCAAAAAAATCTTGCGGGGTTTTATCAATTACTTTTCTTTCTTTTATAATACTTTACTAATTTATTTTTGACATATCTAAAGTATAAATTTCTGTATATGGCTTTCCCTTTAGAATTATAATGTAAAATTGGTAATCCGGCTGTTTTTAATCTTTGGTTTGTATTAGCAATTCTATCTATCGGATCTGGGTGTGTAGACAGGAATTTTTCTATCTGTCCGGGATTATTTTTAACAAGGTTATCTGCTTTCATGTGTTCAAAGAAAAATTTAACTCCCCCTTGATAATATCTTGTGTCTTTCAAAAAATTAAAAGAAAATTCATCTGCTTCGTTTTCATCCGAGCGGCTGTTTGCCAAGAATGCTAAACCGACAAATAAATTGCTTGCAATTTGAGATACCTGGGACGGATTCCTTCCCAAAACCAAATTGAGTAAAAAACCCACACCGTAACTAGCTGTTATTCTTTTTGTGCCGTGTCTCCTTTCGGCGTGTGCAATCTCGTGCCCAATTACTCCAGCCAACGCAGCTTCAGAGTCTAAATATTTTAATAAACCCGTATATACATAAATATATCCTCCCGGCAGTGCGAAAGCATTAAAGACCTTTGGATTGTCAATAATTTCCAACTGATATTTATAAATATTCCTGCTCGTAATTTGTTTTGATTTAAGAATGTGATTAAATATTCTTTTTGTTATATATCTTTTAACCGACGGATTCCCTTTAAAAAGAGGATATTCTTTTGAATTTTTGGCGATTTCTCCGCTAACCTCGTTTCCGAGTTTCACATCATCGGATTGAGAGAATAAATTTATTCCCGTGCCGCAGCCGTTTGAAATAACCAAAACAGAAATAAAAAAATATAAAATGATATATTTATAATTTTTCATAAATATTGTCCTAATTATTTATTGTTCCCCACAATTCATCTAACAAATTTTGAATTCCTTTTCCGCTTACAGACGAAAAAATAACGGGAGTTATTTTTTTATTATCAATTATCAAATCCGATATCTTATTTATCTCTTTATCCGTAACAATATCTGCTTTCGAAAGTCCTATTACTATTTTCTTTTCTGAAAGAACTTTACTGTAACTTTTTATTTCATTTAACAAAATATTAAAATCATTAACATAATTTTCTGAGGAAATATCGATTAGAAACAGTAATATTTTTGTTCTTTCAATGTGACGCAAAAATTTTATTCCCAATCCCTTACCTGTGTGTGCGCCTTCAATTATTCCAGGTATATCGGCAACGATAAAACTTTTATATTCTTTGTATTGTACAATTCCTAAATTAGGCTCTAATGTTGTAAAAGGGTAATCTGCAATTTTGGGCTTTGCAGCTGATATTGTTGAAATTAAAGTTGATTTACCGGCGTTTGGAAATCCAACCAATCCTACATCGGCAATAAGTTTTAATTCTAAAATAATTTTCTTTGTCTCTCCTATTCTGCCCGGTTCTGCTCTGCGAGGCGCCTGGTTTGTTGAAGTAGCAAAATTACTGTTCCCTTTTCCTCCCTTACCTCCTTTAGCCAATAAATATTCTTGATTATCAATTTTTAAATCGCATAATATTTTTTTACTTGTAATATCTTTAATTATTGTGCCAACGGGTACTTTTAAAATTACATCGTTTCCGTACTTTCCGTCTTTTAAAGAAGTACCGCCCGGTGCACCGTTTTCAGCTCTGAATTTTCTTTTATACCTAAAATCCAAAAGAGTTGTAAGATTGTGGTGCGCTTTTATTATTATGTTTCCGCCATTACCTCCGTTGCCACCCGAGGGACCGCCTTTGGGAACATACTTTTCCCTTCTGAATGCAACGGCACCGTCACCGCCTTTACCGGCAGTCACTTCAATTTCTACGTAATCTATAAACATTTATATTATTGATTAAAATATTTGGAGATAGCATTGGTTAGAGTTGAAGCATCTTTAGTGTACATATTAACTCTGTAAGAAATATATACTCCTTTAATTATTTCATTCGCTTCTTCGAACGATTCGCATTCAGATACTTTTTCAAGTGTTGTCGCAAAATCTTCCCGGTCTTCATTAAATACATTGCTTACAATTTTTTCAATTTCTTTATCGCTCAGATAATGGAAAATATCATTTTCTCTTTTCGGCTTAGTAACAGTCTCAATCTCAGGTTTAGTTTCATTGTTATTTTGTTCAGTAATATCTTCATCTTCACGTATATCTTGCTCTTCAGTACTTAATGTATCGTCAGGAATTCCCTCAATAAAATTACTTTCCTCGTATTCTTCATCTATGCCCGTCGATTGTATTTGTCCAACATCATCTGTCGGAAATTCATTACTTTCAGGAATTTCATTATTTACATCACTGCCTAAGTCCAAATTATTTTTGTTCTCAGTATCTTCACTTTCAACTAACTCATTTTCTTCAACATTGACATTACTTTCTTCATTAATAGAAAAGTGTATATCACTTTCCAAATTGCTCTCTTCCGAAAGAGCTTTTAATTCTTTGTCGAACAATGTAAGTAACTCATCATCGTTTTCCGTATTTAACAATTCATCTTTTTCTGTTATTGTACTATCATCAATTATTTTGGTTGATTCATTTGTCTCTATGATTTCCTCTCCGATATTTTCGGACTGATCTATTTCATTTTTTTCAGATTCAATATTACCGGCAGTCTTTTCCACTTCATTCTCTTTAATTAAAGGTTTTTCATCCTTTTCTTTCTTAAAGGCTATATTGCTTTGTTCAATATCGGCGGAAATTTTATCGCTAAAAATTACTTCCTTTATTTCTTCAATATCCTTAACAATTCCTTTACCAAAAGTTTTTTTCAGCTTCATTAGCTGTTCAATCAGATTTTTTTCCTTTAAAAATATTTCTATATAATCGGTATCAATTTTTACTTTGTTTTTACCACCTATTCCGAAAAATTCAAGCATAGCGGCAAATGAATTGTCTATATAAGATTTCAAATCTTTTTGAATAAGGGCAGTATCAATCTTTAATATTATTTCTTCAAACTTATCTTTAGAAATTGAAGATAGTTTTTTCTTTTCAATATATTCGGTAACGATACTTCCCAAATATTCGTGGTAATAAATATAATTCATCATCAAAATTATTTCTTCAGCACTCTTTGTTTCCGATTCATTGTAAATAAGTTTAACTAATGACCATTTTGGTCTTAAAACAAAATTTGCATTAAAGGAAACAGATTGCAGAACAAGTTTCTTCATATCTTGAAAAGATATAGATTTATTTTTTTTTAATTCATTATCTACACTTTTTAGCAGTTTGAATACATTTGTGTCTGAGTAATTAAATACTGACGAAGATAAAAGTTTTTGTCTGTCTTCATAAATAAGGAAACTTAACTCGGCAGAAATATATTTAGTTATTGAAGGATGGATGTCTGTAGATAAAATATCTTTAAAAGAAAAATACGGACCAAGGGACTTTATTTTCTCAAGACTGAAATCCGTTATAAACTTTATTTCTTTTTCAAACATTTTTAGTGTTGTTGATCATTGATAGAACAAAAATAAAAAAATCCCGATTAAATAATAACCGGGATTTAATTTAATAAGATTTAAGTTTATAAATTAGTCCGTTCCTGTTTTTAGTTTTGCCGAAAAATAATCTCTATTCATTCTGGCAATATTCATAACTGAAATTCCCTTGGGACACTCGGCTTCGCATGCGTAAGTATTTGTGCAGCTTCCGAATAAATTTTTATCCATTACTTTTACCATTGCTTGAACTCTTTCATATCTTTCGGGCTGACCCTGCGGAAGAAGTGCAAACTGAGAGACTTTTGCACCGACGAACAACATTGCCGAAGAATTTTTACAAGCAGCTACACAGGCACCGCAGCCGATACATTCGGCAGCGTCGAGGGCTTCATCGGCAACTTTTTTTGATATTAAAATGGTATTACCATCCGGCGCGCTTCCTGTATTAAATGAAGCAAAGCCTCCCGCAACCTGGATTTTATCAAATCCCGATCTATCAACAATCAGATCTTTTAATACTTTAAAAGCCGTTGCTCTAAACGGTTCAATATATAGTGTATCCCCGTTTTTAAAGTTTCTCATATGTAATTGACAGGTAGCAGTTTTAGCGGCTGGTCCGTGCGGATGTCCGTTTACAACCAAACCGCAGGTTCCGCAAATTCCTTCGCGGCAATCGCTTTCAAATGCAATCGGAATTTTTCCTTCAGATTCTAAACGATTATTTATTTCATCAAGCACTTCAAGAATTGATGCATCGGGTGAAATTTCTTCTTCAAACTTTTCAAAGTTGCCTTTTGCTTCAGGAGATTCTTGCCGCCAAATATTTAACGTTAGTTTTATATTATTCTCGCTCATTATTTATAACTCCTTGTAGCTAATTTTACATTTTCAAATTCCAATTCTTCTTTGTTAAGTTCCCATTCTCCTTCTTTTTTATATTCCCAAGCCGATACATATTTATAATCGTTGTCGTTTCTAAGAGCCTCGCCTTCTTCGGTCTGATATTCCTCACGGAAATGTGCGCCGCAGGATTCATTTCTGTTTAACGCATCAACAGCTATTAATTCTCCTAATTCAAGAAAATCTTCAACCCTGCCGGCTCTTTCCAAAGTCTGATTTATTCCTTTGGGATCACCAACAATTTTAACATCATTCCAAAATTCTGCTCTTAATTCTTTAATTTCATTTATTGCTTCATTTAGTCTTTTTTCTTCTCGTGAAAGACCAACTTTATCAATTAATATATTACCCAACCTTTTATGAAATGAATCCACTGTTTGTTTACCGTTGACCGAAAGCATTTTGTTGATATTATCTTCAACATTTTTTTGAGCTTCTTTAAATTCTCTTCCTTCAACATCAACCTTTTCAGGTTTTTCAGTTCCGAGATAATTACCTATTGTATAAGGGATAACAAAATAGCCGTCTGAAAGTCCCTGCATAAGTGCACTTGCACCAAGCCTGTTTGCTCCGTGATCTGAGAAATTAGCTTCGCCGAGGACAAACATTCCCGGAATGGTACTCATAAGTTCATAATCAACCCACAAACCACCCATAGCATAGTGTGGGGCGGGATATATCTGCATAGGTACTTCATAAGGGTTAACACCGGTAATATTAGCATACATGTCAAACAAATTACCGTACCTGTCTTTAACGCCGTCTTTACCTATTCTTTTGAACGCATCTGAAAAGTCCAGATAAACTGCTCTTCCGCCTCCAACACCCCTGCCTTCGTCACAAACGTATTTAGCATTACGCGATGCAACGTCACGCGGGACAAGGTTTCCGAATGCCGGATATCTTCTTTCAAGATAATAATCTCTTTCATCTTCCGGTATTTCACCCGGTTTTCTGTTATCCCCGGCTTTTTTAGGAACCCAAATTCTTCCGTCATTTCTAAGACTTTCACTCATCAAAACTAATTTTGATTGACCTTCGCCGTGCACAGGCAGGCAGGTAGGGTGAATCTGCGTATAGCAGGGGTTGGCAAAAGCAGCACCTCTTTTATGCGCGCGCCAGGCTGCCGTAGCATTTGAATTCATAGCATTTGTAGATAAAAAATATACATTCATATATCCGCCTGTTGCCATAACCACGGCTTGTGAAGCATGTTTTTCTAATTCGCCGGTAATAAGATTTCTTACAATTATTCCCCTTGCATGCCCGTCAACTTTTACAACATCCAAAAATTCTCTTCTAGGAAAAACTTCAACATTACCGAGATTAACTTGTCTGTTCATCGAACTGTAAGCGCCTAAAAGCAGTTGTTGTCCAGTTTCTCCGCGAGCGTAAAAAGTTCTTGAAACCTGCGCTCCGCCGAACGAACGGTTTGCAAGTGTACCGCCGTATTCTCTTGCAAAAGGAACGCCTTGTGCCACACACTGATCGATTATATTGTTACTTACTTCTGCAAGCCGCCAGGTATTTGCCTCGCGCCCTCTAAAGTCACCGCCTTTAATAGTATCATAAAATAATCTGTAAACCGAGTCAGCATCATTTTGATAATTTTTTGCTGCATTTATTCCGCCTTGTGCTGCTATTGAGTGCGCACGGCGTGCGGAATCGTGAAATGTAAAAACTTTTACTTTGTAACCTAATTCTCCCAATGTTGCTGCAGCCGAAGCGCCGGCAAGACCTGAACCCACAACAATTATATCAAATTTTCTTTTATTAGCCGGATTTACAACTTTCATATTAAATTTATGATTTGTCCATTTCTCAGAAAGTTTTCCTTCCGGTATTTTTGAATCTAATTTTATCATCCCTGACCTCCTAAAGAAATAAGAAAAAAGTATACCGGGATTGATGCAAAACCGATGGCAAATATTAATGCGATTACTGTACCAATCTTTTTAACAATCGGAGTGTATTTTTTATTACTCCAGCCGAATGTTTGAAATGCACTTTGGAATGCGTGATTGATATGAAAACCAATGATAATCATAATGATAAAGTAAAACGCAGCCCAAATGGGATTAGTAAAAAGACTTTTAATTACTTCATAAAATTCTTCGCTTCCACCCATTCCAAAATTATATTTTGCCCAAAGCGTATAAAGATGAATTATAAGAAAAATAAAAATAAAGCTACCGGTTATAACCATTGTCCGGGAATAAATCGTACTGTTTTCCTTATTTGCATTAACAGCATATTTATTTGGATTAGCTTTTTTATTTTCCCACCACAACTTAAGTCCGTTGTAAATGTGATAGATAAAAATTAAAGCTAATATTATTTCTACTACTCTGATTATTGGCTTTATAGCTTCCAGACGGGCAACATTTTCATTAAACACATCGGGTCCGACGAACAGCAATAAATTATTAATCAGATGTACAATTAAAAACAAAATCAGCAAAATGCCGGTAATAGCCATTACAAGTTTTTTGCCGATAGATGAATTAAAAAACTGTTTAAACTGACTCATGAATAAACTCCTTTGATATCAGTATTATAATAGGTGTTGTGATTGAACGAAAGGCAGTTGTTGGAATATTCTTGTTTAGTAAGATAATTGATAGTATGCAATAAATTCGACAAAATAGAACCTAATCAAATAATAAGAATAAATCGTTCAGCAAAAATTATCGAATATTATCCCGAAAATCAATTTGGGATTTTTAATGTTGTTATAACACACACATTTTGATTTCTAAAAAATATAATTTATCTTCGTCAACAGTTCTTTAACATTTTTATGGTGTTCCGTTAGCTAACGGAAAGAATAGGGAAACCGGTGACCGAAACATTTTTTTGGAATTCCGGTGCTGTCGCGCAACTGTAAGAAAGTTTGTTGTTCAGCAAATGTCACTGATTTAATTTAAAAATTGGGAAGGCGTTGAGCAATTATTTCGAGCCAGGAGACCTGCCATAAATTTTTTAATAATCAACCTTCGCGGGCATACCCGCCTAAGGCGGGTCTATCCGCCTCAGGTGGACAAGGGTTAGATTAACGTGAGTTTCACTCCGTTTCATCATACTTTAATTTCCCACGAAGTTACAACCTTTATAATTTTTACAGGAGTAACTTCTATGAATAATTCAACTTTATTAAAAACAGTTCTTCTTTTCTTTTCTTTTGCCGTTTTTGCAAACGCACAAAATTCCTCAACAGGTAAAAAAGATTCGGTAAAAACTTATTTACTGAAAGACGTAGTAGTAACCGCAACCAAAACCGCTGCGCCGGAATATGAATTGGCAAGTTCCATTTCGGTAATAGATTCAAGTACAATTTCAAATTCAAACAGCAGTACGGTAACAGAACTGCTTCAAAGCCAATACGGAGTTTCTATTTCGCACCAGGGCGGCAGAGGCTCAATTTCACAAGTTTATTTGAGAGGCGGAAATCCGGATTTTACGCTTGTGCAGGTTGACGGAATTGAAATGAATATGCCGAATGATATAAACAATACATTTGATTTTACGGATTTATCGGTTGATAATATTAGTCGGATAGAAATATTAAGAGGCTCGCAAAGCACACTTTACGGAAGCAACGCTATCTCAGGAGTTATAAATATAATTACAAAAAAAGGATACGGAAAACCGAGACTTAATGTCTCTTTAGAAGGAGGTTCTTATAATTCTTTTAAAGGCTTGGCTTTACTAAGCGGAAGTATAAAAAAATTAAATTATACACTTTCATTGGGCAGAGAAAAAACGAACGGCTTTTCTTCGGCAAACGTACGGTTCGGAAATAATGAAAGGGACGGATCGGCTCGTTATAACATAAATTCAAGAATCGGTTTAACTTTAAAAGATAATTTTAACATTGATTTGTTTATACATTTTACAAAAGCCAAATCGGATTTAGACCAGTTTGGAGGCAGGTTCGGCGATGACCCGACTTACATTTACAACCTGGAACAAGGCAGTTACAAACTGCGCGGGAAATATATCTTATTAAACGGTAAATGGGAGCAGACCGCTACGGTTTCGTTCCTTAAAAATTTAAGAAGATATAATTTTGATAACCTTTCTGCCCGTTCAAGAAGTTTTTACGACGGACGAAGGTTGAAATTTTCATGGCAAAATAATTTTTACCTCAAGAATAATCTCCTCTCCCTAGGAGCCGAAACAGAAACTGAAACTTCAAATTCAGATTATTTTTATTTGGGAAAATATAAAGGAGCTTTGCCTTTTATAAGTCCGTTCCCTAAAAAATCCGTTAGAAGTACAGGCGTTTATCTGCAAGACCAAATAAAGCTGGGAGGAAAATTCTTTGCCTCCGCCGGACTTCGTTACGACACTCACGAAAATTTCGCTTCGGTAATTACCTTTAGAATAGCTCCTGCATACATAATCTGGCAAACAGGAACAAAAATTAAATTTACATACGGAACAGGTTTTAAAGCTCCTTCACTTACTAATCTTTTTGACCAATCATTCGGCAATCCGGATTTGAATCCTGAAAGAAGCCGAAGCTGGGATGCCGGAATAGAACAGTATTTCTTTAACTATAAATTTATGGCGGGAGTTACTTATTTTCACAATACTTTTAATAATCTGTTCGGATTCAGCAGCAGCTTTAAAGTATTTAACATAAAAAAGGCTCAAAGCGAAGGCATGGAATTTTATTTGACTTACAACCCAAACGATAAAATTGATATAAGTGCAAATTATACATACACATTAAGCAAGGACGAAAGCGGTAGTAAAAGTGTTCCGCTTTTAAGAAGACCGGAAAACAAAGCATCACTTACTTTCAATTACAACATAACGAGAAATACAAATTTTAATTTGCAAGTTAACTATACCGGTATAAGTTTTGATGATAATTTCTCGATTTTTCCTTCAAAAAAAGTCGTGCTTAAATCACATACAATTGTAAATTCTGCAATTTCTTTTAAACTGTTAAGTAATATCAAACTTTTCGGAAGAATTGTAAATTTGCTAAATACGGATTACGTGGAAGTTTTCGGGTATGCAACAGCAAGACGTTCTGCATATATGGGAATAAAATTTAATTTATAACTTTGAAAAGTATACCGAATATTTTTATATTGTTATAGGATATTAAATAACGAAAAGTCTTAAAGAAAGGAAATAATAATAAAGAAGGATAATATTATGATTAAAAATTTATTTAACACAAGGACACTTGTTTTGGTCGGAATTATTTTAGCCGCAGCATTCACAAGGCTTATTCCTCATTGGCCAAATTTTACCGCCATTGGAGCAGTTGCATTATTCGGCGGAGCTTATTTTAATAAGAAATACTTATCCTTTACAGTGCCATTTATTGCATTATTTATAACTGATTTAATTTTAGGTTTTCATTCAACAATGTGGGCTGTTTATCTCAGTTTTGCTTTAATAGTAGTAATAGGTTTTAATCTGCGCAGTCAACGCAAACCTTTGAATGTAGGAGTATCAGCCGTATCGGCATCTGTATTATTTTTTATAATTACTAATTTTGCTGTTTGGCTTTCCTCACCGATGTATCCGCCTACAATTGCAGGATTGATAGAATCATATGTTTTAGCAATTCCATTCTTCCATTATACTTTACTCGGTGATTTATTTTATGTCGGTGTGATATTCGGGATTTACGAACTTGCCAAACTTAAATTTCCATCATTGGTAAAAGCTTAAATATAAAATTGAATTTACGGGCTGCCTCTGCAGCCCTTTTTATGTGTTAAAAGATGTTCCCATATTAATTGATTTTGATGGTGTCCTTAATATTAATGGAAATCCCCCCGAAGATGCTAAAGATTTTTTAAAATTTTTATCCGTCAACAATATTCCGTCTCATATAATCAGTAACTCCACTTTAAGAACAGGGAATGAAATAAAAGCCTTTCTAAAAAATAATTCTATCCCTTATGAAATTCCCTGTATGACAACAGTTGATGCGGCGCTTCGATACATAAAATTAAAAAAAATAAAAGTTTCCGTTTACTGTAATGAAAATGTAAAACAAAATTTTTCAGATTGTATAGTAAAAGATAAACCAGATGCAGTTGTTATTGGTGATTTGGGAAACAAATGGAGTTATAAAATATTAAACGAAATTTTTAATAAAGTATTAAACGGTGCAGAAATTATAGCAATGCAAATGAATAAATTTTGGATAAAAAACGGCAAACCTGAATTGGATGCCGGGTCATTTGTTTCTGCTATTGAATATGCTACAAATAAAAAAGCTGTTGTAATCGGCAAACCATCTCCGATTTATTTCAAAGAAGCTCTTAAATCATTAGGCTTTTCAGAAAATAGTAAGTTTATAATGATCGGAGATGATATAGATAATGATATTGCCGGAGCTCAAAATTTAGGAGGAAAAGGAATATTAATTTATACTGGTAAAACTTCTAAAGAAAATTCTAAAATTTCTAATATTAGACCTACTTGGGAAGTTAACAATTTAGATGAAATTAGAAATTTATTAATTTCTATTTAACAAACAGTGATTGTTTTATTATTTTTTTTCCCCCTTTTATAAGCCATGTCAATAATTTTTTTTAATGCTTTTGCATAAGTGTAACCTGCTGCTTCCATAGAACGCATAAAGCCAGCACCTTCGGTTAAATCGGGATTGGGATTCACCTCAAGCACAAACAATTCATTATCTTCCGAAAGACGCATATCCACCCTTGCATAATCCCTGCACTGCATAGTTTTAAAAGCTTTTACAGCAATTTCTTTAGCATTGTTTTCAATTGTTTTAGGGAGTATCGCGGGACAAATCGGTATTGTCTTGTGATATGCTTCGTCGTGAGGTTCCCATTTTGCTTCGTAGCTCACAATATTATACAAGTGTTCGGGCATAGTACTGAAATCAATTTCGCTAATCGGCAAGGCTCTCGGTTTCTTATCGCCTAATACCGCAAGGTTTAATTCCCTGCCCTCAATAAACTCTTCTGCCAATGCAGGCTGTTCGTAATATTCCAATACATAATTAATCCGGTCAATTAATTCTTCGTCGTTTGTTACAATTGAATTATTTTCTATTCCTGCACTTGCATCCTCTAAAGCCGGTTTTACTATTACAGGAAATTTTAACTCGTGTTCTATTTCTTCTACAACTGTTTCCCTGACAAAAAATTTAGGAGTGTTAATGCCGATTTCGTTCAGCATTCTTTTTGTTAATATTTTACTCTGACAATTTGCCAGAGCTATTGCGGGAGCTCCCGTATATGGAATACCGAGTAATTCCAAAAAACCTACAATATTCATTTCCAAAGTCGGATTGTCATTGAATAACTCAATAAAATTGAAAATAACATCGGGTTTATTTTCTTTGATGTTATTCATAAAAAAATAAATATCGTCCTTTATATTAAGAGGGTATGAACTGAATCCTATTCTTTTAAGTTTTCTTGAAATTATTTCGTATTCCTCCATAGGGGTCAATTCATCAATTTCAAAATAGGGAATGAAATCCTGTTCCTCTATTATTTCTTCATCAATTTTTTTATAAATACTTGGGTCGGCTTCGTTGTAGACTACAGCAACTTTCAATCTTTTTTTCATATTAAAAATAAATTAATAAAAAAATTCCTCTTAATAAAATTTCTTTGATGTATTAATTCTAATCATTGCTTAAATTAAAATAAAAAAATAAACAAATGAGTTTTTATCCACAGCCTTTTAAATATCAGTGCGGTCCGTTCGCGTTAAAATATTCTTTTGTAATGCTCGGCAAGTTTGTTCACGAAAGAGATATAGCAAAAAAAGCCGGCAGCAGTTGGTGGTACGGAACAGACGAGATTGGTCTTGCTAAAGCGGCAAGGCACTACGGCTGTCAAATGAAATATTTCAGAGGGGAGACAAAAGAAGACGCGTCAAAAATTTTAAAGAAACAATTAAAAGCCGGTTACCCCTGCATTCTAAGCGTAGATAACTGGGAACATTGGATTACGGTTATAAATTTTCAAAAGAGTAAATTTATTCTTGTTGACAGTGCTTTTGATAATGTTGTAGTTATATCATCAGTAAAAAAACTTTTAAGCAGATGGAAATATACAGACAATGATTCCGGTAACACCAGTTACGACGCTTACGCTGTAAAACCAAATTTTAGAACATACACAAAAGCAAAATTTAATCTTGAAAAAGCAAAATTTTTAATGCGTAAAAGCAACAAGCAGCTTGCCAGAAACTGGGATTATTATTTTAATGATTTAATAACAATTTGCCGTCCGAGGGTAACGCAAGCGTATTATATTATTTCATTTAAAGAATTCTTGAGACGAAACGGAAAATTAATAGTTAATCAAGTCGCCGATTGGCACGGCTCACCTACTTATGCGGAATTAAAAAAAATTTTAGAACAAATGACTTTTGTTGCAGATATTTATGACCTGGTCATTCACACAACAGAAGAGAAAAAAGCCATCGTTGATTTATCAGCTATTTTGATGATGTATACTTGCGGTAAATACGGAATGACAAAAATTTATCAATAAATAAAAGTTAAAACTATGATAATAAGAAATAAAAAGATTTTAAGAAGAAATAACGCTGCTTTACTTTTAATTGATATTCAGGAAAGAATATTGGGAGTTATGCAAAATCCTGGCAGGGTTATTTCAAACACAATCAAACTTATAAATGGATTCAAAATATTAAATACACCAATTTTCTTTACAGAACAATATCCTAAAGGACTGGGCGAAACAGAAGCTGCAATTAAAAATGCACTCGGTGAGGCTGAGGCTATTCAAAAATTAAGTTTTAGTTGTTCGGGCGCAGACAGTCTTTTTGACGAACTCAAAGAAAAAGATATTAATCAAGTTGTTGTAGCCGGAATTGAGTCTCATGTTTGTGTACAGCAGACTGTACTGGATTTACAGGCAAATAATTTTCAAGTAAATTTAGCGGCTGATGCGGTATCTTCGAGAAACATTTTTGATTATGAAACTGCTTTAAATAGAATGAGACAAAACGGAGCAGAGGTAACTACCACCGAAGCTATCCTTTTTGAATTACTCGAAGTATGCGGAACCGAAGAGTTTAAAAAAATATCTAAAATTGTAAAATAAAAATATTTGTTTTATTCGTTTCAATCTCTTAAATTAAAATTTGTAACAACTCCCGAATATAAAATTAGCGGTTCTTCCGCTAATAATTAATAACATAATTATAACTATATAGGAGTAGCAACATGAAACAATTAACCACCACTGTTGCAAGAGTACTTTTTGCAATTCCATTCCTTGTATTTGGTTTAATGCACTTTATGAAAGGCGGAGATATGGTCAGTTATGTCCCTTCTTTCATTCCCGGGGGAGTTTTTTGGGTTTATTTGGTCGGACTGGGTCTAGTTGCAGCGGCGGTTAGTATTATAATGCAAAAGAAAGCAAAGATGGCTTGTTTACTTTTAGCAATAATGTTGATGATTTTTGTTTTAACAATTCATATTCCCGGATTGTTTAATGATGCAACAATGCAAATGTCAATGACAATGATGTTAAAAGATCTTGCGCTTTCAGGTGCAGCTTTATTTTTTTCTGGGTCATTTGCAGATTAATTATTTTAAGGGAGAAGGATATATCCTTCTCCTGATTTTTACCTTTTTATATGAATTCTTATAAATACTTCTTATCTAAATTACATAAATTATTTTTTTTAGTTTTTTTAATCTCATCTTATTCTTACAGTCAAATAAGTATTAAAGCAGTTGGCGATATTATGCTCGGATCCGTAACGCCAAAAGTTGTGCTGCCCTCCGACAGCGGGCGTGTATTTGTAAAAAATATTTCTGAAAAGTTAAAAGATGTCGATATAGTCTTCGGTAATTTGGAGGGAACTTTTATCTTGGACCGATTTGAACCGAAAAAATGTTCCGAACCTTCACGTACATTGGAAAGATGTTTTGAATTCGGTATGCCGGATTATCTTTCTCTTGTATTAAAGAAATTAAATTTCAACGTGCTAAACCTTGATAACAATCATTCAAACGATTACGGTTGGAAAGGTTACAATTTTACTCAGAATAAATTGAAAGAATTAAAGATTAATTTTGCTGCAAAGAAAAAACCACTAAGAATAAAAATTAAAGGTAAAAAAATAATAATCATCCCTTTCGGTTTTTCAGAATCTTCATTTCTTATTTCCGATATTGATAAAGCCAAAAAGATAGTTTCAGACTTAAAAACAAAAAATAACATTATAATTGTTTCATTTCATGGGGGAGCGGAAGGAAAAAAAGCTCTGCACGTTACTAATAAAACTGAAATTATATACGGTGAAGACAGAGGAAACGTAAAAGCATTCGCTCATTCGGTAATTGATTCAGGTGCCGATCTTGTATTAGGTCACGGTCCGCATGTTTTGCGGGCTTTAGAATTATATAAAGATCGTTTAATTGCTTATTCACTGGGAAATTTTTTAACTTACGGCAATATGAATATTAAAGGTGTAAGCGGAATAGCCGGAATACTAAATGTTATTATTGATGATAGCACGGGTAAATTTATATCGGGTAATTTTGTTCCTACAAAACAAATCGGTAAAGGTTATCCTGTTGTTGACAAATCAAATAAAGGATTAAAATTAATTAAGAGACTTACCGCAGAAGATTTTCCGGAGACAAAACTGGAAATAAAAAGTAACGGGATTATAATAAAAAAACCGCCCGAAGGCGGTTTGTAGATTTTTATTTTTAATGGTTAAATACTAAAAGCCGAAATTAAGTCCTGCACTTAAAGTTTTAATTTCGGATATTTTATAGTCAACATTGAAATTTAAGATAGCCAATTTAAATGAAGCACCAACTGTAAAACCGACAGTGTTTTTGCCATCCATTTTAAAATTTATGTTAGATTTTGATGGCCCTGCGGGTGTATCAAATTCATAATCGTAATTAATAGTAGTGGTTGATGTTTCGGTTGTTACTCCCATATAAGGTGTGAAAGCTATAATAGAGCCCAAGGTTTTACTTATATATACACCGAACTGCGAAGCAGTAGTTTCAAATATTGTTCCTACGGTTAGTTTCTGATAAAAACCGCCGAAAGCTAAATCAAAGGGCATTTCTCCGTCAAACCAAACGGCAGGATTATGTAAAGCACCGGCACCCCAAAAACTGAATGTTCCCAAGTCTTTAATGTCAACATCGGGCAGCCATCTTACCATAAAGTTTGTACCTAAAAATGTACCGATGCCTAATTGAACAGCAGCAGTTGGAAGAACATCTAAATTATTTAAAAATCCTTTTACATCATTTAGAGTAAATGTTTTTTCGGCAACTGTAATTGGTTGTCCGTTAGAAGTGAAAGTTGCTCCCGGAAAAGTAACTTTAACCCTTTCGTCGCCTGATCCAATTATTGTAGGTCCGAAAATAGACACATTAAAATCCTGAGAAAGAATTTGATTTTTTATATCTGCTCTTACAGATAAAGGTAATCCAGCTACTAACTGGTCAGCCTGACTTGATGTAAATCTAAACGCACCCGAAGTAGTAAATGTTTTTTCATTTTTATCAAAGAATGAACCCATACCGACTATTTTCAAATCTAAATTAAAGGATAATAATTTAGCAGACGGTAATTTGTTTACCCACCCCGAATTTAAATTTGAACCGAAAGCGGAAATAACCGGGTTAACATAAGGTTTGGCTGCGGAAGTTGAAAGATTTGAAAGGGTTTTGTTTATATCATCACTCTGTGAATAAGAAAGAGAAGAAAATAAGAAAGACACCCCTACGATTATAAATGTAACAAATTTTTTCACATTTACTCCCTTATTATTTATAATTTTTCAAATTTGATAAGTTTACATATTTTTCTAGTACACCATTATTAATATATTATTATTATTTTAATTATAAAATAGTTTTACTATTATATAAATTAAAATTTTATAACAGCTGAATTAAAAAAAGTCGTGTAATTTACTACAAAATATACTCGCTATGAGTTATATTAATCCAAAAATTAATTAGAAAATGCCAACACAATCATTACTTTTTATACCTGACATTAGCGGGTTTACAAAATTTATTACGGAAACCGAACTTACCCACAGTCAGCACATTATTTCAGAGTTAATTAGTGTAATAATTAATCAAAACGAACTTAACCTAAAAATTTCTGAAATAGAGGGAGATGCCGTTTTATTCTATAGGAAAGGAAATCCACCGGCTTTTAAAGAACTTATAGACCAGGCAAAAAAAATGTTTATTTCTTTTCATTCTTATTTAAATAGTATCGAGCAGAACAACGTCTGTCAGTGCGGTGCGTGTTCAACAGTTTCAAATTTAACATTAAAATTCATATCTCATTACGGGGAGTTGGAAGAAGTTGCAATTGATAAATTTAACAAGTTGATTGGTAGTGACGTAATTCTTGTTCACAGATTACTAAAAAACAGTATCTCCTCTCACGAATATATTTTACTAACCGAAAATTACTTAACCCATCAGGGGGAAAATATTAATGAATTTAATGCTTTGGGCGGATTACAAAATAACACCGAAGAGATTGATAATTTTGGAAAAATAAATTCAAAGTATATATCTTTAACAGAGTTAAAATCATCTATTCCCCCGCCTTCAAAAAGTGAAATACTAAAACTAAAAGGAAAAGTAGGCAAACTTTCAATTGATATTAATTCACCTCTTTTAACCGTCCATTCGGTTATAAGCAATGTTGACACAAAGAAGAATTGGGTAAAAGGGTTAAAAAAGATAGAAAATCCCAATAAAATAAATAGAATCAACAACGTACATACCTGTGAATTTTCAAATATGAATATGGATGTTACTACTTTATCGAATCAAGTATGTGAAAATGAAATAACTTTTTCAGAAGAGGGTTTGATCTCAGGTAAAATTAAAATTGTGTTTGAATTTGTTCTAAATGAAATTGAAAACGGTACAAATGTTAAATTAAGATTTTATTCAAGAGGAAGTACAGATAAAAATTTAATTGATAGAATCAAATTTATACTTATGTTAAAGATGTTAATGAAAATGATGAAATCTAATTTAAGAAGACTTAAAAAGTATTGCGAAGATTTATAAGTTCAAATATTCATCCCAAATTTTATAAAGCTCGTTTGTAGCTATTACATCCTTTCCACAGTATATTGCAATTTCCTGCAGTTTCCCGGCTTCGTAGAGATTTTTGACTTCCATCCCTGAAATACCTTTTGATTTTGGGGATTCAATGCCGAAAGCCTTACAGTAAAAATCCAGATTAAATTTTTTTGTTAAACCGTAATATGTAAATTGATCCAGCAGATCGATATGAAGTTTTTTATTATAACGGGAGGTGATAAGATTTTTAGTTGGCTTAATTTTGTTTATGGCCGAGCGCATCATCAAAAAAGGAACATCAAAATTTCTTCCGTTGAATGTAACAAATTTATTAGACATCGCTACAATTCTCCAAAGTGATTTTAACATTTCCTCTTCATTTAATCCTTTATAATTTATTGTGCCGTCTTCCGAGTGCCATTCTTCTTTTTCTAAACATTCGTAATAAACAAACGTCTTTTCGTTTTGAACATCACAAATACCTATCGCAATTGTTTTGGCTGTGAAAGGATAAAGACTGAGATACCTTGTAGCTTCGTCTTTCTTTTCTTTTTTAAGTTCTTCGTCTTTTTCTTTTTCTGCGTATCTGAATAGAAATTCTTTTTGACTTTCTGAAAGTGTTTCAACAGGATAAGGAGCGGTTTCAATGTCAAAAACTATTGTCCTGTCTTTTGATCTTCCCATTTAAAACCTGCTAAGATTATTATTAAATCATAACAAAATAAAAAAGGTTAATACAATCAGCTTCCTTTTACATTTCTAACTATTTTTTCTACCTGATCCCACATTTCTGGTGTTAATTTTTCAAACATACTAAATTCTCCGGCGCCTTTCAGCCATTCACCACCGTCGATAGTGACTACTTCACCGTTCATAAATGCAGAGAAATCTGAAATTAAATAAGCGGCTAAGTTTGCCAGTTCCTGATGTTCTCCAACTCTTCCAAGCGGTATTTTCTTTTTTACATCAAAAGCAGAGCGCATTTCTTCCGGGAAAAGTCTTTCCCAGGCTCCTTTTGTCGGAAACGGACCCGGTGCAATTGCGTTTGTGCGTATTCCGTATTTTGCCCATTCAACTGCAAGAGAGCGGGTTAAAGCAAGTACACCTGCTTTTGCACAAGCAGATGGCACAACATAAGCAGAACCTGTCCAAGCATAAGTTGTAACAATATTTAAAATAGTTGCCGATTGTTTATTTTCAATCCAGTTTTTACCGAAAGCTAGTGTGCAATTGTATGTCCCTTTTAAAACTATGTCCACAATAATATCGAAAGCTCTGTTAGAGAGCCTTTCTGTCGGACTTATAAAATTGCCGGCTGCATTGTTTAAAAGTCCGTCTATTTTACCAAATTCTTTTAGTCCCGTTTCTAATAGATTTTCAACTTGAGCATAATCTCTTACATCACAAACAACGGGTAAAACTTTTTCCCCCGTTTCAGATGAAATTTCTTGCGCAGTTTTTTCAAGTACATCCTTTTTTCGGCTGGTAATTATCAGATTAGCTCCCAATTTGGAAAAATATGTACCCATTGATTTCCCCAATCCCGTGCCGCCTCCGGTTACAACAAATGTTTTCCCTTCCAAGCAATTTTCTTTTAACATTGGTTGTGTATATAAATTATCTGACATCTATTGTTATTCCTTGTTTATAAAATTATTTTGAATAATAATTGTATATCAATTTAAACAATTAAATCTTAATCCGTAAGTTCCATAAATAAATTAGGTGTATAAAATGAATTTCAAACAAATATTTTTCTACTTTGTTACCATTTTCGTTCTTGTACTCATAATTAGTGCAATAGTTACATTTCTTTACAGTCTGATAGTTCATAGTGCCGGAAAGGTTAACTGGGAAACAGCATTCCAACTTGCTATTATTTTCGGTATAGTTTTAACTTGGATAAATTATTTTGACAAGAAGAAAAGCTAACTTAAAATAATGACCTACCCTACTATAAGTTCATTTTATTATTACAATTTATTTTGTATTTTTATGGTCGAACGGATAGCCTAATCTATCTTACCTATTTACAATTAAACAATTATTGAGGATTAGTATGAAAAAAATATTAATAACAGGATGTAGTACAGGGTTTGGTTACGAATCAGTAAAACACCTTGCTCAAAAAGGTCATCAGGTTTATGCCACTATGAGAAATATTGAAGGCAAAAATTCAAAACCGGCATCAGAATTAAAAGAATTTGCAAACTCAAACGGATATAAAATTGAGGTTCTTGAAATGGACGTAACTTCAGATGAAAGTGTTGACTCAGCAGTTGCACAAATACCGGAAGTAGACGTTTTGATAAACAATGCCGGAGTCGGGTTCGGAGGTCCGTTAGAAGCATTTTCTTCTGAGCAACTTTTAGCACAATTAGATCTTAATATTGTAGGAACACTCAGAACATCAAAAGCAGTATTACCTAAAATGCGTAGTCAAAAATCTGGACTTATAATTCAGGTAAGCTCTGTTGCTGCAAGGTGTGCTTTCCCCGGTTTCGGAGTCTATCACGCAAGTAAATGGGGATTAGAAGGACTTAGTGAATCATTACGTTATGAATTAGCTCCTCTTGGCGTTGATGTTGTTATTGTTGAACCGGGTCCTTTTGACACTAATTTTTTCGGAAATATTATTAATGCAGAAGATGCCGAAATTGCAACTTCCTATAATCACGTTGGAGAATTTATTGAAGGATTTGGAGATCAAACCAAAGGTCTGTTTGAAGATGAAAATGCACCAACTGATCCCAAGATAGTTGTTGAAACATTTGATCAATTAATTGATATGCCCCCAGGAAATCGTCCACTGAGGACAATAGCTGGACTAGACTTCGGGCTTCAAGCTTTAAATGATGCTGTAGAACCCTTAAGAAAAGCCGGACTTGAAACAATGGGATTTGGTGATTGGGACGGTCCTAAATCATAAAAAATTTTTATTGGATATTTGAAATGGAAAAAAATAAAACCGTTGATGAATATTTTTCAAAGAATACTATTTGGAAAAACGAATTGACAAGGTTAAGAAGAATAATTAACTCTACAGAAATGGAAGAAACCGTAAAATGGGGTGCCCCGGTTTATACCGTAAACGGCAAAAATGTTGTTGGGATTGGTGCTTTTAAAAAATATGTGGGGATTTGGTTTTTCCAGGGAGCTTTATTAAAAGATAAAAATAAAAAACTGGTAAACGCACAAGAAGGTGTTACAAAAGCTTTACGTCAATGGAGATTTGATTCAGTAAAAAATATGGACGACAAACTTATAAAAACTTATCTCCTCGAAGCGATAGAGAATCAAAAAAAAGGTAAATCAATAAAACCATCAAGGAACAAACCATTAAACATTCCTGCAGAACTAGTGAACGAATTCAAAAAAAATAAAAAACTTAAATCCGGTTTTGAGGATTTGTCCCTCTCAAAACAAAGAGATTATTGCGAACATATTTCAAGTGCAAAAAGGGAAGAAACAAAATTAAAAAGACTCGAAAAAATAATACCGATGATTTTAGATAAAAAAGGTCTGTACGATAAATATAAAAATTGTTAATTTTAATAAATTTATAAATAATCTGTTGATGCAAATATTTATTCAATAAGTATATAAAGTAACTGTAAATGGGATTTTATAACAAATACATACTGCCTAAAGCAATTAATTGTGCTTGTAAACAAAGGTCTAATACTATTCAAAGAAAAAAAGTTATTCCATTGGCAATAGGTAACGTCTTGGAAATTGGTGTGGGTTCCGGTTTAAATATACCATTTTACAATCATACAAAAGTTAAGCATTTAACTGCGATCGATCCTTCTGAAGAATTATGGGAAATGAACGAAAATGAAATTAAAAACTTGGGCTTTGATTTTGAATTCATAAAGGCATCTGCCGAAAATATACCTGCCGAAGATAACTGTTTTGATACGGTTGTAATTACATATACTTTATGTTCAATTGAAAATATCAATAAAGCATTGGATGAAGTTAAAAGGGTGCTAAAACCCTCAGGTAATTTAATATTTTGCGAACATGGTTTGGCTCCGGAAAAAAAAACTCAGAATTGGCAAAAATTTATAAATCCGTTGTGGAAGAAAATTGGAGGCGGTTGTAATTTGAACAAAGATATTCCTTTTCTTATCAAAGAAAACGGATTTAAAATAAACCAATTACAATCAAAGTATATTCCCGGATGGAAACTTGCCAGTTATAATTATTGGGGTATTGCAGAGTTAAAACAATAATCTTAATGTATTTAGAATAGTAATTAAAAACGGGTGAATATAATTATGCAATCAAAAGCAAAAACAGTAAAAGAATATATTGAATCTCTCTCCGAAGAAAGAAAAAAAGCTGTTAAAAAGCTTAGACAAATAGTAAGGAAAAACATTCCAAAAGGTTTTAAAGAAGATATGAATTACGGAATGATCGGTTATGTTGTCCCCCACAGCATTTATCCCGAAGGATATCATTGCGATCCAAAACTCCCTCTTCCATTTATGAACATCGCTTCTCAAAAAAATTATGTGGCATTTTATCATATGGGAATATATTCGGACAAAAAGCTGTTAGACTGGTTTACTAAAGAATGGACTAAACACACAGACACAAAATTGGATATGGGTAAGAGTTGTATCAGATTTAAAAAAACAGAAAAAATCCCCTATGAATTAATGGGGAAACTTGCAGGCAAAATAACCCCTCAGCAATGGATAAAAACCTACGAGAGAAATATAAAAAGGTAATGTAGATTGACACTTGAATCGGAAAGATTGGTATTTAAAAAAGCAGAAGATACCGACCGAAAAAATTACATAAGCTGGTACACAAATGATACGGTAATGAAATACATTACCGGCAAGGGAATGACCGGAGAGGCAGCAACTGCCCGATTTGAATTCGCACTTGAAACAAATCAAAAATATCCCGAACTGGGATTTTATTCAGCCAATAAAAAAGACGATAACACTTTTATCGGCTTGGTAAAACTTATTTATTTGAACACCCAACAAGCAGAGATCGGTTACGGACTTAACCCCGAATTTTGGGGGCAAAAATATGCCACAGAAATGTTAAAATGTTTTGTGGATTATTCAAAAACCATAGAAAAAATAAAAGAACTTATAGGTATTGTTCACCCCGAAAATTTTCCCTCCAAAAAGATATTAACAAATCAATCTTTTAAATTATTTAAAAAAGGATTTGAAGATGACAGACCTGCCGAGTATTTTAAGTTAGAATTATAAATATCTTTTTTTATTAAAAAAATAATTCCTTGTATTAATGTAATTATATGAATTTTATTTTTTTATCAACTTACAATTTATTCATTTTATAAATATTTGGAAATTTTATGGATTGGTATCAATATGTGGGATATACGGGTTCTTTCTTGATTGCACTATCGCTAACGATGAAAAATATTTTCAAACTTCGCAAGGTCAATCTTGTTGGTGCAAGTACTTTTGCCGTATACGGTTTATTGCTGCAGGCATATCCCGTTTTGCTTTTAAATTCTTTCATTGCTTTGGTTGATGTTTACTATTTAACACAAATGTATAGAAAAAAGGATGCATTCTCTTTAATGCCTGTACTTAATCCCAAACATCCGTATTTAAATAAATTCCTTGATTATTATTCCGAGGATATTTTAAAGTATTCCCCTGAATTTGAAAGAGTAAAAATTAATGGAGCAAATTGTTATTTTATTTTGAGGAATTTGATACCGGTTGGAATTTTTATATACGGTACCAACTCAAAAGAAAATGCAGAAATACTTTTGGATTATGCAATACACGATTACAGGGATATGAAAAACGCAGAGTATCTTTACATAGCCCAATCCAAATTCCTTTCCGAGAAAGGTATAAAAAATCTAACTGCATTCGGGAAAACGCGAAAACACAGGAAGTATTTGAAGAAAATTGGATTTGTAAATGATAAAAAAGATGCGAACAGATTCATTAAAAATTTATAAAATAACTTTCAATTTTAAACTGTATAATAATTTTTTTAACTGAACTTCTTTATATTCCTATGTATAACAAACCGTTAGAAACAATATCTATTAGCTTCAATTAATTTATCCGCTACATTTCTCCGTAATTGTTTTGTGTTTACATTTTCGTATTTGGTAAACCTTTTCAGTCCCAGCAAAAGCATTCTTAGTTCATCACCTTCAGCAAATGAAGTTATGGCGTGTTTGCCGTATTGATTTATTCTTTCAAAAGAGTCGTTGAAATATACTTTTGTCATTTCCACGTAAGGTTTAAGTTCTTCTTCGCTTTTTGTATTGGCAAGTTTCAGCGTGCGCAAATAAGCAGATTCGCAGGCAAAAACTTCAATCATCATATCAGTAACATTCATTATAATTTCCTGCTCGTCCTTTAAGTTTTGCATAAACTTTTGAACAGCAGCACCGGCAATTATCAGTATCGCTTTTTTGGCATTTGTAATTGCTTTTTTCTCTGCAGAAAGGAATGAATCATCATCGCTTCCCATTTCGGGGATAGACATCAATTCTTTCTGCACAGCCATTGCGGGACCCATTAAATCCAGTCTGCCTTTCATAGCCCTTTTCATAAGCATATCAACAGTAAGCAGCCTGTTTATCTCGTTTGTACCTTCAAAGATCCTATTTATTCTGGAATCTCTGTAAGCTCTTGCTGCCGGGTATTCTTCCGAATAACCGTAACCGCCGTGCACCTGTACAGTTTCGTCAACCACATAATCCAAAACTTCGGAGCCGTAAACTTTTAACATAGCGCATTCAATTGCATATTCTTCGGCTGCTTTTAAAGATGCATCTGTGTAGCTTACTCCTTCTGCCTGCAAAGATTTCACTTTATCGTTTATCAGTCCGCTGGTTCTGAACGTAGCCGATTCACAAGCAAATATCCTTATTGCCTGTTCAGCCAATTTATATTTGATAGCGCCAAAGTTAGATATTGGTTGGTTGAATTGTTTTCTTTCGTTGGCATATTTAACAGCAATTGATGCATTTTCTTTTGCACCGCCTGTTGTCATTGCACATAATTTGAACCTTCCAATATTTAAAATATTGAAAGCTATGTAAGCACCTTTACCAATTTCACCCAAAATATTTTCTTTCGGGACTTTTACATTGTCCAAGAACAAAGCTCTTGTAGATGAACCTTTGATTCCCATTTTATTTTCTTCGTTACCGCTTGTAAATCCTTCGGAATCAGTAGGGATAATAAAACACGTAAATTTATCTCCGTCAACTTGGGCAAAAGTAATTAGAATGTCTGCAAATCCCCCGTTTGTAATCCACATTTTTTGTCCGTTCAAAATGTAATAATTACCGTCTTCCGAAAGTTTAGCAGTTGTTTTTGCCGATAGTGCATCAGAACCTGAAGTCGGTTCAGTCAAACAATAGGCAGATTTCATCTCACCGCTTGCAAGTTTTGGCAGATATTTTTTCTTCTGTTCTTCGGTGCCGTAATACATTATCGGTAATGTACCTATTCCGGTATGAGCAGCAAAAGAAACACCAATGGAATGACTGGTACCCAAAACCATTGCAAGTGCTGTGTTAGAATTAAAATCCTGTCCGAATCCGCCGTACTCTTCCGGAACAGATGTACCGAGAAGCCCCAATTCTCCTGCTTTATCAATCAATCCAATGGCAACACCTTCTTCATGGTTGTCAATTGCATCAAGCTTGGGCCAGATTTCTTTTTCAATAAATTCTCTTGCCGTATCGGCAATCATTCTTTGTTCTTCGTTTAATTCTTCTGGAATAAAAACCGAAGATACATCAGATTCTTTAATTAAGAATTCTCCGCCTTTTAATACTTCTTGTTTTTTTGTTTCTTCTGACATCTTTTACTCTCAAAATTTGTTGTTAAAAATCTAATTTAAAAGTTCATAAATTCCGGCTACTCCCTGTCCGCCGCCAACACAAGCAGTAACAATTCCGTATTTTTTATTTCTTCTTTTCAGTTCGTTAAAAACCTGAACAGAGAGTTTTGCACCTGAGCAACCCAAAGGATGACCGAGAGCAATGGCTCCTCCGTTAACGTTAACTTTTTCAGGGTCTAAACCAAGTGTGCGAATTACCGCCAGTGACTGCGATGCAAAAGCTTCGTTCAACTCTATCAGATCAATATCTTCCAATTTAAGATTAGCATTTTTCAATGCTTTTGGAACAGCTGCAATCGGACCGGTGCCCATAAGTGTCGGGTCAACACCCGCTAATGCATAACCTGCAAGACGAGCAATTGGTTTTAAATTCAATTCTTTTACCATTTCTTCAGACATAACCAACACAAACGAAGCACCGTCTGATGTTTGTGAAGAACTACCAGCAGTTACTGTTCCGTCTGCAGCAAAAACGGGTTTTAATTTTGCCAATGCCTCTATGGTTGTATCGCCTCTTGGGCCCTCATCTGTATCAACAATATTCTTTCTGGTTTTCTTTTTTCCCTCATCTAAATAAACTTCTTCAACTTCAATTGGAACTATTTGATCTTTGAAATATCCCTCTTTTAATGCATTCAATGCTTTCATATGTGAATGATAAGAAAACTCATCTTGATCTTCTCTTGCAATTTTATATTCACGAGCAACCTTTTCAGCGGTTAGACCCATGCTCATATAATATCCCGGGTAATCTTTTGCGGTATTATAGTTTGCAGCCAATTTCCAGCCTGTCATAGGAACCATCGACATGGATTCCGTACCTCCGGCAATTATACAGTCCATCATTCCGGAACGAATCCTAGCAACCGCCATAGAAATAGTATCGATACCGGATGCGCAGAATCTGTTAACTGTAACCCCAGGAACTTCCTGAGGAAGGCATTGAAGTGCTATCATTCTTCCTACCTGTAAACCTTGTTCTGCTTCGGGGAAAGCGTTACCCACTATCAGATCACCCACTCTTTTCGGATCAAGTTCGGGAACTGATTTTAATAAATATTTAATTACATCCGCAGCGAGATCATCAGATCTGTAAAAACGAAACCCGCCTTTTTTTGCTTTTGCTACGGCTGTTCTATATCCTGCTACTATATATGCTTCTCTCATAATTTTTACTTCTGTTTTATTTTTAAATTCTTTTAATTACGTAATGGTTTACCTTTAGTTAGAATACTTTGAATTCTTTCCATTGATTTCTTTTCACTAATAAGACTTAAAAAGGCTTCTCTTTCCAAATCCAACAAATATTGTTCGTTAACAACTGTACCTTCTGAAAGATCACCGCCGCACATAATGTATGCTAATTTTTGAGCAATTTTTTTATCGTGTTCAGATATGTAATGTGCTTGTTCATAAGAGTAAGCACCTAAAAACATATTTGCCAACGCCGCTCTGCCCAATACTTTTATATCATTTCTTTGTGTCGGTTTAGTGTAACCTCTTTCTACCAGATCAATGACAGATTTCTTTGCTTGAGAAATAATTCTGCGTGGATTATAAATTATCTTATCCCTTCCTTTTTTGAAAATATCCATTTCCATAGCTTCACTTGCTGATGTTGAAACTTTAGCCTGAGCAATGTTTAAAAATCTCCATTGAAGTTCGTTAAATTCAACTAAGCCCTGTCTATAATTATCTGATGAACGGAGTGTCATTTCTTTTGTACCGCCGCCCGCGGGAATAATTCCGACACCTACTTCAACTAAACCAATGTATGTTTCGGCCCCGGCTTCAACTTTATCGGCGTGAAGACAAACTTCGCAGCCGCCGCCAAGCGTTAAACCGTGGGGAGCAACAACTACCGGTATCGAAGAATATCTGATATGCATTGTTGTATTTTGAAATGTTTTTACGGCAAAATCAATTTCGTCGTACTCCTGTTCGGTAGCAAGCATAAACATCATTGCAAGATTAGCTCCGGCTGAAAAATGCTGCCCGTCGTTACCGATTACCAAGCCCCTAAAATCTTTTTCGGCTATCTCTATCGATTTGTTTATACCTTCCAATACCTCACTTCCGATAGAGTTCATTTTGGTTTTGAATTCAAGGTTCACTACTCCGTCACCGATATCGTGAAGAACAGTTCCCGCATTACTCCAAACCGGTTTATTGGCGCTGTAGTTATCCAGAATTATAAAATCTTTAATTCCGGAAATCTCTTTGTAATCCTTGGGTTCAATATCGTAGAATTCTTTTTTTCCGTCGTGAATATTATAAAATGATTCCTTGCCCGAAGCCAGCATATCATAAACCCACTGAGCAGGTTTCATTCCGGCTGCTTCCATTTTTTCTACAGTCTTTTTAACGCCTACTGCATCCCAAGATTCGAAAGGTCCAAGTTCCCAACCGAAACCGGCTTTCATTCCGTCATCAATTTTATAAAGTTCATCGGATATTTCGGGAATACGGTTTGAAGAATATTGAAATACATAAAAATATAATTTCTGTAAAAACTCTCCCGCATTATCTTTGGCAGATATCAATGCTTTTAATCTTTCACGCAAATCATCGATTGGTTTTGCAGCAGCAACAGATGCAAATTTGGGTTTGACAGAGGGACCATATTCACCGGTTTCAATATTGAGTTCAAGTATCTTTCTTTTACCCTTTTCATCCTTTGTCTTTTTGTAAAAACCCTGTTTGGTTTTATCACCGAGCCAATTGTTTTTGATCAGATTTTCTACAAAATCAGGAATTTTAAACAATTCCCTATTCTCGTCTTCGGGACAATCATTGTACAAATTATTTGCAACGTGAACCAATGTATCAATTCCAACAACATCAGCTGTCCTGAATGTAGCTGATTTAGGTTTCCCTGTCAGAGGTCCTGTTAAAGAATCGACTTCTTTAATTGTTAAGCCCATTTCCTTCATCAATTTGAAGACAGCCATCATTGAAAAAACTCCGATTCTGTTTGCAATGAAGGCTGGAGTGTCTTTACATAACACGGTTGTTTTACCCAGATACAGGTCACCGTAATGCATCAAAAAATCAACAATTCCGGGATCTGTTTTAGGAGAAGGAATAATTTCCAAAAGCTGCAAATATCTGGGGGGATTGAAAAAGTGAGTTCCGCAAAAATGTTTTTGAAAATCTTCGCTTCTTCCCTCTAACATAAAATGAATAGGAATACCGGATGTGTTTGTTGTTATTAAAGTGCCTTCTTTTCTATGTTGTTCTACTTTTTCAAAGACGGATTTCTTTATTTCCAGATTTTCTACAACTACTTCTATAATCCAGTCAACCTCTCCAAGCCAATTCATATTATCTTCAAAATTACCTGTTGTAACCATCGAGGATATTTTTTTATTATACACCGGAGAAGGCTTAGCTTTTAAAATGCTTTTAAAGTTATTGTTTACAATCCTATTTTTAACTTTATAATCATCCAGTGTAAGTCCCTTTTGTTTTTCAAAATCATTTAATTCTTTTGGTGCAATATCCAAAAGGTAAACTTTGCATCCAATATTTGCGAAGTGCAAAGCTATTCTAGTGCCCATAACACCTGAGCCTAATACAGCTACTTTATTTATTTTTCTTTTCATAATTTTTCATCTTATTAATTGAATAATTTTTACTAATTATTTTTATAAATACTTTCAATTTCATTTTTATATTTTTCTTTTATAACTTTTCGCTTGGGTTTTAAAGTGGGAGTTAATTCACCCGTTTCAACCGACCAGGGGTCAGCAACAAGTACTATCTTTTTTACCTGCTGTATATGACCAAAACGCTTGTTATACTTATTAACTTCTTTCATTATCCTGTCTTTAACCCGTTCTGACTTTATCATTTCGTAATTTGATTCAAATTGTAAACCTTTACCCTTGCACCATCTTTTTAAAAAACCGAATTCAGGTAAAATTAAAGCTCCGGCAAATTTTTCATTTTCACCCACAACCATAATATGTTCTATAAAGAATGATTCTTTCATTTTATTTTCAATCGGTTGAGGCGCAATAAATTTACCTCCGCTTGTTTTGAAAATTTCTTTTAATCTGCCTGTAATTTTTAAAAATTTTCCGTCAACAAACTCACCTGTATCTCCGGTATGAAACCACCCGTCATTATCAATTACCCTAGCTGTTTCTTCTGGTTTATTGTAGTATCCTTTCATTACATTCGGACCTTTGGCAAGGATTTCATTTTTCTCACCTATTTTTATTTCTACTTCCGGTATTGCAGGGCCTACTGTTCCTAAATTATAAGAACCTTTTTCATATCTGTTGCTTGTTAATACGGGTGAAGATTCCGTTAATCCGTAACCCTGAATTATTTGTATACCTGCAGCAGTAAATATTCTTGCTAGTTTCGGCTGTAAAGTTGCAGAACCTGATATTATGGATTTTATCTCCCCGCCCAATGATTCTTTCCATTTATCAAAAACGAGTTTACGGGCAAAATATAATCTAAATTTGTAGAACCAATTGTTGTATCCCATAGAATCAAAATGATTAGCAAGATTTACCGCCCATCCGAAAATAGCAATTTTAGGAAAACTTAATTCGTGACCCTTTTCCATAATCTTTTCAAATATTTTTTCAAGTAATCTGGGTACGGTTATAAAATAGTGGGGTTTAACTTCCAGAATATTTTCACTTAATTTGTCCAGACTTTCAGGATAATGTACAGACCTGCCGATATAGATATAAAAATACATTGCAGTTCTTTCAAAAATATGGCAAAGCGGTAAAAAGCTGATAGTTCTGCTGTAATTATCGTGAGGCATAATTTCTGCAAGAGATAATACATTGCTGATAATATTGTAATGAGTTAATTTTACTCCTTTTGGCTCGCCTGTTGTTCCTGAAGTGTATATGATCGTAGCTAAATCGTTTTTTTCAACTTTATCAATAAGTGCATTTAATTTATCTCTGTCGTTTTCATCTGCAGCATCCATTACTTGTTTCCAATTATCAACATTTTTTATATCATCGAAAGTGTAAATTCTTTCCAGATTTCTGCCAAGTTTCTTCTCAACATTTTTAACTTTATTATAAAGTGCATTGTTTTCAACAAACACAAACTTTACATCCGCATCTTCAAAAATATATTTATAATTATCTTCGCTTGTATTTGGATAAAAAGGAACATTTACAGCGCCAATTTGAAGAATACCTATATCAACAAAAGTCCATTCAACGCGATTACCTGAAATAATGCCGATTTTATCGCCTGCTTTTACACCCAGATGAAACAATCCAAGGCTTACTTTATCTACTATCTCTTTTACTTGTTTTGTAGAGTAACTTCTCCAGTTGCCTGTTACCTTATCGCAAAAGGCTTTTTCAAGAGGAATGCTATCCAATTGAAATGGCAGCAGGTCAATTATTCTATCTTTTTTAAGCAGAGACGATAACATAAATCTTTTTATTTTTATTAAGAATGAAATTAAAAACTAATTTTATTATATGCAAGCGAATTTTCGCTAATAATGAAATTATGCTAAAATAATTTGATGTATAATACATTTTTTTTATATTAAAATATGGACTTATTTTTTACAAGATAACAAATAACTTATTTTTTTAAAGTGATATTGAACAACAATAACATAAAATTAATCTTTGGGTTAAAATTAAAACAGTTAAGATTGAACCAGAATCTTTCTATTACTAAACTTGCCGAAAAAAGCGGAGTTTCAGTATCTTATTTAAATGAAATAGAAAATGGAAAGAAATATCCTAAATCCGACAAGATTGCATCAATTTCTTCCGCACTGAATGTAACTTACGATCATCTTGTATCATTAAAACTTTCAAAGAAATTAAAACCGATCGCTGATCTGCTCGAGTCAAATATTCTTGAACAATTGCCTCTGGATCATTACGGAATTGATTTGAACAAACTTATTGTTTTGCTTACAAACGCCTCGCTTCCGTTAAGTGCGCTTGTATCAACCTTGCTGGAATTAGCAAAAAATTCGGAGATGAGCGAACAGAATTTTAGTAGAACTGCTCTTAGAACTTATAAAGAATTCAATGAAAATTATTTTGAAGATATTGAAAAAAAAGTTGATAAATTTATTTCAAAGTTTAAAATTGATTTATCTCAGTCAATTAAAAGTAACCTATTAGAAGAAATATTAACAAAAAAATATAATTATATTATCGATAAAGAAACATTAAACGAATATAAAGAGTTATCCGGAATCCGTTCAATGGTTGTTCCGGGTAAAAGAAACAGATTGCTTCTCAATTCAAATTTATCAGAACCTCAAAAAACATTTACACTCGGAAAAGAATTGGGATATAACTTTTTAGAAATTAAAGATAGAAATCTTACACATTCGCAAATGAAAGTTGATTCCTTTGATCAGTTGCTGAACAACTTCAGAGCATCTTATTTTTCCTCTTCGTTGATATTAAACAAAAAATATTTTTTAAAAGACCTTAAATCTTTTTTCAATCAAAAAAAGTGGAATCCAAAATTACTAGAAGGATTATTTGTTAAATATAATTCCACACCGGAAATGATGTTTCAAAGAATTGCTTCAATTGCTCCAAAGTTCTTTAATCTCAATAATTTGTTCTTCTTGAGATTCAACACAACTAACGATAACAGGGAATTTAACTTAATTAAAGAATTGAGACTTAATCTGAATGAAAATCCGGGTGGATATAAAACCGATGAACATTATTGCAGAAGATGGGTATCACTATCGGTTTTAAATAAAGCAAAAAAACATGGCTTTAAAAAGAAAAAGCTTTTTATCGAATCACAAATTTCAGAATTTCAGAGCTCTAAAAATAAATATTTTTGTTTCTCTGTCGGAAGAACGAATCTACCTTTAACCAATAATTTTTCAAGTGTTACATTAGGATTCCTTTTAACCGATAATTTTTCGAGTAAAGTAAAATTTTATAACGATAAAAGCATTAAAACAATAAAAGTAAATGATACTTGCGAAAGATGTTCGATATCAAATTGTAAAGAGAGAGCAGCTGAACCTGTATATGCAGATGAGCAGAAAAATATAGAAAAGATTCGGGTAACCACAGCAAAAATAATAAAAGAATTTAATACAAAAGATTAGAATATTTAATCGGTTATTCTTCTACTACCTTTTCATAATTTTTAACTGTTTCTCTAAAATAATCCGGTAATATAATTGTCTTATTACTCTGATAATCAAAGCCCACCATTTTGGATAATGAAGATGAAGCAATTTCTTTTTTGCCGTCGTTGTTAATAACAATAAGTATTTCAAAGTCGAAGCTTTTTGTGCCCAAATTATATATTCGTGAATATATTTCTAACTTGTCACCAAGTCTGATTTGTTTAATATAATTGATATCTATTTTTGCAATAACAGCTTGGTATTTTAAATTATCTTTATTTAGCGAGAGCAAATTATTTAGATATTCTATTCTTGCCTCCTCCAGATAAGTAAGGTACTTCGCATTGTTTACGTGACCCATAGCATCCAAATCTGAGAAGCGAACCTTAAAATCTATTTTATGTGAAAACAATGATAAGTCGTTCATATTATTTCCTTAATTAATAATTAAAAATAAAAAGACAAAAATATTTTATATTAATCTATATCACAACTTTTTATTGATTAAAATTATATAATAAATAAAATATTTTTTAGATAATTAAATTGACCAAAAGTAAAACAATTTTTATCTCACACAGGGGCGAGTCATTCGATGCTCCGGAGAACACTCTTGCCTCCATAAATTTAGCGTGGGAAAGAAAAGTAGACGCTGTTGAGGTAGATGTAAGAATTACAAAAGACAATCATATTGTTGTAATTCACGACAAAGATACAGCCCGTGTTTGTAATAAAAAGTTAATAATAAAAAAAAGTTTTTATTCTGAATTACCGGAAATAATAATTGGAAAAGGGAAGCAAAATATTTATTGCAATGAACAAATTCCGTTACTCTCGGATGTAATAGAGACAATACCTGCTGGTAATTTTTTGTTCATAGATATAAAAAGCGGAAAGAATACAATTCCTTTTCTAAATAAAATTATAAAATTGTATTATAGTAAATTTTCATCAATTAAATTTATTAGTTCTAATAATTCGGTTTTATCCTTATTGAAAAAAAGAATGCCTGAAATTAATTGCTATAAAATATTCAAATTCAAATGGTATCAAAACAAATTAGATACAAATTATATAATCAGAAACTGTAAAAAATTAAATATAGATGGCGTTGATATTATGTACAATAATTTTATAGATAGAAACTTTATTGATACAATAAAAAATGAAGGATTAAAATTTTTTGTATGGACAGTGAATGATCCTCAAAAAGCTTCAAAGCTTTTATCTTTAGGCGTAGACGGCATTACAACTGATAGAGGCGAATGGTTGAAGAAGCAAGTATCAATAAAATAATTTAGAAAATAATATGTCAAAAATAATAATAGGTATTCACGGGCTTGGAAATCAACCCCCGAAAGATTTACTTGAAAAATGGTGGGTTAACTCTATAAAAGAAGGTTTTGAAAGAATCGGTTGCGGTAAAACAAAGTTTAATTTCGAATTAGTTTATTGGGCAGATGCAATACAACATAAACCCCTGGACCCCGATGAAACAGATAAAGATAGCCAATTCTATTTGACTGAAAAATACTACCCCGCGACTGAAAACCAGATAAAAGAAAATAAAGGTTTTAAAACGAAGACAATTAATTATTTAAAGAAACAATTGGATAATTTTTTGTTCAACGAAACTTTGCATATAAATTTTCCATCTTTTACTGATTTACTTATCAAGCATTTCTTTAAAGATTTACACTTATATTTTACTCAATTCTGTGTTGAAGAAAATAAATCCGATTGTAAAGCCAAGGATGTTATAAGAGAAAAATTGCTAGAGGTTTTACTAAAACATAAAAGCGATGAGATTCTGCTAATAGGGCATTCGATGGGTTCTATTGTTGCCTATGATGTTTTATTACGGCACGAAAAGGAACTTGAAATAGACTCATTAATATCCGAAGGTTCGCCCATTGCAGTGCCCTTTATTTACGGACAAATTAAGCACGGCATAACGGGAGAACCTTACAACGACAAAAAACTTCCGACACCAAATTCTGTAAAAAGAACCTGGATAAACCTTTTTGATCCACAAGATAAATTGGCTCAATACTCAGAATTGGAAAAATTTTTTGAAATTAATAAACATAATGTGATACCATATTCAATTTCGGTAACAAACGATTATGAGAGCTTAGGAATTGAAAACCCGCATAAAATTTACGGTTATCTTCGCTCAGAGAAGAATGCCGAATTAATTGA
>CAZTZZ010000002.1:32150-33723 GCA_964617905.1 uncultured Ignavibacteriaceae bacterium | reverse complement strand
AAGAAAATAAAATTATTCAAATACTTCTTCTAATATTTTAATAGTTTCTTTTATATCTTCATCACTAACATCAAGATGAGTTATTGCCCTTAACGAGCCAACTCTTCCGACAGATAAAAGTAAACCTTTTTCTTTGCATTTTTCCAAGGCTTCATCAACAGACAATTTTACAGTTTCAAATATAAGTATGTTGGTTTGAACAGCTGATAAATCAATTTTAAGATTCGGATTTTCATCAATTACACTTGCAAGCAGTTTAGCTTTTTCGTGGTCTTCTTTTAATCTTTCCCGGTTGTTTTCCAATGCATATAAACCTGCAGCAGCAAGAATACCAACCTGCCTCATTCCGCCGCCGAATGATTTTCTTACTCTGAAAGCTTCGGTTATAAAATTTTTATCACCTGCAATAATAGAACCCACCGGAGCTCCCAATCCTTTTGAAAGACAGCACGAAATACTGTCAAAGTGAGAGGCATATTCTGATACGGAAATATTTGTTTCAACCGATGCGTTCCAGATTCTTGCGCCGTCCAGGTGTTTTTTTAACCCATATTTATCGGCAAGTTTTGCAAGACTGATAATATTATCAATCGGATGAATTGTACCTCCGGCTCTATTGTGAGTGTTTTCAACCTCAATAACTTTTGAACGCGCCATATAATATGCACTTTTGGGTCTAATAAGAGGCTCAATTTGTCCGGCTGTAAAAACACCTTTTATTCCTTTAACGGGTAAAAGCTGGATCCCACTTAGTGCAGCCGGAGAACCTGATTCGTAATTAAAAATGTGCGAATCACTTTCGCAAATAACTTCGTCTGCCGGTTGTGTGTGAACGTTCAAGCAAATTTGATTTCCCATTACTCCGCTTGCTACAAACAATGCTGCTTTTTTGCCTAATAATTCAGCCGCATATTTTTCTAACCTGTTTACTGTCGGGTCTTCTTTAAATACATCATCGCCTACTTCGGCTTCGTACATTGCTTTTCGCATTTCAGTCGAAGGTTTTGTAACTGTATCGCTTCTTAAATCTATAAATTTTTCCATCAGTTTTTTGCTCCGCTAATTTTTTTTATAATTGCAAATAATAAAATAAATATAGAAATTAAAACAGAAAGTATGGGGATTATTAAAGGATGATTTGTGTAAAAAGTATCTTCATTTTGTAGTGAAGCTTCACCAACCAGAACATCTTTTGTAAAAAGTTTAGTCTCTTTTACAATTCTACCCAGGGGATCAATAATGCAACTTATTCCCCCGTTGGCAGCTCTGATAACTGACCTTCTGTTTTCAATTGCACGTAACACCGCAATTTCTTTATGTTGATTCGGTCCGCTTGATTTTCCATACCAGCTGTCATTTGTAACAACAGAAATTAATTGTGCACCCTTTTTTACAAATGCAGTAACAAAAATAGGATAGACAGACTCATAGCAAACCAAACTACTTATTTTTACAAATTTGTCTTTCTGGTAACTTTTTGAAGTATCGGTTTCAATATTGTTTGAAAAAACAAATAGAGTTGTATCCTGACCAACATTCCATCCGCTTAATCCCACACCCCAGCTAAAAATAT
>CAZTZZ010000002.1:22246-32050 GCA_964617905.1 uncultured Ignavibacteriaceae bacterium | reverse complement strand
TGCTGATGTTCGCGGTTTGTTCTTATAGTATTTTATTGACAAATAAATAAAAATATTTATGTAAACAACAATTACAGAAAGACCGAAAGCACCGATAATATCCGCGGATTGTATAAACACATTAAATTTAGAAAGTCCGCTGCCCAATGTTAACCACGGAAAGCTGATATCAGTAAGAGTGTAAAAATATTCATACGCAAGCCAGAAAAAAGGGAAAAAGAAAAGCGCTAATTTGCTGTTTGTGTTTTTCTTTGCAAGATAATAAAGAGTAGAAGGAATTAAGAAGAGTAGTGGATTAAAAAACAATAATACTCCGCCGGCAATCATTAAAAAAGGATCCGTCCCGGTTTGCCAGCTACCCACCCAATAAATCGTAATCAGACTAAAAACAAAAAAAGTTAAATATGTAGCTTTATTAATTTCTGCTAAACCCCGCCTCTTTTCAATTACATAAAGATAAGGTATGAGAGCAAAAAACATAAATAGCTGAAAAGGAAAAGGAAACGGGGGGAAAGATACACCGAGTAATATTCCACTTGAAATGAGTAAAAGTCTTTCCTTTTTTCTTTTTGTTTTTTCTTCAGCTGATAAAAATTGTTTTTTTCTTAATATAGACAATTTAATTTTTTGCTCGTGACTTTTTAACAAAATATTTAATTATAAAAAATAAAACTACCGTAATTGTAATTGCAACAACAATATTACTGTATGTAGATAAATACTTATCAACTATTTTAATATTATTGCCGAAAATTATTCCTAAATAAATAATTAGTGCATTCCAAATCAATGCACTACCCGTAGCGAGTATTGTTGTTTTTTTTACATTGAGTTCGCTTAATCCCGCGAAAAAAGAAACAACGGAACGAGTCCCGGGTAAAAATCTATTTACAAATATCACAAAGTAACCGTATTTGTTAAACCATAGTTCCGCTTTATCCAAACCTTCAGTAGAAATAAATTTTAGCTTACCCGCCCGTATAACTTTTTGGTCGAGTTTTGAACCGATAAAATAAAGAGTCATAAATCCCAATACGCTTCCAAAGGTTGTAATAAATAAAGTAGGCACAAAATGAATTGAATTTGCTGCAATTAATGACCCGCCGATAACTACTACTAAATCGCTTGGCGAAGGTGGAAATACATTTTCAATATATGCAAAAAAGAACAGAGCAATGTAGATCCAAAAAGGTGATAAATCAGTGATGAAAGAGAGGATATTTTCTATCATTTTAATTTTCTTTCTTTATTAAAACAACGGCTGATGCAGATATACCTTCTCCGCGTCCGGTAAATCCTAATCTTTCAGTAGTTGTGGCTTTTACAGAAATTTTATCCAAATCAACATTCAAAATTCCTGCAATGTTCTGCCTCATCTGCAATACATAAGGTGCAACTTTTGGCTTTTCCATCATTAACACAGAGTCCACATTCGAAAGAGTATAATTATTAGTTATTATCAAATCGTATGCTTTCTTTAATAAAATAGAACTGTCAATATCTTTGAATTCTTCTTCCGTATCAGGGAAATGTTTTCCTAAATCACCCAAAGCGAGAGCGCCAAGTAAGGCATCAGTTATGGCGTGGAGTAAAACATCGGCATCGGAGTGACCTGCAAGACCTTTTCCGAATGGAATTTCCACTCCTCCTAAAATTAGTTTTCTGCCTTCGGCAAATGCGTGAACATCAAACCCGTTACCTATTCTAAAATCATTTTTCATGGTCTTATTTCAAAATTATTAAATTCGTTTTTAACTGCATCCCAAATAATATTACAATTTTTTACGTATGCATGCGAGGGACCAATTTTTATTCTATTAAAAAGTTCTTCAATTAATGCTAACTGTCCTTCAACAACAGTCAGTACTTCACCGGATGAAAGATTTTGCACATAACCGTTTAATCCTATTTCCTTTGCATTTCTATACACAAAATATCTAAATCCCACACCCTGAACCAAACCGTTTGCCATTATTTCCGCACGTTTAAGAGCCATTTTTAACTTTCGTGTTTCTATTACCTAAAATTTCAGTCACTATTAAACCAGTAAAAATTAACGCACATCCAATATAGCCAAAACTTGAAATTCTTTCATATAAAATAAAGAACGCAAAAATAGCAGCCAGCGGCGGTTCAAATGAAAATATAATTCCTGCTTTTGTCGGTGTAACCGTTTTTTGGTATTTAGTCTGGAGAAAGGTTGTAATTATTGTTGCAAAAACAGATGTGTAAATAAGGGCAAAAAATATCTGATTATTAAATGAAAATTTTATCTCTTCAAATCCTATTAGAGATAAAAAGATTGCGCAAAGCATACCCATTAAAGCAGTGAACAATATCTGCATATAAACCAATGGCATATAATCGTATTTCTTAGTTACAACGTCAAGATAAACCAGATAAAGAGCGAATGAGATTGCACAAAGCAGTGTAAAAAAATCACCGATATTAAAACCACCGCCTAATTCAGAAAAAATATTTAAAAAAGTATCTCCCTTACTCGAAAGAAATACCAAACCGACAATTATTAAAACAACACCGTAAATATTTTCTTTTTTAGGTATTTTTTTTTCGATTAAATACTGAAACAACGGAGTAAATAAAATAAATGTTCCTGTAATAAATCCGGATTTTGTGGCGGTAGTATATTTTAATCCAATTGTTTGAGTGGCAAATCCAGTAAAGAAAAAGATACTGAGAAATAGACCGCTTAAAAGTAATTCCTTATTAATCTTTGCAAAAGTTTTAATTATAAAAGGGGAAAGAATTAGAGCTGCAATACCAAATCTTAGCGATACAAATACAAGAGATGAAACACTTTCCAATGATTCTTTAATAATTACAAAAGTAGCACTCCAAAGTAAAGTAGTAAGAAGAAGTGCACCGACACCGATATATCTTTTCATTTGAGTGTTTTACAATTTATGAAATAAATTTATGTCAGAAATTAATATAAAATATTAAGAGGTATGGTTGTATGATTGTTAGTAATATTTTTATAGTTATTTAGTATTCAATCTCTTAACTACAAATACGAAGGTTCGTACAGTCATCCATCCATACAATCATACATTGTGTTTTAATCTTTATCTTTAGAGTATCCGAATGATTTTAAAAATTTTTCATTTGACCGCCAGTTTTGTCTGACTTTTACACGCAATTCCAAATAGACCTCTCTTTCTAAAAACTCTTCAATTCCTTTACGAGATATTTGTCCTAGTTTTTTTAATGCTGTACCGCCTTTCCCGATAATAATACCTTTTTGACTTTGTCTTTCGACAACTATTTCAGCACTTATAAAATCTTTTCTTTTATCTCTCTCATTAAATTCGTTAATTATAACTTCACAACTGTAAGGTATTTCTTCTTTAAATTGTTCAAGTAATTTCTCTCTTATAATCTCCGATACAAAAAATCTTTCGTTAGCATCGGCAACAATATCATCGGGATAAAATTTTGGACCTTGGGGTAATACTTCAAGAATGTTATTAACAACTCTATCAATATTCATTTTATATTCTGCTGAAATTGGAATTACCTGAGAATATTTTTCTGTTTTTTCAAACTGAGTAATTAATTTTTTTACATCTTCTTCATTTGATAAATCGATTTTATTAAGTAATAAAAATACCGGTTTACTTTCACTTTCAATTATTTTATTAATTATTTCATTGCCAAGTATTTTTTTTCCGTCTTTGTCATTTTCAAGATCTACTAAAATTAGTATAATATCTGCATCATAAACAGAGGATGAAACAAAATCCATCATTTTTTCCTGGAGAAGATAATTCGGTTTTAAAATACCCGGAGTATCAAGAAAAATTATCTGATAATTTTCTTCTGTTAAGATACCCAATATTTGCTTTCTAGTTGTTTGCGCCTTTTTAGTAATTATGGATAGTTTTTGTCCAAGCAAGGAATTTAAGAGCGTAGATTTGCCGGAATTCGGTAATCCTAAAATTGCAACGTATCCGGCTTTAGTCATTTCCATATTTATTCATATGAAACAGCTGTACCGGAGGCACTTACCATCAGCATGTTTCCGCTTCCTCCTCCGATGGTTTCATAGTCCAAATCAACGGCAATAACTGCATTTGCCCCAAGGGCTGCTGCGGCATCTGCCATTTCTTTTATCGCAATTTCTTTTGCCTTTCTAAGTTCCTTTTCATATGCGGCAGATCTTCCTCCTACTATGTCACGAATACCGGCAAAGAAATCCTTGAATATATTTGCCCCTAGAATCGCTTCACCGCTTACAATTCCGTAATATGTTGTTATCCTTTTTCCCTCAAGAGAAGGTGTTGTTAAAACAAGCATAAATCCCTCAAATATTTTTGTTATAATTTATTAAATAAATATAATAATGCAAATTTATAAAAATCACAAAAAAATGATGGGAGGAATTAAATTATTAGAATTGGTTTTAATTATTGAATTTTATTCAATCTATGTTTTGTCTTCTTAATTTCTTCTAAAAGAAAATATAATGAAATGATAATAACAAGTGAAATACTAATGCCTATAATTGAAATCTTATCGTATGAGAAAAAAGATCCAATATTTTTAGTAAAAAAATCAGTGTTGATAGAAAAGTTTTTAATCGGTGAAAGATTTTTCACTTTAGGGAAGCTACTAGTAATTGTTTCATAAAGGGCTGTTCCGGTAAAACCAACTATTAATGCGACCATGAAAGAGGATATCATTATTATAAATCTTTTTTGTTTTTTATCCCTTCTATATTTCAATTTGAGTTTTACCATAAGATTTGATGTAAAATCATCCGATAATTTTGTGGTCTCAAGTTCTCCCAACCCCTTGTGAATCTTTCTTAGCGCTGTAAATTTTGCGTTATCTATCGGAGAAGATTTAAGGATCTTTTCAACCATTTTGGTTTCTTCTAAACTTAATTCATTGTCAATATATTTATTTAAAATATCTTCAGATAAATACTTCATAATAATTCCTCTATATAATTACTTTGGAATACAATATTCCTTAATGATGTTCTTGCTCTGTGCAGCATAACCTTTACATTATTTACTGTTAAATTCATAACTTTGCTAATATCTTCGCAACTCATTGCTTCCAAATAAAACAGTTTGATAACGGAAGAATAATTCTCCGGCAATTTTTCTACTATCAAATTCAATGATTTATTTATCTCAGACTGTTCATATGTGTTTATATCTTCTGCTTTTAATCCTGTAAAGTCATCGATAGAAGACATTCCGGCTTCTATATTCCTTTTCTTGTTTGTAACTCTTGTTAAAGACGTATTATATACAATCTTATAGAACCAGGTTGAAAATTTAGAATCTCCTCTAAATTTCTTTAATGAATTATAAACTTTCATAAAACAATCTTGTAGTACTTCCTCTGCTTCCATTTCATTTTTTACAATACTTTTTACAAGTGAAAATGCCCTTTCTTTATATCTATCCACAAGTATGGCAAAATCTGATTGATTACCGTTTTTAACGGATTCTATTATTTCTATATCAGTAAGAGTACTCATCTTACATTATTTGACCACTTTTATTAGGAAAGGTTACAGCATTATAAGTTTAAATAGATATAAATAACAATATAAAAATTGATGACAATTTTACAATAAATAAATTAAAAATAGTGTAACCTTTTAATTACAAGCTTTGTCTTAAATATTAGAAAATAAAATTATCAATCAGTAAAGGAGAAAAAAAATGTATCCTAATAATAATGTAGAAATGGTAGCTGTATTTATACCAATAATCTTTCTTTTAGTTGTCGGAGTAGTTCTTGTATCTTATTACTACTTGCGTTCTCGAGAAAGACAAATTTTAATTGAAAAGGGAATGGATGCCGAATCAATTAAAGAATTTTTTAATAATCGAAAGAATGAAAGAAGTTCCTATAATTTGATGAAAATAGGAATTATTTCAGTTGCGTTCGGTATTGGTCTCGGTATTGGTCTTGGCTTTGGTGATAGAGGTCCAAATACTGATTTTTGGATTCCGTTAAGTATTTTTGTTTTTACAGGCTTAGGTTTTATTGTTGCTAATATTGTAGGTAAAAAATTAGATGATAAGGATAAACAAAATAATAGCTAATCTTAAATACATTAAAGACAAAAGTCCATCCGGCAATTGACGGATGGACTTTTTTATTTTAGATACTTTGTTATATTATTCCTGTTCAGCAAGCCAGCGTTCTGCATCAATTGCAGCTCTGCAACCTGTTCCTGCTGCTGTAATTGCTTGCCTGTAAGTCTTGTCAGCAACATCTCCGGCAGCAAATACACCTTCAATATTAGTTTTTGTCGAACCCGAATCTACGATTAGATAACCGGTTTCATCCATATCTAGCTGTCCTTTGAATAAATCTGTATTTGGCTTATGACCTATTGCCATAAATAATCCGTCTGCTTCAACTGTTTCCGTTAAATGATCTACTGTATTTTCTAAAATAACTCCTGTCATTACTTTTCTTCCGTTTTCCTCTTTTCCTATTACCTCTTTAACAGTTCTGTTTAATGCAAATTTAATCTTTGGATTTTTCTTTGCTCTTTCAAGCATTATCTGAGAAGCTCTGAATCCTTCTCTTCTATGAATCACAGTTACTTCAGATGCATGTTTTGTAAGATATGTTGCTTCTTCCATAGCAGTATCTCCGCCGCCCACTACCAATACCTTTTGATCTTTAAAAAAGAACCCGTCACAAGTAGCACAGGCTGAAACACCGAAGCCCATGTATTTACTTTCGCTTTCAAGTCCCAATAATTTAGCGGAAGCACCGGTAGAAATAATTACAGCATCGGCTGTGTACTGCTCTTTTTCGTAGGTTTCCAATTTGAATGGTCTGGATGAAAAATCCACTTTTGTAATCTCTTTAAAAATTGATTTAGCTCCCACTCTATGTGCTTGTTTTCTCATTATATCCATCAGTTCAGGCCCTTGAATTCCCTCTACAAAACCAGGATAGTTTTCTACTTCTGTTGTAATTGTAAGTTGACCGCCGGGCTGCATTCCTTCAAAAATTACAGGTTCTAAATTTGCTCTTGCAGTGTACAATGCCGATGTTAAACCTGCGGGACCCGAACCAATTATTATCACTTTATGATGATTGTCTGACATTTTTTCTCCGTATTGTTCTGTTATTTAATTATCAATTATAAGTTAGATTCAATTATTTAAAATTAGTTTCACAAACTTTGTTCTTTAAATGTAGAGCGTTTCTTTTAAGTCCTTTTAGTTTTGCTCTTTTAACAGGACTGTTTTCAAATCTATTTTTGAAATCATTTTGCTCCATTTTAGCAATTTTATCTAGTTTAATTTCCTTATTACCGTTTATAGGGTAAAAACTTCTTTCGGAAGTAACTTGTGAAAATTTGATATTCCATGGACAAACATCTTGACATACATCACATCCGAAAAGCCAGTTATCAAATTTACCTGCGAATGATTCGGGTATTTCCTTTTTATTTTCTATCGTTAAATATGAAATACATTTATTCGAATCAACTACATAGGGTTCAATGATTGCCTGCGTGGGACAAGCATCAATACAAGCTGTGCAAGTTCCGCATAAATCTTCTATGGGTTCGTTATATTCAAATTCATAGTTAGTAATTATTGTTGATAGAAAAATCCAGCTCCCGAAATTTTTGTTTATAATATTTGAATTTTTGGCAAGCCAGCCCAATCCGGCTCTGTTTGCCCAAACCTTATCCATTACAGGACCTGTATCCACATATGTTTTACATTCAAAAGTCTGATCAATATTTTTGAGTTCGGTTTCCAATTGATCCAATTTTTCCCAGATTAGTAAATGATAATCTTCTCCCCAAGCATATCTTGAAACTTTTCCGCAGTTTTTGTCATTAGAATAATTTTCATCGGTATAATAATTTACCCCCAATGAAATTACACTTTTTGCATCCGGTAAAATGTTAGCTATGTTTTTCCGTTTTTCAATATTCCTTTCCATATAGCTCATTCCGGCTTGATAACCTGAGTTAACCCATTTTTCTAAAAATTTAGCCTCTTCAAAAAGTACTTCAGCTTTTGCAAATCCGATTAAATTAAAACCTAAGGATTCAGCTTTATTAGTAACTATTTCGTTTGTGATTTTCACCAACTTGTATTTTTATTTTCAGCTTTTATGTAAATAATATTATCAATTATTTTTAGTGAATAACTGATTAACCCGTTCCTTCCGTCAGGCATCTTTCCGTTTTCAAGTTGAAACTTCCAACCGTGTGCCGGACAAACAACACAGCTTTCCTCAATATATCCATCATAAATTAATGCTGTATGCTGATGAGGACATATATTGCTTAATGCAAAAACCTCATTATCAATTTTGAACAACGCAACATCAATATCATTTATAAGAAATCTTTTACCTTCAGAATTTTTCAATTCACTTAACCTGCAAACTTTAGTAAATCCATTAGTCTTCATTTCAGCTTAATTTCTCAAATATTTCATTTATGACAATCCCTTTTTCGGAATATTTTACTGTTGCATAAGCAAATTCAGGATCATGCTCAAAAAAGAGTTTCCAGTTTTCATCAACTGCTTTTCTTAATATATGCTTTTTCTCTTCCAATGTAATCAACGGTTGAAGATCATAACCCATAATATACGGCAAATGGATATGTGAAAAGGTTGGGAACAGGTCACAGCAGTAAAGCAGTGTATTTGAAGAATCAGAAATTTTAATGAGCTGCTGTGAAAAAGTATGACCGTTAACAATTACAAAATGAATTTCGTCGTCAAATTGATTTTGTCCATCGATCAATTTTAATATTCCCTCTTTTGCTAAAGGTTCAAAATTATCTTTTATATAACTTCCTTTATCTCTATCAGTAGGATTTAAAGCCCATTCAAAATTTTTCTTTTGGACGTGATAAACTGCGTTAGGAAATGTCGGTACTAATTTACCGTCTTTAATTATGGTGGTTCCTCCTGCATGATCAAAATGTAAATGAGTAAGTATTACATCTGTAATATCTTCTATCTTAATACCAACAGATAAAAGTGATTGTATAAGTGAATTCTCTGATTGATCAATCGAGTAAATATTTTTAGATTTTTCATCCCATTTGTCGCCCATGCCTGTGTCAATTAATATTTTCCTGCTCTCGGATTCCAAAAGTAAAAGTCTTGTTGCAAGTTTAATTCTGTTAACTTCATCGGCAGTATTGTTTTTACTCCAAAGCGGTTTTGGGATTATTCCGAACATAGCCCCGCCGTCAAGTGCAAAATATCCAGAATTAATAACTCTTAATTTATATTTACCAATTTTCATTTTACTTCTATTTTTAGTTTGATATGAAAAGCAAAATTACTGAAGATTTACAACATTTAAAAGAATTGGACTACAGTAATTATTTTAAAATTAAAAAAGGACACCAAATGGTGTCCTTATAATTTTCCCCTAATTAAAGATTCAGCGGCCTATAGCGTCAAGAGATTCCTTTTTTGCTAATAAGGTCCCTTCATCTTCTTGATGATTTGGGTCGGGTATACAACAATCAACCGGGCAAACTTCAATACATTGTGGTTCATCGTGAAATCCCTTGCATTCAGTACATTTATCAGGAACTACATAGTAGAAATCATCAGAATAAAATCCCAGAGCACCTGAAGGAGCTGCTTCATCGGTACCGTAATTTTTTCCGGCGTAATCCCATTCAACTCCGCCTTCATAAATTGCATCGTTTGGACATTCTGGTTCGCAAGCTCCGCAATTGATACATTCATCGGTTATCATTATTGCCATTTATTTCTCCTTATTAATATCAACATTAAATAATGCGCC
>CAZTZZ010000002.1:15598-22146 GCA_964617905.1 uncultured Ignavibacteriaceae bacterium | reverse complement strand
CATTAAATAATGCGCCTAAAAATTAGAAAATAACGTGCCAAACTAATTATTATATACATTTCTTTACTATTTTATCTAAAAAGAAAGAAAATAAAAAAACAGACCTTTTAGAAGATGGACTTTCTTCTTTATTGTGGGAAGGAATTCTCAATAGAAAGGAATAAAAAAAGGGACATTATAAAATGTCCCCTTAATTAAAAAATAAATATTTATTTTATAAAATTATCTGCCTATTTGATCGAGATAATCTTTCTTCTTTAATAATGTTTCTTCGTCCTCTTCGTGATTTGGATCGGGCAGGCAGCAATCAACAGGACAAACAGCTGCACATTGCGGTTCATCGTGAAATCCCTTACACTCTGTACATTTATCAGGTGTTATATAGAAAAAATCCGCTGAATAAAATCCTTCGGCTCCACTGGGTGCGGCGTCTCCATCACCGTAATTTTTCCCTTCAAGTTCCCAATCAACTCCGCCTTCATATATTGCAGTATTCGGGCATTCGGGCTCGCAAGCTCCGCAATTGATACATTCTTCAGTAATATATATAGCCATTTACTATATCTCCTATATTAAAATTTACAATTCAATTTTTTCAAAACGTTAAATACAAAGTTAACTTTTCATCTAATAAACTTCAATAGAAGTAGAAACGAATATTGGTTTTTACCAGCTTCCGCTTGCGCCTCCGCCTCCGAAAGAACCGCCGCCGCCCGAGAAACCTCCGAATCCTCCGCTGCCTCCAAACGAACCTCCGCTGCCTAAACCTCCGCCCCAGAAAATCATTCCCCTACCTCTTCCCCTTCTTCTGAAAAATGAAGAGAAAAAGATTATTAAAAATAAAATTGTAGTTATAATGCCTGAAACATTTTTTTTCTTTCTGGTTTTTTGGGGAAGAGCTTGATATTCTCCCTTTACAGCCGACATTATGGCTGTAATTCCTTTATATATTCCGGTAAAATAATCCCCGTTTCTAAAGTAAGGAGTAATAATATTTCTTATTATTGAACTTGCTAGCGCATCAGGTAACGCGCCTTCCAAACCGTAGCCGACTTCAATCCTCAATTTTCTGTCATTTTTTGTAACAAAAAACAAAATTCCGTTATTAAATTTTTTAGTACCAATTTTGTTTTTTTCTACTACATCCATCGTGTAATATTCTATAGGATAATTATTTAAAGAATTGATCATTAAAAAAACTATCTGGTTGCTGGTTGAATCTTGAAAGGATTTTAGTTTCTCGTTCAGAATTCTTACTTCGGAATTATTCAGTGTGTTTGTATAATCGTTAGCCCAATATTTTAAAGTCGGTACATCCTGTTGAGAAAAAGTAACTGAAAAAAATAGTAAAAAAGAAAAAAAGATTTTCATATAAATTAAAATTTAACTTCAGGTGGCTTTTCTGTCCCCGGTGTTGCCTGGAAATATTGTTTGGACGTAAAGCCAAACATACCGGCAATTGTAGATGCCGGAAACATTTTAATTGTTGTATTATACTTTTGGACAGCTTGATTGAATCGTCTTCTCTCAACAGAAATTCTGTTCTCCGTGCCTTCTAATTGTGCCTGGAGCTGAAGAAAATTTTGATTCGCTTTTAAATCAGGATATCTTTCTACTGTTACCAATAATCTGGATAAAGCTCCGCTTAACTGTCCCTGTAGTGCCTGAAATTTTTGAAATGTCTGCGGATTGTTGAGGACATCTTTACTGACCGTAAATTGGCTGACTTTTGAACGGGCTTCCGTTACATCTGTAAGCACACTTTTTTCAAAGTTTGCATATCCTTTTACGGTATTTACCAGATTGGGTATTAAATCCGCCCTTCTTTGATATTGGTTTTCCACCTGGCTCCAGCTTTGTGTAACCGTTTCATTAAGAGCTACCATATTATTGTAAGTGTTTTTACCCCATAAGAAAAGCATAACTATGAAAAGTACAAATATGCCTCCAATGCTTAATCCGATTAACATTCCTTTTTTCATTAAAAATTCTCCAAAAATATTTATTAATATTTTAAATTATTTCAACAGTGCGCGGGCTATAACCATTTTTTGAATTTCTGATGTACCTTCGTAAATTTCCGTTATTTTAGAATCGCGCAAAAATCTTTCAACATGGTATTCCCTAACATAGCCATAACCGCCGTGTATTTGTATAGCTTCAAGTGCGCATTCAACAGCCGTTTTAGAGGAAAATAATTTTGCCATTGCAGCTTCTTTATAGAATTGTTCTCCTTTGTCTTTTAAAGCGCCTGCTCTAAGCGTCATCATTTTTGCAGCATCTACTTTTACAGCCATATCTGCAAGTTTAAATTGAATCGCTTGGAAATTTGAAATTTCTTTTCCGAAGGCTTTCCTTTCTTTTGAATATTTTATTGCAGCATCTAGTGAACCTTCGGCAATACCAACCGCCTGTGCAGCAATTCCTATTCTTCCGCCGTTTAAAATATTCATTGCAAAATTAAACCCCTTACCTTCTTCCCAAACAATGTTATTAGCCGGAACCCTGCAATTTTCAAAAGATAAAGAACAAGTATCTGAACTTCTTATTCCCAGTTTATCTTCTTTTTTACCGTGAGTAAATCCAGGAGTTTCTTTTTCAACAAGAAAAGTAGTAATTCCATGATGTGCTTTTTCTTTATCTGTTGTAGCCATCACTAAATAATAGTCAGCAGAAGTTCCATTTGTAATCCAGTTTTTCATCCCGTTAAGCACAAAATAATCACCGTCTTTTTCTGCCGTAGTATGCTGTTTTGTTGCATCGCTTCCCGCTTCTGGTTCTGATAAAGCAAATGCTCCAAGTTTTTCACCTGTAGATAATTTAGAAAGATAATTCTCTTTGATGTAATCTGAACCGTATTTTTGTAAACCTGTGCAGACTAAAGAATTGTTTACAGACATAATTACACCGACACTTGCATCGACTTTTGATATTTCAATCATTGCAAGAATATAGCTTATGGTATCCATTCCGGCACCGTTATATTTTGGATCAACCATAATTCCTAAAAAGCCGAGTTCTCCTAATTTTTTAACAATTTCTGCCGGAAATTCTGCGTTAATATCCCTTTCTATTGCTGTTGGTGCAATTTCTGCCTGTGCAAAATCACGGGCTGTTTCCTGTATCATTAATTGTTCTTCCGTAAAATCAAAATTCATTTTTTTGTCCCACTTTTTTTGTAGAATGTTTAGTAAATAATTATAAAAATAAGTTACTGTATTTATTAAAACAGGAATCTAATTTACAAAAATTAAAGAATATTAGCATAACTATAAATTGATAAATAAACGAATTTAACAATAGTAATTCCTTAAAATCTTATATTTGTATTATGGATAAAGAAAAAATTAAGAAACAAATTCAGCTTAAAGGAATGACTATTGAAGAGCTGAAAAATTGTTTAATAAAAATCGGCGAACAAAATTTCAGGGCCAAACAGATATTTAAATGGATGTACAATTCGGGCGTTACTTCTTTTGATGAAATGCTGAACATACCCAAAACATTGAGAAATAATTTAAATGATTTATATACACTCAACACATTAAAATTACATTCTAAACAAATTTCAGAATCGGATGGAACAACAAAATTTATTTTTGAAACCGCCGACAATCATAAAATTGAATCTGTTATAATTCCCGATAAGAACAGAATGACTCTCTGCCTTTCAACTCAGGTGGGCTGCCCACTTGATTGTAAATTCTGCGCAACAGGACTTATGGGCTACAAACAAAATTTAACTCCGGGTGAGATATTCGATCAATTTCTTCTTTCTTCAAAATATTATGGCAAACAAATCACAAATATCGTCTATATGGGAATGGGAGAACCGCTGCTTAATTTTGAAAATACATTAAAATCATTAAAAATATTTAACTCAGAGCTGATATCTAATATTCACCTAAAACATATTACGGTATCAACTGCGGGAATTGCACCAATTATTTTTAGATTAGCGGATTCAGGGATGAATGTGAGGTTGGCATTGTCTTTACATTCCTGCTTTAGTGAAACAAGAGATAAAATAATGCCAATAAATAAGAAATATCCGTTAGAAAAATTGATAGAAGCAGCTAAATATTATGTGGATAAAACAAACTTGAAAATAACGATTGAATATGTAATGCTTAAAGGGGTAAACGACAGAAATGAAGATGTAAAAGGGCTCGCAAAATTGTTTAGCCGGTTACCGTTGAAGATCAATATTATTCCTTTTAATTCTTTAAAACATATGAACCCTGAAGGATTATCAGCCGAACTTGAGCCAACTTCAAAAGAAGATATATACAATTTTGTTAAAAAATTGAAAGAAAAAAATATGCAGGTAATGATAAGAGAAACTCAAGGTGAAGATATAGCAGCAGCTTGCGGACAGCTTGCAATAACTTTGAATGATTGAATGAATGTAAGATTGTATGATGTTATGGAGTAATTAAAAATTATTATCATTTTAAATTATAGAAATTAAGATATGAAAAAACTTACACACGATGAAATATCAGAAAATAGAAGTTCCTTAGAGAATATTGACAAAGTAAAAAAAGCACCTGTTTATGTTGTGCTAAACAGTTTAAGAAGCAGCTATAATGTAGGTTCTATATTCCGCACATCAGACGGTGCAATGATTAAAAAGCTTTATCTTTGCGGTTATACTCCTCATCCCCCAAACAAGCAAGTATTAAAAACGGCACTTGGATCAACTGAAAGTGTTTTGTGGGAACATTACGATAACCCTGTAGAAATAGTAAAAGGACTAAAACAAAAAGGCATTAAAATATGCGCACTGGAACAGACAACAAAAAGTATTCCTTATTATAATCTCAGTAAAAAAGATTTTCCTCTTTGTTTAATTGTCGGTAATGAAATTACCGGAGTGTCTCAAGAATTAATAGACCTATGTGATTTTTCTATTGACATACCTCAATACGGTATTAAACAATCATTAAACGTTGCCGTAGCTTATGGTATTTCAGTATTTGAACTAAGAAAAATCTTTGATTTAAAATAAAAACTCCCCAAAGATATTACCATCGGGGAGTTTTCATAGTATTACACAGGAAACTTCTTTAGAACATATACCTTAAACCAACCTGCATTGACCAGCGGGAGAACTGACCGGGATCATCAATAAAGGTTTCTTTTAGATTAGCTTTATAATTAAAAACAGGGGCACCCTGTGCATTAAATCTAACAAGTTGAAGAGGAGAAGTAGCCAAAGTATTAGCAATTTTTCTTACTCCCCATTCAGAGTTAATTAGATTTGCAACATTAAGTATATCAATACTTAATTGGAAAGTTTGTTTCCTTTTCCCTATCATAAATGAAAAGTCCTGCAAAATTCGCATATCAATATTGCTGAACCAGGGGTTGATTTCACCAAAACGATCGGCAATTTTACCTCTGTTTGAATTTAAATAATCATCCTGGGTTATAAAATTATTGAATGCTGTCCATTGGTCGCCAGCACTAACAGTTTGACCGGAGGAATTAACATACGGATCAAAATTGATCTCACTTGCACTTCTAGGAATGTAAATTAAATCATTACCGCCTTGACCGTCACCGTTTACATCACCTGCGTAGATAAATGAATATCTGTTTCCGCCTGCTGCTGTAAAACGATTACCTTCAGCAATTTCTAAGAAAACGCCTATGCTTGTTGCAAGATTTTGTGACCATTCTTTTTTGTACGTTAATCCGCCTATAATTCTGTGTCTGTTACCGAATTCTGCATCGCTTAGCTGAGGTTTATTCGGATCTCCTTTTACTGGATTATTCTGCCATAGGACACTAGCTATCTCGGTTGTTTTCATAACATTTTTGGCTTTCAAATATGTGTAAGATAAGTTAGCTCTCAAGCCATTGCCAAAATTTTTCCTCAACTGTGCCGTAATGTTAAAGTTGTATCCTTCGTCTGTGTTATCAATCACATATGCACCCGATCCTCCATCAGGATTTAGTTCGTTTGCACCTGCACCTCCAAAATACGGTCTTCCGTCAGGAAGAGTTCTAACTGGTGCAACTAAATCTGCGTTCCTTACATAAATTGCATTTATATCTTTTCCATAAACAAATTCTAATGTAGCAAGCAATCCGTTATCAAATAAATGGTCTACAGCTAAATTAGTTGTCCAAACTTGCGGCCATTTAAAATCAGGATCCATTGCATTCAAATCAAACGATCTTAAATGTGCTGGAAGATTGGGGTTGCCTCCCGGATTTGAAATATTATTACCAACCCATACGAAAGGAAGACGACCTGTAAAGATACCTGTGCCTCCTCTTACTTGAGTTATGCTGTTTCCATTGACATCCCAATTAAATCCTACTCTTGGTGAAAACAAAGCCTTGCCACCCGGTAATGCACTTTGATCAACTGTTTCGGGTTGGTCATTTTCATCCAATAAAGTTAATCCGCGTGAAAAAGGATTGTCAACTAGATCATCATAATATTGAGGAATATCTACTCTTACACCATAAGTAATGCTAAAGTTTTTCGATGCGAAATATTCATCCTGAGCATAAAAGCTTAATTGCCCCACACT
>CAZTZZ010000002.1:2533-15498 GCA_964617905.1 uncultured Ignavibacteriaceae bacterium | reverse complement strand
CTGGCACGAACCCTGGATTCACCGAATACAAGATTACCGTCGTTATCAGCCACAAAATTTGTACCCGGATCTTCTCTTCTTTCTATTTCACTATCAATAAAGAAGAATAATTTGTTTTTTACCAATGGTCCACTTAAATAAAAGCCGGATTGATGAAAAGAAAGATCAGGATTAGCAATAACATCTGTTCCTCTTACTTTATTGCCAATTAGACTTTCATTTCTTAAAAAACTGTAGACAGAACCTTTTAACGTGTTTGTACCACTTTTTGTAACAGTATTTATTCCGGCACCTGTAAAACCACCCTCTCTAACATCAAATGGTGCAATTGATACTTGAACCTGTTCTATAGCATCAAAAGGAACCGGTTCAGCATTAGCTTGACCACCCGGAGCCGGGTCGTCTAAACCGAAAGGATTGTTAAAGTAAGAACCGTCTAAAGAAAAGTTATTATAAAGCCAGTTCTTACCTCCAAAGCTAAAATTTCCGTCACTTCGAGGATCTAATCTGGTGAGATCTCTTGTGCTTCTTTTTATCGAAGGCATTTCCTGAACGCTTGCTGGGTCTATAAAAGTTTCGGCTCCCGTTCTACCGCTGTTTATAACTTCGTGTTTTTTACCTGTGACAACAACTTCGCCAAGTTTGACAGATTCACTTTTCAATGTAAAAGTCAGATTAAGTTTTTGAGCGATCTGCAAATATATATTTTTTTGAATTTGCTTAACGAATCCAACGTAAGAAACAGTTACAATATAGGGCCCTCCAATTTTTAAGTTTGGTAAAAAGAATCTACCATCGGAACTGGTTGATGCTCCATATTGTGTTCCGCTTGGTTCGTGCAAAACAATCACATTAGCGGCAATTAAAGGCTCCCCGCTAGAATTTTGAACCAAGCCGTTCATATTAGCAGTTGTAACACCTTGCGCAAATATGGGCATACTAACAAGTGATACTACAGCAAAAATGAACAGTAATATCCGGTGTAAAGATTTCATAAGTTCCTCTCCTGTTAAAGTTTTAATGAAGTTTGTTAATTAGATATGAAAAAAGGTAAATTTTGGAATTTTTAAGAGTAAAATTGTTTTTCATCAATATTAAAATTGTTATGAAAATTGATAATGAAATGAACAAGACAGTATAAAAAATAAGGGAATAAAAATCAACTTATAATTTAAGCTTTGTAAATGGAATTACATTTTTGTTGTAAAATATTCTTCACTGTTGTCTTTTTTATGTAAAATTAAAAGTTTTGCTCTTACCATTTTTATTAGTGTCCTGGATGCTCTTCTTTCTGAAATATTTACATTTTTTTTTAGTTCGGAGACTGTAATTGTTTCATTTTTATCCAAATATTCGAAAACCATTCTTTCATTATTCCCAATTGAATAACTTTTCAGAACATCCCCATTATTTTCATTTAGCATTATTTTTATCATTTCTTTGCTTGCAAGAACACTTTTATCTTTAACTCTAACAGATACTAACGCATCATTGATATTTATTCTTTTTTTGTAATCTTGAATCCTGTGTGGTTTGTTAGCAGATTCGGGAATTTCAATAATTATTATTTCTTTCCCTTTAAGCTCTTTATATTCAATATTAATGTTTATGGGTGGTTCGCAATATTTATCTGCAGTTTCTATTATTAAATTAGCTTCGGATTTTTCACTTTCCAAGCCGATAACTTTTCCGTCATCATCTATACCAAATAACAGGAAACCTCCTCCGGAATTTGCAAAAGCAATCATTTCTTTGGCAATTTTTCTGTGGGTAGAGAATTTTCTTTTAAACTCACAATGATAGTTCTCACCATTTTCAATTAAGTTAAGAACTTCAATAACTTTCATAATAAAAGATAATGGGAATATTAAATAATTATTTTTCTAATAATAATGAATCTTTCTTGATCTTGTTTTTTATTATAGGTTTTTGTTTTCTTTTTAATAATAATTTTCTTTTAACAGAATCCGGTAAAATAATGCCCATTTTCTTAAGAGAATCGAGTAAAGCTGTCCTTTGTAAATTGACGTTTCTTTTGGGCAATTTTTTTCTAATTAGAGATAAGGAGTCTTTTTTAATTTGTGTGATTTTATTTTTTTGTTTTAACAATCTTTCTCTCTTCTTAGCTTCTATCAGTAAATTTTTTCGTTTTAACTCTTGATTATAAACACTTACCTTTGCAGATATTTTTTTTCCGTAAATTGTTTTTGGATATTTTTGTTTTATTAAACCATACATAAAAGCAGCCGAATCGGGCAATTGCAAATTATTTTCAAAAATCCAGCCGGCTGCATATAAAGATTTGGGAGCATATAATGATTTAGGGTGTCTTTTATAAATGGAAAATAATTCTGATATTGCTTTTTTATAGTTGCCTTTTTCCAAATACCCTTCAGCAGAGTTATAAAGGTCTTTTGCGGGATCGTAATCAAAATCTATTAATGGTTTATTAATCATTACCGCAGCAGAGTTTGCTATTCTTTCTTTTTTATGGTTCTCATATATTTCGGTAAAAAGGCTGTCTGCCTTAAGAGTGTCTCCAATATTTAAATAATAATTGCCCAATGAATAAAGCGATTGTGCTTCATATTTTGAATCTGGATAATTAGTTAAAATAAAAGTAAAATATTTGTATACCGAATCCGGCAGATTAAACTCTGTTACATATAAATTAGCAAGATCAAATTGATAATTTAATTTTAAGCTATTTAATGAATCAGCAGATAAGGTTGGTCTTACTGGCGGAGGAATTGCTTTTTTAGGAATATTTTTATTTAATGAATTTTTAACAGATTTTATGTTTTTAATTGTATCTTTTTCAGTTAATACAGGTTTGGGGGTTATTGGAGAATTTGGATCAAAATTATTGTTTGTAGTATTGGTATTAAGTTTATTCTGTTTGCTTAATAGCCTTTCTCTTTCAATTTCTTTTTGCTTATAGTAAGCAACAGAGTCTTTTAAAAACTCATCAGGATTATTTATATAATTTATCTGTCTGCTAAACAATTTAATACCGTCGGTTAATTTAGAATAACTGTTAAAAAGTGCTACTTTTTTATTATTAATAGTTCTAAATTCTTTTGGTAATGTGGAATAGCCAGCCTGCTGGTAATAAACTTTTGCCGTATCAAAATTAAATAAATTATTCTCGTATAATTCGCCCAATCTAAATTTTGCTATAGCTGAAAAAGGAGAACCCGGATATGTTGTATCAACTTTAATCAAAAGATCTTTAGCATCCTGAATTTTGTTTTCACTTAATAATGTCATTCCTTTTTCAAGGTTAATTTCCGGATAATTTTCTGCATTTTTATCTTCCGATTTCATATCATCCAAAAAGTTTAAGGATTCTTCTAATTTACCTGCGTTTCTTAAGCTTCTGGATAATTCTATTTGAGCCCTATAAATTGTTTTATATTCGAATGCAATATCAATAGCCTGTAGAAATGCTTTTTGTGCATTTGTATAATCATTATTATCAAAATAAAGTTTCCCCAGCTCGTACCATACTCTTGCATTCATATTTTCATCTTCTGAATTTATCAAAAATTCTTTTGCAGATTTAATTGCGGAAGTATAATCTTTTTGCTGCAGTCTATAGGTTATTTCTTCAATAAAAGCTTCTTGGACGATTGGAGTTTCTTCTTCCTTTATAGCTTCTTGTTTAACAGATTCTAAAGTACTCAGTCCTAAACCTTCATCATTTTGGCGCATCTGGGTTTTTCCTATCCAAAGCTGTGTTTCTAATTTTAGCTCGCTTTCGGGTTGTGTAGCTAATAATTCCTCGAATTTTCTTAAAGCTTTTTGATAATTCCTCTCATAAAAAAATGACTTGCCTAAAATTAGTAATGCATCATCTACATATTTTGAATCGGAATTAAATTGTAAAATTTTTGATGCACCTTTTATTACGCTAGTTAGTTGTTTCCTTGCTAATCCATTAATTTTTATCTCTTCTGTATCAAACAGATCTTTCTTCTGGGTTAAAATTGATTTTTCAGCTTTCTCAAAAAGTGTTTTTGTATTGTAATAACGGTTAAAATAGGTAGTAAAATTTCCCCAGGTACCGCATCCGGCAATTAACAATAGAATTGGTACTAAAGTTATTAATATTTTTTTATTAGATAAATATATATTCATTTTATGGTTTGAATAAAAGTATAAAATATTCTTTTTATAGAGCTTCTTTGCCGGATTCTTCGGTTCTTATTCGTATTACATCACCAATATCGGATACAAAAATTTTACCGTCGCCTACCTGCCCAGTTTTAGCTGTTTTTAAAATAGCTTCAATTACTTTTTCTGATTTTTCAACTTCAACAACTATTTCGATTTTTATTTTAGGTATAAACTCTATTCTGTACTCACTGCCTCTATAAGTTTCTGTATGCCCCTTTTGTCTTCCGTAACCGCGAACTTCAGTAATTGTTAAGCCTCTTACACCTTCTTCAATCAAAGCTTCTTTAACATCGTCTAATTTAAAAGGACGAATTATTGCCTCTATTTTTTTCATATTGTCTTATCCAATTTATCTTCCATGACAATGTTTGTATTTTTTTCCGCTTCCGCAAGGGCAAGGATCATTCCTCCCTATTTTTTCTTCTACCTTAATTGGTTTTTGTTTACCAGCAACATTTTCCTCTTGTCTCTGAGCAGCTCCCCTTGAAAGTCCTATATTATCAGTACTTTCTTTCATCTCTGTCATTCTTCCAGAAGAACGTCTCTTTCTCCTTTCTTGTATTTCTTCAGGTTCTTGAGGGAAAAATTTAAAACTAAAAGAGACCACTTCATTTCTAATTTGATCCAGAAGATTTATAAATAATTGAAATGCTTCGGCTTTATACTCTACTAAAGGATCTTTTTGTCCATAGGCACGTAATCCTATGCCTTCTTTAAGATCATCCATTTCTCTTAAATGTTCTTTCCATTTCTGATCAATAACACTTAATGTAGCGTATCTTTCTAGTCTTGCCATCATATCCGAGCCTAACATTTCTTCTTTTTGCTTGTAGAAATTTTTAGCCTCATTAAAAATTCTTTCTTTTATTCCCTCTTCACCCAAACTTTCAAATTCTTCTGCTTCCAATTTTATTTCAACCAACAATTTTTGTCTTATATCTTCTTTGATAGCATCAACTAATACATCATTATAATTTTGTTCTACAACTTCTTGAATAAACTCATCAAGGAATTCAAAAATTTCACTTTTTAGTCTATCGCCTTTTAGCGCACGGTTTCTTCGGGTGTAAATAACTTCTCTTTGGGAGTTCATTGTATCGTCATATTCAAGGAGTCTTTTACGAATTGCGAAATTATTTTCTTCAACTTTTTTTTGTGCTCTTTCAACAGATTTAGTAATTAAAGGATGTTGAATTACTTCTCCTTCCTGAATTCCTATCTTCTGCATAACCGAAGACATTCTGTCGCTGCCGAAAAGTCTCATCAGGTCATCTTCTAAAGAGAGATAAAATCTTGAACTGCCCGGATCACCCTGTCTGCCCGACCGGCCTCTAAGCTGCCTGTCAATTCTTCTTGCCTCGTGTCTTTCTGTTCCGAGTATAAATAATCCGCCCCTTTCAACCACTCCTTTTCCTAATTTAATATCCGTACCACGTCCGGCCATATTTGTAGCAATTGTTACAGCGCCTATTTCACCTGCGTGTGCAACTATTTCAGCTTCTCTTTGGTGTTGTTTTGCATTTAATACATTGTGAGCAATATTTTTTCTCTTAAGCATTCTGCTTATAGTCTCCGAAACATCAACAGATGTAGTTCCCACCAGAACAGGACGCCCTTCTTTTTTAAGTAGCTCAATTTCTTCTATTACAGCATTATATTTTTCCCGTCTTGTTCTATAAACTGCATCGTCTAAATCCTCTCTTATTACCGGTTTGTTTGTAGGAATAACTACAACATCAAGTTTATAAATTTCATAAAATTCACCCTCTTCTGTTTCTGCAGTACCAGTCATTCCAGCCAACTTGTTGTACATTCTAAAGAAATTCTGTAATGTTATTGTTGCCATGGTCTGAGTGTCTTTTTCAACTTTCACCTTTTCTTTGGCTTCAATGGCTTGGTGCAGTCCGTCGGAATATCTTCTGCCCGGAAGGACACGTCCACTGAATTCATCAACAATCGCAATTTTTCCGTCTTCGGTAATTACATATTCGTCGTCCTTTTCAAATAAAGTGTAGGCTTTTAATAATTGATTTATTGTATGTATCCTGTCACTGCTTTCAGAATATTTTGCATAAAGAGCATCTTTCTTTTTAATTACTTCCTTTTCGGAAAGTGAGGAATCATTTTCTAGTTTACTTATCTCTGTTCCCAGGTCAGGCAGTATAAAAAAGTCTTTGCCCATCCCGCTGCCTTTAGCAAGTTCTTCCCTGCCTTTATCTGTTAAATCAATTGTATTGTTTTTTTCATCAATGGCAAAATATAATTCGTCATCAATAATATGCATATGTTTCCCCTGCTCACGTAAAAATTCCATCTCGGTAGATTGCATCAATTTTTTGTTGGCGGGTTCGCTTAATGTTTTTAATAATTTTTTATTTTTAGGAAGACCTCTGTATGCTCTCAGCAATTTAATTCCTGCTTCTCTTGTATCATCTTTTGTACTTTCGTTGCTTAGAAGATTATCAGCCTCTTGTACAATTTGTGCAACTAAATTAGTTTGAAGACGAAACAGTCTTTCAACTTTTGGTTTCATCTCGTCAAAACGCTGGTTATCCTCTTCAACAGGACCTGAAATAATTAATGGTGTTCTTGCTTCGTCTATTAAAACAGAATCCACTTCATCAACTATTGCGTAGTTATATTTCCGTTGTACCTGCGATTCGGGATCGATTGCCATATTATCTCTTAGATAGTCAAAACCGAATTCATTGTTAGTTCCATATGTAATATCGCATTGGTATTGTGCTTGTCTTTCTGAAGGGTCCATAGTATTTAAAATAACACCTACTGTTAATCCGTGGTATTTAAATATTTCGCCCATCCATTCACTGTCTCTTTGAGCAAGGTAATCATTAACGGTTACAAGGTGAACTCCTCTTCCCGTAAGAGCATTTAAATAAAGAGGTAATGTTGCTACAAGCGTTTTACCTTCACCTGTTGCCATTTCAGCAATTTTACCCTGATGCATTACAACGCCTCCCATTAGCTGTACATCATACGGTACCATATTCCATTCTACTTTAGTTCCTTTTACAATTATAGTTTTGCCCAATAACTTTTTGCAAGTCGCTTTAATAACAGCAAAAGCTTCGGGAAGAATTTCGTCTAAAATAGATTCATAACTTTCATTAAGTTCTTCTTCTAATGCATCTAATTCATCATAAATATCCTGCCTGTCAAAATCTTCATCGGTCTGTAACTGTTTTTTTAATTCCTCTATTTGATTTCTAAGCTCAGAAGTTTCGTTTTGAATTTTTTCTTTAAATTCTACGGTCTTCTGTTTTAATTCATCATCTGATAAATCTTTTATTTTTTCGTATTCTTGATTTATCTCATCAGCTATAGGCGATAATTCTTTAAGATTTTTAGCGTGTTTATCACCAAATATTTTTTTTACAATTTTAAGCATTTTAACACAATTCTCCGTTGGTAATTAAGAATTAAAATTAATGATTGAGGGTTTGATATGCAATTAAAGAACCGATGTTTTAATCAGTATATGTGATTTATTTTGAATTATTATCTCTGAAATAAATCATCTTTTTAGTTCTTGTTCCCAATTCAGTCTTTAATTGATAAATATATAGCCCGGGATTTAATTTGTTGTCATCAATTTTCAGGTAATGTTCACCGGGATTTTTAGTTGTACTTACAATAGTTTTTAATTTATTTCCAAGTAAGTTGTATAAATTAAGCTCAACATAACTTTTAGTCGGAATGTAATATTTTATAAAAGTTAAATGGTTTAGGGGTGTCGGTTTCTTTTTGTTTAGTTCCAGGTCAGAATATTTAAATGTGAAATTATTTTTATAGTTCCTGACATCAACTTTATGTATTTCCAAATCTAAGAGGTTTCTATTTGAATACATTTTGTTAATATACAAAGTGTTTATTTTGTGTGTTTTTGAAATATTTCCAAAATTGGATTTGTTATCCGCTTTTGCATAAAAAGCAAAATTTAAAATAATTAGCGATATGATAAATAATTTTTTCATATTGAATTTTATTTTTGTACAGTTCATTTTTGGCAATTGTTCCAAAAAAAGCCTTTTGAAATAAAATTTATCTCAAAAGGCTAAAAAATTATATTTGCTGAATATTTAATTTACTTTTTCATTTACGGGAGGTACAAATCCAAAATGCTGGTCAGCAGGGGTTTCAATAGGTATTTCTCCAAATCTTTTTTCGTATTTGTTAATATTATCTTTTAAAGCATTTAAAAGCATCTTTGCGTGCTGAGGAGTTGTAATAATTCTTGCGTGTACTTTTGCTTTTGGAACACCCGGCACAATCCTTGTAAAATCAATAATAAATTCCGCAGGTGAATGCGTTATTATTGCCAAGTTAGAATAAATGCCCTCAGCTTCTTTTTCGCCAAGTTCAATATTTATTTGCTGCCCCTGTTGATTATTATTTTGATTCATAACTTCCTTTAATTTTAAAACTTAATTACTATCTTAAAGAGTCCGCTTTATTAAATGCATTTTCAGCATCACTTGTTTTACCAAGTCTTGTATAAACTTTTCCCAACGTTTCCCAGATTGATGCATCTTTATTATTTAGCTGAATTACTTTTTCCAGATAGGGTAAAGCTGCTTCATATTTTGCTTTATACTTATCAGTTTGAATATTCTTATCTTGATCCTGTTCCGATTTCATAATATCATCACCCCACTGCACATAAACTACACCAAGATTATAAATAGCATTTTCGTAATTTGAATCTATTTTTTCCGCATATTTAAATTGTTGAATAGCTTCATCATATTTCTTTGCACCTAATAATAAAACACCATAATTATAGTGATAATATTTATTGCCGGGTTGTTTCTCAACTCCTTCTTTAAATGCTTTCATTGCAATTTCTGTTTTCTTAGCTCCTATGTAACTATTTGAAAGCTCTAATAATATATTTGAATCGTTAGGATACATCTTTTTGCCGGCTTCTAAAACTTCAATGGCTTTATCGTACATTTTCATATACGCAACGCTATCATCAGGATTTTTTGAAGTTTCGAATTTATATTTTAAATCCTTGGCTTTATTGTAATAAATAGTACCTAAAAATCTATAGCCATCCCTTGATTTACCTTTATCAATAATTGTTTGAAGTGGTGAAATTGCTTCATCATATTTTTGTGCATTAAGTAGTACAAATGCTAAATTAGTATAAGAATTCAGAGAATCAGGTTCGATTTTAATTGCCGTTTGAAAAGAAGCGGCAGATTTATTATAAAACACTTCAACACTATCAGTGGTTAATGTTTTATTTCCTTTATTAAAATAATTAACACCTAAATTATAATATTTTGCCCAATTATTTAATTTATCAGCCTTGATATCTTCAAGATATTCTTTATCTTCATCTAATTTTATGCATTTATCATATGCGGCTACCATATCATCAATTCTGTTTAATTTTCCATAAACAAACCCTAAAAGGTAATATCCTTCGATGCTTTCAGGGTCATGCTTTATTTCTTTCATCAGCAATTCTAAAGCTTTTTTATATTCTTTTGATTGTATTCTCATTTTAGCCGCAGTAGTCCAAGGTGAGGCAAACGATACACTTGTAAATAAAAATGCAGTTAATAAAAATGACATTATTACTGTTTTAATGGACTTCATTCTAACTCCTTTAATTTCTTGTTTATTATAGCTTACAAAATTAATATAAAATCGTTCTATAAGCAATTATTATCTCTTATATTAAATTCTTCTTACTTTTGTTCCTTGCTTATTAAAATGAAATTATCCAATAAATTGATTTTACTTACTTAAAAGAATATTTTTGAACTTAAAATCGAGGTTAAATTGACAACTATAGAAGTAATTAAAGCTGTTCCAAAAGTTCTATTACACGATCATCTTGACGGGGGATTAAGACCGTTAACAATTATTGAATTAGCTAAAGATTTAAATTATAAAAAACTTCCTACAGAAGACCCGGGAGAATTAGCTGTTTGGTTTCACAGAGGTGCAAATAAAGGAAATCTTGTTGAATACTTACAAGGTTTTGAGCATACTTGTGCAGTAATGCAAAGCAAAGAAGCTCTTGAAAGAGTAGCTTATGAAATGATGGAAGATATGAAAAATGACGGGGTTTGTTATGTAGAGACAAGATTTGCTCCGGTCTTTCATACATCAAACGGTCTTTATTATGAAGATATTGTAAACTCAGTATTAAAAGGACTTAAAAAAGGGAAAAAAGATTTTGGTGTAGGTTACGGACTTATTTTATGTGGTATGCGTAACATGAAAGACACCTTAGATATAGCAGAATTATCCGTCAACTTCAGAGAACGTGGAGTTATCGGATTTGATCTTGCTGGTGAAGAGGGTGGGTATCCGCCCAAAAATCATATTGAATCATTTCATTTTATCCAACGTGAAAATTTTAACATAACAATACACGCAGGAGAAGGATTCGGTAAAGAATCGATATGGCAGGCTATTCAGTGGTGCGGCGCTCATAGGATTGGTCATGCCACTCACTTAAAAGATGATTTCATTTTTGACGGTAATGGAAACGTTGTCGGTTTTGGTGATTTGGCACAATATGTTCTTGATAAAAGAATACCATTAGAAATTTGTTTGCTCAGTAATATTCATACCGGTGCCATTGATAAAATTGAGAACCATCCTTTTGGTATTTTGTACAAAAATAAATTTAGGGTTACAATTAATACAGATGACAGATTGATGAGCGATACAACTATGACTAAAGAATTTTTAACGGCTATTGAAAACTTCAATTTAAATTTAGAAGACGTAGAAAAAATAACTCTAAATTCTATGAAATCATCTTTTATACCATACAATGAACGTCTCGATTACATTTACAAAATAATAAAACCGGGTTTTTCAAAAATTAGGGAACGATTATTATCATTTAAAAACAATACGGTAAATAATGAAAAAATTATTTAAAAATTATAATTACGAGTTTGATAAAAATGAACTAAAAATGCTTAAAACATTTTGTAAACAGGCTTTAAAACAAATTGAGGGTGATAACAGGTTTTATGCAGAAGTTAGAAGTTTTACATCTATTTTACAAAAATTAGATGGCGGAGAAGAAATAATAAAATTAACAAAAGAAGAAAGTTTAAGATTAAAAAATCAATTAAAACAAAATCTTGAATTCCTAAAAAAAGAAGTTAAAAAAAGCTGGTTTATAAAGAAGATGCTCTATCGTTCAATGGTTAATCAGTACACAAATATTCTTGAAAAACACTTTGGGACATAAGTATGATAACAGATGCAGAAAAAACAAGTATAAAAGCACCTACCGGAAATGAATTAAGTTGTAAAGGATGGCATCAAGAAGCTGCTATGAGAATGTTAATGAATAATCTTGATATGGAAGTAGCAGAAAATCCAAAAGAATTAATTATATATGGCGGCAGCGGAAAGGCAGCAAGAAATTGGGAAGCTTACGAGGTAATAGTTTCGTCTTTAAAACAATTAGAAAACGACGAAACTCTTCTTGTTCAATCCGGAAAACCTGTTGGTGTTTTTAAAACTCATAAAAACGCACCGAGAGTAATTATATCCAATTCTATGCTGGTTCCAAATTGGGCTAATTGGGATGAGTTCAGAAGATTGGAATCACTCGGATTAACAATGTACGGGCAGATGACAGCAGGAAGCTGGATTTATATAGGAACCCAAGGAATACTGCAAGGAACTTATGAGACATTTGCTGCCTGCGGAGAAAAATATTTCAACAATGACTTAAAAGGAAAACTAATACTTACTGCCGGTTTAGGTGGAATGGGCGGTGCTCAGCCATTAGCGGCAACTATGAACGGAGCTGCTTTTTTGGGCATAGAAGTAAATAAAGACAGAGCCAAAAAAAGAATTGATACGGGATACTTGGATATTATTACAGAAGATTTAGACGAAGCTGTAAAAATTGTTACAGATGCAAAAACAGAGGGAAAAGCTTTATCGGTAGGATTTATAGGAAATGCGGGTGAAGTTCTTCCAAAATTATTAGATGCTAATTTACAACCCGATATAATAACAGATCAAACATCTGCGCATGATACTTTAAATGGATATGTTCCTATGGGAATGAGTTTAAACGATGCTTTTACATTAAGAAAAAACAATCCAGATAAATATATCCGGCTTTCTAAAGAAACAATTGTTACTCACGTTAAAGCTATGCTTGAATTTCAAAAAAGAGGTGCGATTGCTTTTGACTACGGAAACAATATCAGAGGAGAAGCCAAAGACAACGGAGTTGAAAATGCATTTGATATTCCCGGGTTCGTACCTGAATTTATCCGTCCATTATTTTGTGACGGAAAAGGTCCTTTCAGATGGGCTGCACTTTCCGGTGACTCAAATGATATTTACGTAACCGATAAGGCAATCAAAGATACATTCCCTGATAATAAGCCATTATGCAAATGGATAGATATGGCACAAAAGAAAGTTCATTTTCAGGGTCTGCCCTCACGCATTTGCTGGTTAGGTTATGGTGAAAGAGCAAAAATGGGAAAAATATTTAACGACCTTGTAGCCGACGGAAAAATAAGTGCACCGATTGTAATTGGAAGAGATCATTTAGACTGCGGTTCCGTTGCATCACCGAACAGAGAAACCGAAGGAATGAAGGACGGCAGCGATGCAATTGCAGACTGGCCAATACTTAATGTATTGATGAATGCAATAGGAGGAGCCAGTTGGGTTTCATTTCATCACGGTGGTGGCGTTGGTATAGGTAATTCTATTCACGCAGGAATGGTTGTAGTAGCTGACGGAACAAAAGATGC
>CAZTZZ010000002.1:0-2433 GCA_964617905.1 uncultured Ignavibacteriaceae bacterium | reverse complement strand
AAATGAGAGTATTAATAGCAGATAAATTTCCTAATATATATATTGATAAAATTAAAGGTATTGTAAAAGAAGTAATTTACGAACCTGCCTTCAAAGCGGACGACCTGCCTGATAACATTAAAGACATAGATGTATTAATTGTCCGTTCTACAAAAGTTAATGAAGATTGTATCAGCATATCAAATAAATTGAGTTTAATTATAAGAGCCGGTGCCGGTGTAAATAATATTAATATTGCTGAAGCAAATAAAAAAGGTATTTATGTAGCAAACTGTCCCGGTAAAAACAGCGTTGCAGTTGCTGAATTGGCAATGGGATTAATTTGTGCAATAGACAGGAAATTACCCGATAACGTAATTCAGTTCAGAAAAGGGAAATGGAATAAAGCGGCTTTTTCTAAATCCGACGGTTTATACGGAAAAACAATCGGTATTGTCGGTACCGGAAAAATTGGACGTGAATTAATTATAAGAAGCAAAGCATTCGGATTAAATGTTATTGCCTGGTCAAGGTCTTTAACGGAAGAAACGGCCGATAATTTAGAAATTTATAAATGTGCAGATCTTAACGAACTTTTTGAAAAGGCAGATATTGTAAGCCTGCATCTTGCACAGACAAACGAAACCAAAAAGATAATTTCTGCAGAATTAATTAATAAAATGAAAAAAGGTACTTATTTTATAAATACCTCCCGTGCCGGTGTTGTTGATGAAGAAGCACTTACAGCCGCTTTAAAAGAAGGAAAAATATTTGCCGGTATTGATGTTTTTAACGAAGAACCTGAAGTTAAACAAGGAGAGTTTAGTTCTAATTTAATAAACATGCCAAATGTATATGTAACTCACCACATCGGTGCATCTACAATGCAGGCGCAAAATGCTGTTGCAGAAGAAACATTTAAAATTATCGAACATTATAAAAACACAGGTGCGGTAAAAAACTGGATTAACAGATGTGAAGTTACAGCCGCAAAATATCAATTAGTAATCAGGCATTTTGACAAACCTGGAGTAATTTCTAAAGTTTTAAAATTACTTAGTGACGAAAAAATAAATGCACAGGAAATTGAGAACGTAATTTTTGACGGTGAGTTAACTGCTTGCTGCAAAATTATGCTTGATTCAAAGCCATCTGATATAATTACTGAAGAATTATCTACAAAAGAAGATGATATTATTGATGTTTCTTTAATAGATTTATAAGACAAAGGCGGGAAATATATTCTATATTTTTGCCGCCTCCTTTTTATACAAATTTAATATCAACCATATCATCAAAAAATCCATGATAGTATGGAAGCTTAATTAATTCCGCCAATCCTTCCTTGTCTTGTTCTTCAAAATTTATAATAAGCGAAGATATGTTTTCTTTAATAAAAGTAATTGATTCATTTTTTAAAGGTTGAATGAATTTTTGATTTTCAACCATTTCATAAATATTATTTTGTATTTCTTCCGCATTATTATTAAAATATTTCAAGTTGTCTTCTTCAAAAGAAGTCAAAACATAATTAACAAATGGGTATTGAATGTCCATTATTTCAGAAATTTTTTCGCCTAAACTTAAACCAATATTTACATTGTAATAATTAAAATTATCATCTCCTATAATTAATGAATTCACATTATTGTCTTTATTAGTTTGTGAAAGGACTATTTCTACGTCAATATTATATTCCTCTTTGAAAATTATTTTACTCATCAAAACCTCAGTCGAAGAAACATCGCCTGTTACATTCAGTTTTTTTATATCAGCTTTGTTATAAAAATAGAAATAAGAATTAGACAGATAACCTTCAAAAGATATTCCAAATTTTGACGCCACAAACAATTCTTCATTTTTTAACAAATCAAAGGATGGTAACAGGGCAACAGCAGATTTATCTTTAAATAACTCAGAAGTTAAAACGGAAGAAGGTAAAAAGTGGGTTTTAAATAGATTTTTATCAGTTAGATTTTCAAAAATTAATTTTGAAAAAATATTATTTGGCAAATATATATTCATTTTATACTATTTATTAAAAAAAAAGCACCTAAAAAGGTGCTTTTATTAAACCATTTGAAATAAAAATTAATCTCTTGGCTTTGCCTCACTGACTATGATATTTCTACCACTTAACTCAGATTCGTGTAAGGCTGTAATGGCAGCATTAGCTTCTTCTTCGTTTTCCATTTCTACGAAGCCGAATCCTCTGGATCTCCCAGTATATCTGTCAGTTACTACTTTGGCAGATATAACTTTACCATGTGCTTCAAATGTTTCTTGCAACATTTGGTCGTTTACTGCCCATGGGAGACTGCCTACAAAAAGTTTCTTACTCACTAGTGAACCTCTGAAAAATATTAAAAAATTTATTTTACGGATAAACCGCCATTAAAAATAGCATTATAATAGCTAAAATCAAAATTTTTAATGGATTTTAACTAAAAGGTA
>CAZTZZ010000001.1:125857-144795 GCA_964617905.1 uncultured Ignavibacteriaceae bacterium | reverse complement strand
AATCACATCTTAGATTTTAAATGAATCTTCATCAACTACAGAGCATCAAATTAATTAAAAATTATTAATATGATAAAATACTTTAGGAGATAAAATGGAATACAAATTAATTTATGACGAAAGAATAAAAAACGGTTTAAGTTATGAAGGTTTCATAAGTATGACAGAAAAGTTTTTAAAAGAAACTGATGTGAATAGTTTAAGCAAAGAAGAACTTGAAAAATATAATTACACAAAACTTAACCTGCAAAGAAGCAAAAGAATTGAAAAGACATTTAATCCTGGTAACGAAATTGTAGAAACCATAAAAAACATTTCCCAACCCGAAACGTGGATGGTAATAACAGAAAATTGGTGCGGCGATTCGGCGCAGAATTTACCCTACATTGCCAAACTTGCTGGGTTAAATAAAAATATAAATTTTGTTATTGTGTTAAGAGATTCCAACGTTGATATTATGAATCAATATTTAACTAACGGAACAATGAGCATACCTGTTTGGGTTACTTTCGATGAAAAAGGCAATGAATTATTCAAATGGGGACCAAGACCGCAAAAAGCAAAAGAAGAATTACTAAGATTAAAAGCTGAAGGAATAGAAAAACCTGAACTTTATGAGAAACTGCATTTATGGTACGGAAGAAACAGGGGTGAGGAATTAATAAAAGAGATTTCAGAAATATTTGTTAAAATGAAAAGTCACAGAATTGCAAGCTAAAAATTAAGTACGATTATTAAAAGAATTTTATCAAGTATTCAATTATATAATATGACACTGCTGCAAAAATACCCGCTAATGGAATTGTTAAAACCCATGTCCATAAAATATTTCTTGCAACTCCCCATCTTACGGCAGAAAAACCTTTCATTGTGCCCACACCAATAATTGAACCTGTTATTGTATGAGTTGTACTTACCGGTATTCCGAGCAATGATGCAAATGATATTGTTAAACCCGCAGAAGTTTCAGCACTAAAACCACCGAATGGAGTAAGTTTTGTTACACGCATTCCAAGTGTGCTTATTACTTTCCAGCCTCCAAGTAATGTACCCAAAGCAATCACAGTATAACTCATAAATATTACCCACGTAGGTACCTGAAAAGTTTCGCCTAAATATCCGTTTGTAAAAAGTACAACAGTAATAATACCAATAGTTTTTTGTGCATCGTTGGAACCGTGACTTAAACTGAATAACGCGGAAGAAACAAGTTGAAGCCGTCTAAAATATTTATCAACTTTTGACGGTTTTTTATTTCTAACTACCCAGGTTGTTGCAATTGAAAATAAAAGCGCGATAACCAGTCCTAAAATTGGTGCTAAGAACATAAACAGAACAATCTTACCAAAACTTGAAGCCACTATTCCAGCGAAACCAGCTTTTGCAACACCGGCACCAGCATAACCCCCGATTATTGCATGGGATATGCTTATCGGCATTCCGTTGTGAGTTGCAATGGCAGACATAAGTATTGCTCCGATAACTCCGCCTGAAATTACGGCATTATCAACCAATGAAATATCAATTATTCCTTTCCCAATAGTATTTGCAACACTTACGCCGAAAATAAAAACTGCAGCAAAATTAAAAAAGGCTGCCCAGGCTACAGCTTGAAAAGGGGTTAAAACTCTAGTTGATACTATTGTTGCAATTGAGTTGGCGGCATCATTCATACCGTTATAAAAATCAAATACAAGTGAGAGAAGAATAATAAAAACAACAAAAACCATATTATGCATTCTTTATAAAAATTGCTAAAATTACATTTGCAGCTGATTGACACTTGTCCGAAGCATCTTCAAGTAAACCGAGAATTTCTTTCTTCTTTATTAATTCTATAGCATCTTTTTCATTGCTAAATAGTTCTCTGATAGCTGAATGATACACCTTATCCGCTTCAGTTTCTAAATCCTTCACGGCTTTACATTCGTTTACATGTTTTACTTTTAAATCTTGAATTGCAATTTCAAGTGCTTTTAATTGTTGAACTATTATTGAAGCAATTTCATCGGCATATTTTATTTTTTCACTACTGTTAAACAAATCTACTCTAATGGATGCTGCATAAAGTATATCACCAATATCATCCAGTTTCTTTATTAGATTAAAGATGTCTTCTCTGTCGAACGGAGTAATAAAAGTCTGGTTAAGTCTTTTAAATATTTTGCTTGTAATTTCGTCACATCTTCTTTCAATGGGTTTAATTTCAAGAATTATATTCTTATCAAATGTATCGGATGAGAATAGTTTAAGAGTTAAGTCAGCCATATCGGTAAGATGCTGAATCATCATCCTAAAATTTTCAAAGTACTTCTCTTCCTTGGGTAGTAATTTCCTAAACATAATGCTGCCTGATTTTAATTATAAATAATTAATAATTTATTACGGTAAAATAATTTTGTTTTGCTTAGTGAAAGAAAATTAAGAGTAAACTTTTTCACAATTGGTTAAGTATATCTTGGACTAATTGAATTAATTTATGTTTATCTACAGGACGTGAAATATAATGTGAACATCCATTGGCTAAAAATTCTTCTTTATCCCCTTTCATTGCGTAAGCAGTTAATGCAACAATTGGTGTGTTTTTATAATTATCTAATTGTTTTATTTTTTGTGCAGTTTGCATTCCATTCATTCCCCTTCCCAAGCCGATATCCATAAAAATAATTTCATAATTTTTCTTCTTTGCCATATCGTAACCCATTTCACCGTTTTCGGCAAAATCAACATCACAGATATCCTTTAGAAACATTCTTGTAATAGTTCTGCTTATTTTTTCATCCTCGACAAGTAACGTCTGTGGTAGAGTAGTGTTACGCATGGTTTCTTTCTTATCTGTCATTAAAGGAGATGTCAAGAGAATTAAATTAAAATTATTTATAAAAACATTTAAATATAAAAAAAAAAGACGTATTAAATCAATAATTTATACGAAAGACAATTAGGGTGTTTCCCTAACTTTCAGGTACTGAATACTAAACAAATTATTATCGTCAACCCATACACGTTTTACATCAAAATAATCACTTGAAATATATTTAAAATCATCAAGTGTATATTTATAAGAGTATTCTGTTACAATATACTCGTCTTTGTAAAAATTAAAACTGGATTGACCAATATTTACTATTTGATCTTCAAGACTAACAAGATGCATTTCAATTCTGCCGATTTTTTCATTAAAGCAGGCATTGTGCTTAAACTTATTAATATCAAAATCAGCATTCAATTCTCTGTTTATATGATTTAAAATATTAAGATTAAAAGCTGCAGTTATCCCTTTTTTATCGTTATAAGCTGCTTCAAGTATATCTTTGTCTTTTTTTAAATCAACACCAATTATAAGTCCGCCGTTTTCACCTGCTATGTCTGCTATTCTGTTTATAAATTTTCTTGCCTCATCTTTTGTAAAATTACCTATTGTTGAACCCGGAAAATAAACTGCCCGATGGTCATAAGGATTATCAATGACAGGTAGTTCAAAGTATTTTGTATAATCTGCAGCAAGCGGAAAAATGTTTATATGAGGATATTCTTTTTTTAATATTTTTGAAGAATTGATTAAATGCTCGGAAGAAATATCTACGGGAATATATCCGGCAAGTCCGGGAATGTGATTCAGTAATAATTTAATTTTTTGACTGCTTCCGCTTCCCAATTCAATAAGCATTGTTCCTTCACCCAAAAGCTCACCCATTTCTTTTATATTATCCTGCATTATTTTCATTTCTGTTCTAGTTGGATAATATTCATCCAACTTGCAAATCTCATCAAATAATTGAGAGCCTTTCTCGTCATAAAACAATTTACTCGGAAGCATTTTCTGTTGAAGACTTAATCCGTATAACACTTCCGTTAAGATATCGCTTTTAGTAATTTCTTCCGTTTTAATTTTCATTTCAATTCTTTTTAATTATTAAATGTCTTTTGCCAGCCTTATTCCCATAAACTGCCACCGTGAATGAGGTGGGAAAAAGTTGCGGTAAGTTTTTCTAATGTGATTTGAATATGTTGCACATGATCCACCGCGAAGTACCATTTGTCCCGACATAAATTTACCGTTATACTCTCCCAAGGCTCCGGGTAAAGGCTTATACCCGTGATATGGCAAGTAAGCGCTTTGGGTCCATTCCCAAACGTCACCGTAAATTTGTATTAAAATTTGTTCATTGGAATTACCGCAAGAAACAGGGTGAAAATATTTATTGTCAACAAAGTTACCTTTAATCTCAATATCATCTGCGGCAACTTCCCACTCAACTTCGGTAGGAAGCCTGCAGCCCGCCCATCTTGAATATGCTTCGGCTTCATAATAACTTACATGGGAAACGGGTTCATTCATCGATACAGGTCTTAAACCAGTTAACGTAAAATGACACCATTTACCGTCAATTTTTTTCCAGTAAAGAGGTGCTTCCCATTTATTAGCTTCCAAAACAGCCCAAGCGTCTGAAAGCCACAGTTCTTGTTTTTTGTAAGCTCCTGATTCAATAAATTCAATGTATTCTTGATTCGTCACCAGACGTGTTCCTAATTGAAAAGGATGGAGGTATTCATTGTGAATTGGTGTTTCATTATCATAACAAAATGTTTCTCCGGAATTTCCTATTTGATAAACTCCTTCTTCAAAAGATTTCCAATTTAAAGGCTGAAAATTTCCTTCGGGTAATTCAGATAGAGAATAAACAGGATTTAACGGATTAAACGATAGAACGTGTTTAATATCGGTAAGTAATAATTCCTGGTGCTGTTGTTCGTGATTCAAACCAACTTCAACAATGGGAGCATATTTTTCAAATTCATCATCTGTACAATTTTCTATAAATTCAATCAAATTTTCGTTTACGAACTTTCTATATTCATAAACTTCTTCAACTGTGGGTCTGGATAAAACACCCCGGTTTGCTCTTACAAATCTTTCTCCAATTAAAACGTAATAAGAATTAAAAATATACGTGTACTTGGGGTTAACGGATTTATAATTTTTTATAGCTTTTGATAAAATGAAAGCTTCAAAAAACCAGCTTACGTGTCCAAGATGCCATTTGGTCGGACTAACATCCGGCATTGATTGTATTACATAGTCTTCGGTTTTGAGTGGCTTTGCCAATTCTTCTGAAAAAGAGCGGACATTTTTAAATCTTTCGATTAGTTCATTCCGATTAAAAACTACATCTGATTCATTTTTGTTTGAAAAATCAGTTGGTATATTCATTTCTTTTCCCCCGGTATAGTTAAAATATTTATTTCTAAATCCTTTTTTATTTTTATTAAAAATTAAAATATATATTGAATATAAACTGTTTAGAATATTACAAACAATTACAAAGTTTCTTTAAGCCAATTTATTATTTCTGTTTTTACTTGAGGTCTGTCTTTAAAGATACTTACACCGTGTGCCGAAGAATTAGTAACAGCTTCAACTTTTCTTGGAGGTTCGGTCATTTCGTATAATTCTTTAGCCCATTCAACTCTTTTTCCGTTTTGATCTCCGTCGGAAGCAATATAAAATATTGATTTAAGATTCATATCTTTTTCGCCGTTTAAATTTTCAACAGCTGATGTTTTACCAGAGATTGCAACAGCGGTTTTAATATCCATTTTAGAAATACCGACACACGCCAGGTTTGCACCTATTGATGCACCGACAATAGCAAGTCTGTCAGAATCAACATTATCATAATCTTTTAAATACTCAACAGCCGCAAGAAGATCGTGAGGGGCTTGGTTTGGGTCGTTGAACAACGCGTAGATATTATCTACTTTGTCCGACTCGCCGTGCCCGCGTACATCGTACGCTAGAACAATATAATTTTGTTTTACCAACTGTTCCAGGAAACCATTCCACTCACTTTTATCGGAACCACCCTGATGAATTAAAATTACAGCTGGAATATCTTCATCAATGGTTTCCGGTTTACCAATAATCGCACTTATATTGAAACCGTCGTCAGTTGTAAATTTTATTTTCTCTTTAACAACTTTTATTCCGTTGGATTGGGCAAGCGTTGTATTAATAAAAAGAACAGATAATATTAACAATAAGAAATAAAATGATGATTTCTTAAAACCCCGGTAAAAAGTAGAATTAGATTTTTTTAACATAAATCATATCCATTTATTTTTTAAATAATATTTTTGATGATATTCTTCGGCTTTATGAAATTCAATTATTGGTACAATCTCTGTAACAATTTCAGAAACAAAGGATCCGTTTGTTTGCATTTCTTTTTTTAACTTTTGAGCTTCCTCTTGTTGCTGATTATTATGTGTTAGAATGATAGACCGGTATTGAGAGCCAACATCGAGTCCTTGTCTGTTGGGAGTAGTTGGATTATGAATACTTAAAAATGTTTTTAATAATTCTTTGTATGTAATAATCTCAGGATCGTATTCAATTTGAATTACTTCTGCATGACCTGTTTTCCCCGTGCAGACATCTTTGTATGTCGGGTTGTTAAATTCACCTCCGGCATAGCCGACGGTAGAGCCAAAGACTCCGTTTAATTTATCGAACTCTTCCTGAACACCCCAAAAACAACCTGCTCCGAATGTAGCTTTTTCAATCATAATTAATACTTCGGTTCAATACCTAAATTATAAAATACAAACGACCAAATATCTGCCTGCTCTTCAATGATTTTTGAAGTGGGTTTCCCTGCACCATGTCCGGCACGCACACCTATTCTAATTAAAATAGGATTATTCCCTTTATATTTTTCCTGAAGTGTTGCGGTATACTTAAACGAATGCCCGGGCACAACCCTGTCATCGTGATCTGCGGTAGTAGCCATAACAGCAGGATAATTCAAGTTGCTTTTTATGTTGTGCAAGGGTGAATATTTATACAGTGCCTGAAATTGAATTGAATCATCGCTTGAGCCGTAATCGGAGACCCATGCCCAGCCGATAGTAAATTTATGGAAACGAAGCATATCCATCACTCCGACTGCGGGTAATGCGACTCTGAATAAATCGGGTCTTTGATTAATAGTTGCACCTATTAACAATCCTCCGTTTGAACCACCTGCACAGACTAATTTATCTACCGAAGTATATTTGTTATTAATTAAATATTCTGCGGCAGCAATAAAATCGTCGAACACATTTTGTTTGTTTAATTTTGTACCTGCTCTGTGCCAGGCTTCTCCGTACTCTCCACCCCCGCGTAAATTCGGCATTGCAAACACTCCGCCCTGTTCCAGCCAGATTAATCTTGATGAGCTGAAAGACGGGGTCAGGCTTATATTAAAACCACCATAGGCATAAAGATAAGTTGGATTGGTCCCGTCTAATTGCATCCCTTTTTTATGTACAATAAACATCGGAATTCTTGTCCTGTCTTTGCTTTTGTAAAATACTTGTTTTGTCTCGTAGGGTGAAAAATCAAAGTCTAATTTAGGTTGGCGGTATAATATTGATTTTCCCGTACTGACTTCAAATTTATAAATTGAAGGCGGATACGTAAAAGATGTAAATGTATAGAAAGCAATATTGTCTTCTTTTTTTCCGGAAAACCCCCTGACTGTACCCAAGGCAGGCAGCTTGATTTCTTTTTCATTCTTGCCGTTCATATCATACATAAAAATGTGGCTGCTGGCATCTTTCATATAGTTTGTAATAATTTTACCGCCTATAATCTGAACCGAGCGAAGCACGTCTTCTTTTTCAGGAATAATTACTTTCCAATTCTTTTCATCAGGTTTCTTAGGGTTAATTAAAACCAATCTATTTTTTGAAGCATTTTTATCTGTTAAAATCAAAAGCTTGTTTCCAATGTTGTCAACAACAGAATAGTTGTTATCAAAATTTGAGATAACGGTTCTGAATTTTGAATTAGGTCTGGAAAGATTTTTAACATATAATGCATTATTGTTTGTACCCTTTGAAGAATAAATAATTAAATACCTTTCATCATCGGTTGTTTGTGCAAAAAAAGTCATCTTCGGATTTTTTCTGTCACCGAATATTCTTTTATCATCTTTTTGATTTGTTCCTATTTTATGATAATATATTGTGTGAAACTCGTTCGAAGACGTTAATTCCTTCCCTTTTGCGGGTTCGGGGTAACGGCTGTAAAAGAACCCGTCTTTATACCATGAAATACCGGAAAACTTTATCCAATTTAAATGATCCCTCAATTTTTTCTTTGTTGCAATATTCATAACAAAAAGTTCGTTCCAATCAGAGCCGCCCGATGCGGTTCCGTATGCAAAATATTTACCATTTTTAGATATCGATGAATTTCTTAATGCAACAGTTCCATCGCTTTTTAATTTATTCGGGTCTAAAAATAATTCGGGAGTTCCATTTAGTCCCTTTTGAATAAAAAGGACACTTTGGTTTTGCAGTCCGTCATTTTTAAAGAAGAAATAATTTTTACCTCCTTTGAATGGTGCTGAGTATTTGGGATAATTAAACAAATTAGAATATCTCTCTTTAATTTTATTTCTGAAGGGAATGTTATTCAAATAGTTAAAAGTGATTTTGTTTTCAGCTTCAACCCATTTTTTTACAGCCTGGCTTGTATCATTTTCAAGCCATCTGTAAGGGTCATTAACAACAGTACCGAAATAATTGTCTTTTACATCAATCTTTTTTGCTTTAGGATATTCAATTTTATTTTGATAAACACTGCAAGCACTTAAAAGAAATGCTAATAATAAAGAAAAGATTAATTTTCTTTTCATTTTTAATTCTCCAATAGTTTTTGGTAAAACGAAATGAATAATAAGAATATTTTACACAATTGAGCAAGTATAAAATAATTTAAAAAGTAAATCTTATTTTAACAAATCTTTAAATTTATCGTTTCTTGAAAGAAAATACATTATGTAGGGACAGGTGGGAATTACTTTTAGATTATTTTCTTTCGCGTGTTCAAATCCTGCTCTTACTACTTTTTCTGCAAGCCCCCTGCCTCTCAACTCTGGGGGTGTATATGTATAAATAAAATCTATTACATCATCTCCTCTCATCGCGTAACGTAAATAAATTTCTTTACCGTCTGATTCAGCAACAAATACGCTGTTGTTTTTATCATTTATTACTTCCATTGATTATCTCTTTTTTAAAATTGAAATTATAACAGGCTAAAATATAATAATAGCAAACAGTTGACAAATATTAGTTTCTTTAATTCCTTACAATGTAAATAATTGTCATAAATTAATTCAAATGCTAAAGGATTTTCATTGTATTACTTTTTGGTGATAAAGTACCTGACTTTGTCCAAAATTTATCCGAAATTGACAGATAGATATAATGTAGTTACACCTGCAAATTGGAAAGATGGAGATGAGGTTATTATTTCACCCGAACTTAGAGACGAAGGAGAATTAAATAAACAATTTCCCCGCGGCTATAGAATTATAAAAAGATATATGTTTTATACAGATCAGCCCAGTAAAAGTAAGTAATAAGTTTCCATTGTGTTAAAAAAAAGTCCGCCTTTTTAAGACGGACTTTTTAATTAATTTATATTTAACATTCTATAAACTAATATTAACAGTACCCATTATTACTCGACCGTTGAATCCAAACTGGTTAACTTCCCAAGGATATTTAAAACGACCTCCCAAATCGGTAACAAAATCACCTTTAGTATCAATTACATCCGGATAAATATTAAACAGATTATTAACAATTACACCCAACGTAAAATTCTTGCTAATATTATAGTTAAGATTTAAGTCTGTAATTACTTTTGCCGAGAATGTCTGATCGAAAGCGGCATCGTTAGTTGGAAGTGGTCCATTGCCTAAATCAACACCGTTCAATCCGTTGTTGGCATGCTGCCAGGTAACTTCGCCAAAATATGTTGCTGATACTTTCACTGTTAATGGTTCAAAGTTATAAGACAAACCTAATACTACTTTCTCAGTTGGTCTTGCCGTTAAAATACGGGATTGCTCTTTTCTGTCAAAAATATCCAACCCGTCAGCTGCAAGAACTGCAGGTGTATTAATCTTTCCATCAATGGAATGGTCAAGAAGAGAAACAGCAGTATGTATTTTAAATTTATCGTGTTGATAACTTGCAACAATATCAACGCCCTTGGTTATTGTATTAACTGCATTTATAAAAAACTTTAAACTTGTAATACTGTTATCTTTTAATATACGTCCGACCGTTGTATTAGTATCACTTGAAGCTATAGAACTTGAATAAACAATACGGTCTTTCAGGTTGATCCTGAAATAATCAACACTAAAAGAGAAACCCCTTGCAGGCTTACCCGCAATTCCAAAAGTAAAGTTTGTGGAAGTCTCTTCTTTTAATTTATTTACACCAAGTTTACGCAATACAGGACTATCATTATTAAATGTTCCCTGATTACTTACAGTACCGCCTGAGATTAGTGTTTGAATATTACTTAAATGAATTTGATGTAACGAAGGAGCTCGGAACCCCGAAGAAACGGACCCTCTGAATGTGAATCTATTGTCGTCAGTTTTTACGCGTCCGTTTATTTTGTAAGTTACATTTGTTCCAAAATCACTGTAATCTTCGTAACGTATTGCACCGCCTAAAAATACATTTTCATTTAAGTCTGATCCAATATCTAAATAAACACCTATATTGGTACGCTTAGCATCGACAGCATTTTGGGGTTGTAAGCCGGGGAAAGATTGTGCCCCAGCGCCTATGTATGAGGCTTCTTCTCCAGCGACAGTAATAAAATTTTCTAATCTAAATTCACTTCCAACACTGACAAATAATTTATCAAAGAATAATTTTGAAACATCAAAATTTAAAATGTGATTTTTAAATTCGTATCCTCCGGGATTGAATACCGTAGGACTTAATTCTCCCATAGCAAGATTAATTGAGTTGCTAACCAAATAATCCACCGAATTACTTCCAAAAGTATAACTTATATCGTAATTCCAACCGTTTTTCATAGATCTAAAACCGGTAGTAAATTGTTCGTCTACAACGCTTGTCTCAAAAGTTGGCTGGAAACCCTGATAAGTAGTTCCGGGTTTATGTTTGATGAAAAAATTGTCGGGTATCCAATATGGTGCTCGGTATAAAGCATAACTTAATCCTTCCCTATATACTAATCCTCCGAATGAATAAATTTTATCAGATTCATTCAAATTTAATTCGGAATTATAAAATATATCAGCAACTTTCATATTGGGTAATCCAACACGCATACCCAAACTTGGATGTTGTTGAATCCAGGGATTTGAAGCGCCTACACCGAAAAGAACATCCTTGCCTGGTGCGCCGGCCCTGTTAGTTTCTTCTTGATTTGAATAGCTGGAAGATACATTCAAAAACCCGTTTTCTCCCAACTTAAACCCTTTATTTATACTTCCTCCTATTTGAAAACCGTCACCTTGTTCCGTTGCACCCGAATAACCATTAATTGTAGTTATATTACTTTCATCATTTAAAACAATATTTATTACTCCCGCAATTGCATCAGATCCGTATTGAGCGGATGCTCCATCCCGCAATACTTCTACTCGCTTGATAGCACTTATAGGTATACTGTTCATATCTACACCTACATCACCTTTACCGGGTGTATCATTTATAAAAACCAAAGCCGAAGGATTTTTTCTTTTACCGTTAATTAAAACAAGTGTACGGCTTGGTCCCAGTCCTCTTAAATCGGCAGGGTCAAAATGAGCTGTTGCATCTGATATTGTCTGTTGAGTAGAATTAAATGAAGGTACCAGATAATGCATCATCTTATCAAAAGATACCTGAGACGTACTGTGCATTTCCTCCATTGTAATATTATCAATTGGGACAGGAGATGTAATTGAAGTTCTTGGTCTGAAACGTGAACCAACTACAAAAACATCCTTAGAGGCATAAATGTCTTCTTTTAAAACTACATTTAGAAAAGCTTCCGTATTTACTCTAATAGTTTTTTTCTTATATCCTATATAAGAAAAAACCAAGTCTACTGGTAAACTTTTCAATTTCAAAACAAATTTACCGTCAGAATTAGTAGAAGTACCAACAGTTGAATTCTTTACAATAATATTAACCCCTATTAAAGGTAACATTTCTGATTTAAAAGAATCAAATCCTGTTACCTTGCCTTTAATGGTTGCCTCTTGAGCAAAAGATTGCGTTACCAAAGCAAACAAAAAAAGAAAAAAGTAAATTTTTTTCATAGTAACCTCATAATAAGTGAATAAAAATATGTTTCGGACTGTTTATTAAATATTAGTAAAACCACTTTTTATAAAACTTTAATAAGGACTTGTACTTTTTAAAATTCTAAAAACCAAGCTAAATTCTTATTCGGTTGTTTGTTTGATTGTTAGACTTTGAGTATAATTTAGCATATTATATTGAAATATCAAATACTTGAATAAAATATTATTGCTTATTATCACGACAAACCATCTTTCATTTACTATCAATTTGTAAATCTAATTACATTAATTTATATTGTGCCCTAAATAATAAAAGACAAAAATATTTTAGATCAAGTGTTAAAAATAATCGCCCTGAAAATAATATTTTGATATTTAGCCACTCAATGAGTGGCTATTTTTTTGTGAAATAAGTTAGGACCAATGAATTACAAAGACGCAAAGTTAATACTTAAAGACGGCACCGAACTTGTCGGTAAAAGTTTCGGTTATGAAACAAACACTAACGGTGAAGTTGTTTTTAATACAGGCATGGTCGGCTATCCAGAAACATTGACCGACCCGTCGTACCGCGGTCAAATACTTGTAATGACTTATCCATTAATAGGAAATTACGGAGTACCGGGCAAAGAAAAAGAAAACGGGCTGCAAAGATATTTTGAATCCGATAACATTCACTGCCGCGGATTAATAGTTTCTGAGTATTCTGAAAATTATTCGCATTGGAATGCAAAGCGTTCGCTTTCTGATTGGTTAAAAGAAAAGAAAATACCCGCCGTTTTTGGAATTGATACGAGAAAGCTGACAAGAGAACTCCGTGAAAGCGGGACAATGCCGGGAAAGATTATCATCAACAATAAAAAGAAAGTTGAATTTGAAGATATAAATAAGCTCGACCTTGTCTCGCAGGTAAGCGTTAAAAAACCGGTAGAATATAAAAAGGGCAAAACAAAAATTATTCTTGTTGACTGCGGAACAAAAAACAATATTATTCAAGCTTTTTTAAAAAGAAATATTACTGTTTTAAGAGTGCCTTTTGATTACAATATCTTAAATGAAAACGCCGACGGGATAATAATTTCGAACGGACCGGGCAACCCGAAGATGTGTAAAGAAACGATAAAGAATGTACGTAAAGCAATTAAGAAAGACATCCCTGTTTTAGGAGTTTGTTTGGGCAGCCAGATTATTGCACTTGCAGTCGGTGCCGATACTTACAAATTAAAGTACGGACACCGCTCTCACAATCAGCCATGTAATGAACTGGGAACAAGAAAGTGTTACATAACTTCTCAAAACCACGGCTACGCGGTAGACACCGAGACACTGCCGATGGATTGGCGGGAATGGTTTGTAAATGAAAACGACGGAACAAACGAAGGAATAATCCATATATCAAAACCTTTTTTTGCAGCGCAGTTTCACCCGGAGGCATCTCCCGGACCAGATGACACAGAGTTTATTTTTGACTTATTCTTAAGAGCGCTCAAATGATAAAAAAAGGAATGCCAAAAAAAGTATTGATTTTAGGTTCGGGCGCATTGCAAATCGGTCAGGCAGGTGAGTTTGATTATTCCGGAAGCCAGGCAATAAAAGCATTAAAAGAAGACGGAATATCTACCGTACTCATCAACCCGAACATTGCCACTATTCAAACATCCTCTGATTTTGCAGACAAGGTTTATTTTGTACCCATTAAAACAAATTTTGTAAAAAGGATAATCAAAAAAGAAAAACCTGACAGCATATTGCTTCAGTTTGGCGGACAAACAGCGCTTAACGTAGGAGTTGATCTTTATAAAAAAGGAATATTAAAAAGAAACGGAGTAAAAATATTAGGCACTCCGGTCGATACAATTCAGGATACTGAAGACAGGTTGCGTTTTGACAAAAAGGTAAAAGAAGCCGGGTTAAAAACGGCAATCAGCAGAACGGCAAATAATATTGACGAAGCCGTTGCCGCAGCCGAAGAAATTGGTTTTCCAGTGATGGTTCGTATTGCTTATGCGCTCGGCGGACTCGGCTCTGGAATTGTAAAAAATAAAAAGGAATTGATTGAAAAGGCAGAGAAGGCATTTAGATTTACAAATCAAATTTTAATTGAAGAATCACTTTACGGGTGGAAAGAAGTTGAATACGAAATTGTAAGGGATAAACACAACAACTGCATTACAATCTGCTCGATGGAAAATGTAGACCCGATGGGAATTCACACGGGCGACAGTGTTGTTATTGCTCCCGTGCAGACTCTTTCTGCGGCTGAGAATTTTAAATTAAGATCAATAGGAATAAAACTCATTCGCCACCTGGGGGTAATCGGTGAGTGCAACATTCAATATGCTCTTGATCCAAATTCTGACGATTACAGAATCATAGAAGTTAACGCACGTCTGAGCAGAAGCTCTGCTTTGGCATCTAAAGCAACCGGATATCCTTTGGCTTTTATAGCCACAAAACTTGCTTTGGGTTACGCTTTAAATGAAGTTGAAAATATAATAACAAAAGAAACCACAGCGTGCTTTGAACCTGCATTGGATTATGTAGCGTTAAAATTCCCCCGCTGGGATCTGCAAAAATTCAGTCAGGTAAATACGCGTATCGGCTCCGAGATGAAATCCGTCGGCGAGGTAATGGCGCTCGGCAGATCGTTTGAAGAGGTATTTCAAAAAGCAATTAGAATGTTGGACATAGGAATGAAAGGATTTGTAACAAATGATATTTCTTTCAAAAATTTAGACGATGAATTAGCAGTTCCCACGGATAACAGAATGTTTGCTATTGCCAAAGCATTAAACAGGGGTTATTCGGTAGAAAAAATTCATAATCTGACAAAGATTAATAAATGGTTTCTCTTTAAAATGAAGAACATTGTTGACACCAAAAAGAAATTGAAGAAAAAGCCTCTTAATCAAATTGACTTTGCACTGATGAGCGAGGCTAAATGGAACGGGTTTTCCGACATTCAAATTGCATTTCTGACAAACTCAAGTGAATTTGAAGTCAGACGCTACAGGAAAGCTTTAAATGTAATTCCCGTTGTTAAACAAATAGACACGCTTGCAGCAGAGTTTCCCGCACAGACAAATTATTTGTATTTAACCTATCACGGCGATGAGAACGACATTCCATTTCCAAGCGAAAATCAAATTGTTGTGCTCGGCAGTGGTTCTTACCGCATCGGTTCTTCGGTTGAATTTGACTGGTGCTGCGTTAATGCGGTTATGACTTTGAACAAACTCAATTACAAAACTATAATGATAAATTATAATCCGGAAACAGTCAGCACGGATTATGATATCTGCGACAAACTTTATTTTGAGGAACTTTCATTTGAAAGGATACTTGATATTTACGACAAGGAAATGCCCGAAGGTGTTATTATTTCTATGGGAGGGCAGATTCCCAATAATCTTGCTATGAAACTGCACAATGTTAACATCCCTATTTTAGGCACCTCTCCCGACGATATAGACAATGCAGAAAACAGAAATAAATTCTCACAAATACTTGATAACCTAAAAGTAAACCAGCCCGATTGGAAAGAACTTACAAGCTTAAGCAAAGCAAAGGCATTTGCAAAAAGAGTTGGATATCCCGTGCTCATCAGACCGAGTTATGTTTTAAGTGGTGCTGCAATGAGCGTGATAATTAACGATAAACATCTTGAGAAATTCTTAAAAAAAGCCGCAGAGATAAGCAGAGAACACCCTGTTGTAATAAGTAAGTTTATACTTGATGCGAAAGAAATTGACGTAGATGCTGTAGCCGATAATGGTAAATTATTTTGTTACGCAATATCAGAACACGTGGAAAATGCAGGTGTACATTCCGGAGATGCTACAATTGTGCTACCGCCCCAAAGGACATATCTTGAAACAATGAGACGGGTAAAAATTGTTACAAAAGAAATCGCAGAGGCATTAAAGATAACCGGTCCGTTTAACATTCAATTTATTGCTAAAGATAATGAAGTTAAAGTTATTGAATGTAACCTTAGGGCATCGAGAAGTTTCCCGTTTGTTTCCAAAGTATTAAAGGTAAATTTTATTGACATTGCAACAAGGCTGATGCTTGGTGAGAAAGTACCGAAAATCAGCAAATCATCCTTTGATGTTGATTACGTAGGGGTTAAAGCTTCGCAGTTCTCATTTTCAAGATTAAAAGGATCTGATCCTGTGGTTGGCGTGGAAATGGCATCGACGGGAGAAGTCGCCTGCATGGGTGACGATTTTAATGAAGCGTTTTTAAAGAGTGTGCTTTCTACAGGTCTGGGAATACCCAACAAAGCCGTGATGCTTTCAACAGGTAGCTTAAAACAAAAAGCATTGCTGCTACCCGTTACAAGAAAATTATATGAGATGGGATTAAAATTTTATGCTACAAAAGGAACCGCAGATTTTTTAAAGGCAAACGGAATGAAGGCGACCGTTCTCCACTGGCCGCTTGAGAAGAAAGAACCAAATGTGCTTACTTATCTGAATGAAGGTAAAATTGATTTGGTTATAAACATACCAAAAGGAACAGACTTAAAAGAAATAAAAAGCGATTATTTGATACGAAGAAAATCAATTGATATGAATATTAATTTGATAAACAACGTTCAGGTAGCCGACCGGTTTGTAAAAGCACTCTCCCGATATAAAGAAGACGAACTAGCCGTAAAAAGCTGGGACGAGTACAATTAGTGCATTAATTAAAACAGGTTAAAACCTGTTATTATTTTATCTTATCTTTTTTCCCAACGGCTAAAGCCGTTGGCTTACAAAAATATAAGAAGTCAATTCTAATAACACGAATTATTCTAACTTCGGGATTTATCCCGAAGATCTAAAAAACAAACCAAATACTTGCAACCGGTTTTCCCCGAAGGGGTGCCTACAGCAAACCGGTTTGTATGTTATACTTTTTTAAGAATAGTCCATACTCTTCAGCAAAACTTGTTTTCTAGTGATGTTCTTCTTGATTCTTAATATAATTCTCAACTTTTGATAATACTGACTCCGAAACAGAGAATGCTGCATATCCCCTTGCCCAGGAGAATTTAGAACCTATTTTTTTATTTATCCAATAAGATGAATTTCCTTTTATAAGTTTCAACACATTTTCAATAGTATAATTTGTAGGTAAGCTAATAATTGCATGTACATGGTCGGAATTTACATAATTGATTTTCATATAAATCCCTTTTTCTTTGGAATATTTATAAAGATGTGTTGATAATTCTTTACGTAAAGATTTTTCTAAAAGCAGCTTGTTTCGATTATGTGTTCCCCAGATTAAATGCAACCATATTTTTGTATATGATCTTACTGACATTTTTATATTTAATATTTGTTCTCTTTACCCCAACGGCTTAAGCCGTTGGTTAACAAAAATATAAGAAGTTATTTTCAATAACAACAATTATTCTAACTTCGGGATTTATCCCGAAGACGATGAAAAATACACAAATGCTATAACCGGTTTATTTCAATATATACTTAATTACTTCGTCCAAATAAACATGGAATTTTTGCGGAAGGTTTTTATACTTAGATTTGAATTTCTTTTTTATCTCTTCAAATTCTTTTAATTCGGAACTTTCAATATCAGCTTTTAAATTGTCTAAAAACAACTTCAATTTATTTTCTACCGCTTTAATTGAATCTTCGTCTTTCATGCCTGAAACATTTTCAACCGTTAAATCAAAATTGAAATTATTTTCAACAAGATATTTAAAGCAATAACCTCTGAAATTTTCGGATACTAAAGTTCTGCTCACATAGCCCAATTCTTTTGCGGTATCGGAAATGGATGAATAAGAAAAATGTTTTTCCCTCAAAGATTCTATCACTAGCTCATCAAAACTTATTTTAATTGCTTTAACCATTTCCGGCGGTAAGTCTGATAATTGTATCAATTTTCTTTTTGCTGATTTGGCAAAAATGATAGCTCTTTTTATAACCGCCTGCAGCTCTCTTACATTTCCCTTCCAATCGTTAGCGTTTAATGCATTTACAACAGCGTAGGATAATTTAATACCGTCGGCTTCTTTCATTAAAAATGCGTTGGCAATTGGAACGATATCTTCTTTCCTTTTTCTTAAAGGAGGGATTGATATTTTTATTATGTTTAGCCTGTAAAACAGATCTTCTCTGAACTTCTTTTCTTTTACCAATTTATCCAAGTCTTTGTTTGTCGCTGCTACAATTCTCACATTAGTATGACTTGTAGAAGATGAGCCCACTCTTTCGTAATCACCGGTTTGAATAACACGTAAGAGTTTAACCTGAAAACTTTCGCTTACTTCGCCAATCTCATCGAGGATGATAGTCCCCTTATCAGCAATTTCAAACCTACCTTTTTTATCTGTAACCGCACCCGTAAAAGCGCCTTTTACGTGACCAAATAATTCACTTTCGAGTAAAGAATCGGACAGCGCTCCGCAATTAACAGCAACAAAATTATTCCCACTTCTTTTGCTCAGTTTGTGGATTGCGTTTGCTACAAGTTCTTTTCCGGTTCCGCTTTCCCCCAAAACTAAAACATTAGCATCTTCAGGGGCAACCTTTTCAATTAAATCCACAATCTCATTCATTACTTTGGATTTATAAATAATCCCGTGAAAGTTTTTTGTATTGTCAAAGTCTTCAAACTCAGCTTGTGTTTTATCGTTTTCATCTCCTTTTAGTCTTTCAATTTCTTCTTTTAGGGTTTTAATTTTATTGTTCAACGTCTCGGATTCTTCCAACGTAGAATGCTTTAACTCTTTTTGAATTGCAGACAGCTGTGCCTCCTTATTTGCAAGCAAAGACTTTAAAAGCTCAGCCTCAT
>CAZTZZ010000001.1:0-125757 GCA_964617905.1 uncultured Ignavibacteriaceae bacterium | reverse complement strand
TTCTCAGCTTCTTTTACAAGCAGGTTGTCGTAAAGAGTTTGAGTAGCAAATTTTGCGGTAAGGAAAACTTCTATTCCAATTTTTTTGGCTTTTAATTTTGATAAGCTATTTATAAGCAAAGCATAATAACTTCTTTTAATCGGCCAAGGCCCTATTTGTGCAATATCATCTGCGGTTATGGTTATTAATATAATATTTGTATCGGGTTGTTCTTCTCCCCTTATTTCATTAAAAATATTTCCCAAAGAGTTATCAATTGAAATACCGGTGCTTTTGTAAAAGACTAAAAACAAAATGGATAGTATTATTACAATTCTTTTAACAACTTGCTTGTTAGAAAACTGAGAGGTTTTTGAAAGCATAAAATATTATTTTATATTAAGAATTCTAATACACAGTCCGGTTAAAATTGAACTGGGTTTCTAATTATTTTTTTTACAAAATAAACTTACTCAAGTCTCTGTCCTTAACAATTTTATCGAGTTTTTCTTTAACAATTTTAGCGTTTATTTTAATTTTCTTTTCCGGTACTTTATCCGGTATGTTGAAAAGAATGTCTTCGAGTAATGTTGTAAGAATTGTATGCAGCCTTCTTGCACCTATGTTTTCAACCTGGCTGTTTACCTCGTAGGCAATCCGGGCTACTTCTTTTATGCCGCTCAAAGTAAATTCCAGGTTAACGCCTTCGGTTTCTAAAAGAGCAATGTACTGTTTTAAAAGTGCATTTTCCGGTGTGGTTAAAATTTTAACAAAATCTTCTTCGGTAAGACTGTTTAATTCAACACGGATAGGAAATCTACCTTGGAGTTCGGGAATCAAATCGGACGGCTTTGACATATGAAAAGCCCCCGATGCTATGAACAAAATGTGGTCGGTTTTTACTACTCCGTATTTTGTATTTACGTTTGAGCCTTCAACAATAGGCAGTAAATCGCGTTGTACCCCTTCCCTTGAAACATCCGGGCCTTGCCCTTTACCGCTGCCGCCGGCAACTTTATCTATTTCATCAATTACAACTATGCCTGAATTTTCAACTCTTTTTATAGCTTCTCTTTGAACGGCATCCATGTCAATTAATTTTTGAGCTTCTTCCTGTGCTAAATATTTTCTCGCATCGGAGACAGATGTTTTTTTCTTCTTCTTTTTCTTTGGCATTATATTGCCCATAATTTCGTTAAAATTTATCCCCATATCATCCATACCGAAGGGGCCCAAAATTTGCATTCCAATATTATTTGCAGCCGATGTTGTGTCAAATTCTATCATTTTATCGTCGAGTTCGCCCTTTTGGAGTTTCTTTTTCATCCACTCGCGGGTTTTTTGATTTTCATACTCTTCCTGTTCGGATACAGCAGCATCTTCCTGTACTTGTTGCTGAGCAGGTCTTTTTACGGGAGGTATAAGAATATCCAATATTCTGTCTTCTGCAAGTGATTCAGCTTTTGCCTGTACTTCCAATGTTTTTTCTGATTTTACCAAGTTAACCGCAAAGTCAGCTAAATCTCTTATCATTGATTCAACATCTCTGCCTACATAGCCGACTTCCGTAAATTTTGATGCTTCAACTTTTACAAAAGGTGCGTCTGCAAGTTTGGCGAGTCTTCTTGATATTTCCGTTTTTCCTACACCGGTCGGTCCGATTAAAATAATATTGTTAGGTGAAATTTCCTCTCTGAGCGGACTTTCAACCTGCTGTCTTCTCCACCTGTTTCTAAGTGCAATTGCAACCGCACGCTTTGCATCATCCTGCCCTATAATATATTTGTCAAGTTCGGTTACAATTTGAATTGGTGTAAGTTCTTTTTTTGAATTATTTCCCATTATAAATCCGTTTTTATTTCTTTAATTCAACTACGTTAATTTTATCATTAGTATAAATACATATTTGTGAAGCCGTATTTAAAGCTTCTTTTACAATATCTTTAGCAGGAAGTTTGCTGTATTTTGTAAGCATTTTAGCAGCAGCCAAAGCGTACATTCCGCCTGAGCCTATTGCAACAATTTGATCGTCGGGTTCAATTACATCTCCGTTACCGGAAATAACAAGCGCTTTACCCTCGGCAATAACGGCAAGCATAGCCTCCAATTTGCGGAGATATTTATCTTGCCTCCAATCTTTGGCAAGTTCAACTGCTGCACGGTCAACGTCGCCCCTGTATTGCTGCAGTTTATCTTCAAATCTTTCCATTAAAGTAAAGGCATCAGCTGAGGCACCGGCAAATCCGCACAAAACTTTACCGTTTGAAATAGACCTTATTTTTACCGCATTGTGCTTCATAACCGTATTTCCTAAAGTAACCTGACCGTCACCACCAATAGCGGCACTGCCGTTATGCACAATCCCTAATATTGTTGTTGCGTTCATTTTCATATCCATAAAACTTCTCCTAAGTTTTTAACAAACAGGTTTTAGTATGCTGCTTATAAAATTATTTAAGTTTACCTATTATTATCGTTCAAATTAAATTGATTTTTCAATATTATACGGTTTAAATATTTTTAACGGTAAAATTCTTGGTACAAAAGCCTGATATTGAGTATATAAATCGCCGTATTCTTCAACCAATTTTCGTTCTTCATAAATTGAACCTATATAAAAATAAATTACCGCACAAATAAAAGTTATTAAATAAAATAAATCCATTGTCGGTCTTGAAATTAGGAATATTATCGCGAAAAAATATTCGGGGTGACGTACAAACTTATACGGTCCCCTTATATTTAACGATGTTTTTTCATCCAGATCGTCAATATCGTATTGGTTGTTCAGCCATCTTTTTACTTGTGCAAAACCAATAAATTCTGATACACATACATAATTAAAACTCCAAAAAAATCCTATAAGTCCTAAAAACTGCGGTATTAAAATAAGAAAATCAAACGGGTTTTGTAAGTCATAGATTGTTATGTCAGGACGAGGAGCAAATTTTAATATCAGTGATAATAATAAAATGGAAATTATATTAAAACTCATGCGGTAAAATGCGATAAGATTCCCAAATTTTTCCCTTATAAAATTTTTGATTTTTTTTGATGACAATACAGAGTGTATATATCCGAATAAAAAATACAGCAATATTATCAGTAGAACGTCAACATAAATTTGCATTATAATTCTTTCCGAAGTCTTGCAACCGGAATTCTTAATTGCTCCCTGTATTTAGCGACGGTTCGTCTTGCAATATGGATCCCCTTTTCATTAAGCATTTCTGAAAGTTTCTCGTCGCTTAATGGTGTTTTTTTACTTTCGCTGTTTATAAGATCCTTTAATAATTCCTTTATGTGTTTGTTAGAAATATCATCACCGGAATCTGTACTTAGCCCCTCACTGAAAAAATATTTAAGTTCGTGTATACCCATAGGACTCTGAACATATTTATTATTAACAACTCTGCTTATTGTTGAAATGTCCATTCCTATTTCATCGGCAATGTCTTTGTAAATCATTGGTTTTAAATATTTAGATCCTTTCTCAAAAAATTGAAATTGATTTTCCAATATCGCCTGCATTATTTTCATCAAAGTATCACGGCGCTGCTGTATACAAGCTATAAACCATTTTGCCGATTCAAACTTTTCTTTTAAAAATTTATATGTCTCTTTTGCCTGCTTAGTCTTCTTCCTTTTTTTGTTTTCATCAATCATTTCCAAATATGTTTTATTCAATGTAACCGACGGAACGCTTCTGTCATTTAAGGTGATAATAAAATTATCTTCAACTTTTTCTATAAGAAAATCGGGAGTAATTTGATTTAGCTGCTCTGAATCAATGTTGCCTTCGCCGGGTTTGGGATTCAAACTTTGAATTAACTGTATAGTTGCCTTTAAAGTTTCATCGGTTAAATTCATTTTTGTTTTGATTGCATCATATCGTTTGTTTTTGAAATCTTCAAAATTAACTTTTAACATTTCTACAGCTAAATAAGTATAGTACGGATCTAACGGTAAATTTTTAAGCTGAATGAGAAGACATTCTCTCAGATTTCGAGCTGCAATTCCTATGGGATCAAATTTTTGAATTGTGCTTAGCAAATCGGCAGCCTGTTCGTCAGTAACCTCTATATGATCAAACATTCTAAGTTCATTAACAATTTCATTTAAGTCTCTGTTTAAATAACCGTCTCCGCTTAAGTTGCCTATTATTTCCTCGCCGAGCAGGTATAAATCTTCGCTTAAATTTAAAAGTCTGAGCTGATCTAATATATATTCATTTAATGTTTTTTTTGCAGGAGTTAACGGGTGATAATCTTCTTCGTCATTACTTTTGTTTACCCTCGTTTCATCAACAGATTCATCGTTCATAAAGTCTTCAATTTCAAACTCTTCATCCTTGCTTTCATCAACTTCGTTATCTTCTTTCTCATTATCATTTTTTTCTTCGTCTAATGAAATATCCATTTCTTCTTCTAAAATCGGATTTAATTCCAACTCTGTTTTAATTCTTTGCTCAAGTGCAAGCGTATTTAGCTGAAGTAGTTTTTGATATTGAATTTGCTGTGGAGATAATCTTTGCTGTTGTGACAGCCTTTGGTTTAATGATAACATCTTATTTACCTGTTTTTTCTTTTAATGTTGAATACCATTTAACCCCGTAATTTCTTTTAAGCGGTTCTTCGCAAAATTCAAAAACATTTGTGTTTTCTTTTTCACCCTTTTTTGTAGCATGTGAACATTCTGCAAATTTCTCATACCTTAATACATCTCCCCCAAAGTAAGATATTCTAATTGGAAATAAATGACATGAAATCGGTTTCTTAAATGAAGATTTTCCTTCAATATATGCTTTTTCAATTCCGCATTTTGCAATTTCATCTTCGTAATAGACAAAAACACAGGCTTTATTATTAATACTGCTAACCATAAGTTCGCCTTGTTTTTCTTCGTAAAAGCCGTTTGCTTTTATTATGTTTTTATGTTCATCTGACAAATTTTTTTCAATTTCCTCATAATTCTCTTCAATCAAAGTAATTTCTCCCTCTAATAAAGGTGCACCAAATTCACTTTCTAAAGTACAGCAAGCACCTTTGCATTTATGCAAATCACAAGCAAATTTTTGTGAAAATATTTCTTCCCTTACAATCACATTATCTATGGTTATAGTATTACTTTCAAACATTGGAATAATTTTTGAGGAAAGATAATGAATTGTTTAGAAATTGAAAAGAGTGTTTTATAATCAGGACAAAATATTTGTTGTCAAATATATAATTATTAGTTAGATTAATTATTAAACCTCAATAATTGATAAAACTATCTATGAATTTTAAGAACAAAATAATTTTAATAACCGGTGGTTCAAGCGGTATCGGTAAAGAATTAGCCTTAAGGATTGCTAAAGAAAAATGTAAATTAATACTGGCCGCAAGAAGGGTTGAACTTATTGATGAAATAAAAGAACAAATTGAAAATTACGGCTCCGAGTTACTTGCTATAAAATGTGACGTAACTAATAAGGATGATGTTAAAAAAACAGTCAGTTTAATAATTGAAAAATATAACCGAATTGACGGCGCAATTTTAAACTCGGGTGTAAGTATGAAACAATCATTTGCTAATTTTGACTCTTCAATCGCTGAACAAACTTATGCGGTAAATTATTTTGGGATTGTATATTTTCTACACGAACTTCTCCCAATATTAAAAGAACAAAAATCGGGTTTTATTGCCGGTGTGTCGAGTCTTGCGGATGCACGCGGTTTTCCGGTCAGCGGATTTTACTGTTCAAGTAAAGCTGCGGTAACGGCATTATTGGAAAGCCTTAAAGCGGAATATAAACCTTTCAATGTTAAAATTATTTCCGTGCACCCGGGATTTATAAAAACTGCGATGACCGATAAAAACGATTTTCCGATGCCGTATTTAATGGATGTTAAAAAAGCTGTTGAAATTATATTCAATAAATTAAAAAATGAAAAAGATGTTATCCGGTTTCCATGGCAGATGGCTGTTATAAGCGGATTTTTAAAAAGAATACCTGACGGCTGGTTTCAAAAAATTGCTTCTAAAAGAGTCGGGTATAGAAATAAATAATTAATAATTTTTTCGGGGGTTTGGGGGTATGAAAAAGAAAATAATTCTTTCATTATTTCTTCTTTTTACTGTTAACTTGTTCTCACAGACAAACACAGCGCTTACTTTTAACGAAATAATGTTTAAGACGAGCAGCGGCACAAATAGTGAATTTATTGAGTTATACAACACATCCGCTACAACCACTATTGATCTAAACAATTATAAAATTAAATATCACACCTCTAGCAAAGATATTATCGTATCGGCCGGATTCGGTACGCTGCTTTCTCCAAAAAGTTATGCGGTTATTTTTGAAGGCGACTACGATTTGTCAACAGGTATTTATAACACACTTGTTCCTTCTTCGGCATTAATTTTAAAACTAAACAACAAAGCTTTCGGTTCGTCTGGTATGTCCAACTCCAGCAACAGGAAACTTATTTTAATGAATTCTGCAGGCGATACTTTGGATACATATACATACTTGGCGAATAACTCTAAAAATATTTCCGACGAAAAAATAAAAACTAATAAAGATAACTCAAGTTCAAACTGGTCAAACTCTACTAAAGTAAACGGAACCCCGGGCTTTAGAAATTCAATTACCCCCTTAAGTTTTGATTTGGTTTTATCAACCCTTTCAGTTTTTCCTTCATTCATCTTTGAAGGAGATAACTTCACCATAAATGTTACCGCAAAAAATAATGGGACTAATTCTGCGGGTAGTTTTTCAATTGAGATTTTTAATGATACAAATTTTGACTCCATTGGAACAGCCAATGAAAAAATATTTTCTCAATCATTTTCAAATTTAGCGGTTAATGATTCTGTATCGATAAGTACAACAATAAAAAATTCTTCTGCGGGTAAAAGTAATTTTATTGCAAAAGTAATTTTATCAGGTGACGAAGATACTGCCAATAACACGAAGTTTATATCCGTATATATTTTTCCAATCCTTCATAAGTTTAATGATATTGTTATAAATGAAATTATGTACGCTCCACTTACTGAACAAACCGAGTGGGTGGAAATTTTCAACCGAACAGATTCCTCGTTAAACCTGAACGGCTGGACATTTGCCGATAACAAGACTAACGTAATAATTACAAACAGCGATATTCATATTCCTTCAAAATCATTCGTTGTGCTGAGCAAGGACTCGAGTATTTTAAACAGATACAATATTCCGGTTCAATTAATTGTTTTTAACAATATGCCTTCCCTTAATAACAGCGGCGATGCTGTTGTGATTAGAGATTCATTCGGATTGTTGATTGACAGTTTAAGTTATCTTCCCGATTGGGGTGGAAGCAGCGGTAATTCTTTGGAAAGAATTGACGTAAATGACTCAACCATAAAGCAAAGTAATTGGGGAACTTCAACGGACAATAACGGAGCAACTCCCGGAATGAAAAATTCTTTAACTCCTTTTGATAACGATTTATCAATTATTTCTTTAAATCATTCTCCTCAATTAATAATTGAAGGCAACAATGTTTTTCTTTCAGCAGTTGTAAAAAATATTGGAAAGAACCCGGCTTCTTCATTCGGTTTTACATTTTATAATGATATAAATTTTGATATCATCGGCACTTCGGATGAAATAATTTTCAATAAAAGTTATTCCGACCTTGCAAAATCGGATTCCATTAAAATAAATACTTCTATAAATTCTCTGCCGGCAGACAATTACAATATTATTGCAGAAATTAGTTTCAACTTAGATGGTGATACATCGAACAATAAAACTACCGACAATTTTACTGTTGTAAACGAACCGAACACTTTTAACAATCTTGTAATAAACGAAATAATGTACTCTCCGCCGGTTAATCAACCTGAGTGGATTGAATTATACAACAGAAGTGATTCGATTATAAACATAAAAAATTGGATGGTATCAGACAACAGTACCTCCGCAATTATTACAGAAAATGATTTTGTTTTAGCACCGAAATCTTTTGTTGTATTAGGCTCAGACTCTTTATTGATAATTATTTATGGGCTTAAAAATGATTTTTTATTTGTTCCAAATTTGCCATCATTAAATAATAGTGGCGATGTTGTTGCAATACATGATTCGTTGGGTGTCTTAATTGATAGCCTGAGTTACCTTCCTGATTGGGGCGGTGATAACGGAAATTCTTTGGAAAGGATTGATCCCAATGATAGTTCAAATTCACAAAGTAATTGGGGAACATCTGTCAATCCATGGAACGGAACGCCGGGCGATATAAATTCGTTGACACAAAAAGATTTTAACGTTGGCGTGACGGAAATAATTTTTAATCCCGATAAACCTTTCAAAGGCGATAATGTGCGAATTTCAGCCGTTGTAAATAACAGCGGAAAAAATACTGTCCAATATTCACTTCAATTATATGAAATGACAAACGCTGATATTTTCCCAGGTTTTTTGTTGGAAACAAAAATGAATTTAACAATTAATCCCGGCGGGAGTAAATCAGAGGCATTCAATTTTCAAATAAACAATCTGCAAAGTCCGAGAGTGTTTGTTGTAAAAGCTGTCCTAAACACAGACCAGGATACAACTGATAATATAAAGGAAAAAATTATTTCCCCGGGTTATAAGCAATCTACTATTGTAATTAACGAAATAATGTACAGTCCCGTTGGAGGCGAACCTGAATGGATTGAACTTTATAACACTTCCGACGATTCAATAAATCTTGCACTATGGAGTTTAACCGACAGATACACAACGCCTGTGACCGTTGTTATACATTCAACCGTGCTTATTCCCCCGAAATCATATTTAGTTGTTGCAAGAGATTCAAGCATTTTTAATTTTCACAAAGCCATACCTTCAAAAATAGTGATTTTGAATTTACCCGGATTAAACAATAATGAAGACGGAGTTGTTTTAAGGGATAACAGAGACCTGATGATAGACTCGGTTCTTTACAGCAAAAGCTGGGGAGGAACAGGCGGTTATTCATTGGAAAGGAAAGACTTTATCGCCGGAAGCAACCTGCCTGTTAACTGGTCTTCATCTTCGGATAATGAGATGAGTACGCCCGGTAGAATAAACAGCATAACAAACAGGAAATTTGACTTAACGGCATTGGAAATATCCTTTGACCCACAATTTCCAGTTGCCGGAGATAATGTAACTCCATCTGTAAAAGTATTTAACAAAGGACAATCCAACGCAAACAATTTTTCCGTACATTTTTTTATTGACAGTAATTCAGATAATATTCCGGACCAATTACTGTCAACAGAAACAAATCTAAATTTAGCGGGTTTTGATTCCGTATATATAAATTCATCAAACTATATTGAAAACTTGAGGCAAAAAATATGGGTCGGGGCAAATATAATTTTTGCACAGGACGAAGACACGCTTAATAATTATGCCGAGGCGTACACGCAGCCGGGTTTTGCTCAAAATTCACTTTTGATAAATGAAGTAATGTACAAACCGGAAACCGGTAAACCCGAATGGATAGAATTATTAAATAGTTCGGATGATCCGGTAAATTTAAAAAACTGGTCGGTGAGTGATTTGCTTCCTTCACCGACAAAGAATTTTATTACAAATTCCGACTTAATTATAAATCCCGGTGAATATTTATTGCTTACAAAAGACTCCTCATTTTTTGGTGTCTATCAAAACATAACCGCAGCTGTAAAACTTGTGAACTTCGGCTCACTCGGAAACACAAGAGACGGAATAATTATTTACGATTTCAGAGGAGCAAAAATTGACAGCTTGTTCTATTCGTCAAATTGGGGAGGCGGAAAAGGGTTTTCACTTGAAAGAATTTCTGCAGATAATCCGACTAATGACAGCACAAACTGGACAACTTCACTTAGTTTTAATAAAAGTACGCCCGGAGAAGAAAATTCAATTAAAAATATTAAAGCCGGAATTAAAGGCGATCTGGTTATTAACGAAATTATGTATAATCCTGATAACGGCAACAGTGAGTTTATAGAATTTTATAACAAAAGCAATAATGAAATTAATGCAGGCGGTTGGAAAATAATTGATGAAAGCGGAAACAGTTTCAAACTTTCACAAACAAGTTTAATAATTCACCCCGGCAGTTTCTTTTTACTCTCGGCTGATTCTTCGGTTATAAATAATTACGGTTTAACAAATCAAGATTTGGTAAGTGTTGTTAATTCATCATCCCTCGGACTCTCAAATTCCGGTGAATTAATTCTGCTTACGGATTTTCTCGGCAATACAATTGATTCTGTATTTTATTCAGATAAATGGAACAATGAAAATTTTACAGATACAAAAAACAAATCACTTGAAAGAATAAGCCCTAATATTGACGGTAACGATAAAAATAATTGGAGCACATCCGTAAATCCGTCAGGTGCAACGCCCGGAAAACAGAACAGTGTTTTCACTCAAAAATTACACTCACAATCGAGTATATCAATTTCACCGAATCCATTTTCACCCGATAACGACGGGTTTGAAGATTTTACTATTATATCGTATAACTTAATCCAGCCCATTGCACAGGTAAAAGTAATAATTTATGACAGTAAAGGAAGACGCGTGAGAACCTTGGAGAATAATTTCTCATCTGGTTCGAGCGGTTCAATTATTTTTAACGGACTGGACGACGAGGGAAATCTCTTGCGGATTGGTATTTATATCGTTTATCTTGAGGCGTTAAATCAAAACTCCGGGGTAACCGAAGCATTAAAAGCCGCTCTTGTTATTGCGAGAAAGTTTAATTAAAATAGTGTTGCGTTTTGCAACATTTTGTTTTATTTTGTTATTTATTATAGGAGTATGAATTATGAGTATAGCAGTAAGAGTATCTAAAAAATTAATAGAAAGGGCTAGAATCCAATCAAAAGCAGAAAATCGTTCTGTAACAGGTCAAATTGAATACTGGGCAAAAATCGGTAAAATAGCAGAAGAAAATCCTGATTTATCTTTTAGTCAAATAAAAGAAATTATGATCGGGATTGAACAATTGGAAAGCAATGACAAAACGGAATATCAATTCGGTTAATAGTATAAATGAAAATTTATCAATCCAGCTTATTTGCCCGGAAAGTTAAAAGGTTTCATCACAATCAGAAATTAACTTTAGATAAAGTAATTTTGAAAATTGCTGAGGACTCTAAAATTGGGAATGAGAAAAAAGGAGATTTGAAAGGTATATTCGTTTATAAATTTAAGATTAAACAACAACAATATCTTCTTTCATATCGTAAAAAAGGAAAAGATTTAGAATTAATAAACATAGGTTCCCACGAAAATTATTACAGAGATTTAAAATCTTACTTAAAGTCTTCTTCTTTAAAAAAGAAATAAATATATATATTTTTTTGAGGCATTTATGAAAAAAACTATAAACCAATGGTTCTCAGAATATGGAGAAAGTCATCAAAACCCTATTAATAAAAGGATTCATTTTATTTGCGTTCCCACAATTTTTTTCAGCCTGATAGGTTTACTCTATTTAGTGCCTTTAACATTTTTATCGACAGGCAATAATGGCGGACAAAGTATATTTTTTAATCTTGCTGCCCTGACGATAATTTTAATTTTTATTTTTTACATTCGTTTATCTTTTTCAATTGCAGTCGGAATGCTGATTGTATCCGTTATTTCTCTTTGGCTCAACCATTTGATATATACTTCGGGAATAATTTCTCTTTGGCTTTTTTCAGTAATAATATTCGTGTTGGCATGGATTGGACAATTTTACGGTCATAAAGTTGAAGGGAAAAAACCTTCCTTTTTTAAAGACCTGCAATTTCTTTTAATCGGCCCGGCTTGGATATTAAGTTTTGTATTTAAAAAATTAGGAATAAAATTTTAAATTCTTTCCCTTTGTTTTCCCACCTGTGTAAATTCAATTGATTTAGTTTCAACTTTATAATAAATTCAACTCCAATTAAAGCCGTTAACAAAAAACATTTTATTTTTAAAGGATTTTATGAGAAAATATTCATTCATTATTTTATTATCTGCATTCTTTATTTCGTCACTGTCTTATTCACAAACAAATCCTGTTATTGAGTACACTCTTTCGATGAGTGAACCCCAGTCTCATTATTTTGAAGTTGAAATGAAGGTAAGCGGATATGATAAAGATACAATTGAATTTGTTATGCCCGTCTGGGCACCGGGTTCTTATTTAATAAGAGAGTTTGCTAAAAATGTTTCATTTTTCCGAGCAATTGACGGGGATAATAATTCTTTACTTTTTGAAAAAACAAATAAATACACCTGGAAAGTTTTTTTAACTAAATCAAAATCCGTTACTATCAGTTATAAAGTTTACGCTTTTGAAATGTCGGTGAGGACAAGTTTTATTGATGTATCTCACGGTTATTTGAACGGTACAAGTGTTTTCATGTATGTGAAGGATTTAAAAAACAAGCCATCAACATTAAAAATAATTCCATATAAAGATTGGAAAAAAGTAAACACGGGGTTAAAACAATTAAAAGATAAAAAATGGGAATATTACTCACCCAATTATGATATACTCGCAGACTCTCCCATTGAAATCGGTAATCAAAACGTTTACAAATTCACAGCTGCAGGAGTGGCGCATAACTTAGTTATGTACGGCGAAGGAAATTACAACATTGATTCTTTAAAAATTCAAATGGCGCAAATAGTTGAAACGGCAACAAAAGTTATCGGAGAAAATCCTAATAAAGAATATACTTTTATAGTTCACAATTTGGGTAACCGAGGAGGAGGACTTGAACATCTAAATTCAACCACACTCCAATTCAGAAGGTGGAATTACGATACGAAAAACAGATCTATAAGCTTTTTGGGACTGGTCGCTCACGAGTATTTTCACCTGTGGAATGTAAAAAGGATAAGACCGATTCAACTAGGTCCATTTGACTATCAAAACGAAAATTATACAAAACTTCTTTGGGAAATGGAAGGAGTTACAACTTACTACGGAAGTCAAATTCTACTCAGAGCTGGTTTTTACACACCGGATAAATATCTTAGCAGAGTTGCTCGGTCAATTTCCTCTTTGGAAAATCAGCCGGGCAATATAGTACAGTCAGCCGCCATGTCAAGCTATGATACGTGGATAAAATTTTACAGAAGCAACGAGAACAGTTATAACACGGAAATATCATATTACGGGAAAGGTTCTGTCTTAGGTATGCTTCTCGACTTGGAAATAATCAACAATACAAACGGAGAAAAAAGTTACGACGATGTTCTCCGCCTTCTTTACAATAAATTTTACAAAAAATTAAAACGCGGCTTTACAGAAAAGGAAATGAAAAAAGCCGTTGAAGAAATTGCGGGTGAAAATCTGGACGATTTTTTTGCCAATTATGTGAACGGAACAAAAGAAATTAATTACAATAAATATTTAGGATATGCGGGGCTGAAATTAATAGATATAAATGAAAATTCAAATTCTAAATATTTAGGAGTTTCAATGAGAACACAGAATGGTAAGTTGATTATTAGAAGAGTAACGAACGGAACACCTGCTTACGAAGCAGGGCTGAATGTAAACGATGAAATAATTGCAGTAAATAATTACAGGATTGATAATAAATTGCTCGATAAATTTGTTAACGAAAATCCCGCAGGAACGAAGTTGGATTTTCTCCTTTCAAGGGACGGCAAACTTATAAATTTAAAAGTAAAACTGCGCAACAATCCCGTTAAAAAATTTGTTATAGAACAAACGGAATACCAAACGGAAAAACAAGCGTTGGTTTATAAAAAGTGGCTTAGATTAAAATAAGTAAATAGTTGCAGGTTGAAAAGTTGCAAGTTGCAGGTTGTGAATAATATTTTAAATGTGAGAGTGAGATGAAAAATTTGAAAAGTGTATTAATAATTTTATTAACTATTTTTTTAGTGTCTGCTTGTAATACTAATTCAAAACAGATAAAACAAAACAAATATTTACAGACTGCTACTTTTGCCGGAGGTTGTTTCTGGTGTATGGAGCATCCGTTTGAAAAATTAGACGGTGTATCTGAAGTTATATCAGGTTACACGGGAGGAAATGTAAGAAATCCTTCATACCATCAAGTTTCATCAGGCGTTACCGGACACTATGAATCTATTCAAGTTACTTACGATCCCGAAAAAATAAGTTATCAAAAACTTCTTGATGTCTTTTGGAGACAGATAGATCCGACTGATGACGGAGGACAATTTGTTGACAGAGGTCAACAATATACAACAGCAATATTCTATCATAACCAAAGTCAAAAAGACTTAGCGGAAAAATCTAAATCGGAAATGAACGAATCCGGAAGGTTTAATGCTCCGATTGTAACTAAAATTTTGCCTACCCAAACCTTTTATAAAGCAGAAGAATATCATCAGGACTATTACAAAAAAAGTCCTGTAAATTATAAAAGATATCGCAGCGGTTCAGGTCGTGACCAGTATCGGCAAATGATTTGGAATAAAAAAATTAAAATTGATAAAAAGAAAAAATTAAAAACAGGTTATAAAATGCCGTCTAAAGAAGAACTAAAAAAGAAACTTACAAGATTACAATATGAAGTAACACAAAACGAAGTTACAGAACCTTCATTCAATAATAAATATTGGAATAACAAGAAGGAGGGAATTTACGTAGATATTATTTCGGGAGAACCTCTATTCAGTTCAACCGATAAATATGTTTCGGGTTCAGGCTGGCCGTCTTTTACTAAACCAATTGATAAAAAAAATATAGTTGAAAAAACTGACACAAAATTATATGTAGAAAGAATAGAATTAAGAAGCAAAAAAGCAGATTCACATTTGGGACATGTTTTTAACGACGGGCCCGCACCAACGGGGTTGAGATATTGTATAAATTCAGCCGCACTTCGTTTTATACCGAAAGAAAATCTTGAAAAAGAAGGATACAAAAATTACGCATATTTATTTGAAAAGAAATAAATTGACTTTCCTTCAGAATTAATCAATAATAACTATTCAATTAATTTTTTTTACTTAAAATTCATCCATAATTATGATCCAACTAAAAAACAAAATTCAAGAACTTGAAAAATCCTCCAGGCTTTTAGAGCCTTCTACAGAAGAACGAAAAGAAACAAGAGATAAAGTAATTGATTACACTGAAGATTTTATAAATAATATTTATAACATTAATGCTTTTAATCTAACCGAAAATACAGGCGAAGGATTATTAAACTTTCCAATTTCCGACGAACCGATTTCAATTGAAAAAGCAATCGAATTATTCAAAGACAACGTTGACTTTCCAAATTTAAATCCTGCTTCGGGTGGTCATTTGGGGTACATCCCCGGAGGCGGCATATACAACTCTGCATTGGGTGATTATCTTGCGGATATTACAAACAGATACGCTGGACTTTTTTATGCAGGTCCCGGAGCAGTAAGAATGGAAAATATGCTTATTCGCTGGATGGCAAAAATTGTAGGCTTCCCGCCAGAAACAGTCGGTAATTTAGCTTCGGGTGGAAGCATAGCAAATCTGATAGCAATTGTTACCGCAAGAGACGCATTCAATTTAAATACATCCGATATAAGCAAATACGTAATTTATCTTTCACACGAAGTTCACCACTGTATTGATAAAGCTATTAGAATTGCAGGATTAAAAGAATGCAAAATAAAATTTGTTGAACTGGATGAAAATTACAGAATAAATTATCAATCATTAAAAGTAGAAATTGAAAAAGATAAAAAAGAAGACAGAATCCCCTGGCTGATAATCGCATCAGCGGGTACAACCGATTTCGGAGTAATTGACCCATTGGATGAAATTGCAGAAATTGCTGAAATTAATAATATGTGGTTTCACGTTGACGGGGCTTACGGTGCTTTTTTTGTACTTTCCGAAACAGGTAAATCAAGGTTAAAAGGGATAGAAAAAGCAGACTCGCTTGTAATGGATCCGCACAAAGGTTTGTTTTTACCTTACGGTTTGGGCGTCGTACTTGTAAAAGATAAAAATAAATTAAATGCCGCACATTATTATAAAGCTAACTATCTGCAGGATGCCGTTGCAATAGAAGAAGAACCTTCCCCCGCCGATCTCTCTCCAGAACTTACAAAACATTTCAGAGGTCTCCGCCTTTGGCTTCCGTTAATGCTACACGGAGTTAAACCTTTTAGCGACGGGCTGGAAGAGAAACTTTTACTAACTAAATATTTTTACGAGGAACTGAAAAAGATTGATGGCTTTGAGATGGGACCGGAGCCCGAACTCTCCGTCACATCTTTCAGATATATTCCCGAAACAGGAGATGCCAATAAATTTAATCAATTGCTGATAAAAGAAATTCACAAAGACGGCAGAGTATTTCTTTCTTCAACAAATGTTGACGGCAAGTTTATTATTAGAATTGCCGTGCTTGCATTCCGCACACATTTACAAACTATTGATTTAACAATTAAAATTCTTAAAGAAAAAGTTGAACTTCTGCTAAAAAATTGGGAATAATTTATTTCCTTATGGTTATAATTTATCATTGATTAGATGCATTAGGAAAGTTATTTTAAAGATGATTTTCACTTTTACCAATAGATGAAACAATCTGTAAATATATTACTAATCATTTTTCTTACTTCTATTTCTCTCTTTGGTTTTTCTGATAAGGATTCAACTTCAGGGGATTATTACCTGGCAGGATTGCAATTTGCCAAATCCGGAGATTTGAAAAAAGCCGAACACTTTTTAAAAAAATCAATAAGAAAAGATAAAACCGCTGAGGCTGAATTTGAACTGGCTAAAATTTATATCTCGAAAAAAACAATCAGGGGCAGGTCAAAAGCAAGGAAACTACTCAACGATGCGTTATTCAGAAAACCCAATAATATTACAATAAGACTTCTCAAAGCTGCGTTAATGGAATCTTTTAGCGACGGCATGGCATTTAAAGAGTATGAAAAAATATTAAAAATTGACAGCACAAATGTTATTGCACTTTTTCAATTGGGAAGATTCAAAGAAAAAGATTTTAACGATTACCACAAATCAGTTTTCAAAGATGATCCTTTCAGTCCCGAACTCAGTCTTGAAAAATTTGCTATGGAAGATTTTTACGAATCGGAAAGGTATTTTCTCAAACTTTTAAAATACTACCCCGACAATCCCCAGGCTCTTTTACATTTAAGTACTTTGTACGAAGATTTAGGCAAACCCGAAAAAGGTATTCCCTTTTTGGAGAAATTAACAAAGTTGGAGCCCGGGAAATATTTAGCACACCTTTATCTGGGATTACTTTGTTACAAAAATTCGCAAAACAAAAAAGCTCACGATGAATACAAAAATGCACTTGCATATATGAGTCCCGCCGAAAGAGAAGATTTCACATTTAACTCTGTAAAAGAATTAATAAAACCTTTATTTAAAGATAAGTTTGAGAACTTCACAGATGCCGAACTAAGATCATTGATTAAAGAATATTGGAAAATAAAAGAGCCCTTATATTTAACAAAATACAACGAAAGATTACTGGAACATTATTCAAGAGTGGCATATGCAAATCTGCGTTTCAGTTTACCAAAAAAAAATATTTCAGGCTGGAAGACTGACAGAGGTGATATTTATCTCCGGTACGGTGAACCGATAAACAGAGTAAGATTCAGACCGCACATAAACGCCGGCGGAAGAACACAGGTAAATTTAAAAACAGATGTTTGGTATTATACAGATATGGTCTTCGGTTTTACGGACGATTTTATGAACGGTAATTTCAGATTCAGCACACCAACACCAGGCAGCAGATATGTTTCTCAGTATGCGAGTAACAGTTACAGGTATGCAAACTACGTAAAATCGGTAAGAAATGAACTGTATGATCCAAAGTTTGAAGGACCGAAATTTAAAGTGCCATATCAAATTACACAATTTAAAAATTTAGATAAAACAAATAAAACAGATGTTTATGTTAGTTACGGACTAGATGCCGCCGATACACTGCTTAAAAATAATTTATATATCTATCCTCATGTTGCGGGATTTTTCTACAGTGACGGATATTATAATCTGAAAAATTCAATTATAGATACAATAAATAACTTTAGTAAATCCGAAGTGATTATTATTGACAGCACAAAAATAATACTTGTTAATTCTTTGGAATTAAATCTACCTCCCGATTCAGGCTACTTTGCACTTGAATTACAAAGACGTACTGACAAAGGTGTATCGGCAAACAGAGATAAAATTACCGTTAGAAATTTTAATAATAAAAACTTGGACATAAGCGATATACTTTTTGCTTCTGTAATAAATAAAAACAAGGTGCCAAAAGGTTTTATAAAAAGGAAAAATTTAAAAATACTTCCAAATCCAACATTAAAATTCTCAGAGAATAATAATATCAATTTATATTACGAAGTTTATAATCTTAAATTTTCTAAAAACGGAAGAGCTGATTTTGAACAGAAAATCACAATAAAAAAAGTAGAAGACAGAAGCGGACTGAGCAAATTTTTTGGTTCAATTTTTAGTGTCTTCGGTGGTAACGATGACAATAATTCCGTAACTCTTTCTACAAATTATCAAAGTAATACAAAAAATCCGCAAGTATATTTCCAACTTGATATGAATAAATATGAAGTGGGAGAATATTCATTGGAATTATTTATAAAAGACAAAAACTCCGGCAAGGAAATAAAAACAGAGAAAACCTTTTCCTGGAAGTAAAGTCTTTGCTTTAATAATTGGTTTTGACTTTTATTTAAATTTTTATTCCATTAAACTGAGAAATTAATGATTAGATTGTACGGTTTTTGTGAAAATGCTGGGAGAACGGCAGGTTGTGATTTTTTTTAATTAAAAATAATATAAACCGGTATTATGACAGAACGGTACAAAATATTAAAGAATGAATACAAAATTAACTTTAAGTTAAGCCTTGTTATAAGTCTTATTATCTTCATAGTCTTATTTTTATTCTTCCCGTATATTTCTACACTTTCACCTCCACAAAAAAAATACCAATCACTTTTATTTACAATAAATGATCTTGCACCGAATACTAAACAGTATATTATTAAAAATCCAAAACCAAAAGAACCCAAAATTTTCACAATAGATTTGATTGATGAACCCGAAATTCTACCGGACGAGGAAATTGTTCAATTAAAAAAAAATAAAATCGGGGGTAATGGAAATGGTGATGCATCTCAAAAAGGTACTTCACATAACGCACCTCAATTACCTTTTGTGCCCAGGCAGATATTAGAAGTTTTACCTCAAAATATAGATAAAAACATGAAAGGTTTAATTGATGTTGAATTAAAAATAGGTACAGACGGAAGTGTAATTGAACATAAAGTTATTACAAATACAACCGGCTCACAAAAATGTTTACTGAGTGTAATTATTGCTGCTTATAAATCAAAATGGGAACCCGTAAAAATAAAAAACAACAATGTTGTTTACTGGGTTGAAAAAACTTACAGGTTTAATTGAATCTAAAAACTAAATAATATTACTGCTTTCTTCTTATATTTATTCTTAATTATAACTAATTACTAAAAATTCATGTCTGATAAAAAGAAATTCCAACGTGGGAATGTAATAACAATTTCATTTGCACATTTTGTACACGATACTTTTTCTGCATATTTAGCACCAATACTTCCCTTACTTATAGAGAAACTAAGTCTATCTTATACCTTGGCAGGATTTCTTTCTGTCGTAAGGAATCTTCCTTCACTTATTAACCCGTTTGTCGGTTTAATTGCAGATAAAGTAAGCATCAGATACTTTGTTATTGCCGCACCTTTTATTACAGCGGTTGCAATGAGTCTGCTCGGTTCGGCGCCGACTTATACAATTATAGTAATACTACTTTTTATTAGCGGAATAAGCGCTTCTATGTTTCACGTTCCCGCACCGGTAATGATTAAAGATATTGCGGGGAATAAAATAGGAAAAGGAATGAGTTATTTTATGCTCGGTGGTGAATTTGCACGGGGCATAGGACCGATTGTTGTTTTGGGTGCAATATCACTCTGGGGACTCGAAGGAACTTACAGATTAATTATTGTAGGATTTCTTGCAACCGTATTCTTATTTATAAGATTAAAAAAAATAAGTCCGTCAGCTGACGGATCAGACAAAATAAAAAACAGTGAAAAAGATTTAAGTGCAATTAAAACATTAAAAGAACATTCCAGAGCTTTGATATTATTAACGGGTGTTATTTTATTCATCTCTTTTATGCGCGGATCATTAAGGGCTTTTTTGCCGACGTATTTAACCCTTAGAGGTGAAAGTCTCTGGATGTCCGGCGTTGCCCTTTCGGTTATTTCTTTTGCTGGTTCGGCAGGTTCGTTCTTTTCGGGTACACTCTCGGATAAAATCGGAAGAAAAAATACATTGCTTATAATAGGTGTGGGATCGCCGATATTTTTATGGCTGCTTACTATTGCAAACAGTTTCTGGATGATACCGGTTCTTATTATTCTCGGCTTATTTGTCCTTTCCGCAAACCCCGTTTTACTTGCTATTATTTTGGAATTAAAATCCGATAGACCGTCTTTTATAAACGGTGTGTTTATGTCAATTATGTTTTTGCTAAATGCCTTATGTGTATTTGCTGTAGGAGTGCTGAGTGATCTGGCAGGTATGGTATTTACTTTTAAGATATTGGGATTGATAGGATTATTAGCTTTACCCTTTATTTTTAAATTAGAGAATAAATGATGTTTTCTTTGTACCGAATAATTTAATTATTTTGTTATTACTGTAATTAATAATTCAATTTTATAATGATAGAAATTGAAAATCTACATAAGAGTTTTGATGACAACAAAGTATTAAAAGGAATTGATCTTAAAATTGATTCCAGTGAAACAATTGTAATTATTGGCAGCAGCGGCTGCGGCAAGAGTGTTTTGTTAAAGCACATTGTTGGTCTTTTAATCCCGGACCAAGGTAACATAAGAGTAGAGGGCAAAACAATAAGCGATTTAGATCAAAAAAAATTATATGAATTAAGAAAAAAGTTCGGCTTCCTTTTTCAAGGCTCTGCATTATTTGATTCGATGACAGTGGGAGAAAATGTTTCGCTTCCGCTTATAGAAACTAAAAACACACAATCAGAAAAAGAAATTGAAAAGCTTGTTACAGAAAAGCTGGAACTGGTTGGTATGTCAGGAGCACAAAATGTAAAACCCGCAGAACTTTCCGGCGGAATGAAAAAAAGAGTAGCACTTGCAAGGGCTTTAATCACAAATCCGGAATATATACTATACGATGAACCCACCACAGGCTTGGATCCGATAATGTCAAACAATATTGACAATCTGATAAATAAACTGGGCGAAAAATTAAATGTTACCTCCGTTGTAGTTACGCACGATATGTACAGCGTAAAAAACGTCGCCTCATCGGTTGCAATGATATTTAAAGGAAAAATCTACTTCCACGGCTCACCTGAAGACCTTCTAAACTCCAAGGATGAAGTAATAATTGATTTTATAGCCAGAACTTGTAATTAATTTATTATATCAAGTCATTCCCACGGACATGCCTGCGGTAGGCAGGAGTGGGAATCCAGGATTTAAAATATTGAATCTCCTAATTTGCTCTTCGTCACATCATTTATTAATAAAACTTATAATATTGTATTCCCAATCCAAAGGATCACTACTCCCTCAGTGGTTCTAGGCACCAAGGGGGAGTAAATTTATTCTTGGTTCTATATGAATCAAAATATAGTTTGTTTACTCCCCTTTTTTAAATTGTATTATATTATTATTACCTAATTTCCTACCAAAATTATTATATTTAGAGACTTATTTTTTATATACACTGTAACGGATTTGAAAAAAGAAAAAATACTTGTCACCTCCGCTCTACCATATGTAAACGGACCTATCCATTTAGGTCATCTAAGCGGCGCATATCTTCCTGCGGATATCTACGTCCGATACAACAGGTTGAAAGGTAACGATGTACTTTACGTTTGCGGCTCGGATGAACACGGCGTTCCAATTACTATTTCTGCTGAGAAAGAAGGTGTTACACCAAAGGTAATTATTGACCGTTTTCATAAAATAAACAAAGATGCATTTGAAAAATTTGAAATGAGTTTTGATGTGTATTCGAGGACTAGTCTGCCAGTACATCACAAAACCGCACAGGAATTTTTCCTTGAATTTTACAAACAGGGAATTCTAAACGAGAAAAAGACAAAACAGTTTTATGACGAAAAAGCCAAAATGTTTCTGCCCGACAGATACGTTGAAGGCACCTGTCCAAATTGCGGAAACGAAGAAGCAAGAAGCGACGAGTGCGAAAATTGTGGTGCATTGTACAAACCGAACGAACTTAAAAATCCAAAAAGTAAAATTACTGGCGAAACTCCTACGCTTAAAGAAACATCACACTGGTTCTTCCCACTCGGTAAATACCAGCCTGAGCTTGAAAAATACATAAATGAAATGAACGATAAATACGGCTGGAAAGAAAACGTTCTTCAATACTGCAGAGGCTGGTTCAAAAGCGGACTTGAAGAAAGAGCGGTTACACGCGATCTGGATTGGGGTGTTAAAGTGCCTCTGGATTCAGCAGAAGGCAAAGTTTTATATGTCTGGTTTGAAGCAGTTTTAGGATACATTTCAGCAACAAAGGAATATTCTAAAAACATCGGTAAAGAAAATCTTTGGAAGGACTACTGGCTGAATAAAGATACAAAATACATTGCCTTTATCGGTAAAGATAATGTTGTTTTTCACTGCATTGTTTTCCCTGCAATGTTAATGGCTTGGAATAAAGGAAATAAAAGTAATTATGTGCTGCCTCAAAATGTACCTGCAAATGAATTCCTTAATTTTGAAGGAAAGAAATTTTCAAAAAGCAGAAACTGGGGAATTGACGTGCACGAATTTCTTAACATTTTTCCTGCGGATCCTCTTCGTTATACTTTGGCTGCAAGTCTGCCTGAAACAAGAGACTCGGATTTTTACTGGAAAGATTTTCAAGCAAGAAACAATAATGAACTTGCCGATACTTTGGGCAATTTCATTAACCGTACTTTTACTTTTGTTAAAAAACATTTTGAAGGCAAAGTTCCCCCTAAGGGCAAATCGGACAAAATAGACGAAAACATGCTTGTTCAAGCAAAAGTATGTGTAGAAAAAGTAGGCGGACTTTTTGAAAAATACAAATTTAAAGACGGTGTGTTTGAAGCGATGCAGCTTGCACGCAACGCCAATAAGTATTTTAATGATTCGGAACCCTGGATAAGTGTTAAAAAAGATAAAGAAAAATGCGGCACTACACTCAATGTTTGCCTGCAGATTATCTATACATTGGCTGAAGTTTTTTATCCTGTTATTCCAAATTCGAGTGAGAAAATATTTAAAATGTTAAATACTCAACCAACGGACTGGGATAATAGCGGGGAAGAAAATTTAGAACCCGGACATATATTAAATGATACAGAAATACTTTTCAAAAAAATAGAGGACGATGTGATAGAAAAGCAAATTGAAAATTTGGGTAACTCAAATTCAGATAAAACTAATAAAGACGGTTTGGTATCAATTGATGATTTCTTTAAAGTTGAATTGAAAGTTGCAAAAATAATAAATGCAGAAAAGATTGAAAGAAGTGAAAAGTTGATGAAATTAAAAGTTGAAACCTATAATGGAGAAAAACAGATAATTGCGGGAATAGCAAAGGATTACAGTCCAGAAAATGTTATAAACAAAAAAATAGTAATGGTTTCAAATCTAAAACCGGCAAAACTTATGGGAGAAATTTCTGAAGGAATGCTGCTGGCTGCAGAAAATGAAGCTGGAATATTAAAAATAGTCGAAGTGGATGAGTCTGTAAAAATTGGAACAAGAGTTAAATAACGGATGTGTAAGTTATTTAATTTGAATAACATAAAACGGCATATCAAAATAACTAATCAAATATTTATAAGAAATAAGGAAAATAAAGGGAGATAAAAAACATGTTTACAAAGCTCACAAAAATATTATTGACGATTATTTTTGCTTGCACAGTAATGTGGGCACAATCAAATAAAGAAAAAGTAATTGTATCAAAATTTAAAAATCAAAAAATATCATTAAAAGAATTTGAGACTGCCTATGCGAAAAATGTTGGTGGTATTGAGAATGCTAAAAAGGATTCTTTGAATGATTATAAAAAATTCTTGGATCTTTATGTGAAATATAAGATGAAATTAAAAGATGCAGAAGAAAGAGGACTTAATAACGATCCTTCAATTTTAAAAGAATTAAAAGATTATAAAGAAAGCATTGCTTCCAGTTTTTTAATTGAGAAACAACTAATTGAACCGGAGACAAAAAAACTTTACAATAAAAGAAAATTAGAATACAGAGTCAGCCATATTATGTTTGTACCTCAAAAAGGCAAGGAAGATTCTACATATAAAATGGCTGAAACAGTTTTAAAAAGTATTCAAAATGGAATTGACTTAGGTATACTTGCAAAAAAATATTCACATGATAAAAACTCTGCAAAAGAAGGTGGAGATATATATTACATTACAGCCGGTTTCCTTCCATTGTCTTTCGAAAATGCTGTTTATTCATTGAAAGTAGGAGAGGTTTATCCTCGTATTGTTAAAACAAAATACGGCTATCATATTATTAAAGTAACCGATATACACAAAAGGATTCCGGAAATTCGTGCAAGCCATATTTTAATAAACTTCACCAATAATGGTAAAATCGATTCGACAAAAGCATATGATCAGGCTAAAATGATATTAGACAGTCTGAAACATGGAGGTAACTTTAGTGACCTTGCAAAAAAATATTCAAACGATACAGGGAGTAATGAAGTTGGCGGTGATTTAGGATTTTTCAAACGCAGAAGAATGGTAAAACCATTTGACGAAGCAGCTTTTAATCTGAAAAAAGTAGGTGATCTGTCTGGAATTGTAACAACAAAGTACGGCTATCACATTATAAAATTAACCGGTAAACTTTCTATTCCGACATATGAAAAAGACAAAAAAGAATTGACAAAATTATTCAGAAAAAACAGATACGAACAAGCAATGGATAAATTAGCTACTCAGTTACAAAAGAAATACTATTATAAATTTAACGAGACAAATTATGTAAGATTAATAAAAAGTACAGACACATTAAAAGTAGGTGAAACAAATAAGTCGCTTGAAAAATTAAAAAACCTTACCATATTTTCCTACAAAGACAAATCATATTCAATTGATTTTGTGCTGACAAAAATTAAAAACATAAAGGAAAATAAGAATAAAAAAATGCGAGCTAATTTCTTGTCAAACGAAATTGAAAGCTTTGCTAAGGATAAAGCTTTGGAATTGGAAGCATCAAGACTTGAAGATTTAAACCCGCAATTCGCCAATCTTATGAAAGAATATAAAAAAGGACTGCTCATTTTCAGATTGCAGCAGGATGAAGTGTGGAAAAAAGTTAAAGTTGACAGCGTAAAACTCTTAGAGTTCTTCAACAAAAACAGAAAAAGATTTATGTGGCCTGATAAAGTGGACTTTACTGAGATCTTCTCAAAAAGTGATTCGCTTATAAAACACTATGCAGAATTAATTAAAAATGGTGAAAACTTTGATACACTTGCAGCAAAATATACAGAAAGAGGCGGATTCAAAACAAAAGCAGGTGCCTGGGGATTGAGAGATGCTAAATACAATAATCTTACGGCAAAAGCCTTTACATTGAAAAATCCCGGTGATGTTTCAGGGTTGTTTAAAAACTATGGAGGTCATTCTATTATAAGACTTAATAAAAAAATACCTGCACATCTTAAAACATTTAAAGAAGCCAAAAACGAGGCGACTGCAGCTTATCAAGAAATGCGGGCACATAAATTAGAAAATGAATATCTTAGAATGTTAGATAAAAAATATCACCCAATAATTTTTCCAAACAAATTAAGTGAAGCATTTAAATAAAATAATCACATACGCTGGATTAATTATAAGCATATTTCTTTTTTACGGTTGTCAAGAAAAAAAAGTTCAAGAAAAATATGCAGCAAAAGTAAATAATGCTTACTTATATGAATCGGAATTAAAATCAATTCTTGATTCAAGCAACGTACAGAATTTGACAAAAAATGAGATTATAAGAAACTGGGTAACCGATGAATTGTTGTACCAAGAAGCTGTTAAAGAGGGAATAACAAAACAAAGGGAATATATTAAACTGATAAAAAACTCAGAAAAAAAATTTGCAGGTTCTTTACTTTTAAAGAGAGTTCTGGCAAGGGATAAATTAAATGTTAAAGAGGATAAACTTGAAAATTTTTACTTTGCACATAAAGATGATTTCAAACTTTTTGACAATGCAACTCTTTTGAATAAAATTTCGTTTAACGATGAAGACAAGGCAATATTATTCCGAAACACTGTTATTAAAAGCGACTGGGATAAAGCAGTTCGTATATTTATTAATGATTCAACCGTTATAGATAATAAAACCAATTTACTTTTATATGATTATCAAATACAGCCAAAATTACTATTGAGAGTTGTTAAAGGATTAAACAAAAACGAAGTTAGCCTTGTACTGCATTATAAAGAAAACTTATTCAACGTTGTACAGGTAAAAGAAAAATTCAAAAAAGGATCGATACCGCCCTTCTTATTAATTAAAGAAAAAGTCTCCGAAATGTATTTAGCTCAGAGACAGCGATCATTAATTAAAAATTATATAGATAATATTCGTTTAAATAATGAAATTGAAATTATAAATTAAAGGCTTATGAAATCTAAAATAATATATCTTACTATACTTTTTACAATCAATTTATTCCCGCAACACGTTGCCGATAAAATTGTGGCGGTAGTTGACAACGAAATAATTTTACAGAGTGAAGTTGATTTTCAGACAAATCTTTTAGCCGCGAAAAGAAAACTGGATCCGAATGACCCCGAACTTAAAAAAAGAATCCTAAATTCTATGATAGACGATAAACTTGTTTACGCACAGGCTGACATCGATTCTATAAAAATAAGCGAAGATGAGATAAAACAGAGAATTGATTACCAAATAAATGTATTCACCCAACAGTACGGATCCATTGATAAAGTTGAACAGGTATATGGAATGAGTTTAAGTAAAATTAAACGAGAGCTTAGGGACGATGTTAAGAAAAATTTAATGGTACAAAAAATACAGCAAAAGAAGTTTGGAAATATTAACGCAACCCGAAGAGAAGTTGAAGATTTTTATTATCAATTTAAAGACAGTCTTGGAATAATTCCCGAGAAAGTTTATATCTCTCACATATTCAGAAAACCGGAAGCATCTAAAGAGACAATTAAAAAATATTATGATTTTGCCAAGGCAATAAAGGATTCAATTTTAAATGGTTCCGATTTTGCTATAATGGCAAAAAGATATTCCGAGGATCCCGGAAGTGCAGTAAATGGCGGTGATTTGGGTTTTGTTAAAAAAGGTGTCTTTTATCCGGAATTTGAGGCAGCATCCTTTGCATTAAAAGTGGGGGAAATTTCACCAATTACAGAAACTCCCGTTGGTCTGCATATTATACAATTGCTTGAAAAAAGAGGCGAAGCAATACATACAAGGCATATTTTAATTAAAATTAAAAAGGGTGAGAAAGCTGATTTTAGAGCAATCAACTTTTTAACTTCTTTACGAGACAGTGTTGTGAGATTTAACAAATCATTTAAAGAAATGGCAAAAATTTACAGCGAAGACGATAACTCTAAAAATTTTGGCGGTGATTTAGGTACATTTTATATCAACCAATTGGATAAATCCACTTTAGATGTAGTTACAAAACTCGCAGAAGGTGAGATCTCTTTTCCGAGAAGGTTTGAATTCGGTAGAGACAGTTACGGATATCACACCGTTCTGCTTAAAAAAAGAATACCACAGCATTCCGCTGACTTAATAACCGATTACAACGAACTTTCAAAATTAGCAACTGAATACAAAAAACAAAAAAAATACGAGCAATGGATTAAGGACTTGAAAAACAAGATATTTTGGGAAATTAAAAGTTAAAATTTTACGGATTACTCTTGAATAATATTGAAAATAAAAAAAACGAAGTTGAACTTGTAGAAAAATTAAACGACTCTGTTAAAAAAATAAAAGCTGAAATCAGCAAGGTTATAATCGGTCAGGATGATATAATCGACCAATTATTAATTTCACTTTTGGCAAAAGGTCATTGCCTGCTTGTCGGCGTACCGGGACTTGCAAAGACATTACTTATTAAAACTTTAGCACAGGTAATCGATTTAAAATTCAACCGAATTCAATTTACTCCGGACTTAATGCCAAGCGATATAACCGGAACGGAATTAGTTGAAGAAGATCCAGTTACAAAAAAAAGAAATTTTAGGTTTATTCCCGGTCCTATTTTTGCAAATGTAATTCTTGCCGACGAGATAAACAGAACTCCGCCAAAAACTCAAGCCGCACTTTTGGAAGCAATGCAGGAACACAAAGTGACAACAGCCGGAGTAACTTCAACATTGGAAGAACCGTTTTTTGTTTTGGCAACTCAAAATCCTATAGAGCAGGAAGGAACCTACCCGCTGCCCGAAGCACAGCTTGACAGGTTTATGTTCAACCTTTGGCTTGATTATCCTTCGAAAGAAGAAGAGAAAGAAATTGTTGAAACTACAACAAGCGAATACGAACCAAAATTATCACCGGTTGTAAGTTCTGAAGAAATAATAGAATATCAAAACCTTGTAAGAAAGGTACCCGTTGCTGACAATGTAATAGATTTTGCCGTAAACATTGTCAACCAGACAAGACCGAATAACGGCGAATCACAAAAGTTTATTAAAGACTGGATAAGTTGGGGAGCCGGTCCGAGAGCCTCTCAGTATTTAATACTCGCTGCAAAAACAAGAGCTATAACCACAGGAAGATTCACCCCAAACATAGACGACGTTAAGTTTGCCATGCTTCCCGTTCTGCGCCATAGAATAATAACAAACTTCAGCGCTGAAGCCGAAGGTGTTTCTTCTGTAGACGTGATTGAAAAATTGAAGACGTAACAATATTAAAAAATATCCCAAGCAAGACTAAAACTAGCTTTAAGTATTCCATTGATTTGCTTATTTATATTCCTTGTATTCCCCAAAAAATCACTCACTCTTGAAAAAGCATAATCTTTGTCGTTTGTCCAATAATATATTAAATCAAAACTTAGCTTAGAATCCTTTTGAAATCCAACACCAATTCCTTTGTAAAGTATATCCTTTGAATAACTACCTCCGTTATTATGCCCGCTGCTTCTGTTTGAATGATTATTAAAACCGGCAATGATGTAAATTTTGGTTGATAAAATTTTGAATCTGATAAAAGCTCCAATATCAAAACCTGAATATTCTTCATTAGCAAGAAACAATCCTGGACGAAATTCAAGATTAACTAAATCAGCTGGAGCTACCAGTATTGTTAAATACAAGCTATAAGGGGTAAATGACGATGAAGGATTATTATTTTGTTCGATAAATAAAAATATATAACTACGCTAATATAATAACATTAAATGTAGAAGTCGATAAAGCCTCAAAGCATTGAATTTAAAAAAATAAATAACGATCAACTATAAAGTTTACGGCGTAAAATTCGATTATTAAATAACAGTAATTGTTTAATTACTTAGCATAATAACTCCAACAGGAAAACTTGAAAACAGATTATTAATTCTACATAATTTGAAGAAAGTTTTTCAATGCAGCGTAAATAGAGTTATTGTACTCATTTAATTAATTGAATAAATAAATGTTTAAAATAAAAATAGTAATTAAAAAATATTCTGTTGTTTTAAAAGCAATAATAATCATTATCTGCATAAGTTTTAAAGTTGATGCACAAATTATCAGAACTTCTTGCCAATATATCTTAGAAAATAGAAAAGCTATATCTAAAGTAGAGCAATTTAATTTTAAACCTTCAATTCCTATATACAAATCTAAATTATCTCCCATAGTAAAAACAATTATTTATAGTCCTGTCTTAGGTGAAAATTTAAGTTTAATTTTAAATTATTCAAACAACAAATACGAAGAAAAAAACACAAAGAATTATTCGATATTCCAAGATTTTATGGACAGAAATTATCTAGGCGGTAATTGGTGGGGTTTAAGAAATAAAATTAGCCAATCCGGGTTTGATTTTGAGTTTGTCTATACAGGAGAATTGTTTTCAAATATTTATGGAGGTGTAAAAAAAGGAACAACTACTCTTGATAACATTGATATAATATTATCTACTAATCTGGAAAAAAGTTTCGGCTGGAAGAATACAAAATTTATGGTTTATATTCTTGGAAATAACGGTGGTTTTCCTTCAGAGTTAGCCGGTGTCTCTCAAGGAATAAGTAATATTGAAGCTTTTCCGACTTGGAAATTGTATCAATTACTTTTAGAAAAATTATTTTTCGATCAACATTTCTCAATTTCGTTGGGTTTATACGATCTCAACTCGGAATTTGATACAAGAGAAACTTCCTCCATTTTTATTAATCCATCTCACGGAATTGGTGATGATATTGGAAAAAGCGGTTTAAATGGTCCATCAATTTTTCCTACAGCATCCGCAGGAATCAGAATTAAATATGAATTTGAAAATGGGAATTATATTCAATCAGCTATTTTAGATGGAGTACCCGGTGACCCAAATAATCCAAAAGGAACCAAAATAATTTATAATAAGAATGATGGTTTGTTATTAATAACTGAATTGGGGTTAGAAAAGAAAGTAGATGAGAACCTCAATTTTAAGATTGCCCTTGGTATATGGGGATATACTAAAGAATTTAAAAAAAATAATTTTATGGAAAATGGAACTAACATCATATCATTAGAAAATAATTACGGTTTTTATCTCTCTGCAGAAAAAAAATTATCATCAAATTTTGATAATCATTCTAAAAGTTTATATGGATTTATAAGAATTGGTTACGCAAATAAAAATATAAATCCAGTTGATTTTTACTTGGGTACAGGGCTAAAATTTACAGGTTTTTTAAACGAAAGGAATAATGACGAATTCGGATTTGCATTGGCTTTCTCACATAATTCCTTAGTATTTAGAGAATCATCATCGAATTTGGAAAATATTTCTATTAAACCATTTGAACTGAATTTTGAATTTACATATTCTTTACAGTTCACACCTTGGTTAAAGATACAGCCCGATATTCAATACATAATTAATCCATCTTACTGCATTCAATCTAATAGTGCTTTAGTAATAGGCTCAAGATTGCAACTTAATTTTTAAAACAAAATATATACAACAGGAGAAATAAAATGCAATTCATAAAAGATTTATCAATAAAAATGAAGATGAGGTTTGGCTTTGGAACAATTCTACTCATTCTTACAGTTTTTGGGTTCTTCATTATAGAGCAAATCAATGAATTTGGAACAGATCTAAAAAACTTGGATTCTGTTCAAAACACAAAATCTATAGCAAAAGACTTTCAGTTTGATATTCAAGACATGTGGCAGTATATAACAGATGCTAGTTTAACTAAAGATAACATTGCTGTTGAAAAATTTAAAGAAGCTTTTGTCAAAGCAAATTCAAATCTAGATGAATTAATTGAAAGAGAGAAAAATAATTTAAATTCTGTTGCTGAATTGAGAAAAATCAGAAAAATGTTAAAAGAGATGTCTGATAAAGGTTTAGAGATGTTCAATGCATATTCAATAAGTGCAGAAGCCGGCAACTTAATAATGCCCAAATTTGATGACGCCTGTTCAAATTTAATTGAACAAACAAAAAGTCTTGTTAAAGAAAAAGAAGCAATAGCAGACAAATCAGTTGCTGAAATTCAGGCAATGGTTTCTTCGGATATCACCTCTTCAATTCTTTTTTATGTTTTTGCTTTTTTAGTTTCCATTTTAATTTCTTATTTACTTATACGCTGGCTTACAAAAGTAGTTAATAAATTGTATGCAGCTTCAAAGAAATTATCCCGAGGTGATTTAGATATAAATATTGAAGCCGATTCAAAAGATGAATTTGGAGATCTTCAAAGAACATTAGGTGTTATGATTGCAAATATAAAAGAACAGGCGCTAGCTTTAGAAAATATCTCTCAAGGTAATACTTCAATTAAATTAAAAGTAAAATCTGATAAAGATATTCTTTCAATAAGTATGATTAAAGTAGCTGACACAATCCGTGATTTAATTTCCGAAACCTTAAATTTAAGTAATGAGGCAGTTAAGGGGAATTTGTCAATTAGAGTCGATGAGACTAAATTCCAGGGAAGCTATCAAGAAATAGTAGCAGGTTTAAACGCAACACTTAATGCGGTAGTTAGACCTATTACTGAATCGAGTAAAGTATTACAAAAACTTGCTAATGGTGATTTGACTTCCCGTATGAATGGTGAATACCAAGGTGGTTTCTCTCAAATTAAAGAAAGTGTTAACGGACTTGCTGCATCTTTCAACAGTGCACTTTCAGAAGTAACTGAAGCAGTTCAAGCAACTGCAAGTTCAAGTGCTCAAATTTCTTCGAGCTCAGAAGAAATGGCTGCAGGAGCTCAGGAACAAAACTCACAGGCTGCTGAAGTAGCTGCGGCGGTTGAACAAATGACCGCAACAATATTAGAAACTACAAAGAATGCAAATATAACTTCAGAAAATGCAAAAAACTCAGGTGTGATTGCCCGTGAAGGCGGTGAGGTTGTACAAGATACTATTAACGGTATGAACAGAATTGCTGAAGTTGTGACAGAAGCAGCAGATACAGTACAAGCATTAGGCGAAAGCAGTAAAAAAATTGGTGATATAGTTCAGGTAATAGATGACATTGCAGATCAAACAAATTTACTTGCTCTTAATGCTGCAATTGAAGCTGCGCGTGCAGGCGAACAGGGACGTGGTTTTGCAGTAGTTGCCGACGAAGTTAGAAAACTGGCTGAGAGAACCACAAAAGCAACTAAGGAAATCGCCGATATGATTAAACAAATACAAAAGGAAACCGAAGGTGCCGTACAATCTATGGAACAGGGAACAGAAGAAGTAACACTTGGAAAAGAGTCAGCAAGTAAAGCCAGTTTAGCACTTACTAATATTATTGATGGTGCTGAAAAGGTAGAAGATGTTGCAAATCAGTTAGCAGCAGCAAGTGAGGAACAATCCTCAGCTGCTGAGCAAATAAGCAAAAATATTGAAGGAATTTCATCAGTTACTCATCAAACAGCTACAGGTACACAACAAATTGCAAGAGCAGCCGAAGATTTGAACAGGTTAACGGATAATCTTCAGAACCTCGCTTCTCAATTCAAAGTTACAGCTTCTAACAGAGTTTCAAATGATAATGAACTAAATGAAGATTTAAGCAAGGAATATTCAGTCAGGAAAAATGGTAAGTTGATTGAATCTTAAAATAATAAACAAAGCCGAGAAAAAGATTAATTTCTTTGCTTCAAAATAAATCCTTAAAGAGTAACATTCATTTGAAATGAGATAAATGAGATTTAGGCATTTTTATTTGTCTATAATGTGAGGGATAGGTCTGTAAATAATTCTAATAACTATTAATAATAAACAATCCTTCTTAAAAAATTAATTTCTTAAATATGAAATGTTAGTTTGAATTAAGACTAGAAGGAAATGAAAGTATGATTTCTGTTCCGTTATTTTCTTTGCTTATAATGTTAAATTCTCCACCCATCAATTGAGTTAATTTATATGCAATAGTAAGCCCAAGACCTGCACCTTCATAGTTTCTTATATAAGCTTCTTCCTCTTGTACAAATGGTTCAAATAACTTTTTCATATTTTCCGTCTTAATTCCTTTGCCTGTATCGGAAATTACTATTTCGGCTTTATCATTTAAGAATCTTGAAATTAATTTTATACGTCCTTCATTAGTATACTTAATTGCGTTATCTATAAGAGAGTTTATAATTTTTTCAAATTTTACCCAGTCAGTATCAATGCACAAATCATTTTTATAAAGCTCCAATTTGAAATCTAGGTTTTTACTAGTTACTTCTTGAATCCTTTTATTATATACTGCTTTTAACACCTGGTTAATATTAAGTGTAACAAAATCTAACTCCAATTCACCGGAGGTAATTTGAAAAACTTCATCAATATTATTAAACAACTTAAGTACTCTGTTTAAAACATCTTTAAAAGAAGACATCAATTCCAAAATAGTTTCATAATCTTTATCCTTTATGCAATCATCAATTATATCTGAATAGCCAAGTATAGCATTGAAAGGTGTCCGTATTTCGTGAGACATATTTTCAAGAAAAGCTGTCTTAAGTTTATTTAGATTAATTTCTTTCTTATAAGCTATTTCAAGTTGCTCCCTGTATAAAACCTGATCTGTTATATCTTCCATACTTAATATATACAACGTATTGTCAAATGATTTAGGCCCTATAAAAGTAATCTTAGCGCTGAATGTTCTGTTTTGTTTACTTCTATAGTTAAATTCAACAATCATACTTTTACTTGTATAAAATTCTTGAATTGAAAGTTGAAGTTGTAGAAAGAAAGACTTATCTAAAAATAAATTAAGATTTTTCCTTAATACTTTATTTTTATCAATAGAAAACGATTTGCAGAAATTATCATTAGCATTTTCAAATAAGTATTCGTTACCTTTTTTCTGAAATATCAATAACAGGTCAGTAATATTATTAATAATTGATTTAAGTCTTTTTTCAGATTTTTTTACGAATAAGTTTTTCAATACATAATCAGTTATATCATTAGCTGTTAAAAGAAAACTTGGTTTATCATCCACTCCTTTATAAATAGGCAGAAGTTTTAAATCATAATATTCCACGTTTCCATTCACTAATTTTCTTGAAATTGTTTTCGACCATTCTTTTTTATCAAGAATAGCTTTATCAAAACGATCTTTTTCCTTATAAGTTAGAAATTCAAACAATACTTCCGAGATAGACTTATTAAATAATTCTTCGATATTAAATTTTAATATATCTTCAAAAAAAGCAGTTGAATATTTTATTATTCCGTCTTTATCAATAAATATTACAGGAACTTTCCCATATTCAAGCGCAAAATGAAGGTTATTAATTCTCTCTTCAAATCTGGAATTTTCTTTTAATGATTTTAACTTAATTGTGTTGTATTTTTTGTTTTCAAGGGTAAGCCGTTCTAATTCCAAATTGAATAGATTACCATCAAAATCATTTTCTGATGATATGGTCAAATCAATCTGAAAGTTGGTGTAGTTTCTACTGCTTAAATTTTTAACCAATGCTTTAAGATCGGGTTCGGTTGTTAAGTTAAAAAAATCTTGCTCGTTATTTAAGCGAAACGTTTTCTTAAATGAATTATTAGAAAACATTACTTCACAAGAATCATCTACAACTATTAACGGATCACTTTCCGGCAACACATCAAACGATTCAACTTCAGTAAGTATATCATTATAAGTTGTATTATACAAATTTTTTGGGGGAATGATTTCAGACATCTATAATTTTAATTTTTTTAATCAATATTGGCTCAAGATAATCTTGATTTGTTGAGATATTATTTAGAATTTTTTTTCCTGTTAACCTATTAAAAAAAACAAGTACCTGGTTATTTAGTTGCTTAAATTCTTCTTTAATTCCTTGAAAAATTCCTTCAAGTAAATCATCAAAGAAATATTTGTCATCTTTAATTAGACCAACATAAATATTTTGCTCAAAAATACGGTTAAAGAATATATTTAACGCTGAAAAATTTAATAACTCTGAATCATGTTCATAATTTATCGATTCAATCTTAGAATTAACATCCGCAACAATCTTATAATTTTCCGTACCTTTTACCACAACTTTATATAACCTATAATTAAAAGAAGAAAGGTTTTTATAATTCATTAAATCAACGGACAATTGAAATTCAATACCGGAAACAATAAAATCAATTAATAATTTTTCATCTTTATCATATTTAAAATTTTTTAATCTCCAGTTAACGTTAATTATATATTTAAATGCAGGAGAGATATCAACAGAATCATGATAATCTATTTCAGGTTTATTCTTTGAGTGAATACCTGATCTGTATACTTTAGGTCCCGTTGATTTAGAAAAATCACTGCCTGAATTTATTTTATTAATTTTATCTAACATACCCATTTCCCTACCTTATAATCGAAAAAATGGGTAAAATATTAAGGGCAGCTATTCTAATTTTATCATTTTGCTATCGGCTGTGTAATCAATTATTTCCGGAACTTTAATTTGGGAAAGGTCGTTCGCAAGCTTTTTAATTCTTTCAATAGATGCATTAATTATTTGAAAATCCTCTTCAAATTTATTTTCATCATTTTTTAAATCATCTTCAAGACTTTTAATAGTCATCAACAAGCTGCTTAAAGGATTATTAATTTTATGACCGATTGTTGCTGCCATCTCTAAAAGTACTTTACCATGTTCAATTCTTTTTAATTCATTCTGTAAATTATGAATTCTAATACCTGACCTAATTCGTGCCATAATTTCTTGATTCTGAACCGGTTTTACAAGAAAATCATCTGCACCAATATCTAAACCCGCAACTCGGTCTTTCAAAGAAGCCCTTGCAGTTAATAATATAAAATAAATCAGTTTGTATTTTTCATCTTTTTTAATAATATCGCACAATTCAATCCCATCTATTATCGGCATAGTCCAATCTGCAATAATTACATCTGGCATCATTTTTTTTAGCATCTCTAGTGCTTCCTGACCGTTGGTTGCAGTAAAAACCTGGTAATTATTTTTCAAAAGGAGCCTTTCTAAGATAAAAAGTGTATCCTTTTCATCTTCCACAACGAGAATTTTATTCGTATTCAATTTAATACTAACTGATTTATTTTATTAATTAATATGTCAAAATCTAAAATTGGTTTAGTCAAAAAACAATCCGGTTTGTAGTTGCCATCAATCCTTCCTTCTAAAATATCAGGTGTATAGGCAGAAACCATTATTAATGGAATACTAAAGAACCTTACATCTTGCTTTATATGATTAGAAAGTTTGATACCATCAATTTTTTCACCTGAAAGATAACAATTGCCCAAGTTTATATCCATAATAATTAAACTAACCTCATCTTGAGCCAGTAAACTCATAATTTTTTCTCCGTCCTCAAGAACAACAGGATAATAACCGGCATTTTTTAGAATAATTTTATAAAAATCAATAATTAACTGATTATCTTCCACAACAAGAATTTTTTTCATTTTCCTTCGTCCGTATATTTGACTATAATACTTATTCGTCTGTTTATAAAACTGTATGGATGTTTGGGGTCTCTTAATTTACTATCAGCAAAACCATTAACTTCGAATATTTGTTTTTCAGATAAACTGTCGGCAATTAAAGCTCGTCTTGCCGAATTTGCTCTGTCTGCACTCAGTTCAAAATTAGTATAACCTTTACCTCCTCCTGAATAAGGGCGTGAATCTGTGTGACCCTGTAAAATTATTTTATTCGGTAATTTCGCAAGGTTATTTCCAATTTGTGCTAAAAGAAGTCTTGCTGATTTTTTAAGTTTAGCCGTACCTATTTCAAAAAAAAAGTCTTTAGATGATTCTAATATTTCTATCCTTAAACCTTCTTTAACAAAATCAATTTTTATTTGTCCGGCCAGAGATTTAAAAGTTTCATTTTTTTTTAATTCCCCCAGAAGTTTCTCGCCCATTTCTCTTAAAATTTTCATTTCTTGTAATCGGGATATTAATTTGCTGTTTTTTTGTGCATCATTAGCCCCTGATAAACCGGAATTATCACCAACTAAAATATTCTTTCCTTTATTAGAAAATCCAATTGGGTTTTTAAAATAGTGGGCAACAGAATTTCTGATTTTTTGATCTTGTCCTAATATCCATAAAACAATAAATAATGCCATCATAGCCGTAACAAAGTCAGCATAAGCAACCTTCCACGCACCGCCGTGATGTCCTCCATGCTTGTTTATTTTCTTAACAATTATCGGTTGGCTGCTTTTCTCTTCGGACATTACTTATTTTTTCCCTCTTACATAATTTTCTAATTCACTAAATGTTGGTCTGTTATCAGAAAAGATTGTCCTTCTTGCAATTTCTACAGCTACAATCGGTGGATTTCCTTTGGCAAAAGCAACAATACAAGATTTAATTGTTTGTAGTAACCTGGTTTTATTTTCAAAACTGTGCTCAACATTAGAAGCCAGAGGATTAACAAATCCATAAGCCATTAAAACACCTAAAAAAGTACCAACAAGAGCAGAAGCAACGTGATGCCCTACCACTTCGGCTCCTTCGTTAATTGAACCCATTGTAACTATAATTCCTAATACGGCAGCAACAATACCCAACCCGGGTAAAGAATCTCCAACTTTTGCAATTGTTCCGCCTATAGGTTTATTCTCCAACTCAAATGTTTCTATTTCTGTATCAATTAAATCTTCGAGTTCGTGAGGAGGAACACCTCCCGAAAGCATAACTTTCATAGTATCGGAAAAGAAATTTCGAAGCATTTCATTTTCAACAAATTTTTTGTTCTTTGACAATATCTCGCTTTCCTGTGGTTCTTCAATATGTGATTCTATTGAAATTAATCCATCTCTTTGTGCTATCTGGAATAATTCATTAAATGATTTTAGTAATTCCAGATAATCTTCTTTGTTAAAATGGTCCGGTTTTAAAATTTTAAGAATTTCCGCAAAGATTTTTTTTAATAAAGAAAGAGGTGCAGAAATTAAAAGACTACCAAGTGCAGCTCCGCCAATTACAAGGAATTCTGACCATTGAATGAGCAATAATAAATTTCCTCCTGCAATTAAAAAACCTACAGCTATTGATAAAACTACTACTACTATGCCGACTATTACAAACACAATTTATTCCATATTTTTAAAATTTAATTCTTCTAAGTTAGATACTATTGCAAATACTTGATTGTACATTTTTTTTATATTATTCCAATCAATATCTTTTTTAGAAAGATGATCTTCAATTTTTCCGCCTAATAAACTTAATTTATTTAACCCAATCATCCCTCCTTCACCTTTTAATTCGTGAGCTATTTTTTGTATTTCCGCTACATTATGATTAAACAAAGATCTTTCAATAATATTTTTTCTATCGGAAAAAGTATTTAAAAATGATTCCGTTAATTTTTGTTTTAATTCATCATTATTAACATTGGATTCCTTTGAAGATAATTTAGCGTTCTTTAGGAAATTACTGCCTAAAATTTCATTTATGTTTTTTAACAATATTTCTTTTTTTAACGGTTTTGAGATTACTCTTTCTGCACCTGCTTCTAATGACGCAATTACATTTGTTCTATTTGTATTTCCGCTTATTACTATTACAGGTATAACTTTTATATGATCGAGAACTTTAATTACCTGAAGCATTTTTATGCCGTCAAAATTCGGCATCAATAAGTCAAGAAATATTAATGACGGTTTATATTTAACAGCCTTTTGAATGCCGTCCAACCCGTCATTACTTGTAATAACTTTTATGTTATAGTCACCAAAAAATGTTTTTAGTGAGGTCCTTATTAAATCTGAATCATCTACAACAAGAATCGTCAATTTTTTTTCATCGTTTATCATTTTTTATTTTCCTGATTTTATTTACTAATAAAGCTGATAAGTCTTTAGGCTTTAGTTTACTACTTTCAGAAGCTTCGATAGTTGCTTGCCTAATTTTTTCGTAGATCTCACCTCTGTATATTTCTACGTTATCCGGAGCCGAAATACCAAGTTTTACCTGTCCTTCAGATATTGCCAATACTTTTATTGTAATTTCCGAATTAATCTTTATTTCGTCATCAGTCTTTCTAGTTAAAACAAGCATATATAATCCACACTCATCATTGTTTAAATAAGTTATATTCTACTTTGTATGTTTCAGAATCTAATATTTTCTGAAAACCGGTTTTTGTTCCCTCATCAATATAAACAGGTGATTTCAGATTGACAGTAACATTTAATAAATCAGAATTCAACGTAACTATACCGAAGGCTTCATGTTTTTCCACCTCGGGATATTTATCATCAATCGCTCTTACCCCGATTAAAGGGAAAATTATTTCAGGCTTTTCTACAGAAGTAAGCCAATAAAATAATTCTTCTTCAATTTTTATTAGCAGGAATTCCTTCAGATGTTCAAAACCAAATAAACCTGATGAAAAATTGATCAGGTGTTCCTGTTTATATTCAATTTCGCCAAATTGGTATGTTTTTATTTTCATTTTTATTACTTCTAATTATTAAAATAACTGCTCTTAAATTATTTTATTTTTTTGTTTTTTGTATTTATCTGCAAATTTATTTTTATAACCTTTATTTATTATGCCTCAGCTATTCTTGTTTTTTTAAGTTTTTCTAGAAAATTACTACCTAAAATTTCATTGATAAATTTTATAACAACATTTTTATCTAACGGTTTTGACATTATTCTTTCTGCACCTGCTTCTATGGATGTCATTGTATTTTCACGATTAGTATTTCCGCTTATTACTATTACAGGTATCTTTTTAATACTTTCAAATATTTTCAATATCTGCAGCACCTTAATTCCATCAATATTCGGCATCATAATATCCAAAAAAATTAATGCCGGTTTATATTTTTCAGCCATTTCAATTCCTTCAAGTCCATTTTTACTTGTCAAAAGTTCAATATTATAATCTTTAAAAAAATGTTTCAGTACTCTTATTATTATCTCTGAATCATCAACAATTAGTATAGTTGTTTTTTTTCCTTCATTAATCATTTTATAATACCTCAGGAATTAAAAACAAAATAATCCTGAATAAGAATTTTTATAATTATTTTATTTCAATTTTTCCAAATTGATATTTTATTATTTCCATTTTTAGTGTCTCTTATTATTACAATATCTACTCTTCTATTACTCGCTCTTCCTTTTACGGAATTGTTATTATCAATAGGTTTATATTTTGAATAACCAACTATTGAAATTTTTTCGGCTGAAAGTCCTTGTTTATTTATAAAATAATATGCGGTATTTAAAGCCCGGGTAACAGAAAGGTGCCAGTTAGAAATAAAAATTGAATTATGGATAGGTATATTGTCGGTATGCCCTTCAATCCTTATATCATTTGGTAATTCTTTTAAAATGACAGCAAGTCTATTTAAAACTTCTTTGGATCCATTATTCAGAATAGCATTACCGGAGGCAAAGAGAATATTTTCTAAAATATGAATAGTAATTCCCCTTTCATTTTCATCTAATCTGATTGAATTACCGTAATTATATTTATCAATAAGTTTAATTAATTTAGTTTTTAAAATGCCATCCTTATAATTTATATTTGGTAAAACATTCGATTCAGTAGAAACAACCTTGTTTTTATTACCAAATACACTCTCCATAGCGGAAAGCATTTTTTTGTATTTGCCGGTGTCAATATTTGAAATAGAATATAAAATAATAAATAATCCTAATAATAAAGTTATTAAATCAGCATATGTAATTAGATAACGATCTTTTTCGCTATCTTCGTCAAACAAAGGTCCGGAAGAGTTTAAAGATTCAACATTTTTTGTTGCTCTTTTTGTGGCATTAGGCTTACTAACCTGGCTTTTACCACCGAGGGAATCTCCCCGCTCTGTAAGGCTAACACTCCCTCCAGAGAAAGTTCCATCATTTTTTTCTCTTCCATATGACATTTTTTTAACTTATCACCAATTGGTAACCATAAAATATTTGCACTAAAAACACCCCATAATGTTGCTATAAATGCAGAAGCGATATTTTTTATTAAAGAACTTGGATCGCCGCTTGCACCAGCAAGTGTCATAATCAGGCCCATCACCGTACCTATAATTCCCATTGTAGGGGCATATCCGCCCATTTTTGTAAAAATAAAAATGTTAGAAAAATGCCTTTCCTGCATTGCATTAATTTCTAATACAGCAAGATTTTGCAAAGCATCTTCCTCTGAGCCGTCAATAACATATTTTATAAGCTTTTTGGGAAATAAATATTCCAACCTATCTATTTTCTTTTCAATAGATAATAAGCCTTCTTTTCTAGATATTATCGAAAAATCCACCAAATTATTTATGATGTTATTCAAATTATATTTTTGGGGGAAATAGGCTAACTTTATCAGGGATAGTATATTTTTAAATCTGTCAAATCCAAACCCAATAATAATTGCCGAGAATGTTCCACCGAAAACAATTATTAAAGGAGAAATTAAAAACAATGATTTAAATGTCCCACCTTCCAGTATAAAGGCACCGAAAATAGAAAGAAACCCGAGTAAAAGTCCGTAAAATGTTCCTACTTTTTTTATCATAAAAAATCTATTAATGTTTTTGTTGAAATAGATGCAGCAAGTTTATATGAAACTTGCAATAAATAATTTTGTGCTTGAAGATCCATTATAGCCTTTGCCATATCTACCCCCTGAATAGAGGCGGCAACTTTTTCTATTTGTGTTTTCTGGTTATTCAACACATCCTTAGCATTATTCAATTGATTGGTATTATTTCCTGCTTTTGCAATGTTGTCTAATAAATGATTGTTAAAATCAGAGACACTTTTTATCTGTTCATCCGTAGGAATTTTTCCGGCTCTAAGATCGTTTCTAATATTAAGCAGGATATTAAAAATGTCAGTTTTTTGATTTACTGAAAAAGCAAGACTAGAACTTCCGCTTGCCACTTTAATTGAAGTTTGGTCTAAATTAAAATCAATGTTTGCTTTATCAGCCTTAATATGAATTTGTTCGGGGGATTGACCATCTACTGTTTCTAAATAACCCGAAGTTGAATTAAAAATCAAGGCTTTTGTTGCAGGTGTCTGCGTAAAAACAGAGTTGTTGCTTCCATCGGTAATATCGTAACTCATTGTGTATTTGTTTGCCGCTGTTTTTTTATAATCTACTTTAAGTGTGTATTTAACACCAGCAGCATCATAAACATCAGTTTGATTTGTAACCGTTGAACCAATCGCAGTAGTAGAATCAATATTTCCATTTTGATTTACAATAGTACCAAAAACTTCTGTCCCTGTCATATTAATTTTTTGAAAAGTGTTCTGAGAAGTTCTTATTGATTGTTTACCTGATACATCTCCTGCTTTTACCAATATAGCTGACTTATCCGATGAAAAGCCATAAGGAACGGAAGAAAAATCAGTACCGCCAAATAAATATTTTCCATTAGATTTAAGATTAGAAAAGTTTAATATCTCATTAAGTGAAGCATCAATTTGATCTGCAAAATTATTGAGATTGCTGCTTGCAGCAACATTACTAAGGTTGCTTAATTTTACCATTACATCAGTAACCTCACCCTGAATACTTTCCATTGCCGTAATTGTGTCCTGCATATTCGATAAACCACTCTCAATATTTTTATTGAACGTATCAATTTGTAATGTTTGATTTTTTAAACCGAGTAACCTGGAAGTTCCTTCCGGTGAGTCCGAAGGTTTATTAAATTTATTACCGGTTGTGATTTTTGTTTGAAGATCATTAACTCTTGTCTTTGAATTGTTGAAATTCGTAACAAAATCATTATTTAACATTAAGTCAGTTATTCTCATAATTCTAAAACATTCTTAAAAGAATTTGTAACATTTCATCAGCTACTTTAATTAATTTTGCCGATGCATCGTAAGACCTTTGAAATCGAATTACATTTGACATCTCTTCATCTATAGAAACACCGGAGACAGATATCTTTTGTTTTTGAAGATGATCTATTGATAATTTATATGCTTTTGAAGAATCGGCTGCTGATTTTTTATCATTTCCAATTTGTGCAATTAAATTTATATAATTATCTTGGAGCGTTACCCCGTTCGCATCTTTTTGTGTATAAAGATTGGCAATATTCAATGCAATATCACCGTTGCCTGAAGTTCCGTCTTTAGATATTGCTATTTTATTCGGATCATTAAGTATTTGTGAATTAATTTTAAGTTCACCATTAGCATAACCGTCAAAAAAATTAACAGATGTTACCGGAGGGTTTGTAATTGTGTATCCTTTAGTATGCTGTTTATTTAATGAATCAACTAAACTGTTAATATAACTGTCAAGTGATGATTGGTAACCCGGAATTGTTTTATTAAACGTATCGGTTAATGCAAACAACTGGCCGCTATTTATATTTGGCGATGAAGTTCCGTCGGAAGAGGTTATCTTTAATTTTCCACCTTCTACTGTTGATTTAAACTGAACAAAACTTGCCTTATCAGCTATAAATACGCCTCCAATTGTAACAATAGCAGAATTGTTAGAATCATAAGAGACACTAATGTTAACTAATTTACTTAAATCATCAATCACTTCATCTCTTTTATCAATTAAATCATTTGCATTTACACCGGAAGATTTACTTTTTAAAATTTGAGAATTTAAACTTTGAATCTGTTTTATATTTGAATTTAATGAATTTACTTTGTCTGTTGTTTCCGATACAATATTGGATTTTATTGTATCTAAGCCATCATTTATATTTTTAATTTTAGTGCTCAGATTTTGTGCTGCTTGAATAACATTATTTCTCAACACTACCGAATTAGGAGTTACTGTAAGTTGCTGCCAAGAATTATAAAATGCAGTCGATAAACTTGACAGACCGATATCCGATGGTTCTGAAAAAAGATTTTCTATCTCACTTAGTATTATGTTTCTCTGATCTAAATCAGAATATTGTTGATTATTTGCACGGAATTGCTGATCAATTAAAGAATCCCTAACCCTTTGTATATCATCCAGTTTTACACCTACACCCCAAGAAAGATGGCCTATTTGCTGGGCAGTTTCATTAGTAATTACTGCACGCTGTCTTGAATAATTTGGGTTTGATGAATTGGCAATATTATTTGCAGTTACATCAAGCGCTCCCTGATAAACCGAAAGACTTTTTTGTGCAATATTAAATATTCTGCTTATTCCCATTAAATTGTCCTATCAAGTATTGGCACATTATTTTCATTCACAATTGTAGATATAGTTTCTTTAATTAAATATCTTGCTTGATTTACAAGTAATTTATTTTGATTATTAACTTTGATTATCTCATCCCCCATTTTGACAAGAGAATCTTGCATTTTACTAAGACTGGTAGTATCATATTTGTTTTCATGTTTAATTGCGGCTATGAAATCAGAGAGTTTATAATTTTGTAGTTTAAGTAAATATTTATCGGATAAATTTTTAATTACATCAACAATTTTGTTTTGATAATTTTCTACAATAATTAATAAAGCACCCTCACCTTTAATTGTTTCTTCCAGCTCTTCAATGTTGCCGCTTATTATAGCTTTTTGATGTTGGATTAAAGTACCTAAATAAGCATGAAGAAATTCATATTGCTCTTTAAGGGCCTTAAACAAATCGCTCATTTCCATTTTATTCTCCTTTTAAATGATTCAGATAACCAATAACTCTTGTTACATAATTTTGAGTTTCCTCGAAAGGAGGAATTCCCCCATACTTATCAACATTTAATGGTCCTGCATTATAGGAAGCCAAAGCAAGCTTTATATTCCCGTCGTGTTTTCTAAGTAATTCCGCAAGGTATTTAGTACCCCCAAGAATATTTTGTGACGGATCCCATACATTTTCAACACCTACCTTTATCGCGGTTGAATCAATCAGCTGCATTAATCCTTTTGCTTTTGATTTGGAAAGTGCATCTGCCCTTGCAGAGGATTCAGTTAGAATTACAGATTTAATGAGATTTTTATCTACACCGTAATTAACAGATGCTTTTTCTATTATTTTCTCATATTTATTTAGTCTTTTAATTGCGCTATTGGTGGGAACAATTGCATGAATATTTTTTGCTTTATTCTTTTTCAAATTAAAAATTTTATTAAGCTGAAAATCATTTGGATTATTGTTCAACGAGTTAATATTCTCGCCAGTAATTTTTTTATAAAGAATATCTGCAACTCCGAGAGAATGGTTTTTTGAAATAAAAAGAGACATATCATTTTGAAAAATTGAATCAAACATATCACCGCCATAACTGTTCTTCCCGAACATTCCGCCTGAAGTTTGGTTCATACTTTTAAGCATCATTGATGTTAAAAGACTTTCGAATTTTTTTGATGCATCAGCTATTTTAGCTTTTTGTTTGTTTGAATAACGATTACCCACAGAAGTCGGAGAATTAATATGTCTATGGTTATCGGTAATTTTTAACTGCAGATTTTTTATCATATTACCTCCAGTTCACCGATAAGAGCACCTGCTTTTTTTAATGCCTGAAAAATTGCAATTATATCCCTGGGTGAAACCTTTAATGAGTTAAGCGCTGCAGCTACCTGTTGCACATTTGAAGCTCCTTCAATAGCAATTGTATTGGTGGAATCTTGTGAAACATAAGGGACCAGGTTATTAAACACAGTTGTGGTTCCATTTGAAAAAGCATTTGGCTGCGAAATTATTGGAAAGGATCTTATAGTAATATTAAGACTACCGTGAGTTATTGAAGAAGGTAATATTTTCACTTTATTACCTGCAACTATAGTTCCGCTTCTTTCATCCAAAACTACCTTTGCAATATTATCTTTTTCCACCTCAATGTTTTCAAGCTCTGCTAAGAAAGAAATAAAATTTTTCTGCTTGTCTGAAGGAACTTTTACTTTTACTTCAGCAGCATCATTAGGAATTGCTATGTCTTTGCCTAATTTGCTATTAATTGCCGCCGCAATATTATTAGAAGTTGTTATGTCCGGCTCTCGTAAATAAACACTGACTTCAGTTTTTGAAACATTATTTTGGCGCATAGTTGTTTGTAATATCCCTCCCAATGGAACTCTTCCTCCAAGAGTATGATTCTTTGCTATACGGTTTCCTGTACGAGTTCTAAAATCATAACCTCCAACTGAAATAGGCCCCTGCCCGAATCCGTAAACACCACCTGTCATCCCAGACAAAGGAGTCATCAATAATGTGCCCCCTTGAAGGCTAGTTGCATCACCCATCGAAGAAACCGTTAAATCAAATTTTGCACCCGGTTTCAGATATGAACTTAAAGTGGCGGTAACCATAACTGCTGCTACATTCCTTACACGTAAATTATTTTGCGGTACAGTAATTCCAAATCTTTTTAACATACTTGTGATTGATTGAATAGTAAATGTAGAACGTTGAGTATCTCCCGTGCTTGCTAGTCCTACAACTAATCCGTAACCAATTATCTGTTCGGATTTTTCACCGTTTAAATAAGCGATATCTTTAATTCTTTGCCCGTATAAAAGGCTTATACCTAACAACAGATATATTACAATTAATTTTTTCATTATAATTCCTAAAAAATCCAATGGAAAAACTTGGTTAACCAACCGGGAGAAAGCGAGCTATTAATTGATCCTTCACCGCTAAAAACTATCTCTGCATTTGAAATATTATATGATAACACTGAATTATCAGGAGCGATATCAGATATTCTTACAATACCTTTAATAAATACTTTCTGTTCTTGACCGTTTATTATTATCTTTCTCTCACCTTTTATAACAAGATTACCGTTAGCCAAGACAGAATCTACCGTAGCACTGATTTTTGTTCTGACAATTCCTTGGGTTTTTGTAAACCCCGAACCTTTAAAGTTATTATTTGATCCAATTGTAATTCCTGTACCGGGAGTCCCGTCCTGCATTTTTTGTGTAAAACCAAGGTCACTTGTTCTTCCCGTACTTGTTTCTGCATTATTTGATGCCTGTGAAGATTCAATGACAAGGATAGTAATAGCATCTCCAATTTTATTTGCTTTTTGGTCTGAGAAAAGAGAAGAAAAAATGTTTTGTCTCATATCCTGTGCAAACATATTTGACGCGAGCAAGCAAATGCTTAATGTAATTATGGCTTTCATATTCACTCTACTATATTTAAATTTTTTGAATCAAATATTTTACCTTTAAACAGTTTTTTATCTTTAGTAATTACTGAAATCACATCGCCAGATGCCCCCTCCTGTCTTGCAAAAGCCCTGAAAGTAACAAGAATATTTCCGGTTACATATTTTGCCATCAACTCATCCCCCACATTTACAATAGGAATTTTTTCTATAATCTCAGAAGTTAAAACATTATCGGGTTGTTTAAGTACCTTGCTTCTATACAAGCGGATTCTATCCAACTTATAAATGGGAGTTCCTTTTATTATAGTAATATCCCTTTTCTCGTATCTAAAATTTTCGGGTTTAAGATTTTCTTTTCTGTTAATTCTTTTCTTGGTTACAAGTACATTACGGAATATTTTTACTTTAATAGTTAAAAATGTTTTAACAACTCTTCCGCTATTCTTAACAATTTTAACCGGCAGATAAACAAAATTTCCTTTTATATTGAATTCATTCGGTTTTAATAAAACAATCTCTTTATATAACTTAGGCAGTTTTATGATTTCGAACTCATACTCACCGGAATTTGTATAATTCGTAAGGTTTTTATTCATATAATTTTCCAGCTGACTTTTTAAAGGGGTGCCGGTTTGAATAAAAAACGAAAATATTACTAATATTAATGTGCTCATAATTTATCTTTTCAGGTTATTTGCCATCTGCATCATTTCCTGTACTGTTTGTACAGTTTTAGAATTTATTTCGTAAGCTCTTTGTGCTGCTATCATTGATATCATTTCTTCAACAATATCTACATTAGAAGATTCCAGATAACCTTGACTAATATTACCAAAACCGTCTTTGCCAGGTGCACCTATTATTGGTGTTCCTGAGGATTCTGTCTGAGCATATAAATTATTACCTAATGCTTTCAAACCGCCGGGATTCATAAATCGTGCAAGTTCAATATTTCCTAATACATATGAATTACCGCCTGCTTCTTGTACAGTAACAGTACCCTCTTTTCCCACAGATATCCCAATCGCATTTTCATCAATAGATAATTCCGGATCAACAACATAACCGCTGGAGGTTACTATTTTCCCATCAGCATTTACCTTGAATGACCCGTCACGAGTATACGCAAATGTTCCATCTTCTTTTCTTACTTGAAAAAAACCATCACCTTGAATTGCGAAATCCATTTGATTATTCGTAGGAGTAATGTCTCCCTGAGTAAATATCTTTGCCGTTGATGTTGGAACAACGCCGTTCCCAACCTGAATTGAATTAGCAGGATTATCATTAACGCCCGGTATTGAAGAATTTACAGGATTTACATTAACTTGCTGATACATTAAATCCTGAAATTCTGCTTTATTCCTTTTGTATCCCGTAGTATTAATATTTGCAATATTGTTTGAGATTACTTCAATATTTAACTCTTGTGCATACATTCCGGATGCTGCAGTTCTTAAAGCTCTGTTTGGCATATCTTATCTCCTTTTTTTAGACTTTCCCAATTTGATTTGCTTGACCAAGTGACCGATCTAAATAATTTATCATCTTGTGTGCGGAGTCATATTCTGTGTTTAGCTGTATCATTGCCTGCATTTCCATTATCGGATTTATATTTGATTCTTCCTGGAAACCTTGTTTGATTATAAATGAATTTGGTGATGCAATTTTAAATCCGTCATCTCCGGTTTTAAAATTTACACCAGTAGATCTCACAGATTGCTCTGGGTTATTCAAATTAGCTACAAGAAGAGTATCAATAACATCATCTCCATATTTGATTTCGCCGTCAGAAGAAACTGTTAATTTTTTATTATTATCCAGTGATAAATTGTTAACACTAATTGGTCCGTTTTTTCCTAATACTTTATTTCCCTGCTGGGTTACTAAGTACCCGTCAATTGAAATATTAAACTTGCCATCGCGTGTAAGCTCTGTGCCGGTTTCAGTCTGAATTACAAAAAACCCGTTCCCCGATATTGCAAAATCAAGAGGATTCGAAGTTTCAGTAAGATTACCCTGCTGAAAATCAGTAGCTTTTTTAATATCTATTTTTCCATATTGATTCATTATTTCAGAAAAAGGTAGTTCGCGTTTAAAACCTGTGGTATTAAGATTTGCCAGATTATTTGCAACTATCTCAAGATTTTTCATCCTGCTGTTTAATCCCCTTGCGGCTGTATAAATACCTTTAATCATTTAAAATTCCTTTTTATAAATTTTTTTCATTTATTCTAAAAAATTCTCCAATACATTTTTTTATTAATACGTCCTAACCAGTTATTGTCTAACTCGTATGATTTTATTTTTGCAGCCAGCAATACTTCTCCCTTTGAAATATTCATTTCTTTTGCAACTTTAGTAATTCCGGCTTTAGTGTTTCTATATGTTAAGGTGTTATTAACTAATCTATTCCTTATTCCTTTTAAGTTTATGTCCACTTTATTACCCACTCTTTCTTCCCTAAGTAGTCTTATGCTATCTTTAAGTCCGTTCTTCCTTAGTGGTTTTTTATTTATGATTTTTCTTCTGATTATTACAATTAAAAATGTAATTAAGGATGCAATACCTAAAATTGACAATTGATTGGAAATTCCTTCGGAGTAAAAAATTACATTTTGTATTTTAGCAAAAAATGGTGCTAAAGTATTCTGTACAAAATTACTCCATATGTTATTTAATCCTTTTTTAATTTCGGGTTGAGTTGTTTCATTTTTCAAAGCCGTAACAATAATTTGTTTTTTTGTTTTCCAAAGTTGTTTCTCTTTAATAGCTCTGATTTGTCCTTCTACAATTTGCTTTATATTTATACTGTCTACAGATGTGTGTGTATCTGTCGTTCTTGATGTGTCAGATATGGATTTTATTTTACTTATTGTATCACTTTTATTCTGCCCAAAGTCTGATGTTACAAACGAACAAATAAGAAAGAAAAATAGAATATATCTCATATTACATCTTCCTTTTTATTGGAAATGAAATAGTTATTATTGTTCCCTTATTTTTTTCTGAATCTATTTCCAATTTCCCTTGGTGTTGAGAGATAATGTTTTTAATAATTTTAATGTTTACGTCATTTGTATCCGTGACGCTACATTTCTCAAGATTTTTATAATAATCAGTAGTAAAAAGTCTTAAAAGTACCTGTCCAACCCGATACTTACTTTGCAGCAACACACCTCCCACTTTGTTTTCATCTGGTTTTAAAAGAAGAAACATGTTCATCAAAGCTTGATTTAAGTAATTAGGATGGGAAAGAATCCCCGGAATATTTTCATCAAGGTCTAGTATGCATTCATAGTTATCTTTCTTCAGAGTAGAGATAACCATATTATAAAATTCCGTAATTATTTCATTTACATTACAAGGGCGAAGTTTAAGTTTACCTTCTACGGGTTTAGCAAAATTTATCAGCCTGTTAACAACCCGGTTTATTTTTTTTGCTTGTAAGTTAATTGTATTAAGTGCGGAATTATAATCCGGGTCATTTTCCTTTTTAATGAAATCTATATAACTAGTTATAACCTGCAAGGGTGATAGTATGTCTTCTAAAATACCTGTAGTAAGTTCTCCAATTGCAGATAGTTTATAATCATTCGCCAATTTGGACTGGAATAATTGAAGGTCGTTATAAACATTCTTTAGCTCTTTCTGTTTATCCAGGAATTCAATTCTTTTTGAAATAATTTCAAGCCCTATTTTAAGTAAATTGATTTCCGGTGAATTTGTAGTTATTGTAGGATTAACTTTAACTACTAGACATCCATTATTTTTGGGACTAAAAAAGAAAGGCATCAACAAATAAAAAGTTTTATCTTTTTTATTGTTTTTCTCTAAATTGGCTGGAAGAATTTTACTGTTTTTTTTCTCAATCAATTGTTTAATTACGCCTGAAGAAAGTAAAGTATTTAGAAATGTTTTTGTCTTAAAAGATTCTTTACCAGAAAGGGATTCTATAACAGTAAATTTTTCATCTATAAAAAACAAATTGGCTTCTGCAAACTTTAATGAATTTTTTACATAACCCGAAAATATTTGTTCTAATTCTACAAAGTCACTGGAACGGCTAATTCTATATTGTAATGCAAATAGTTCTGAAAATTTATCGTAGTTATTATTCTTTTCGTATTTTCTGATTTCCTTGAATTTTTTACTAAGCGGTTTAATTCCTGTTAATACAGCATCTCTTGTTAGTATTGGCAGAGTTTCGTGAAAAGGCTCATAATATAATTCTATTTCTTTTATTACTCTCAATTAAAATACCTTATAGATTCAATTTGATTTTTATATAAGTTTTCATATTTACCTATAAAATCTTCCACTTCATCCATATTATTAATTTTTAACATTCCTAATTCTTCTATTTTAAGCTGTATATTATCATCCCAGAAAACACTCCCCCTATTTAATTTTTGAGTCATATAATCTGCAAAATGAATAATTGTTGAAAGGGTTTTGTTGTTAACTGAATTCTCGGGATTATGATGGTTTAAAATTGCATCGCAAAGTTGATCCGGGAAATTCCACTTTTCTATCAGATAATGTCCAATTTGTTGGTGTGTCATACCAAGCACATTCAATTCAGCTTCTTGGAAAGTAATATTAAGTTCGTTTACTTGTTTATAAATATCAATAAAATTAGAGTGGAAAAATTTATGAATAACAGAAACTCCTAAATCGTGTAAAAATCCTGCAACAAAAGCTTCACCTTCATTTTGAAAGCCAAAATCATCCGCAAGTCGTCTTGATGTTATTCCTGTTAAAAATGAATGTGTCCAAAAATCTCTTTCACTAAGATATTTATCCGTTTTATTTTTAAACGATTCAATTACAGATAAAACCGATACAATGTTCTTTATTTCAATATGACCAAGAACAAGTATTGCATAATCAATAGTTGTAACTTTTCTATGCAAACCAAGCAAAGGAGAATTTGCAATCATCAATATTTTTACAACCAATCCCTGATCTTTAGAAATTGCTTTTGCCAGATTATGGTTATTAAGAGTTGGATTATTCAATAACTCCATCGTTTCTGCCAATATTCTTGGAGTTGTTGGAAGGTTAGTTATGTTTCTTAAAACCAACTCTGTCTTTTCTTTTCTTTTTTGTAATTCTGATGCTAATGTTATCATAATATTATCTTTATGTTTCTATTGCTTCTAAATTGTTATTGAATAACTCTGTATGGCTTTCAATAAAATTGTTTAATTTGCTTTCGTCTCCGAATCTTAATATTTGAATTATATTTTCGTCCAACTGTATATTATCATCCCAATAAAAGTGACCAGCACATAAATTTTGAGTCATATAATCCGCAAGATGAATTACAGATGAAAGCACCTTATTATTTTCTGAGATTGATGGTTTATGATGATGTGCAATAGAGTCACCAAGTGATTCGGGAAAATTCCATTTACTAACTATAAATTGACCAATTTCTTGGTGTGTAAGTCCTAGGACTTGTTCTTCGGCTTTCAGATAAAGCATTTCCTGCGACTCAACAATTTCGCAAATTTGATTGAATTCTTTATTAAAATATTTTTGAATAATTATAATACCTATATCGTGCAGCAGACCAGCAATAAAAGCTTCACCGGCTCTAGAAAATCCAAGTTCATCGGCAATCCTCTTTGTGGCGCTTGCCGTAAATAATGAATGATTCATATAAGCCATACTGTCCCAATTATGTGTTTGATTACTTCTAAAGGATTCTATCATAGAAAGAGCCATTACAATATTTTTAATATGATCGAATCCAAGAATAACTATAGCAAAATCTATTGTGGAGACTCTTCTTGGTAATCCATATAATGGTGAATTAGCAACAGTTAATATTCTTGCTACAAGCCCCTGATCTTTACTAATTACTTTTCCAAGATCTGTTGCGCTTGTTTTTGAATTGTTTAATAATCTTGATACTTCAAATATTATGGAAGGAACAGAAGGTAAGTTTCTTATAGAAGATAATAATCTTAATGTTCTTTGCCTTTGCGGATTATTTTCTGACGATTGATTATGCATTTAAATATTGAAGTTTAGTTTTTAACATTTTCACTATTCTTGTATGTACTTGCGAAACACGGGAAACAGAAATATTAAGAAGTTTACCAATCTCTTTATATGTAAGGTTTTCATAATAATATAGAGTAATTATCATTCTATCCCTTTCTTCCATATCTTTAATTGCTTCAAGTAAAATTTCCTTTGCTTCATTTTTTTCTGTTGTTTCATCTGGCAATTCTGTGTCTTCCGGAATAATCTCGTAGAGCATATATCCGTCTTCACCGTCAACAGGACTTGTTAATGAAACATTATTATAATAGGAAGGTTTTTGGTCTTCAATTGTCTTCTTTTTTTTAATCTTAATTTTTCTCAACTTATCAATAATTTTACCCCTAATTCTTTGTATTGCATAAGTTTCGAACTTTGTTCCGAAGTCCGGATCAAAACGGTCAATAGCTTCACTTAATCCTTCAATACCAAATTGAAAATAATCTCTTTCGTCTAGTATGCCAGGTGTTGCAAATTTTGAATAATGAATTACATAATGGACTAACTTTACATAATTTAAAACAATTTGTTTTTTTAGATCTACGCTCGGTGAGGATTTAAATTCAGCCCATAAAGTTGCGTTATTCATTTTTATTATTTCCTGTTAATTTTTTCTGAATATTCTATCTTCTTATTATATGATTCTTTATTAATTGCACGAATAAAAACCAATACTACTATGCTTAATAAGATTGTTGTGATAACAAAGACGAAAAAAGCCTTTAATATTACTTGATCGAAAGTCAGCCCTATACGGCTAAAAAAAATAAGTGAAAGTGAAAAAACTAATAGGCCAAATTGTAATACTATTTTGTTCATGTTCGTCTTTTTATTTTATAGTAAAAAGTCAAATACCATACCAAAGGGGTTGAATTTATAATTTGTAAAGAAGGTTTATAAAATGCGGTTTTAGAAGAAATTTATTATTCTATTTTATCCCCTAATGGAGAATATTAGCCATATGAGTGAATTCAATAATACTGCTTCCGATTACTCTAATTTGCCTTGTGATTTCTGATTCAGGATATTTTTTAACAACTAATTCCTGCTCTATAATTGACTTACTGGCAATACCATCAAATTTGACACCACCTAAATACGAAATAGATTTTTTTAAGAAATGTTCTGAAGCATTGGAAAGATTATTAAAAGTCGATTGCTTGTCATTTTCCCCAAAACTTTTGTTTACTATTACAAATTTTTCACCTTTATATTCGGAAGCACTTAACAATTTTAACATTACATAGGAATCCATTACGGCTGTCGGCTCGGGTGATGTTACAATAACAACTTTTTCTGCTTTTAATAAAACATTTATTATACTTCTACCGGCACCAGAGCCGGTATCAAAAAAAACAAAATCGTAGGAATTTTGTAAGAAAATAATCTGATTGTATAATTTGGAAATTAAATTTTCATGAGCATCCGGGTAATTAAGTTTACCCGAATCTCCAAAAATAAAATGTAAATTAGGATTCACTTTTGTAATTATATCTTTCAATAATTTTTTTTCAGTATAAAAATCATAAATTGTTTTTTCAGCAACTATGTTCAGCATTATATTAGCATTAGACAGATTTGAATCCAGGTCGACAAATAAAATTTTTTTCCCCAGTTCAGCTAAAGAATAGGCTATGTTTATAGAAAGAAAAGTTTTGCCTGTACCTCCCTTACCGGAAGTAAATGCAATAATTTTATTTCCCACGGTTTCATTTTGGTTGTTACTTAAATTTTTTAATTCTAATATTCTTTCGGTTTGTCCAATCATCAGCTTAATTTTCCTGTATATATCATATTTGCAATATATTCGGGATCAGCGGATATAATATCATCCGGTATTACCTGCCCGTTTGTTAAAAACGCTACAGGAATATCGAAATTACTTACAATATTTAAAATATTTCCATAACTAACCGCTTCATCTATTTTTGTAAATATTACTGAGTTATAATTAAATATTTTAAATTTTTCTGATACATCTAAAAGGTTTTTGGTTGTACCAGTTGAACTTAATACCAGGTAGGTTTCGTCAACATTTGCCGAAGATAAAAAATCACTGGCTTGTTTTAGATGTTCCTTATTGTTCTGACTCCTGCCTGCTGTATCTATAAATACAATATCTTTATCCTTAAATGAATTTAATAAACCGGGTATTTCTTTCTCTTCATAGGCTACTAGCATATCAACATTGCTTATTTCAGAAAAAATCCTCAGTTGGTCCAAAGCACCTAAACGATATGTATCAATAGAAATTAAACCTACATTAAGATTGTGCAATATTTTGGATATAACTGCAAGCTTAGCAATACAGGTAGTTTTTCCCACTCCGGTTGGACCGACTAAAGCTACAACTTTTGGTCCCTTGCTTTTGTGTACTTCAAAATGATATGTCGGTATCATCGATGCAATACTTGACAATACATAACTATCAATATTTGTTGAATGTAAATACGTTCTAAATTTTTTTAGTTGATTTATTATTGATGAGATAATAGGTCTTTGAACTTCTCTTGTAATAAGTGTATCTATAATTTCCCTTAGATCGGTTTCAATATTGGTTTTTACTTTTGTTGAAGTTTTAGAATTTTTAGAATTACGTGTTTGTGTTTTTCTTTCTGTCTGTGGATTAATAAAAATCTTGTTACGGAGATTGTTTATTTCATTTGTGTAATTCTTCACTGCCGTTGGAATTTTATTTTCCTTCAATGGCATACTCAAAGCAGGTTCATTATAATTAGTTTCAATTCCTGCCGTAATTTCAAATTTTCTTTGTGATCCTTTTAAGTTATCATCATATATAACTCTTGTGCCTAAAATTACAGCATCATCTCCCAATTCCAGTTTCATGTTTGATGAAGCTTCTTTTAGTGTGGGGGCTGTAAATTTTTTAATTTGCATCTGCTACCTCTAATTTTTCTATAAACTCTATTTCTATATTCGATGGAAGTTCAGAATATGAAAGAACTGCAACATCTGGAAAACTTGCATTAATTAATCGGTAGAAATATGGTCTTATTGTTGCGGATGTTATAACTACGGGTATATATCCTAATATTTTAAAATGTTCCACATAATCCTGCAGCATTCCATTTAGTTCTTTCAATGTGTTGGGGCTAAGTCCGAGTGTTTGTGTTGCTTCTTTTTGACTCTGTAAAGCATCGGTTATCATATCTTCATTTTCTTCACCGAGTGCAACGGCATGAATTACTCCGTTATTATCTTTATAAATATTGGCAATTGTATCGCCCATTGCATGTCTAACATATTCAGTAAGAACATCGATATTTTTAGTAACTTTTGAGTAATCAATTAGTGCTTCTAATATCTGCACAAGATCTTTCACTGGAATTAATTCTCTTAACAAATTTTGAAGTACTTTTTGAATTGTACCTAATGTTAAAGTTTCGGTATTTATATCTTCTATAACAGCTGGATATTCTTTCTTTAAATTTTCCATTAATTGCTTTACAGCTTGCCGTGTTAATATTTTATCAAAGTTTTTCTTTAGTGTCTCTTGTAAATGAGTTGAAAAAACAGATATGCTATCAACCACAGTATATTCAAGAAGTTCTGCTTTATCTTTTTCTTCTTTATCTATCCAGTAGCATGTTAAATTAAAAGCAGGGTCTTTAGTTTGGATACCATTTAAAACTTCTTTTATGTTTCCCGGATTCATAGCAAGAAATCTATCAGTGTAAATTTCATAATTTGCAACAATATTTCCTTTAATTTTGATTATGTATTCATTCGGTTCCAATTGAAGGTTATCACGAACCCTTACAGGAGGAATTAGTACGCCGTATTCCAAAGCAATAAATTTTCTTGTTGCTGAAATTTTTTGGAATAAATTACCTCCCTGTTTTTCATCAACAAGACTGATCAGTCCGTAACCAATTTCTATTTCTACTGGATCCACTTGTAAATACTGTTCAACTTTTTCTTCTACTTCAACTTCTTCAACCTCTTGCGTCTCTGGTTTTGTACTTTCTTTCTCTTTCTTTTTATTTGTAATATAAGCAGCCGTACCAATTAAAATACTAAGAAAAAGGAAGGGAACTACCGGCATTCCGGGTATAAATGCAAACATACCTATAGCACCGGAAACTGTTGCAAGAACCCGTGGATTTGATAGCAGTTGAGTTTTCATTTGAACATCCAGTGCTGTTCCTGCAGCACTTCTTGTTACAACCAGTCCAGCTGCAGTTGCAATTAAAAGTGCGGGAATTTGTGATACTAATCCGTCACCAATGGTAAGAATTGTATAGTTTTGTATTGCATCGGTAAAAGATAACCCTTTACCTGCAACACCTATAATAAACCCGCCTATTATATTTATTCCGTTTATAAGCAAACCAGCTATAGCATCTCCTTTAACAAATTTACTGGCACCGTCCATTGCTCCGTAAAATTCTGCTTCCCTGCTAATTTTTTCTCTCCTCAACTTTGCATCAGATTCGTTTATCAATCCTGTATTTAAATCGGCATCAATAGCCATCTGTTTACCCGGCATAGCGTCTAAAGTAAATCTAGCAGCAACTTCAGAAATTCTTCCTGATCCTTTTATAATTACAATGAACTGAATTATTACAAGAATGATAAAAATTATAAATCCTACAACATAGTTTCCTCCGACAACAAACTCTCCGAAAGTATCAATTACTTTTCCTGCAAAACCGTTTAATAAAATTAATCTAGTTGAACTTATGTTTAGTGATAAACGGAAAAGTGTTAAAACAAGCAATAAACCTGGAAACACGGAAATGTCAAGTGGTGATTCAATATAAAGTGATACAATTAAAATTAAAACCGAAAGTGTAATATTCAAGGCAAGGAAAAAATCCAACATACTTGCAGGAAGCGGTATTATCATTAACCCTAAAATAAATATAAGGCCAAATGCTAATAATATATCTGTATTTTTTCCCGGTAATTTCAAATTATTCTATTTCTTTTATAAACATTATTTTTTAACTGATAAATATATGCCAGCACTTTAGCTACGGCTTTAAACAATGATGCCGGTACTTCATCTCCAATATCACAGATTTTATAAAGTGCTCTTGCTAATTCACGGTCTTCATGTAACGGAACGTTATTTTCTTTTGCAATTTCTTTAATCCTTTGGGCTAACCCATCAACACCTTTAGCTAAAACCTTTGGGGCAGAGTCCTGATTCAAATCATATTTTAGTGCTATGGCATAATGTGTAGGGTTGGTTATTATTACGTCCGCTTCCGGTATGCTTTGCATCATTCTGCTTTTTGCAGCCTGATACTGCATTTTTTTAATTCTGGATTTAATTTCAGGGTCTCCTTCTGTCTGTTTATTTTCTTCTTTAACCTCTTGTTTGGTCATCATCATATCTTTTTTGAATTTATGTTTCTGAAAAATAAAATCAACAGCGGCTATTAAAACGTAAACAATTGAGATTTTCCACAAAAGACCAAATGCTCCATCTATCATATATTTTACAATTTCCGGAATAGTAAGTTCAACCAATAAACCGGAACTTAGAATAAACTTTGAAATAACTACATAGGTAAACCAGCTAATAATTATTAATTTAAGTATAGACTTTATTAATTCGACAAAGGATTTAGATGAGAATAATGTGTTTTTTATCCCTTTTAGAGGGTTTAATTTATTAAACTTTGGAGCTAATGCTTTTGGACTTATTTTAAAACCAACTTGAGCTACATTAGCAATAAAGCTAATTACAAAAACCGCCCCCAAAACAGGGGCTAATGTTGCAATAAAAAACAAAAGGGTTTCTTTTGTAAAATTCTGGAATATTTCTCCGTTAAAACTGATTTTATCAAGCGTACTAAAAATTTTAATAGAGAATTCAGACAGTTGATTGCTTATATATTTTTGAGTAAGATAAGCCATAAGTATACCGGTAGAAAAAACACTAAAAGAAATTATTTCGGTGCTTTTTGTAACTTGACCTTTATCCCTTGCATCCTTTAATTTTTTACCTGATGCCTGTTCGGTTTTTTCCTGGCCGTCTACTTCTGCCATTATTGACCCATTGATTTAATTAACAAAGTCAGATTATTTTCATAACCCTTTAATAAATATTTCATTACATAAACATAGATTGGTACTAACCCTGATAAAAACACAAAACCCATTCCAATAATTAAAGGCTGTGATACAAAAAATATCTGCATTTGAGGAATTACTTTTGTCATTATTCCTTCGGCTAAATAAACCAAGAAATATGAAACAATTATTGGTGACGCTATTTTAAAAGCAATTACGAAAACAGAACCCGTATATTTTATAAGTAATTGAAAAACAGATTCTGTGATCGGAAATTTGCCGATATGAACAACAGAAAAAGAAGATACAAGCGCACTGATCAAATAATGATGACCGTTGATAAGCAAGAATATCAAAATAGTTCCGAAAAAAAGGACTTGCCCTATATCATTATTGTTTGTAAAATCAAACGGATTTAAAGATGATGCCATTGATAATTGCATATCATATCCTATTAGGCTGCCGGCATATGTAATTCCGTGAAATACTATATTCAATGTGAAACCAATTATTAGACCTGTTATTATTTCTTTTAGAGCGTTTGTTAGCAACCAGCCTAAATTAGTTTCAATAACAATATCTGATTTATCAATTGTCAAAAATATCACGTATGCGGTTACCATAGACAGAAAAATTTTTACCAAAATCGGTACAACCTGATGCCCGAATACAGGAGCCGAAGTTAATGCTGAAATTATCCTTAAAAAAATAAGGAGCACTAGAATAAATTCACCTACTGGTATGTTTGTCATTTTAATACAGTATTAAACATTGTTAAAATTTTAGTAGTAAAAGAAATTATTTTTTCCATCATCCAAGGGAGCAAAAAGATAATTGCTATCATTGTTACCATAATTTTAGGTACAAAAGTAAGCGTCATTTCCTGAATTGAAGTTGCTGCTTGAAAAATTGATATTGAAATACCGAGTATCAATCCGACACTTAAAATGGGCAACAATATTATAAAAGTTGTATAAAAGGATTCTTTTAAAATTTCTATTACAATTTCTTCTGTCATTTATGAAAAGCTCCTTACTACTGATCCTATTATTAGGCGCCAACCGTCTACTAAAATGAATAACAATATTTTAAAAGGTAATGATATCAATGTTGGTGGCAGCATCATCATACCCATAGACATTAATATACTTGCAATAATCATATCAATCATTATAAATGGAATGAAAAGGAAAAAACCTATAATAAAACCTGCTCTTAATTCGCTTAGCACAAAAGCAGGAATAACAACATAAGTGGGAAGGTCTTTTCTTTTATTTGGTCTGCTAAGATTAGCCATACCAATAAATAATTCCACATCTTCGTTTCTTACATTTCGAAACATAAAATCTCTTACAGGTTCGATCCCTTTATCGTAGGCTTGCTGGGCAGTTATTTTTCCATCCATTAGCGGCTTTAATGCCTGCTCATTTACATTATTCCAAGTAGGTGCCATAATAAAGAAAGTAATGAACAAAGTAATTCCGGCAACTAATTGGTTTGGTGGCATTTGTTGTGTGCCAAGGGCTGAACGGAGAAAGTGAAACACTATAATAATTCTCAGATAAGATGTGGTCATTATCATCAATGCAGGGGCAAGAGACAATACTGTTATAAGTAAAAGTATTTGTAATGTTGTAGATACATCTCCGGGATTATTTGAAGACCCAATTGTTATACCAACCTTTGGTAATGTTAACGGAGTTGACGGTTGAGCTGATAAAAGAGCTGGACTGGATAAAACTAAAACCAGGATTATTAATATCAATGTTTTCTTCATTTATGTTTAATTCCCAGGTTTTTCTTTAATAAATCAAAAAAATTATTCTTTTCTGCTTCATTACCTGTTTTATCATTTGGTGTTATTTTATCATCCATTTCCTTAAGCAGTGTTATTGAATTCTCACTTATTCCCAGAACCAAAAGTTTATCTTCAACTTTTACAACAGATATAAATTTTTTTGGCATTATCATTTGAGAGCTGATTACCTTTATTAAAACAGCACCGCTTTTGTTTTTGTTAAATTTTATACCATATTTTTTTATAAAAAATAATACACCGTACAATAACACAACTATTACTAAAAGCGGAATAACAGCTGTTACAATGTCCATAATCTGCATTAATATAATCCTTTCAGCCTGTTATTTACTTCATTAAGATTTGTAATCCTTATCCCGAAATGCTTGTCAATTACAACAACCTCACCCTCTGCAATTTTTTTATTATTTACATAGATATCCACAGGTTCGCTCGCTAACTTGTCAACTTCAATTACATAACCTCTTTCAAGTTCAAGAATTTCTTTTATCTGCATTTGTGTCCTTCCCAACTCAATATATACATTCAGCTGAAGGTCTTTAAGAAATTCCAACTTTTCATTTGAGCCCAGATCTTTTATTTTAGATTCATCAAATTCTTCAAATTCAGCTACAGTTGTAGCAACTGTTGATTCCTGTGATTCATCTTTCCCGTTATCATTTATTTCTTCGGGTTCTGTACTTTTTCCGTTTTCGGGTGTTAAGTTTTCTTGAGAATCTTTTTCTTCCATTTAAGTGCCTATTCTGTTTTATTATTTATATCAATTTTTCTTGTAACTTTTATAGCTTTATGACCGTTAACAATTCCTGTCCTTCCATAAAAAAGTATTTTATTTCCTACTTTTACACTCTGTTCATCACTTATCAATGTCTCCAACTTAAAAACGTCGTCTTTTTGTAATTCCAAAATATCCTGCACGGTTAATTTTGATACACCAAATTCTACAGTAACCGGTAAGTTAGTTTTATATAAATGATTTGTTAATATTTCACTGGATGTTGTATCAGCATATCTTGTGGGTCTTATTGCAGTCATCTTTTGTGAAGAAAGTTTTGAAAGGATAATATCAAAAGCAAAAGTAGCAAAACAAAGATTCATCATATATGATTTTTCGCCAATCATTATTTCAAATGAAATTAAAAGCACGGACTCATTCTGTGATGTTATCTGCGCGAAATCTATATCAGATTCAAATTTTTCAACTTTAAAATCGAAATTATCCACCATTTGCCAGGCTTTCTTTAATTCCAGCATTACTCTCTCTGCAATTACACCAAGTACTTTCTGCTCAATAGTTGTAATTACATTGCTTTGTTTTGAACCTTCTCCATTGCCGCCTAACAACCTGTCAACAAGTGCATATGAGAAATCCAAATTCAATTCAAGTATTCCCTTTATATCGGTATTCCTTATTTCAAAAGTATATAAACAGGCAGGATTTGACACTGATAATATATATTCCGAATAATATATCTGATCAATTGAAGTAACATTAATATTAACTATGCTTTGAAGTTTGGAAACCAAAAATCCGGAAAATCCTTCTGCGAAAGTTTCATTAATGTTTCTTATTGTTCTAAGTTGATTCTTTGATATTCTGTTTGGAAGTCGAAAATCAAAGAGGATAGCTTCTTTTTCCACCGGTTGAGCAGGATTTTGTTCTTCTCCGCTTTTAACCTTATTTAATAGTTGGTCAATTTCCTGTTGTGATAGAACTTCAGCCATAGTGTTTTATTGAATTATATATTTACTGAAATAAACTCTGTTTATTTTTATATCAGGAATAAGTTTTGCCAGCCTACCGGAAATTTCCATCTTTAATGTGTCCCTGTATGCTGTATTGTTTAGTGCTACAATATCTTTACTGGATAAAGTTGATATAATTACATCCTTTACAAGTGCTTCACTTTTTTTAAGTTTCTCAATCATTTCTTCTTGCCCTACATCCAAGCCAACATTGGTTAACAATAATCTTTTACCATCCGTATTTGCGGGATTTACAATTATGTCAAGAATCGAATAGATAAACTTTCCTAATTCAACCTGTGGTTCATCTTCATCAGTTTCAACCTGTTTAACTTCTGTCACATTATCTTTTGTAATTTTTTGGCTTTGAAATCTTTTAACCAAAATATTTGCGGTGATAAAGTAGACAATAATTAATTGTACGATAAAAGCCGGAAGTCCAAACATTAATATCTTCATATTCAAAGAAGATTTTTTTTCATCTATCTCTAATTCTTCCGGGTTTTTTTGTTCTAATTTTTCTTCTTCTTGTAATGGCATAATACTTTGTTTTTTTTAATTCTTGAATCAATTGATATGCCAATAAATAATTAGAATATTTTATAAATATGGAAGTTTTTTTCAATAAGGGTTGGTTATTATTCTACACATGGTCGATTTTAAAAGAAAAAGGAGTACCGCTTAGAAGTACTCCCTTTATTTGGTGGGTGTTGTGGGTGCTATCTTACCAAACTTGTAATTTCCTGCAAAAGTTGATCCGCAGTAGTTACAACCCTGGCATTTGCTTGAAATCCTCTTTGAGAAACAATCATTTTTGTAAATTCTTCTGATAAATCTACATTAGATTGTTCCAGTGCACCAGACTGTATTGTAGTATTAGAAATTTCACCCGGAGCTTCAATTCTAGGATCTCCTGAGTTTGCAGCAACATTGTACATATTATCTCCAACACTAACTAAACCGTTCAAGTTTTTGAATGTAGAAACCATAATTTGTGCTAATTCTCTGGATTGCCCGTTAGAAAAAATTCCTTCTATCTTACCAAATTGATCAATATTTATATTAGAAAGTGATGCTGAAGCCGAACCATTTTGGGTTAGAGCAGCTACTTGTGAACTTAACGAAGTTTGAGTTATACCCGAAGTTCCTGAACCAAAATCTAATTTTATTGTCTGAGTATCAGCACCTCCTGACGGTTTAAAAGAAAGAATAGCGGGATTTGGAGACATCGACTGTATTGTACCATTTGCATCAAAGATTATTGTTCCGGTATTATTTGATACAGTTCCTTCCGTTGTTGGTACAGATGCATTATACCTCCAGGTACCTTGATCTGTTTTTGTAAATTTCAATGTTAAAGTATGCGAGTTACCCAGGGAATCAAATACAGTTACAGAACCATTATTTATTGTCGGAACTCTGTTTTCATCAACAATATAACTTAACGTGTCATCAGTTCCTGTCCTTACAGCCGTAGCATCTAAATTAATCTCACCTGTATCAATTGTTTTATCCGATATTGTTGTTGATAATGCAGATATTTTATACGTAGATGGACCTTTTGTTGCATTAATATTGACCCCAGTATCTAGTGAAGTCCAGTCTTTTAAAACTGTAGTATCACTTGTTATTTGATAATCCAAATCAAAAGTATTCGCGGCAGTTTCAGTATATCTTAATGAAAGTGTGAATGCATTACCATTTTTATCATAAATAGTTGTATCCTTAGAAGTAATATTTGGATATGCAGTACCTGGAACCATTGTTCCACCCTGAACAATATTTTCTGTTTGTGTAATATCTGAACTACTTTGCAGGTTACCTCCCCAACTTGTATTAGTAGTTTTAATAGCAGGTATTCTAAGATTTTTATCCACTTTTACATCTTCAATTGTATTTCCTGGTGGAATAAGACCGTCTACAGCTACTTTTCCCTGTACTATAGCACCGTTTTGCGGATTTACAAGTTTACCATCTGCGTCAAAAATAAATGCACCTGCACGCGAGTATAGTTGCTGCCCGTTACTTTTAAGAATAAACATTCCGGGACCTTGTAATGCAAGATCAGTAGTAATACCTGTTCTTTCAAAAGTTCCCTGATTCCAATTTCTGTCTATAGAATTGACTTTCATTCCAAGTCCAATTTGAAATGAGTTTGTACCACCTGTTGAACTCGATGGGTTTGTACCTGCTTTAATAAATTGATTAAATGTATCGCTAAAAGTAACTCTGGATCCTTTAAAACCAATTGTATTAACATTGGCTATATTGTTACCAATAACATCCATCATTGCTTGTAAATTTTGCAGACCAGAAACGCCTGAAAATAGTGAGTTAAGAAGTGCCATTTTAACCTCCTGGGTTTTTCTATTATTGAAACGGCTTCAGTCAATCAGCCGATTCCAAAGCGCCCTGTAAAGGTCCCGCTTTGATTATTTATTATTATTTTTAAGTAAAAACTACACTGTCAATATTCGTAAAAATGTTTTCGTTATTTTCTTCAACCGGTAATGCCGTAACAACAGTTCGATTTGGTACATTTACTATGAATGCAGTGCTATTCATCATCACCAAAGAATCTTTAGACCCTTTCTGTTCCGCTTGCTGTACAGCTTCCTGAATCTTATCAATTTCATTATTACTCAATTGAATCTGTCTGGATTCAAGTCTCTTCATAGCATGATTTGAAAATTTTACTTTACTAAGTTCTTCTTGAAATATATTACTGAAATTATCTGAATTGTCCCTTATTTTAACAGAGTTAGAATTTTTATTTTGAGTAATCGGTATAAAAGGAACACTAATACCGTTAAGTTCTGTCATCAATTACCTCCCTTGCTGTCAGCTTTAATTATTTCCAGAATATCAGAGAAGTTATATTCTGAATTATCAACTACTAATAAAGTTCCTGAATTAGTGAATCGTACTCCTGATACTACTCCATATTTATATGATGTTGTTATTAAATTATTACCTGACATATCTTTTGCCTTTACTTCAAATGTATATTTCCCTTTGGGAACTTTATTACCGTTATTATCGGAAAAGTCCCAGGAAAGTTTATGGTCTCCCTTTGAAGCTGGTAGATCATCAATTGTTTTTATAAGATTTCCGTTCTCATCATAAATATTCACACTTACGGTAGATGCATTTGCAGGAAGTTTATATCCAAGTTGTACTAAATTCTGACCGGAGTTGCTAAATCCGGAGCCACCGATTTTAACAGCCTTTCCAATTAATGTTGAAGACAATGTATTATTAATTGATTGAGTCAATAAATAATTCGCATTTATACTGCTGGTCATCGAAGAATTGAGATTTTGCAATTGTTCTAAGGAACTGAATTGAGCTAGCTGAGCGGCAAATTGCGTTCCGTCCATCGGATTCATCGGATCTTGATGTTTCATTTGTTGTATAAGTAATTTCATAAAATCATCCTTACCTAGCGAACCCTTGTTTTGAGTTGTATTGTTTGGCTGGGTTGCTGCAACTGTATTTACTCCGTTAAACATTTTATTATCTCTCCTATATTAAAAAGTCGTAGGTATTATATCCCATACTTTTCGAATTAATTGAATCATTATCTTCAGGTATTTCACGATTAAAGAGCAAACTTGAAGATTTCTTTTTCTGACCGTTGGATTGATTTTCTTTGTTTTCATTATTGCTTAAAGATACATTGAAACTGCTGAGTTGTAATCCGGATGAATTAAGAGTCTGAATAAGTGTATTCATATTATTCTGTACCATCTGTTTCACGGATTCATTATTTACTTGGATATTAGCGTGAACAGCTTTATCAACTACATCTAAAACAATTTTAACATTACCGAGAGTATCGGGTTTTAATTTCATTATAATACTTTTTGATTCTCCCTTCTCAAACAAGCGGGATATTTCATTCAACAAGTTGGATGCTTTAACCGTTATATTATTTTCACCAAAAAGCTTAAATATTTTTTGTGGTTTTTCATTTTTTATTATTTCTGGATTTTGCGTATTTGTATGATTATCGGCTGGTTTTAAATCTAGTAATTCTTTTTTATCAGGTTGTTTCTCTTGTTCGGTATTTTTATCAGGTGTTTCGGTAATATCAGTAACTACTTTTTTGTTTTGGTTTTCAAATACAGCTCTTTTAGAATTAATCTCTGTATTACTGATTTTCTTTTTTGATTCAGAAGACTTCCGATTTATTTTATCAATTGTTTCAACCAATTCACCAGAAACTTTATTTTCAACATTCGTTATTTCGTTAATTGTTGTGATTTCTTGATTAAGAATATTTTGACTTATTTTGTTTTTTACAGGCACACCGTTATTAGTTTTAACAATTCCTTTTTTATCTTTTGATAATAATCCATCAATTAACTGAGTTACATTTTTACGAAAATTTCTTTTCTCGGGAGTTAATATCTTAATTCCAATATCTTCTTTAACGCCCATATTTTGGAGCATTTCCTTCAAAGCATTTATACTTTTGGAATGTTCATTAACATTTTCCTGAATAATCTTTAATATGAATTTTTTATCTGGTTTTAATTTTTCTGTTTTTATATCGGAATCTTTATTACTTAAAAAAGCTTCTTCCGTATTCATCAAATCAACTTTTTTAAGCTGCTTCTTATTCGTCTCAGGAGTTACAGTTTTTAAGATATTATTTTTTATAGATTTTTTTACTTCTTTACTGTTTGTTTTTTCAGTATTTACAGAGAAATTATTATCACTTAAGTTATCCGGTATTTCTAAATTATTATTTGTTTCTTGCACAGGTTCGGAAGTAACCTCAATTTTCAATTTTTCTCCGCCAACAGTAATATTCAACATTAATGGTTCATTAGAACTAAGATGATTTATTATTGTATCCTTTACATTTAAATCCAGCTGATTAATATTGTCAGCATCTATCGTTTTAGCTTTTGCAGGGTCAATAGATATTACTTGATTAATACTTTCAGCAGTTACAGTTTTCTGTTGAGTTAAAAGTCCAAATAACAGAGAAGCTATTTTTTCAATTTCTTTATTTAGGAATTTTTTTTCAGTAATCTCAGGATTCTCTGAAACTAAGTTTTTATCACTTCCAGAATTAAATACTTTAATAAGCAATTGTTGCTTATCATTAAAATTCAAAGCAGCACTACTCAATAAGTTAAAATTTAAAGCCGGGGTATTATTCTCCATCGTATTAAGAGGGTTACCGCTTACATTCAGCTCATTTTTTTCATTATCATTATCAATGCTTGATATCGATGTTAAATTGTTCAGCAATTCCACATTGTTAATACTAAGTTTATTTATTTGCACACCATTAAATATTTTTTCTAAAGAAGCTGCTAAATCTATTTTAGGAGGAAGAAGATTTAATGAATCGGAATCATTTATGCCGGCAATTTCAATAGTTGAGTCGCTGCTTAAAACAGATTCTTCAACCATATTAATAATTTCTGATTGATTAGGATTTTTAGTTTCGCTATCGTCAATTGTACTTTCATTTAACAATGGAAAGAGAAAATTATTATTTCCTTGTTCCTGAATACTTCCACTTGAAACATTTACGTTTTGTTCTTTTGAAGTATCGTTTAATAGCCTAATTATATCTGAGAACAAATAAGCCGGATTACTGAGCTTGGTTAGTTTAGAATTTCCATTTGAGGAGTTTTGTAAATTGTTTTGTAAAAAGAGTGGGTTGAACATCATTCTATTTAACTCTCATAATTCTGTTAGCAATTTTTGGATTAAATTCCGCTAAAACTTCAGCAGCTTTTTTCTGCTTCATTGTATAAATTATATCTCTTGCTATATTATCGGAATAACCCTGAATTATTTTAGCAGCCTTCGAGGGATCCATTGTTTCGTAAAGTTTTGCCGTCTTTTTTTTCCAAGAAACATAAAGACTATCTGGTTTTACATTTAGAATTTTTTCTAGGTTTTTAGATTTTTTAAACTGTTTGGCTAATACAGAATTTGTTTCTTTTAATTTGTTTTTTAGATTTTTCAGGCTGTCAATTAATGACGAATCATTCACTACTTCATTAAATACAGTATCTGTTTTTGTTCTAGTTGCATATGTTTTTATTGAATCAAGAACAAAGCTTTTTAATTGCTGCTGTAAAAATTCTTTTAGATGACTCATTTGGATGCTGGTTGTATCTATTTTTGATTCCTTAGGTTCTATCTTTTCTATTTTATCAAATTTAAAATGGAAAATATCTTTGTATTCAGAATTCAAATAAACAACCCCCATTGTAACAATCAAAAAAGCAGCTAGGAATGAACTAATATAGATGATTTTTTCTTTCATTTATTTCGCCTTACAAATTTTTGAGTCGCTAATTCATCTATCACACCAAGTTCCAAATTATTCTGCACCTGCCGAAAATCTTCTATATATTTTTCTTCCAGTTTGTTAAAAATTTTGTGTTCTTTAGTTTTTTGAATCAGTTCCACCATCTTTTTTTCACGTTTAGTATTAAGTTTTTTAATATCTTTAAGTATTCCCGCTCGTTTTTTCTTAAGACAAAGTTCATAACCTTTAATAAATTTCAACTCGCCTACCGAAACAGCTCTTTTCTTAAATTTATTTCTACTCTCATTTTCTTCATTAACTATTTTTTCATATTCTTTTTTTTTCCTCTCAATTTCTAAATCTATAACACAAACTTCTTTTTGCGCTTTTTTCTCTAGTGCGCCCTTAACTTTTTTAATAGATTCAAATTTGTAAATAAATTTTGCCATATATTTTCTATAACGGTTGTTCTATTATTTGTTCAAGTTGATTTATTGTCTCATTATAATGAGTAGCTTCCATCATATCTTGTTTTAAAAAATTTCTCAGGATCTTTATTTTTGTTAAAGCATGATCTATTTGTGGATTACTGCCCTTAACGTAAGCACCAATATTTATAAGATCTTCTGCTTCTTTATATGTTGCCAATATTTCATTAAAAATAATTGCTCTTTTTCTGTGATCATCAGTGACAATATCCGGCATAACACGACTCACACTCTGCAACGGATCTACAGCGGGAAATTGCCCTTTATTAGCAAGCTTTCTAGAAAGAACTACATGACCATCCAGAATTGATCTTACTGAATCAGCAATAGGTTCGGTCATATCGTCGCCATCAACAAGCACAGTATAAAATCCTGTAATAGAGCCTCTATCAGTATTTCCCGCTCTTTCCAAAAGCTTGGGTAAAATTGCAAATACAGAAGGTGTATATCCTTTAGTAGCTGGTGGTTCACCTACAGTTAATCCGATTTCTCTTTGAGCCATTGCAAACCTTGTAACTGAATCCATCATTAACACAACATCCTTTCCTTTATCTCTGAAATATTCTGCAATAGTAGTACCAATAAATGCACCTTTTAATCTAACTAATGCACTCTTATCGCTTGTAGCTACAATCACAACAGATTTTTGTAATCCTTCGGGACCAAGATCCTTTTCAATAAATTCTCTAACTTCTCTGCCGCGTTCACCTATTAATATTATCACATTAATATCTGCATTTGTATTACGGGCAATCATACCCATAGTTACACTTTTACCAACACCGCTTCCTGCAAATATTCCAATGCGTTGTCCTTTTCCAACAGTAAGTAATCCATCAATTGCCCTAACTCCTGTTTGAAGAGGTTTTGTAATTCTATTCCTTTCCATTGGATTTGGTGGCTCACGATATATTGTTGAATTAGTAGTACAATATATTTCACCTTTACCATCAATAGGGTTCCCCAAGCCATCGATAACTCTTCCTAATAATTCTTTGCCTACATTAACAGTAAAACTTTTTCCAGTTGCTTTTATTTGACAGGAAGGGGAGATGTTATGAACTTCACCCAAAGCAATTGAAAGTACTTTACCGTCTTTAAATCCAACTACTTCGGACTTGCATACTTCTTTACCATCCCTGTCTAAAACAATACATACTTCACCAAGAGATACATTCGGTCCAACCGATACAATCACCAATCCGACAACATCAGATACTTTACCATTGACAATAACCGGATCTATTTTTTGAACTACTCTTTTATATTTTTTTAAAATATTTTGTGCTATTTCCATCTATATACTTGCTTCAAGTTGTTTGCGTATTTCACTACACTGAGTAGATATTCTGGCATCAACACTACCAATATCTGTTTCTATAAAACATCCACCCTGTTCAATATTTTCGTCTTGTTCAAATTTTATTTTATCAAATGAATTAATAGATAAGGACTCATCACTTTTTGAATCTAATATTTTATAATCAAGGGGATTTAACTTGACAATAACATTATTTGCACCAGAAACTTTTTTAATTGCATCCTTTAAAACATTATTAATTATGGATTCTTTTATAATTTCCCGTTGAACAATTTTTTCTGCTATAAGGATAGATAAGTTTATCACTGCTTGCTCAAAAGATCGTTCATATTCAGGTATTATTTTATCGATTAATTGTTCCTTTTTATTAATCTCTTCCTTATTCTCCATTATTTTATCTGTGAATTCCTTTTCTAACTTTTCTTTCGTAAGTATCTCTCCATCATTTAAGCCCCTTCTATATTGAATATCTAATTCCCGTTTAAGATAATTCTCTTCTTCCTCAGTTTCCAAAGCGTTAATTTCCATTGGATTATATAAAGTAACACTCATCCTTCTGGATTTTAATTTTACGTTTAAAACATCAGACATATACTTCTTCTGAACCTCCTCTCATATTAAGAGATATTTCCCCTGTCTCTTCAAGACTTTTTATTAAATCTACAATTTTAGCCTGTACTGACTCAACTTCTTTAAGCTTCACTTTTCCCATATACTGAATTTCTTCTTTTAATAATTCCGATGCTCTTTCTGACATATTAGAAAATATTTTATCTTTTAATTTGTCATCTACAATTTTCAGTGCTATAGCAATATCTTTTCTGTCAACTTGTCGTAATATTTTCTGTATATCTTTATCCTGAATATTTATTATGTCTTCAAATAAAAACATCAGTCTTTTAATTTCATTAGCAACGTCAGCATCTTTTTCTTCAAGGCTTGCTATTATTTCTTTACTTAAGCCGATATTTGTTCTGTTGAGAACACCGGCAAGACTTTTCGTTCCTCCAATTTTACTTAAGGACTGCCCCATATTTAACCCTGCCATTTCATCAACAACTTTTTCTATTCTTTTTAGAGTCTGAGGTGAAATTTTACCTAGTGTTGCTATTCTGTAAACAACTTCGGTTCTTAATGGTTCAGTTAATTCTTTTAGTGCTGAGGCTGTTTGGTCAGGATGAAGATGAGAAAGTATTAATGCAATTGTTTGCGGGTGCTCTTTACTTAAAAAATTTATCAGTTGGGTAGAATCTGCTTTTTTTAGTACGTCAAACCCTTTTAGCGTGGTAAGATTTCTTACTTTTTCAATTATTTCGGTCGCTTTATTTATACCAAACGATTTTTCCAAAACGGCTTCGGCATATTCCAATCCACCTTCAAGTACATATTCTCTTGCAGTTACCATGGTATAGAATTCTTCTAATACAGAGTCTACGGTTTGAGAAGGAATATTTTTTACCTTTGATATTTCTGTTGAAATTAATTCAACTTCAGAAGAATCCAGATGTTTAAATACCTGTGATGCGTTCTCTATATTCAAGGCAATCATTAATAATGCAGCCTTTTGAACGCCTGTTATTTCTGACTGGTTATATTCTCTTGCCATAATATTTATATTTCATCTTCGTGTAGCCAAGAGTTAATTAATTTAGCTGCATCTAGCGGATTTTTAGCTACATAATTTGAAATCCTTTCCTGTTGATTTCGTTTACTGATGGCTTCATCAGATATCTCATCTTCCAGGTTTCCAAGAGGCAGCAGATTCTTTTTAGGAATTTGTTTTTCAATTAGTGACGGAACAGTCTGCGGTTGTATTAAACTATCAGTTGTAAAACTGTTTATTGCCATTTCATTGTTACCGAGAGAACCTATTAGAATTTTTTGGGTTTTTAATTTTTTCATAAGACCTTTCAGAAATATTAACGATGCCAGGGCAGCGAGAATCAATAATATAGTATTTGACCATTTATTTACATCATCCATCACTCCCGGTTTTAAAAACTCAACAGGTTCAATCTCTTTAGGAGCAAATGGAATACTTTTTAGAGTAAATACATCATTCCTTTCGGAATTAATACCTACTGAATTTTTAATTATTTCTTCAAGTTTTTTTAATTGTTCAGGTGAACGTGGTTCAAATACAATTTTTTGTTTATTTCCCTTTTTAACTTTTTTTTGAATTTCATTTACAACTACTGCAACACTCAACCTTGTAATATTACCCGAGCTTTCAATTACTTTCTGAATTGTCTTATTGATTTCATAATTTGTAGTTGTGTTCTGACTAACCTGAGATGTGGAATCTCCAAGACTTTTACCTCCATTGGAAGTTTTTATAGTCTGTTCACTAATAGCTACCTGGGAATCAGGGTTATATGATTCCATTGTTTTCTGAACCTGGTTGAAATTAAGATCCGCATTTATTTCTACTATTCCATTCCCATATCCTATTACATTATCAAGAATACTTTGTGCTTTATGTGCAAGGTATGTTTCAACAGATTTTTTTATTTCATATTGTTTTGTACTTGATATAGCCAAAGGGTCTTCCGTGTTTTCTTTAGATAATAACTTACCCTTGGTATCTATTAAGGTTACTTTTCCTGTTTGAAGCCCCTCTACACTGCTCGAAACTAAATTGACAATTGCATCAATATTATTTTTAGTTAGAGAATTATTATTTTTCAATTTAAGTACAACTGCCGCTGTTGGTAGTTTTTGTTCATCTTTAAATACGGATTTTTTCGGTAAAACTATATGGACTCTTGCTCCCTCAACACCGTTTAAGCTTGAAATAGTTTTTGATAATTCACCTTCAAGTGCTCTTATATAGTTTAGTTTTTGCATAAACTCAGACATTCCCATTGTCATTTTATCAAAAATCTCATACCCAACTACTCCGCTGTTTGGAATTCCTTTTGAAGCCAGTTTTAATCTTTGTTCATAAACTTTGTTCTTGGGAACTTTAATTGTTTTTCCATTATCACTAATTTCATACGGAGCTTTTTGCGAATTAAGTTCTTCAATAATTTTAGATGCATCCTGCTCATTTAAATTGGTGTAAAGCGGTTCATAATTAGGTTCGTTTAGAAAAAATAAAAAAACAATTAAGAGAATTATTGTTGTTATTACTGTTCCACCAACAACCAATTTTTGCTGGATGGAAAGTTTTGTGAAAATATTTAGAATTGAACTTAACTTATTTTCTTTCATATTATTTAGATTTGCATTCTAGTTAATTCTTTGTACATATCAAGTGCTTTGTTTCTTATTTCCATAAGCAATTGAAGACTTGTTTTTGCTTGTTCTCCTGCAATCATAACATCCTGAATCTCGACATTTTCACCTGCTATAAAACTTCTTGTTAAATTATCAGCCTTAAACTGCTGCTGGTTAACCTGTCCCAGAAAATCTGAAAGCACGTTACCAAATTTTTCATTTGAAGGATTTTCAGTAGATTTTGGTGTTTTTAATTCAGGGAAATTATTCTGAATTGAACTTATTTTAATCATTAGCCTCTCCTATTTAAAAGTGAACCTATTTTTACTCCGGACATCTCCCCGTTTTTCTGGTAAAAATGATAATCAATTATCTCAGATGTATTTTGTGGATATACTTTCATAAAATAATTTTTCTCATCAGATGTTAAATCATTGTTTTTAGTTTTTGCAACAGTTTCTAAATCAGTACCCTCTTTCTTTTGGGTTAACTTTGCTTGTTTAACCGAATTATTATTTGTGTGCGGTGAATAGTTGCCTACGCTGTTAGTTAATATTTTCATTAGTTATATCTCCATTGAATCTTTTATCATCTGTTTGGAAGAATTTAAAGCAGTAAGATTGGCTTCATAACTTCTTGAGGCCGAAATCATATCTATCATTTCGTTTACAATATTAACATTTGATTCTTGAACGTAACCATCGGAATCTGCATTTGGATTACCAGGCATATAAACTATATCACCTGGAGTTTTATCAACTACCTCGTTAAAATTTAAAGAGTATTGTCCCGTATTATTATCAATTAGTGTAGCTTTTGAAAATGAAATATGTGAGCCGTTTGTAGTATTAAGTTTTAGATTATTTCCTTCATTTATAAGATTATCATTAAACAAGTTTTGTTTTGCTGTAACAGTTAAAAATTTTCTTTCATAAGGTTTACCTTCGGATGTTCTTGTAACATTAGCATTAGCAATGTTTTCAGCAATCAGGTTCATTCTTTTACGTTGAATACTCAAGCCTTTAGCACTAATCTTAAATCCCGGAAATAGTGAACTAATTTTCATAATTTGCCTCCTCTAATTACACCCTGCATCATCTTAAAATAATTTCTGATTTTAATTGTTGCGAATTTAAAATTCAGGTTATTTGCAGCCAGTTCAGCCATTTCTGTATCAATATCAACATTATTGATTCCAGAAACATTATCCTGGTTTGTATCTTTAATTATTTCGAAGTTCGATTTGTAATCAAAATTATTATTAGCTATATGATTTTTTTCTGTAGCTCTTAAATTTCCCTGTAGATTTTCCTCTAAGACATCTTTAAATTTAACATCAAGTCTCTTATAATTTTCAGTACCAACGTTTGCAATGTTGTTTGAAATAATTTTATGTTTAACTGAGCAATAGCTTGCAAATTTTTCCAAAAGTTTAATTGTCGATTGTGGCATATTTTGACCTATTTTTGATTCTCTATTAGAGAGTCAAATTAAATGCCATTTAAAGAGTTGTTGTTTTGCTTAATTATTAGGTGTGTGTGTATAAAAATTGGCTAAAGTTGTTCAGTTGGAAATTATTATTCAGAATAGTTTAAAAGTATCATTTTCGTTTGTCCGCAGGAACATACAAATTTTATTTCTTTTATTGATTCATCTTCATCTTTTTTCAAAATTATTTTAACCCCTTGGTGACTTTCTTCTTCAATTTTTATTTTAGTTTTACCTACAACTCTTACATTTTCTTTTTTAATATAATTGCCTGAACTATTTATAGAGTCATAACTAAGTTCATTAAAAACAGGTTCTTCAAAATTATTTTTCATTAACAACAGCCTCATTAATAATTCTTGGTATTTTTTCAAGTGGTGCTATAACATCGGCCAGTTCAGCATCAACAATTGACTTGGGCATACCGTAAACTACACAAGTTTTTTCATCTTGTGCAATGCAATAACCGCCTAAAGATTTTAATTTAGAAATGCCTTTTAGCCCGTCTTTTCCCATACCGGTCATTATTACTCCCAAAGTATATTTACCATAAATGTCTATAACTGATTTAGTCATAATATCTACAGAAGGTTTATTTAAAGTTGTAGCAGGTTCATCGGAAATTCTAATTCTGTTTTGTCCTATTGAATTTTTAACTACCGTCATGTGATATCCGCCCGGAGCAATATAGACAACACCATTTCTAACTGTCTCATCATCCTCAGCTTCTTTAACTTCCAGCTGAGTTAATCCATCTAACCTATCGGCTAATGACTTAGTAAACTTGGGAGGCATATGCTGTACTATAAAAATAGGACATTTAATTTTGTTTGAAAGAACAGGTATTATTTTTTGAAGTGAAAATGGACCTCCTGTTGAAATTCCAAGAGCTATTGCTGAATAACTTATTTTGGGTAATTCAATTTGTCTATAATGTCGTGCAGGCGTAGAAGAAGGATTTAATTTTTGAATTCTTTTTAACCTGTTTTTTAATGCTTGATGTTTTACTATTTCTTTTATTTTTCTAATTAATTCATCTTTGATATTAACAATATTAACATTAACAAAAGATAATTCTTTAGGAATAAAATCAACTGCGCCGTATTCAAGAGCTTTTATAGTAACATCTGCTCCTTCTGTTGTTAGCGAACTCAACATTATAACAGAAGTTGGACACTCAGACATAATTTTTTTTAATGCAGTCAAGCCATCCATGCGAGGCATTTCAATATCAAGTGTAATTATATCAGGGCGTAGGGTTTTTGCCAGTTCAACCCCCTCTTCTCCGTCTCTGCCCGTGGCAACAACTTTAATATCTGGGTCACTCTCAAGTAAAATAGAAATGGATTTCCTCATAAATGCGGAATCATCCACTACTAATGCTTTAATTTTATTATTTTCAAAATTAGATTTCAACTTTATGTATTAACTCCCCGATGTCTATAATCATTACAACCGTTCCATCTCCCATTATTGTGGATCCTGCAATCCCGTTAATGTTACCAAGGTAACTGCCGAGAGATTTAATAACCACATCTTTTTGACCGACTAATTCATCAACCTTAATACCAAACCTTTTCTCGGCTATACCAACAACTACTATGTAATGCCATATTTTAATTTTATCTTTTTCCCCTTTATTATACAGCATTCCATCAATGGCAATTAATGGGATTACACCGTCTCTCCTTTTTATTGCTTCGTGGCCGTTTATTGTATGAATATCTTCTATATGTATTCTAAATGTTTCAATAACGGAATTTAGAGGAATTACTATTGTTTCAGAATTTAGTTTAACAACCATTCCGGGTATAATAGCTAAAGTTAGGGGTAATTTAATAATTATCTTTGTGCCTTTACCTAATTCAGATTCAATGTTAATTAATCCTCTTAGTTTTGTAACATTTGTTTTAACAACATCCATACCTACACCCCTTCCTGAAACATTTGTTACTACTTCGGCAGTAGAAAAACCGGGCAAAAATATTAAATTAAATATTTCCTGTTGTGAAAGTTCTTTTGCTTTATCTTTTGAAATAAGACCTTTACTTACTGCTTTCTCTTTTATAATATCAGGATTTATTCCTTTACCGTCATCCTCTATTGAAATAATAATCAGATTGCCTTCCTGCTCAGCAGAAAGAATGATAGAACCAACAGGATTTTTGCCGGCTTTTTTTCTAACATCAGGTTCTTCAATTCCATGGTCGACAGAATTTCTAACCAGATGCACAAGAGGATCATTTATTTCTTCTATTAGTGTTTTATCCAGTTCTGTGTTTTCACCTTTAATTGTAAGTTTTATTTCTTTAAGATTTTCTTTTGCAAGGTCTCTAACAACACGTGGAAATCTGTTAAACACTTTACTTATTTTAACCATCCTTGTTTTCATAACTACAAGCTGTAGTTCATTAGTCATTAGGTCAATCAATTTAGTTGCATCTGCAAGATCACGTGAAAATTTGGTACCTTCATATTCAATTGAAAAATCAGAATTAACTTGTGCCAGTCTATTTCTTCCAAGTACTAATTCAGAAGCAATGTTTAATAGTTCGTCCAATCTTTCAACATCAACTCGTATATTGTTTTCGATTTTTCTTTCTGATTTAACCGAGTTTTTCTTTTGAACAGAGGATGTTTTTGTCTCAATTTTTTTTTCGTTAGAATCTTTTTTGTCAGATTTATCGGAATTTTCTTTTTTAATTAATTCTTTTGAAACTGATTTTTCAGGAACAACAATATTCTCATTTACTTTATCTTCCGATTTAATATTACCCTCTAATTCATTTATCAAATTTGTTAAATGTTCAACTGTTTTATCAATCTCTACATCTTCATTTTGCTTTGTTTCAATGCAGGTTAGTAATTCCTTTATGCAATCATAAGCTTCAAGAATTCCATCCATCAATTCGGTAGTAAGAACAGCCTCACCTTTGCGTAGTTTATTGAGGATATCTTCACACCGGTGAGTTACTTTTGTTAGTTTATCGAGTCCAAGAAAACCTGAAGTACCTTTAATAGTATGAAATGATCTAAAAACTTCATTTAACAAATCACTATCTGTTGAACGATTTTCAAGATCAATTAAATCAACGTCAAGTTTTTCCAATATTTCTTTTGTCTCAATTATAAAACTTTCAACGATCTCCTTCATCTCGGGATCTGTAAGCATAGGGTAATTATTTTGTGTATTCATAGTTTATGAAAATAATTTATCTATTTCATCCTGTGTTGTTTTATTAAGATTAGTTTTGACTAAATTATCCGCTAATTTCTGTCTCTCGGGTGATTTTGTGTAAGAAGCATTTGCATCAAAAGTACCATTATCAACAACATCAACCTTGGTTAGTTCAACATCTGATCTCGCATTTTTATCAAATACTAAAATTAGAGAAGCTAATTTATTTCTAACCGAATCAATCAAATGATTAACAGAAGCTAATTGTTGTGAAGTGATATCCTGTACTTGAAGTGATAAAGTTATATTGTAAACTTTTTGCTTTATCCCGTCAAGAGTCTGAAGTATGCCGGAAGTTAATGTAAACATATTATCTGATGCTTCGAATTTTTCAGCTAAATCAGTATAGCCGGTTTTATTTAACACTTTCTTTATTTCATTCCAGTTTTTCTGCCTTTTTAACTCTGTTTCTTTACTGTTTTTAATTTGTTCTTCCAATCCAAAAATATCGTTTGATATTGAATCTACAATATCAAGAATTTCTGTCGTTGCTAATTCCGTAGCGTCTGATATATTGTTAATCTGATCTTTTAATCTGGGTATTTTAACCGTGCTGTCGGCAATTGAAGAATTTATTTCTTCTAACATGGGAACAGTTTCTTTTACAAAATCTATAATGCTCTGAATCATGGGGATAAGATCCTGTCCATATTTAAAAGCATATTTTAATTCATTCAGCCTCTCAAATAGATCGGACATATTTAAAACCTGTTTCATTTTTTACCTTTTAGGATACTTGAAGAATTTGGTCGATTTTTTCTTTTAAAATTTGTGGTGTAAAGGGTTTAACAATATAGTTATTAACCTTTGCTTGTAAAGCAACTACAATGTCTTCTTTTACGCCACGAGTGGTAACCATAAGGATTGGAAGACTTGATAGTTTTTCATTACCGCGGATTGCTTTAACCAACTCAAGACCGGAAACTACAGGCATATTCCAATCAGTTACAATGAAATTTATACCCGCTTCCGTTGAAAGCTTTTCGAGTGCTTCTTTACCCTCACCGGCTTCAACAAAATTATTGTAACCTAAGTTACGTAACGAATTGATAACTATTCTACGCATAGTAACTGAGTCATCAACGACAAGAAATTTAAGATTCATAATACTTTCCTTTAGTTTAAATATTTAGAAACTTCATATGCAATTCTTTGCTGGTCAAAAGGTTTAGCCAAATATGAATTTGCACCAATCTCCATACCTTTTTTAATTTCCTCATTCCCCGATAAAGAAGATAAAATTATTATAGGTATTTCTTTTAACTCTACATTATTTCTAATAGCTTTTATTAATTCAAACCCGTCCAGGTTTGGCATATTTAAATCTGTAATAACCAGATTTATTTTTGCGCTTGGTAACTTCTCCAACGCCTCCATACCGTCAGAGGCGGAAATTATTTCATACCCTTTTAATTTCAATGCAAATGATACGAATTTCCTAATAGATGGCGAATCATCAGCTACCAGGATTATTTTTTTCATTATATTACTCCTTCTTATATCCGATCGTCTTCGGAAAACTTACAATGCTAAATGCTTTTGACACCATATGTAATGTCTCGGCATACCCGATAAATAAATATCCGCCTTTATTAAGCGAATTATAAATGTTTGATATTACTTTAATTTTTGAATTAGAATCAAAATAGATTAGTACGTTTGCACAAAATATTATATCAAAATTCATCATGGCCCTCATACTTTGATCGTTAAACAGGTTAAGTATTTTAAATGAGACCATGTCCTTAATATCTTTCTTAAGTTCATAATTATTGTTGTTAATTGTAAAAAATTTTTTTAAATAATATGAGGGGGTGTTTCTAATTGAATATTCTCTATATACACCCGATTGTGCTGTATCAATTACCGCCTGACTAATATCCGTGCCAATTATTTCAACTGATAAATTCGGGTGCCTTGGTTTAACAAGATCTTGAATTGTCATTGCAACCGAATAAGCTTCTTCACCCGAGGAAGATGCAGCGCTCCATATTTTTAATTTAGAATTTCCAATTCTCGCTTTTGAGGTAAGAATCTCAGGAATAATTTTTGAAACCAACGCATTGAGCTGCGGTTGATTTCTAAAAAAGAAAGTTTCGTTAATTGTAATAACTTCGTATAAATATTTCTTTTCCTGTTCTTTACGCACATTAAATTTTAAGTAATCAAAATAGTTTTCAAAAGAATTCAGACCTAAAAAATTTATTCTCTTCAGAAGTCTACTCTCAAGAAGATATTTTTTGTTGTCCTGGAAATATATTCCGCAATTTTCATAAATAAACTTTCTGAAAATTTCATATGTAGCATCAGATAACATTGACGAAGGTTTTTTTAAGCTAAAATTATTTTTTGGCAGAACAGCATTCGGCATTAGATTCATAATGTTCCTTCCGGTTTAGATGCCTGTTGATTTTCCATTCTTTCTTCCAACATATACTTTGCCCTGTCACTAATCATTTCTTCACTATCTTCTGAAAGTACTTTAATTGCATCTTCTGCTTCGGGTGAATTAATCTCACTTAAAATTTCTAATAATCTTAGCTTATTCCACATACTGTTGTCATCCAACATCTTATCCAGAAAAAGTAAAGCTATTTCATGATCAATAGAAAATAGAATTTCAATGCCTGCTTTTCTTATTTCTTCATCAGGATTATCCAAACACTTTGTACACGAATCAGCTAACTCTCTAATTTGTATTGATGGTATTAAATCTCTGTAATTTGATTCTTCAGAAGAAAGCAATTCAAGAGTTAATTCCAGAAGGCTCATTAAGTTTTTTGAATCTTTGATAATATATGAAGGTAACAGTTGAAAGAATTCTCCCGGGACTTCAAATATTTTGGGCTTTATCATTTCATCAGTTTCAAAATCTTCTCCATATATTTTCAAACACGCCGGCATTATTTCTTTACTATCATACGCTGTAATTAATTTGGCTGCTGTCTTTTTATATTTTGTATCTGCTTCATCAATTGTGTTAAGGATTAAATTTTTCATCCTTTCATCAAACGGCACATCCAAATTGAACTTTTCTTTCAAAGAGAATACTGCTTCTAAAATAGGCCAAATTAATGGACCGTTTAATTCCGTTAATACTGAAATAAGAAAATACATTGTCTCTTCATTACCTATCAATCCCAAACTTTCAATCATTGAAAATTTCGTTAAATCATCTTCCGATTGAAATTTTGATGTGATAAAATCTAATGCTTTAGAAGAGCCTATTTTACCAATTGCTTCAAAGATAGTTGCCCTATAAAGTTCATTAACATCATATAAAGATATTATCGTATCAAGAGCTTCGGGATATTTTAAATTGCCCAATGATTCGATACAAGCCAAGACTACATTTTCATTTTTATTTTTTTGTAAAATTTCCAATATTGGCGGCGCTGCTTTTTCATCACCTATCAATCCCAATACATCAACTAAAAATTTAATATCATCGTCGTTTGAATCTTTGAGCCTCTTAAGCATTGCTTTTGTTGAAGAACTACCAATTTTTAGAAGTATTTCACCTGCAAGGTTTCTTGTATTAATATTATCTGACGATATATACTTTACTAAATAATGTGGTATATAAGAATTTTGATTTGATGACAGCAGATAGTCAACTGAATTCCTAACCCCTTTATCGGGGTCATCAAGCATATTGCATAAAGTTTTTACAACATCTTCGCTTAGGTCTTCATTAATTAAAGATTCAACAGCCGAACTTCTTTCCGAAGGATCTTCTGAATTTAGATTGCTCAACCCATTCAACTGTAAACCTTCAATCTGTATATCTTTAGAATCATTCAAAATTGTTATTTCCTTATTTTATTTTTTAATAGGAGAACTACTAATTTCTATTATCGTATTTTTTTTAATTTTTTTTAGATAAACCTGTTGATTATTATTCAAATTTAATGCCGTTAAAAAAGACTTATTATGTGTCTAATTCGTCCCGATTTTTACCTTTTGCTGTGCAATATTAGCCAACTGGAAGAAAAACGATAGCATAAAAAAACCTGATTAATTTTTTAAATCAATCAGGTTTTATTTAGAGAAAATATTTTTTAACAAATTAATTGTTTTTGTACTCAGCAACAAAAGCTTGGGAAGTTTGCTCAATTTGTTCGACACTATCAACTTTGAAATGGCTTATTAATCTTTCAAGATTTTGTGTCAATCCGCTTAAGTCTTCTGTAGCGTGAGCAATTTGCTGCGTACCGCTTGCACTCTGCTGAGTCACACTACTAATAGAGTCAATATTCCTGCTTATCTCCTCGGCGGTAGAAGATTGTTCTTCGCTGGCTGCAGCTACAAGTGCAACCACATCTGATACTTTTTGCGCATTTTCTATAATTTCATATAGTACTTCACCTGCTTTATTTGCCAGATTTTTTCCTTTATCTACTTCTTCTCTTCCTTGTGTCATTGATTGAACGGCATCGTTAGTATCTTTTTGAATTTGCTTTATCATATCGGCAATCTCTTTAGTGGCTTTTGTAGTACGTTCCGCCAGTTTCCTTACCTCGTCGGCTACTACTGCAAAACCACGGCCTTTCTCACCAGCTCGGGCTGCTTCGATAGCAGCATTTAATGCTAACAGATTAGTCTGGTCTGCTATGTCGTCAATTACTTGAATTATTTCTCCTATTGCATCACTGCTCTTTCCTAAAGTTTCAACAGTTTCTGCCGATTCTTTTACAACTTCAGCTATTCTTTCCATTCCTTTTATAGTATCTTCTACAACCTGACCGCCTAATTTTGCCTTTTCACCCGAGCCTTTAGCACTTTCAGCGGCAATGGTAGCATTTTTAGTATTATCAAGAATTGTCTGTGTCATTTGTTCTACAGAATGTGCAATTTCTGATACTTGTTGAGTTTGTTCACCAGCTCCAGCTGCCATTTCTTCAACACTAGCTGAAATTTCGTTTGCTGAACTTGCGGTAGCCAGTACAGCCTCTCCTACTTTTCTAAGAGCATCAGAAAGTGAATCGCTGACCGTATTAATATTTTTTTGCATTAACTGGTGATCACCTTTATAGTTGCCGGTAACTCTTATTGTAAAATCGCCATTTGCCATTATTTTAAGAACATTTGCCGATTCATTAATAGGAGCTGTTACGGCATCAAGTATTGAATTTATTCCTTCAAGCAGTTTGCTCCACTCACCTTCAAAATTGGATGATTTACTACGAAGGTTCATGTCACCTTGTCTATTAGCTTTTACCAAATTTTTTGTTTCATTTAATAAATTGTCAATCGTTTCAACTTCTTTGTTAAAAGCAATTGCAAGAGCATCTTTTTCTGATGCAAGCTCTACCTTGTTAATTAAGCCTGAAGCAATTTGTTCAGCTGCAAATATTTTATCTTTTTGTGCTTTTTGAAGTGTTCTTAACGATTCTGTTAATTCACCGATTTCGTCATTAGATTTTTGTTTAATTTCTAAATCATAGTTACCCAATGCAAACTCTTTTACAATATCTCTAAGTTTGTTTATCGGTTTGGTGATTGCAGGTGCCAACAAGAATACACATATTAAAAACACAATACTACCGGCAATTGCTCCGACAATTGAATTTATAGATGATGTTTGTACAGAACTGTTAATATTTTTGTCAAGCTGCTCTGCTTTAAGTAATAACTGTTTATGAACTTTTTCAAATTTCTTCAGCAACTTCACCCCCACTTCTTCACCAGATGAAGTGGCTATATCGGCAGCCATATCATAGTTTTGTGTAACAGATGCACTTAGAATAGCATCAGCAACCAAATTTTTATAATCAGTCCATACTTTTTTTACCTCAACAATTTCTTTTTTAATATCTTCGTTCAAATCTGTTTTTATTAGAGAATCAACAGTTGTATCAATAAAATCTTTTAAGATATTGTATTCTTTTGCGTTATCATTAAATTTATTAGCAAATGCCGGCATTGAAAATTGCATCATAATAAATTGGGTGCGCTGAAAATTGGAGTAAACATTATTTACTTGTCCTTCGGGTTTAACGAATTCGTTAAAAATATTATCTTTTATTTTTCCCATTTTATTTAGTTGCACAAAACTGATGACTAAAATAATTGTGGAAATTAGAGCAAGAAAAGTAAAACCACCCTGAATTTTTCTTACAAACTTTATATTATTAAAAAAATTTTTCAATTTAAACTCCATTGCTAATTAAGTAATGTATTTATGCTTTGATCTTAAAATTTATTGAAATCGAAACTTTAACTTTTACAGGAACCCCTTTGTTTTTTCCAACTGTAAATTTTATTTGTTTTACGCCGTTTACTGCAGCTTCGTCACAACCCGCACCTATTCCTTTAATAACTTTAGCATCATCAACATTTCCGTTTTTATTTACATAAACTAATACATAAACCTTCCCTTCCACACCTGCTTTCTTAGCCATTTCAGGGTATTTAATTTTGCTGTAAATAGATTTCAACCCTCCTACAGGTTTGGGCATTTCTTGCGCAAAAGGTAAATATTGAGCAGCTTGTGCCATTGTTGTTTGAGTATTGATTACTATAGATAAGATAAATGCAACAATAATTATTATAACTGATTTTTTCATTCTTTTACCTTTAAAATTGAATTATTTTTTATTTATAATCGTATTTTTCAAAAAATTGTTAACCCTTTTTAAAATAAATCGGTTGCCTTTATATTAATTGAAATTCAATATTTAGATATCATAGAAAGAATTTTTTCTTCACTATTTATTTAAAAAGTAAACCGATATTTTAAATCAATCATGTTTGTTCAACTTCCTCTAATTTTTCCTTTTCGGTATTAGACAAAATCTTTTCCAGGTTTAATAGTGTAATTAATCTGTCATCAAGTTTTGCTACTGCCATTATGTATTCTGAATTTACTCCGGTTACCATCTCAGGAGGTGCCTCTGTAATGCTAATAGGAATTCGCAATACTTCTTTTACAGAATCAACAATAAACCCAATAGTTTTACCTTCCACTTCTACTACAATAATTCTTGTATTATTATCTCTTTCTTTTCTTTGAATTTTTAACTTTGTTCTTAAATCAACTACGGGAATTACCCTTCCCCTAAGATTAATTACTCCTTCTACAAAATCAGGAACATTCGGAACCTTTGTAATCTGCATTAAACGGTTAATTTCCTGAACACATAATATATTTACACCGAACTCCTCTTTATCCACCATAAAACTTACCAGTTGAAGAAGTTCAGAAGATTCTTCATTGTTTTCTTTAATGTTTTGCATTTGATAATCCATAAAATTTTTAGTTTTTGTTAATAAGTATTATCGATAAATATTTAACTTACTTTAGTATCAGATACCTGATTTTATCAAATTCTTTACATCCTTAAGTAATAGGTATTATTGGCGATATCGAAACAGACCTTAAGTTTTCATTTTTTTTTTCGAATATAAGAGATAAGAAATTGTGTGCATTAAGTTGATTGGCTTTCAAATAGTGCTGTTGATTATTTTGTGCTAAATAATTCCGGGGGAATTAAATAAGATGAAAAAACCAAATATTTTAATAGTTGAAGACGAAAGAATTGTTGCCGAAGAAATAAAAGACACTCTTGAAAGCCATAACTATAACGTTTCATCAACAGTTACTACGGGTGAAGCCGCAATAACTAATGTGAAGGAATCTGATATAGACCTCGTTCTTATGGATATTGTCTTAGACAGTTCTATGAAAGGTACGGAAGCCGCCGAGGAAATATGGTCTAAATTTAAAATACCTATTATTTTTTTAACAGGATATTTTAACACACATCTGCTTGAAAAAGCAAAAATTTCAAAACCGCTTGGTTATTTGTTAAAACCCTTTAATGACAGGGAATTATATGCCGCAATTGAGATTGCTTTATATAAAAGGAAAATTGAAAAAAGAAGAGAGCGTCTCTGTTCTCTGTTTAAAATAGAAAAAAAAGTTGACCAGATAATAAACCGGACTAATAATTCAAAAAAACTGATTAAGCAAATAACACAAGTATTTACTTCCGCACAGGAATTTAACGGAGCCTGCTTGCTTTTATTTGATAAAAAGCACAACATCTTTGAATCAGCAAAAGAAGGAATAGACAATAATACATACCAAACCATAATCGAAATGTTTGGGAAAGAAAAAGAGGAATATAGTTCCGGTAAATTATCAAATCGCAATGGAAAAATTAATAGGACTAAAAAAGACGATATTGCCTTTCAACAAATTGAACTAAATGGTAAAAACTTTATCGTCATAAAACTTTTTGATAATAACTATAAATACGGAATATTATCTCTTTATCTTAATAATTATTCGTTTCACTCAGATGAAATACAAATACTTAAAAGTATAGCAAATGAAGTTATTATTTCTTTAAAGAATATAAAACTAAAAATTAAAAAGGAAGAAATTTACAGAAAATTAGTAGAATCGGAAAAAAGATATCAAGAAGTAATAGAGAATGCTTCTGATATTATTTTTACTGCCGATTTGAAAGGTTGTTTTACTTATGTAAATAAAGTCGGAATTATTAATAGTGGATTTACTGAAGAAGAAATATTAGGTTTAAATTCATTAGATATCATTTTACCAAATTATAAAGATTTAGTAAAAAAGTTTTATGTTAAGCAATATATGTCCAAACAAAGCTCAGCCTATTTAGAATATCCTTTTAGAACTAAAGACGGAAAGATAAAATGGTTTGGACAGGCTTCTAATTTAATATTTAAAAATAATGAAATTTCAGGCTTTCACTGTATATCCCGAGATATTACAGACAGAAAAAAAATGGAAGAAGAACTAAAAATTAGACAAAAGGAAATGACAACTCTTTTAGACAGCATTCCGGGCTTTGCTTTTCTAAAGGATCTAGATCATAAGTATATTATTGTCAATCAACAAATGTGTAATTTTTTAGGGTATACGAAGGAAGAAATCAAGGGTAAAACAGCTAAAGATTTATTATCTGCTAAAGAAGCTGAAATTTCTTTTAATGAAGATATTCAGATAATTAATACCGGATGCTCTATTTTTGAAGATAAAAAATTTTCAATGCAAAATGGAAAAACTATTACTGTAGATTTCAGAAAAATTCCTCTTAAAGATGAAAGCGGTAATGTTACAATTATAATCGGGCTTGGTTTTGATATTACGGTTAGAAAAGCAGCTGAAGAAGCTATCAAGAAAAATTCTGAAAATCTTCAAGACATAAATTTAACGAAAGATAAATTCTTTTCTATTATTTCTCATGATTTAAGAAGTCCTTTCCAGGGATTACTTGGTTTAGCCAGCGTGCTTGTTGATGAATTTGATACTTTTACGAAAGAAGAGATAAAATCATACATAGCAAATATGAATGATTCTATAAAAAATTTATTTAATTTAATAGAGAATTTGCTTAAATGGTCAAAGCTTCAGCGAGAAAGTATAAGCTTAGAAAAGCAAAGAATTGATTTATATACTGAAGTGCTGTACATAATAAATCTATTAAAAAATAATGCAGATAATAAAGAGATTAAAATAGTAAATGAAATAGTTGAAGATACTTTCGTTTATTGCGATACAAATGTTTTAAATTCCGTTTTACAAAACCTGATTTCTAATGCAATAAAATTCACAAATAGAGGCGGTGAAATAAAACTTTCAACCGTTACTGAAGATAAAGATATATACATTACAATTGCCGACAATGGAGTTGGAATGACAGAAGAAATAGTTAAAAACTTATTTAGAATTGATTCACATCAATCTTCACCGGGTACAGAGGACGAAAGTGGTACCGGTTTTGGGCTTATAATTACAAAAGAATTGCTCGAGAAACAGGGTGGAAAGATTTCTGTGAAAAGTCAAAAATCTGTGGGTACTTCAATTACATTTACACTTCCAAAAGATGAATCAGATTAAAATTTATAAAGAAAAAAAAAGATGTGTTAATTAACATTTTTTGTTACTTCAATATTAAGTTGTTCCATCCTATATCTGAGCTTTGATCTGGATAGTCCTAAAACTTTAGCAGCCCTTACTTGATTTCCTTTTGTTATCTTCAATGTTTGTTGTATTAATGTACGAAGTACTAAATCAACTTTTACGCCTTTAGGGGGAATTTTTAGTTCAAAATTTGTCGAATCGTCCTTATTTTCTTCACCTCCTACATCCAATAAATAACAAAGATGGTGTTCCTTCAGTTCTTCTTCATCGAGCAACAGAGCAGCTCTTTCCATAATATTTTTTAATTCACGGATATTACCCTTCCAAGGATATTCTTTAAGCTTTTTTATTGCATCTTGATCAATGTTTTTTACATTTTTGTTTAGCTTTTTAGCAAATTCGGATAGAAATGAAAAAGCTAAAACAGGAATGTCTTCTTTTCTTTCACGTAAAGGTGGAACTTGAATTCTTGCAACATTTAACCTGTAGTATAAATCCTCTCTAAAATTTCCTTTTTTAACTTCTTCCTCTAAATTTCTGTTTGTTGCTGCTAAAATTCTAACATCAACCGAAATTTCTTTTTCTCCCCCTAATCTGTAGAACCTTTTTTCTTGTAAAACCCTGAGTAATTTAACCTGCAGATCAAGAGAAAGTTCACCTATTTCATCCAACAAAATAGTTCCGCCATTAGCTAATTCAAATTTACCAAGTTTGGTTTTCTGTGAAGCCCCAGTAAAAGCCCCTTTTTCATGCCCGAATAATTCACTTTCAGCAAGTTCCTTTGGAATTGCCGAACAATTAATTTGGATAAAGGTATCATTTTTTCTTGGACTGTTCTGATAAATGTATTTTGCAAAAACTTCCTTCCCGGTTCCACTTTCACCTTGTAACAGAATAGTGGTATCGGAACTTGCAGCAAGTTTTTCTACATAATTCAAAAGCTTTTGTGTTTTTAAACTTTTCCCAAATACATCTTTAGTAAGAACATCACCCTTCATAATTTCGTGCAGCTTATTTACCTCAGCTTTTAAAGTTAAATTATCGAGGGCTTTGTTTATTACAATTTGAAGTTGTTCGATATCAATCGGTTTTAAAAGGAAATCAAAAGCACCGGATTTAATTGCAGAAACAGCAATCTTCACATCGGCATAACCCGTAATCATTATAACAGGTATATTATAAAACTTTTTCCTTAACTCTTTTAAAAGATGAAGTCCGTTGTGAGTGGTAAGATATATGTCGAGGAGAATAATGTCGGGTTCAAAATCTTGAGTTATTTTAAATATTTCACCTGCATTTAAACATATTTCAACTTCATAGCCAAGTTTAACTAATAATTTTCGTAATGAAATACATACGAGATCATCATCATCAACTATTAATACTTTGAACTTCATCATTAATCTGCATTAAGTTTGGATTAAACATTATTAAAAATTTTGTTCCTACACCCTCAGTACTTATAAAATCAAGTTTTGCCTGATATGGCTGTAATAGCATTTTGCAGACACTTAAACCTAAACCTGTACCATTTTCTTTACTTGTGTAAAAATCCTGAAATATTTTTTCTTTAATTTCTTCGTTAATACCTTCACCGTTGTCAATAACTTCCCATATTATGTAATCAGGGTCATCCCCTCTGGTTTTAATTTTAACTTTTCCTCCTTGACTGCAGGATTCTAAAGCATTCGTAATTAAATTAATAAAAACTTGAAGGATTTTGTTTTTATCAAAACATCCATTTGGCAAAGTGTTATCTAATTCCAGCTCAATTTTTATATTTTTTTTCTTTGCGCTCGATTTAATTAAATTAACAGCGGTTCTTGATATTTCATTTAAAGAACAATTATCCTGATATTTTGCATTTTTTCGTGAAAATGTCAGAACGTTATCAATAAGATATTGAATGCGGTTAAGTGCTTCTTTACTAAGTTCTACAGATTCAATGGCTTCTTCAGGAAGCGAGGTTTCAATTAACTTTAGAAAATCAAAAGTTAATTTAATAGCAGACAGGGGATTTCGGATTTCGTGTATTAAACTTGCAGTCAGTTTTCCTAATAATTGAAGTTTATTTTCCTGAATTTTTTTTTCGATTTCCAACATTCAAAACTATTTAGTAATATCCTAAAAAAATGAAGTGCAATATAATAATTAACATGAATAGTTGTAATGAAAGTTGCAAATCAAATTTTGAATATATCAGAAAATTAGAAAGTTTTTATCCCTCGGAGTTAATATCCTTTAACATTTTCTCAGCAACTTTATTAATTATCTCTTCAGAATCATAATATTTGCTATCAATTCTGGCTTTAATCTTTTCAAGATTTTTATCAGGTACTTGTTTCTTTTGAATGTTTTTTGCTTCTTCAGACAATTCAAGCTTGTCATGAACTTTATTTTCTTTTATTTCCTTTTTGCCTTTAACATTTTCTGGAACATCGTTTCCTAAATAAACTTTATTAGACACCGGTTTAATGTGCATATATTTACCTGCTATAATTTAGTAATTTCTTCTGATTTTGAACCAATATAAGTTTTTTTGATACTATTTTCAATTTGGTCCTTTTATTTGTAATTATATTATCGAATTTACTGGAGATTTGTTTAGCCAAAGTAAATAATTCTTTTTCAAATAATTTTATTTCTTCTTCTCTATATTTTTCTTTAATCTCTTTTTTTAAAATATGAGAATTTTGAATCAATTCATTTGCTTTATTCAAATTGAACAGGAAGTTTTCTTCATTTAACTTATCTAAAAATATTAAAATTTTTTTTAGAACATCTTTTAGGTTTTCTGTTTTGTTTTTAAGGCTATTCATTATTTTTAAAAGAATGACGGATTACCGCCTATGCTAAAAAACCTTTGTGTGTTTGTTAAAGTTGATAACTGAATCTGAAGGTTAACGTATTGCTGCCTTAAGGCTTCAGCCTCTTTATCAATCCTGTTATTTGTAGAAGTTATTCTATCACTAATTGTTTTTATATTTACACCAAGATTACTTTTTGAAAGTGACAGTGATCCACCGGCACCAAGATAATTCGAAGTATCAGAATATAAAGATGTGGCAACTCCATTTGCTGAATTAAAAATTGCTGCTACCTGGTCTGCGCTATCTTTTATTTTTTGTTGAAGCTTAGAATCATCAGCAATACTCAGTCCATTAATTGGATCAAAAGAAATACCAATTTGAGTTAAGTAACTTAAATTACCGGAAGCAATCCCTTGTACTTTTGAATAAGAGACTGAAGATAACAAACTTAACATAGTCGAGGCATTGGAATCACCTACAAAAATCCCTCTTTCGGTTTCACTTGAAATACTATTGTTTTTAATATTTGTATAAACATCATTAAAATCAGAAATGAATTTTTTAAGATTATCTTCAATTGTTTTAACATCATTTGAAACAACAATATTAGCACTGTTATCAGTAACCTGCATTACTGATTTTAGCTGAAACGTAACCCCGGTTGCTAAATCATTTACACTATTAGAGTTCCTCTGTATGTCCAACCCATTAAATTTAAACTTTGAATTTAACTGGTTATTGGCTGTTGTTGTATCGGCATAAATAAAACCTGCGGTATCCGGATCTGTCCCTTGATCAAAAACCGGTCTGGTGGCGCCAAGATTCAATCCAACAGCACTTAAAGCTGTTGAGGGACCCGTATCGGAAACATTTTCTATTTTGTAATCTAGTCCTGTCTTGGTCGCAGTTAAAGATAACTGGCTTGTTGTGCTAGTGGGTGAAAACACAGATGCTGTAACAATACCTGCAGCAGATTTTAAATTAGTTGTACCAATTCCAAGATCCGAAACTACGTCAAAACCGCTTTTTGCAGTTATTGATAAATAGTTTGAAGTATCAGTAACGGTAAAAGTCAATTTAGCATCTCCGGAAGTAGGCTGATCAAGAACCTTAACTGCATTTATTCCGGGTACGGATTGTCCAACTGCATTAGTAATTTCATCCATTAAATCACTGTATGTACTTCCACCTACTACAGATATATCAGTGCTAGTTCCGTTCAGATCGATTGTAAAAGTGCTGGAACCTCCAGAGTAAGCAGCTGCAGCGGTTTTTACACTTGATGTTACTACTGCACGGTTCTGAATTATTGCGTCTCTTACCTTTTCCATAGCAGTTTTATTTGTTTCACTTGCATCAAATGTAACAGATACATTGCTTGTAAATTGACTACCCTTCCCGTCGCCGCTTGCAATAACAAAATCATGTGTTCCTGTTGTGGCTGTTGCATTTATTGAAGCAGATGTCATATCCGGAGAAATAGCAACATCACTTTTGGCAAGTTGATCTACTCTTATATCGTATCCACTTGCTGAAGCTGAAGTGGTAGCAGTAGCTTCCACAAAATCATTGTTTGATGAAGACGTCGCTTTTGAGGCAAAGATGGATTCGGTACCGGTTTGTTTTAAAACATAAAGCGATGATTTAAGAGCGGTAAGTTTGGTAGAAAGTGTATCATAACCATCTGACAAATTCTGATATTTTTTTTGCTTTGTTTTTAGAGGATCGACTAATTTTGCGGATTCAGCAGTTGTAAACTGCTGAACAAGTGAGTCGATTTGCTGACCAATATTTGAAGATCCGATAGCAGAAGCATCCATTTTATCACCATTTACATATTAAAAGCTTTCATCCATTCATCGCGCAATTCTGTAAGAATTTTAATTACTTCATCGTAGTTCTTTTTTCGCATTTGGTTCTGGCAATATAAATACAATTTTAAAAAACCAATTGAAATATCTTTAACCTCTTCTGTTTCAAAACTTAATGCATTGATTAATTGTTGTAAAGCGGCATTAGTTTTTTCAAGATTTTGTCTTTGGCAGTTAACAATAGCAAAATCGTATATTTTAATCAAAAGTTGTTGAGGTGTTGCTTCAATTATTTCTTTTATAAGATACGGGTTTAATTTGTTTTTATTTTGTGCCAAATTTTTATTAAGCATATATCAATTCCTATTGTCGGTTTTTACAATTAATAATCCCCCCGGAAAATACCGGGGGAATTCAGTATAGATAATATATTATCTGAATAATCCAAGTAATGATTGCGGAGCTGAGTTCAACTGGGCAAGCATTGTTGTGGATATTTGTGACGCAATATTTCCTTTTGTAGCGTTTAACTGTTGTTGAGCGATGTCAGCGCCGAATATACCGTCAACCGTAGATTTAGCATTAGCCATTGCAGTAGAAACGAATTCACTTTTTACATCCATTCTCTGGCTAAAGTTACCAACTTTGCCTAAAGCATCCTGTACTGCAGTTTGTAGAGAATCAACACTCAGGCTGCTAATTGCGTGAGTACTAGTTCCGTCAACAGCACCTGTACCACCAGTAGATATTGAGGCAAGGCTTAGAGTGTTCATTGTACCAAAGTTTACTGTTGTGTTCTCAGTTTCACCTGTTTTGAAAGTGAAAGCTGCTGAGTAACCCGAAGCAGCACTCAATAAAGCAGTATCATTGAATTTTGTGTTTGTAAAAATTGCACTTATTTCATCACCGAGAGCCTTAATATCATTAGCCAGTGATGTTTGGTTTTTGGTTGTATCAAATGAATCTGATATTTTACCTTTGATCTGAATTAAAAGATCATTGATACTTGACAAAGCTGATTCAGCTGTAGAGAGAAGATTTTTTGCCGAAGAAATGTTTGTCATTGCCGCTTTAAATAAAGAAACTTTAGCAGTAAGTTCTTTACCTACCCTGTAACCGGATGTATCGTCACCTACACTATTGACTCTTTTTTGTGAAGCCAATTGTAGCTGAGCCTTTTGTGTCTGGGCACTTGTTTGCCTAAGTGCATTATAAGCAGCAGTTGCGCCCATATTTGAATTTATTTGAAAAGCCATAAGAACCTCCTTGTTGGTTATTAATACTGCATATCCTTATGCAGTTTGTAATTAGTTATTGAGATTTAACTCTCAAGTATATTATCGGAAGGACAAATAAGAAGTTTAGGCTTGATTAAAAAATTATTTGTTTTGGGGTTTTAGTTTTTCTTTAAGAGTTTTCAGACGGTTTAATAATTCAGGAGAAGAAGCATATTTACTTTCTGCAGATTGAATTAATGTATTTACCTTTGTATAATTATTGTTCTGTAAATATGCAGAAACTAAATAAAAAATTGTTGAAGGATTACTTTCATTTAAGTTGTTTGCTTTTTCCAACATTTTTTCAGCATCTGCAAAAGCCTTTAACTGTAATAGCGTAATGCCCAGCTTATTAAATAAATTTGAATTTGAAGGAAATTTATTACACAAAGCATTTAGTAATAATACTTTATTATCATAATTGTTATACTTTTCAAGTAGTGTGATTACAAGTTCCAGGTTTTTGTCATCAATAAAGTTTAAATATTGTTCAATATTAATTGCTTTAAATTTTTTATTGTTCAATAAATCATTATAGAATTGTAATTCATTTAAAGAATCGTCATTCTTTAATTTTTTAATTTCCTTAAGCAATGGAAAAAAAAGATTAAATAACTCTGAATCCCCGGACAACACAGCAATTTTTAATCCCTGATAAATTATACTTTCATTATCTAACAGTATGCTTTGAAAAGAGAATTTTTTACCATCAGAGAATTCTTTGTTAACTTTATATGCCTTATAACAAAATGTACCGGCATCTTTATATTTTCCGGTTGCAAAATAAATTTCCGAAGCTGCCAATAAATTTAACGGTTGATCCGGATCACATTTAATACTATTTTTTATATAATTTTCTGCTTTGTAAAAGTTCTGTTTTTCTGCAAGACTAATTCCTATATATCTGTAAGAAAGTGCTTTATACTCTTTTTTTAAATCCTGATCTTTTAAGGCTTCATCAAAATATAACAGTGCTTTTTCTTTTTCATCAAGTATTCCATATGTTTGACCCAAATGAAACGAAATATATGCGCTCTTCTTTTTCTTGTAATCTTTCAACAATATTTTCAGGTTTCTGTGAGCTTTTAACTTTAAATCATTTTTAGTCAAACTATAACCAATATGATCAATCTCTAAAGCAGAATTTTTAATTTTGTAATTGTTCTTTTTTAAAGAGCTTTCTATTTGTTCGTGAATTGAGCCTTCAAATTTTAAATTCTTATCGTTTGGAAATAATCTAACATATGCCATAACAGAAGGTCTGTTATTGATTTTATCTATATTATTAATTCGGCAATAATATGCCGCATTGCTTTTTTGTTCGGTTAGTTTTTTTAATTCTTTTTTTGATTTGTAAAGTAATCGTTCATCTGCATCTAAATATAAAATCCAATCTCCATTTGATTTTTCCAATGCATAATTTCTTGCTGCGGAAAAATCATTAATCCATTCAAACTTATAAATTTTTGCTCCGAAAGTTTTTGCAATATTAATGGTATTATCTGTAGAACCGGTGTCCACAACAACTATTTCATCAACAATGTTCACAACACTATCAAGACAGTCTTTAATGTGTTTTTCTTCGTTTTTAACAATCATACTCAGAGTAATCATAAAGTCTCTTTCAGTTTCAGTTTAAATTAAAGTTATGTGGAAAATTTTTTAAGAGTAATTTATATTCCAATTTTTCTTTTATCTGTTCAATTGTGGTTTCCCAACTATTGTTTATTTGCTGTCTGAATAATTTCATATTTGGATACCATGGGGAATCACCTCGATTAAGAAACCAGCGCCAGTCAGAATGATAAGACAGCATTACCCAGGTTTCTATCCCCAAAGCCCCTGCAAGATGAGCGATTGACGTATCGATTGAAATTACCAAGTCAAGGTTTTTTATAATTGCCGATGTGTCTATGAAGGGCGTTTCATCAATATTCTTAAATGAAGTAACAGGTAAACCTTTATAATCAATAACATTATCTTCATCATCTTTTTGTAACGAAAAATATTCCACATCATTTATTGAAAACAAAGGAAGCAAATCATCTAATTTACAAGAACGGTTTTTACCGTACAAATTATTCGAGGCACCCGACCAAGCAATCCCAATCTTCATCACTCCATGACAAGAAATTATTTCCTCCCATTTTTTTATATCGTCCGGTTTAACAAATAAATATGGTGTTTCATTTGGAATAGTTTCCAATTTTATATCAAAATATTTAGGCAGACTCAATAAGGCTGTTTGATAATCATATTTTATTTGAGGTTCTTTTAACTCAGTTTGCAGAATTAATTCATCAATATACTTATGTCCTTTAAAAAGATGATATAATTTTGGATTACATTCAAAAATTACAAATGCATTTTTATCTTTTAACTTTTTTAAAAATCTTAAAAACTGTATGTTATCTCCCAATCCTTGTTCCGAATAAACCAGTACCCTTTTCCCGCTAACATCCTGATTCTTTAATAATTTGTTTTTTAGTTTTTTTGTATTTACAGATTTAAGTGTTTTTCTTAATTCATATTCCTGCCAGCCAACCTCGAAATTTTCTAGTTTTAAATTTAACAATGCTTTATTCCACAATGCTTGTTCGTGACCAGGGTTTATCTCAATTGTTTTTTTATAATAATCCAGCCCGTCTAAATATTTACCCGATCTCTCGCAAACAACACCCAAATTAAAGTAAGCATCATCAAAATTATTTTTTACTCTGATAGCTTCTTTATAAAATATTTCAGCATCTCCAAATTGTTCAAGCTTTCTGTACGCATTACCAGCATTATAATAAGCAAGAGCCAGCTCCGGATTATATTGAATTGTTTTTAAATAGCAATCAATTTCAGATTGTGTTTCTCCCAATTGACAATATACCAGTCCAAGATTGTAATGTGCTTCATAACAATCGGGTTCTAATTGAATTGCTTTCAGATACCATTTTTTAGCTTCTTCCAAATTTTCTAATTTTTTATATATTGTTCCCATAGCAGAAAAGTATTCGGCTTTTGCAGGGTATTCTTTTATTAGGGATTCAAGATAGAATCTGGCTTTATATAAATTATTATTAGCGAAACTTTCGGCTGCAAGATCTAAAAGGTTTTCCGCATTATTACCGTACTTAGCAATTATCTCAAAAATATTTTGAAAAGGAATTTTCATTAAAATTTATTTTAAATCATCAACTTATTATTTTAATTAAATTTTCTGCAACTTTAGACCAAGAATATTTTTTCATATCTTCAGCAGCTTTCTCTCCTATAACTTTTAACCTATCCCTGTTATGATATGCAAATTCAATTTTTTCAATTATTTCATCAAGGTCGGGTTCTTTCCAATCTGATATTAACTGATTATCAGAATTATAGAGATAAAACTTTTTCATTTTTTCTAACATAATTGAATTCTCAACAGAGAGTATATCTTTTTGCCCGGTATTAAAAGAAGCAATAACAGGTTTTCCGCAAGCCATATATTCCATCATAATAAGATTGGTGCCTCCTTCGCATCTGTTAGGAAATAAACCTATATCAGACTTCAGATAAACTTCGCGAAGATTTTTATTTGGTATTAAAGGCAAGCTAAACACGCGGTCAGTATCTAAATCATTTATTCTGCACATATTCAACATAAATTCTTCCCAGGTTTTTCCCTTTTCTTCGTATTTTATAAACTCTGATTGAGCCATGCTTTTCATCGTTTGGGGCCAGGCATTAAACCAAGAGTTTACAAGAATAATATCTTTGTGTTTTTTTTGAAGAATAGAAATTGCTTTAATGATTAGGTCCTGGCTTTTTCTTATCTCAAATTTACCTCCGGAGTAAATCACAAACAGATTATTATTGTCCGGGCTTTTACCGGGATAAAAAGTTTCTGGGTCTATACCCTGTATTAGTAAATCGGAGTTATTAATACCGGCTCTTTTAAGTTTTTTATATGACCAAGTTGAAGCAGTAACAACCTTATCGTACTTTTTTGAATTTAAGACCGAATTTTTATTGAGCTCATTTTCAAAAACAGTATAACCGTAATTATACTTGCCTCGAACATTGAATAAAGGATTAAAATCAATGTCTACCAATAATTGGAAGACTTTATCTTTTCTTAATTCCTCTTGTGGTGTTAATATGTCTTTAGCAAGGTCAATAACTTCCATTTTATTTGATACTTCCTTTTTAAGGTATTTACAAACTGTTCCCCATCCGAAATCTTCCTGCTCTGACAAACCGAGAAATAACTTTTTTTTCTGCAAAACTGGTAACAATGATTCGTGAAATTGTTTATTAGTCGTTTTGCAATTTGAAATCTTTTCTAAATTATTTTTAACTTCCATTATAACTCCATTCCATTGACCGGTGTTCTGCTGCCTGAACAATTTCATAGAAGGATACCAGGGTGAGTCTTTCCTGTCAAGCATCCACCTCCAGTCGGGTAAAAAAGGAATTAGCACCCATACAGGTTTACCGAGCGCTCCTGCCAGATGTGCAACAGAGGAATCAATAGTTATAACGAGATCAAGATTAGAAATTATTGCAGCTGTATCTTCAAGTGTGTTTATTTTTTCAGCGATATTTGTTATTTGTTCTTTGCAATTATCTAATTGATCGGAAGCACTGCCTTTCTGAAGAGAGTAAAAATCTATTCCCGGAACCGATAAAAAAGGTATAAAAGTTTTAAGTGAGCACGACCTGTTTTTATCATTAGTATGTGTCGGATTTCCCGCCCAAACGATTCCTGCTTTAATAGTATTTTTACCGGTTATATTTTTACTCCACAATTCAACAAGTGACTGATCAACAGATAAATATTCTTTTTCTTTTGGAATATTATCCAAATCAGTTCTGAAATAATAAGGAAGACTCAGCAACGGAATATGATAATCATAATTAAAATCCGGTTCTTTATTTTTGTTCTTTTCTACTAATCTGTCAATACCATTGAGGTTCTTAAAAAGTGAAGTAAGCTGCTTATCACATTCAAAAATTACAACGGCACCTTTTTCCTTTAACATCGGCAAATATCTAACAAACTGAATAGAGTCCCCAAGCCCTTGCTCACCATATACCAAAATTATTTTACCGCTAATATTTTCTGTTTGAAGGAAAGGTTTCTTAAGTTCTCTTTTAGGATAATCTGGCCTTTTTAGACGCCATTCGTATTCCTCCCAGCCCTTTTCAAATTTACCTTGTAAAAGGTAAATATGAGATCTGTTGTAATGAACTTCCGGAATGTTTTCATCTACAGTAAGGGCTACACTGCAATATCTTAATGCTTCTTTAAATCGCCTCTGTCCCATCATATCCAGACTGAGATTTGTAAACGATAGAGCTTTACTTGTTCTATCGCCTGTTGCAAGATTATAATATTTTTCGGCTTCTTCATATTTACCTGTATCACATAAAACATCGGCAATATAAACGTTTGCCAATTTAATACCGGGATCTTTTTCTAAAGCCTTATTATAATTTAACAGAGCCAAATCATATTTTTTTAAGTCGCGGTAAATATTACCAATGTTTAAGTAACAAATTGCATGTTCGGGAAATAATTCGAGGGCTTTGTTAAAATGTTGAAGAGAAATATCTAATTTCTTTAACTTATAATAAGCCAACCCAAGATTATTTATTGCCCCCTGATGTTGCGGCTCTAATACAAGTGTCGTTTCATAATTCTGAATTGCCTTTTCAAAATTTTTTGTTTCCAAATAACAATTTCCGATGTTGAAATAAACTACGGGATTATTAACGTCTGGGACCAAGGCTTTAGAATATAATTCTATTGCATTTTCAAATTCATTTAATTTGAATTTTAAATTCCCAAAATTTATTAATGTATCAATACAGTCAGGGTAAAACTTAAGTACAAGTTTGAAACACTTTTCTGCTTCTTCAAATTTTCCCTGATTTGTAAAAATAACTCCTGAATTATTTATCGCATCCTTTTTAAGTGGGTTTGTTTCAAGTGTCTTTTGATATTCTTCAATAGCAAGTTCATATTTTTTGAGAAACTGATAACAGTATGCCAAATGATAATGAGCTTCGGAAGAACTTTCAGAAATTTCAATACTCTTCTTAAAGTGGTTACTTGCTTTAAGATACATGCCTTTTTGAAGATAGGCGATTCCCTTTTCATAAAGGTAATCTGAATTTTTATAATCCAAGTTTTGAGTATCTGTAGAAACTCTACAATTTAATTCATATTTATTGTCTAAATATCTTTCCACAATAACTTATGCTTTTTTTTAATTCTAATTAGTTGTTGAAATATTCTTTATATTTTTTATAAATGAACAAGAAATCTTATAACAAGTAAGAGTAGATATATCTGAAATTTTAAACATCATACATTTAGTTTTTAATTCCATTTTTATATCTTTTGAATAAATCATTTAATTCATTCTTTTCATCCCTTTTATCTTTTAGAGATACAACAATTATTGAAACAAGAACAGCAATAACAGTAATCATCGTTATCAATTCCATTTTTTAACTCCTTTAATAATTATGGAAATAAATGTTACTACTCCGCTTATTAAGAATAGTACAGATATGGATTGTAGTATCATTATTTCTGTTACCATAATATCTTCGTTCACCTTTTATTAAATTCTAAATTATTTCTACTTCAGCTGTCAAATAACTTCCTCATAACATATTACCGCAATTTAAAATTAATCTTTACAACCTAAGAGATAATTCATTTATTTTGAAGATGAAATATCCATTAAATTTTCCAGTTCCTGTTTTGTGTTGTCAAGTTTAACCGAGCCATTCAATATATTCTCAACTTTCTGAAGTCCCTGTTTTGCGAATTCATTTTCATTATTATAACTAAGTGCTAAATTGAATTTTTCTTTAGCAGTTTCATTGTTATTTTTTAGAAACTCAACTTCTCCAAGAGTGGCATATGCCTGTGAAGATAAAGGATTTAAGCTTAAAGCTTTTTCTGCGGATTCTTCTGCCTCATTAAGTTTTTGAAGACCTAAATAATTAAAAGCTATAAAATTTTCTATGCTTGCCAAAAACTCTGTGTGTTCTTTTTTGGCAAGTGTTAATTTTTCAATAGCTTCACTAAACTTTTTTTGTGTAAACAAATCCGTAGCTTCTTCAAAATAATTGTTCTTTAATTCTAAAGATTGTTCTGATTCAACTTTTAATAAAGAATTATCATCACCGGAAAAACCAAGTTTGGTATTTATTTCTGCTAACGCACTTTGGGCGCCAGGATGAGACTGGTTGTTTTTAACAGCCCATTCAAACATTTTTTTTGCATTTTCATCTAAACCATTTGCAAGAAAATATTTACCGAGACCCAAACATGCTTCTGATGAATTTGGATTTACTTCTAAAGCCTTTTCAAATTCTTCTCTGGCATCGTCAAATTTACGCAGACTAAATTTTGCAGTTCCACGCAATATATAAAGGTCCTCAAGGCTAAATTCATTTTCATCTGATGAAGAAAAAGCTTCCTCGGCTTCATCTAATTTTGATACAGTCATATCAAATACACCGTCCGTAAAATAATTATATGCTTCTAAAAACAATTCGTTAAATGTGTTCATTACTACTCCTATATGATATTATTAATAAAATATTTCTTTTAATTTATTTCTGTTAATTCTTTTAAATCTTTTTGTTTGTAAACTTTTTTGTATGTCTTTTGGGCTTCTTCTTTATCGCCCATAGCCAAGTATGTATCCCCCAGCCCCTTATAAGCTCGAACTGATTCACAATTATTTTCAAGTTCTTTTTGGAAATAATTTATTGCCTGTTCAAATTTTCTTTCAATTAAACAAATCTTGCCGGCAAGATGAAAAAGGGAATCAATTTTTGTTTGGCTTTTATCAAAATTAAAATTTTTATTTTCAAGAACAGTCCGCAGATAATTCAAGGCTAACTCATATTCTTTATCCTGAATGCAAACATGTGCCCTTTGAATTGTTTCAGAAAATTTATCTATTTCAAGTGGATAGAAAATATTCTTATTCAAACACTTTTTACCTTTAAGCCAGATTTCTTCCGGATCTGCTCCCCATTTTTCTACAAAAATTTGCTTGTTTATCTCAAGTCTTTCTGCATATTTTTTAGTACCGTCGGCAGTAAAACTTTTTGAACCGAAATGATGAATAAAAACATCTTTTGCAATTACAGTTTTATAGCCGGCAATTTGTGTACGTAAACAAAAATCGTCGTCTTCAAAATTACCGGGTGAAAACCTTTCATCTAGTCCTCCGATTTTTTCGATAACTTCTTTTTTTATTAATGTGCAGAGAAAGGCAACACGAGGGAATTGGAATATTTGCCCGGAATTTTTCTGCTTGTTTTCCATAGCATATTCGTACATCTTTTCAATGTCAGGATATGTTGCTTCTCTTTCTAATTGTACACCGCTTACAGAGTTGCTCATCGGACCTACTATAGCTATTTGATTATCAGCTTCAGCCACTTCAACCATTCTTTCGAGCCACCCGTCTGTTACAATTATATCGTTATTTGCAATTAGTATATAATCACCTTTGGCAGCTTTTATTCCCTGGTTAACACCTTTTGGAAATCCGTAATTTTCTTCGTTAAAAATTATTTTTATCCTTTCATCTTTTGTTGATAGATCTTTCAGAAAATCTACAGTTTCCTTATTACTGCCGTTATCAACAAGGATCAGTTCAAAAGAGATTTTTGTAAATTCCAATACAGATTGAACGAATGATTTTGTGTATTTCAGCTGGTTGAAAGACAGAGCAATGATTGAAACGAGTGATGAATTGTAAGCGAAATCGTTTTTCCATATCTTATTAAATTCTTCAACAATTTCATTTCTATTTGGAATAATTTTTATCTCTTTATCATATCTGCCGTATATCTGTCTGCGTACTTTGTCAAACAAATACCCTTTAGATGAAGTAGTGGAAGAACCATCTAACTTCCAACTAACTTCACAGGTGTTTTTCATTATATGTTTGAAGGTAGTTAATTCCGATAGACGTAAAAGCAGTTCCCAATCTTCAAGTACATTTATAGTTTCGTCGAACAAACCCGCTTCAAATAGTTTTTCCCTTAGTACAGCAAAACAATTTATCGGGGCTATGTTTCCTATCAGTAGTTTGTTCCTATCATAATCAATTGAATAAGGAACCGACTTATCAATTATTTTATATTCTTTGTTTGTTTTTTTATAAACTGCACGTACTGCATCTGTGTAAACAACTTGGGTTGAGTTGTAGAGGTTATCGGTAATAACTTGCAGATGTTCCGGGAAAAAAATATCATCATCGTCAAGAAATGTTATAAATTTTCCTTTCGAAACTTTAATCCCATTATTTCTACTTGCTGAACGTTCTCTATTCATCAAATTGCGAACGTGTTGGTAATTTAGTTTACCATTAAATTCTTTTATGACATTTAATATTTCTTGATTTCCATCATTAATAACTACTACTTCAAAATCTTTAAATGTCTGTTTGGTTAAACTTTGCAGAGCTTTTCGTAAACTTTCCGGTCTATCGCAGGTAGGAATTACAACAGAAAATTTAAAAGATTCAGGGAGATTTTCTGAACAATTATAGTGTGACAAATAGGTACCCGAAAGCGGGGGTAAATTAGAATCTGATTCCCAGTTATTTTTACGCGCTTTTTCAGATTCTATTATAGAAGTATTTTGGTTTGAGTGTTCAATACTGTTTTCAGATAAAAGATATAAACCAAGTAATTTATTTATGTGTTTAAACTTTTCATGATTTGAAACTCTTAACCAGAAATCATAATCGCCAGCGGATTTATAAGTACCATCAAAATAACCGTATTTTTCGTGAAGTGTTTTTCTCCACATCGGCTGCGGACCAACATAACAAATTCTAAATAGATTAGTCCGGTCAAACTCAGGCCAGAGCAGTAATCCCGTTACATTAGCGGTGTTAAATTTTTCGTTTACTTTATCCGTGACTTTTGAGTCCGCATAAACAAGTACAACACTATTTTCTTCATCAAGTGTATCTGCTAAAATTTCAAGTGCATTTTCTTTATGCCTGTCATCAGTGTTTGCATTAGTAATGTACTTTCCAGAGGCTTCTTTTATTCCCCTGTTCCAGGCTTTGTAAATCGTTTCTCTGGCTGTTTTAAAATATTTGATATTTTTATATTTACTTTGATACTCTTTTACAACCTCATCTTCATTCTGCTGCGAACCCGAGTTTACAACAATAATTTCCAGCTCATCTTTTTTATACAAAGTCTGATTAATTAAATTATCGAGGCATCCACGAATAAATTTTTCTGAGTTATATGTCGACACAATTGCGGATACTTTAATGCCGCTTTGTTTTTTATTCACAGTAGAGTCTTCATCTGCTGAAATATAGTTATAAGAATCAAGGAAATGTTTCGTTTTAATTACATCTGGTATTTCATTCAGTGAAAATTTAGATTTAGAAGGGGTGAAATTTTTGATGCTATCATTATATAAGTTTATATACTGCTCTGTAATTTTATTTATATCAAAACGTTTTAAAACATCTTCTCGGGCATTTTCACTAAATTTTTTAATTAAATTTTTATCTTTTCCCAGCTTAATTACTTTTGCTGTAATTTTATCAACGTTTTTATATTCAGAAATAAAACCTGTCTCTCCGTGTCTTATCATTTCCGGAATACCGCCCGTAGAAAATGATACTACCGGAAGACCGCAGGCAAGTGCTTCAAGGACTACTAACGGTGCATTGTCTGCAATTGAAGTAACAAGGTTTACATCCATAAGAGAATATATTTCAGAAAGAAGATTATCGTCATTAATGGACGGAATATTAATTATACGCGCGTTATCTTCTTGCGATTTTGCACCAATATTTAAAAAGAAAGAATTAGGTATCTCATTAAAGATTTTTTCGACAGCTTTTATTGTGTAATCACCACCTTTCCAAGGATTGCTGAGAGTACCGCCTTCTGCAATTCCCCCCATTATAAAAGCATTTTCCGGAATATTATATTTTTTTCTTAGCAGCCGTTTATTCCCGGGTTTAAATATATCAGTGTCTACACCGTTTGGAATAAATTCACATCTCTTATTCTTTAAAATACTTTTCGATATTTTTCCCTTCAGCCACTGTGAAGGTACTGTTAATGTAAAGTCTGAGTTTTCATAAATGAATTTTTTATCCTTCCAAAGTGAAAAAGTTGCATCTGCAGATACGGCTGGATATAAACCTAAAGCCGGACATTCACTGCATCCCTCAATCCATTTTTCGCATTCCAATGAATGAGCACAATGACCTGTTAAGGCTTGCATATCGTGTAAAGTCCACACAACCGGTTTCTTCTTTGATAAGAATAAAATTGAAAACGGATTAAAATATCCCCCGTGCAGATTGTGGAGGTGGATAATATCTGATTCTTTTATTAATTCGTGATTTAATAATTTATGGCTTCCCTGAAGCTCATAATAAAGATATCCTTTTTCAATGTTTTCATTAAATAGTAATTTGTCACAAATTAAAGGAAATTCAATTGACATTAATGAATTTGATTGTTTTTGTCCAACGAGTAATTTTGAAGAATTGCCTAAAGAATTTTGAATACCGGTTAACTGCCGGGCAATTTTTGCAGCTCCGCCGGATGCATCTACGGTATTAAGATGAGTTATATTTAAACTGTTTTCCTTTAAAATAATATTTCCATTATTTAAGATTTCTTTCTTATCTAAAATCTTTTTAAGCTTTAAATCTCTTTTTTCTATCTCTTCATTTTCAAAATGAATTTTATTTTCAGAATTTATCCACTTTAGAAACTTTTCACCGTTCCAGTTTCTAACAAGAAATCGTGGAAGCATATAAATGTTTGTATCAACTTTTACATTCCCGCTTATATTTGCTATTCCCGCTTCGAAATCATTTCTAGACAAAATATCCATTGAGGTCTGGTTGAAATCATATTGCGTACCAAACGGATAGGAAAAAAGATTTACTTTTTTCCTTATAATATTTTCAAGACTTTTTTGTGATTCTAAGATTTCAAATTCCTGTTCATTTTCAGTAAGAGAACTAAGACGGCTATGGTTTACAGTGTGAGCACCTATTTCTATATAAGGTGATGCTGCCAATATCTTTAATTGTTTGATCGTCATTAATCGATGGGTTTCTCTGGCGTTTGAATCTATGTTCGCCCATTTATATAACTGCTCAATTGTTTTATTCCTTTCTACGGAATTAAACTGCATCAGAAGTTTGTGCAGGTCGCTGTGTGCTTTTATTCTACCATCCGCTGTTGTAAGTTCCCAATAAAATTTATTGTTATCCCCTGAAATATTTAATTCCTTGGGTAACGGCTCAGTATCTAAAAATATTCTCTCCAGTTTGTCCCACCAAAACTCATCGTTAACTCCCACCATTCCCGAAGTAACAAAAATAGTTGCGTGAATTTTATGTTTTTCTAAAATTGGTAACGCATTGGTTAAATTGTCAAGATATCCATCGTCAAAAGTGATGGATAATGTTTTCTGTTTTAATTTTCTTGTTTTTAAATCTTTTACTAACCGGGAAAGCGGAATAATATTAAAATTCTTTTTCAGTAAAATCAGTTGTTCCTCGAAATGTTCGGGAGTTACCGAAAGAAGCTGAGAATCAAGAGGATCAACATCTACGCGATGATAAAGTAAAACAACAGGTTCTTGTTGATCTTTTTTCTTTAACGAATTTTGTTTTATTTGCCCCTGATTTATTCCCGGAATATTATAAAGTGATAAAAATGTGTTTTTTATTAGGTCATTGTAAATCACTTCATCCGGATATTTGGTTGGTTTGTTTTTTGCAATTTCACTATCGTATTTATTCGTTTTGCCGCAATGTAATCCCGTACCGTCAAAGCCTATGTTCTTTATATGAGATTCTGTCGGGTAAACATACACACCGTTTTTAAGATAAACGGATAATAACCAATTTAAAGTCCAAACATCTTTTAAAGATCCGTCCAATAATTTTGCAAAACTAAAGGGTACATCGTTTCCGCCCTGGTTTAAATCAATATTGTTTTTTGAAAGTTCCGACATCAAAAACTTGAGGTCATCAATTTTATATTTCCAGGATTTCTTCCACGTTGCCCATCCCCAGCTTCCAATTCTCGGATAAAAATAAAGATCGTACGGATAGTCTTTTAATATCTCGTCAGGTATAGTAATTGTATGTCCGCATATACCAAATATTTTATCATTATTTTCATATTTATTCAAACATTCATTCATAAAACTGAAAAAATATTTCTGAGGTACACAATCATCTTCGAGTACAATCATTCTATCGTAGGTCTCAAATACTTTATCAACTGCAGAGGTAATTGACCTTGCCAAACCCTGATTTACATCCTGAAAAGTAATGTTTGGTGTCGTCCAATCAATGGATTCAATAAGTTCTCTAGTTTGCTCAACCCCTTTTTTATCTTTGTCTGTTTTAGGAGCATCGGAAAAAACAAATAGATTTTGTACTTTATGATTTCTAAGAGAATCGATTACCTGTTTAGTGTGCTCGGGTCTGTTGTAAGTTACAAGTACGACCGGTGTTTCACTTTCTTTATTTTGTGACTCATTTACATCTCTATTATTTAATATCTCCGACTTTATAAAAGAATATTCCTCTCCCGTTTGTGAAATTGAAAATATTTCATAACCCAAATCAAGCAATTGAGAAATTGCTTTATGATTGTTGCTAGTATCAACGGTTTCAAACCTGTCGTGAAATTCAACAAGGAGCTGGTCAATTTGAATACCCGATTTTACAATATCTTCTATAACGGAATATTCAGCTCCTTCTATATCCATTTTTAAAAGATCAATTTTATCGTGCCCAAGCTCTCGGCAAATTGTTCCTAATTTTTTAACGGGCACTTCTATATATTTATCTGATGTTGCTGAGCGATGCAAAATTGTATGAGAAACATGGTTGGGGTTCTCGGGGGGATAGAATTTTATATTTCCGTCAAAATCAGCAATTCCATATTCTTTAAAATTAAATTTTTCCGGTAAATTCTGTTTATTTATAAAAGCTATCGATTTGGGTGTCGGATCAAAGACATAAACCGACAGACCGAATTTTTCAATTAAAGATAAATCGAAAGAGATATCTTCTCCGGCACCAAAGGAATAAACAATACTGTCTTTGTTTAGATTTACAGGAGAAATAAACCATCCTCCGTATTCGGTTCCGTGAAATTCTTTTTGTACAGAAGATTTATCTGTAATTTTTGTTTGAGGATTAACTACATCTTTTTGTTTTTTAATTCTGACAGAATCTACCACACCGTTGAAATACCAAATTTCGGGGTCTAACCATTCAAGAAATTTATCCATTAGTTCATACCGACTGCTTTTAATTTTATGCTTGGATTCCTCTGCGGGGTTATGATAAATTAAAACATCAGGGAAATAAAATGTTTTAATCTTATTATATTTTTTAAACATCCTGTAAGAAAAATCCAACCCTTCGTGACCGAAAAGAAGTGGATGCATTCCGCCGATATCGAGAAAATCATTCTTTAAATAAGCAGAATTTCCCTCTGCCGTAATGTTCGAAGGCACAACCTCATTTCCAAGATCATATGATTCTGGAATTTTAAAATTGGAATCTTTGGGTAAAACTTTGCCCCTTATTGCGTAGACGTCTTTTATTTTAAAAGCTTTAAGAATATTTTCAGTGTAATCTTTCGGCGCTACTGCATCATCATCTAGAAATGCGACTATTTCTGATTTTGCAAAATGAACCCCTATGTTCCGCCCCTCAGAAAGGATGAAGTTAATGGGACACTTAATATATAAAACCTGCATCTCTTTAAGTTTTTCTTCAACGTTTTCATTTTTACCGTTATCAACAATAATTATTTCAAATGATTTTTCACTCTGTTCCGAAAGAGAGGACAGACATTCCAAAAGCAGGTTATTTGTTTTATAAGCAACAACAACAATACTTAATAAGGGATTTTTTAATTTCCTGCCATCGTATTTTTCAAACAATTCATAATTGATTTTTTCCCTGTATAAATTCATATGAATTTCAGCATTGGAAAAATCATATTTATAAATAAGTTCTTGCGCTTTCAGGAAATGATTTATACAATCATTTTGTGTATTTTGCGTCTCCGCCAGATCCATTCAATTATTTCCTTACTTGTTTAGTTGCATAAAATAATTTTCTTCAAGTACTAATTATTTTATTTGAATTAATATTCGTTAGAAGTTGTCTTGCAAAAGTATAATCAGGTTTGATTTTTAGTAATTCATCAAGCTCGTTTTTTGCTTTTTCTATTTCTCCCGTATTTGCCAAGGCTACGGCTTTTCCGTATTTAATTTCAGGCAGCTGAGGAGCAAATTTTAATGCCTCGTCAAAATTTTCAATTGCTTCATCGTTCAAATTATTATTTAGATTGTCTACGCCTTGATTTACTAATCTTTTTATCAAATCTTGATTAGAAATACCGTTTCCTTTTATAGAGTTTTTGCCCTTAATTCCCCTTTTTATAGCAAATGGATTATCAGCTAAATATTTTTTTGCCCATTCAATCTCATCCTTTTCATATAATTCAGGATAATGATAGATAAGAATTGCAGCTGCTGCGGGATATTTTTCTTTAGATGATTGATGTGCAGTAAAACTTGAAGACATTAAGTAATTCACTAAATAATTCTCTGCCCATTTAATTTCTTCTTCTTCATAACTGCTTTTATGATTTTTAATTATACCGGCAATATTCAGTTCATGTTTTTTACGGTCACTAACCTGTCTGGATATGTTTTCCGTTTCTCTTCTAAGTGTAGTAATTTGGGGAATATTAAAAAATTTCGCACCGTTTTCTGCCGCACCGATCCAAAAATCCCAGTCTTCGTATCCGACATTAGTAGCGTATCCATTTTGTCTCTGCCACACCGAACGGTGAAACATCGAACAATATGGAAGCATTGTTTTATGAAGAAGTTCATTCAGTTGAAATTCTCGAGTTTCCCACAAATTAGAAGTAACACCAAAAGTTTTTAACCAAGCATATATAACACCATTTTTAGTTTTTAGATTTTTTAATTCATCTATATACATTTTTATGGTACCCGGGGTTAATATGTCATCGGCATCAAGAGGCAAAATATATTCTCCATCTGATTGAGCAATACCATGGTTTCTGGATACCGCAGGGTTACCCGAATTTTCCTGATTGATAAGCCTTATTTTTTCTCTAGAATTTGATGATATTAATTGTGTTGCAACTTCTTCTGAATTATCTGTACTTCCGTCATTTACAATTAATATTTCCCAGTTTTTATATGTCTGATTTATAACACTATTAACTGCATCAGGTAAATATTCAGCATAATTATAGCAGGGAATAATAACAGAAACTAAAGGATTTTCTTCACCCATATAATGTTTCTCTTTAACAATTTCGCATTCAGGATAAATTTTTTCCCAGTTCATATCGCCAATCTTTGCGTCTTTATGAAACCTGTAATTTGCTACAGGTTGATTGATATGAAAGAATCTATTCTTCCTTGCAAATCTCATCCACAAATCATAGTCCATTGTAAATTCAAGGTTTACATCCAAAAAACCATTTCTTTTGAACATTTTTTTTCTAAAAAATACAGCTGGCTGTGTGGGTATTGATCGTGAAACTTTGTAATTTTTTAATTCTTCTAATCCTCTTTCATAATTAATAACTCTATCGAATATTTTCCCGTTTTCATCAACAAGATTGCAGTCGCCCATAACTACATTTTTATATTGATTTTCATTAAAGAATTTAGAAATAGAGAAAAAAGTATTTGGTTCATACCAGTCGTCTGAATTAATCCACGCTATTATATCACCGGTTGCTTTTTCAAATCCTTTATTGAGAGCATCAGATTGTCCTTTGTCTTTTTCAGAGACCCATTTTAAGTGAGAATATTTTTTTAATATTTCTATGGTTCCATCCGTAGAACCGCCGTCAATAATTATGTGTTCGAAATTTGGGTAATTTTGGTCAAGCACACTTTGTATTGTTTGTTCAATATATTTACTTTGATTAAAAGAGGGAGTGATTACGGAAATTTTTAATAAAGATGAATCAGCAACAGATTTATTATTTAGTTTAAGGAATTGTTTAACGTAGTCAAGGTTTTTTAAAGCAATTTTATTCTCCGCTTCAACGCTAATAACTTTCTCTAACAAATCAGCAGCAGTTCTCCAATTTTTATTCAATATTTCCTTCACTGCTTGTTTGTTCAACTCATCAATATTATGAGTTTCGGTAAGCAACACATTTTTACAAAATTCCTTTTCATCTTTTAGGTTAGTGGAATTTATTGCTTTTTCTCCTAATAATAGTAGATCTTGAGATTGATTTGGAACTTCATCCTTTTTTAATTCAATCAATTCTACTTTATCCAATATCAAAAATTTTGAAAATATTTTATCTGTAGTATTATTAACCTCTTCACCCGATAATTCATTAAAATATATTCTTGATTTATCGGGAATACCTTTTAAAGTATTTTCAACAGCGGTAAGAATTAATTTATAGTCAATATCTTTAACGCAAAAAGCTTTTTCATATTTGCATTTCCAGTTACAGCCGTAACAATTTAAAGGCAGGGTAACCAAAGATGTTAATTCTGAGTAAGGAAAAAATCTTCCGAAGTGTCCGCCTCCCATTAATACTACGTTTTGTGTGTTTACCGCACAAGCGATATGTGCACCCGAGGTATCAGAACCAATTAATAATTTTGATTTTTTTATAATTGCCGCTGATTGTAGAAGAGTTGTTTTACCCACAAGATTATAAACTCTTCCTAATGCATAACTGGAAAGAAGTTCTGCATTCTCCAAATTTTCTTTCCCGCCGAGTAAAATAAAATTATATCCTTCAAGGACAGACGATGATAAAACATCTGTGAAATTTTCGTAATCTTTAATTGACCACTGGGTAAAGGGAAATAATGATATAGTTTTTTCAGGATTTAATTTTTTAGTACTAAAATATTCATCTGCAAATTTCAAACTTTCAGTATCAATAAATACAGAAGGTGAAAGTTTTTCATTTGTAATACCCAAATAATTTAAAAAGATTTCATATTTTTCTAATTCTGTAGTTTTATCTGAAGTTACATCAATCAAATGTGTGTAGAATAAATTATTTTGCTCCAGTTCTTCTTTCTTTATATTTGATGAATCACCATAAAAACCAATTTTTACATTTGCATTGACTACTTTTACAATTTCATCAGTTATTGCCTCACGTGAATAAACAGTGTTTAATAAAATATCAACATTAAGTGCCTGCAGTTTATTTTTTATTTCATATTTATAACTCTCGTCAGAAAATAATTTAGATCTGTCAAAACTAATTATTTCGTGTACGAATGAAACATTTTCATAAAGTTCAGCAATGTGTTCTTGGCAGATTATTATAATCTCAGCTTCTGGATATTTTTTGTGAATTGGTTCCAACATGGAAGAAGCTAAAACATTATCACCTATTGAATCAGTTCTTAGAAATAATATTTTTTTATAAGAATTTTTGTCCTCATTTTCATAATTAAAAACCCATCCTTCATTATTTTTTTCCGCAAGATAATGTGTTTCTAATTTTTCTGAATTATCAACTACAGCTTCATCAGTAACCCAGCTAAAATAATCTCTCAACATTACAGGAAATTGAGTCTCTACCTGTAATTTATTCCATTGATTCAGTGCACCATTATAACCGTAATATTTTTCTTTAAACATTAATTGTTCTGGTAAAACATATGCGTAATGTTGAAAGACTAACTTATGGTACTTTGTTACAAAGTGATTGAAGGGATTAATCCTTCCTATGTCAGTCCATTCCCCTGTATTGTTTAACCTACACAATTTCGGCGGTTCGTGTGATATCCATTTATCACCGGGTTTATATCTCCAAGTTCTCAGCCATTCGTAATCAGTGTGATTTCCGTAGGTATCGATACTTGTAATTAAAAGTTTTTCGCCGACAAAAAATGAACATAAATAATATGATGCAGTTTTATTCGGATTATTTATATATAGTTGTCTTCCCTTAATCAATTGAACTGCTGTCCATAACTCGTCAGAATCTATTTCCCAAAGAATACATTCCTGCTTCATATTTGTGAGCGGAGCATTTACCATTTCAAGTTTCCCGTTCCAGAACCGACCTCTTTCTTTTCTATAAATGGTAATATTGCCGGGGAATTGTTTCTTTAATTCATCGAGATATTCTGTAGTACCATCGTTGCTGAGCCCATTATTATGAAACTCTTCGGTAATATGCCCTCCATTTTGCACACTCCAAGCCGTATCATTTTTTAAATCGGCAACACCTTCAATAATATGCCAATGCCATTCAAAAGGTAAATTTTTAAAAACATCTATATGATATTTAATAAATGGCATACCGTTTAATACAATAGTAAAGAAATGAAGAGGAACTTCTCCACTTGCAAGGGAATCATTTTTATAAGGATTTACTTCATCTAACATTGGACTTTTTATAGTAACTGTTTCGGTATAATTTTTATTTTTATCTTCTTCATCCGAAACAATATCTTCCGATATCTGACTGCAATTATTCTGAGAGTTAGGTTCATAAACACCAAATGGTTTGCTTAAAATGTTTACATATTTATTTAATAAATTCCTTTTGAACATCTCTGCTTCTGCTGTAATATCAAAAAGATTTTTCTGCCATATTTTTTCGAACTCATTGTAAAATTTTTCTTTTGAGTTTACCCAAACTGAATGTGGGAATCCATCAAGACAGTGCGTATGCCTGTCTGTATCGTTTAAAATAATTCCCGGTATTCCGAAACCATTTGCAAACAGACTTGCATGAAGCCTGGTTGTTATCATTAAATCATAACGACTATAAATATCAAACAAATCCTGATAGTAAGAAGAAAATATTACGGGAATATTAATGTTATAAGTTTTAAATAAATTTAAAAAGTGAAAATACTCCGATTTATGGTGCGCAATTACCTCAATATCATAAAGATCTGTAAGTTCTGATATCAGTTGTATTGAAAGTAAATACATCTCTTGCCCGCAGGAATGATTTAAAATGCCTAATTCATGCGGGAGTTGAACAGAAAAAGCTATCCTTTCTATTTTCTTATTCGGTATTACTTTCTTTACTTCGGGTACAGATAATATTGCTGGGCAATTAATATAATGGTATGGAAGTTCTAACTGTTTTATTATTGGAGGAGCTTTTTTTGTTCTGCTTGTAATAATTTTAGCATTTTTAAAAATAGTTAACTCCGGTTCCTGAATTATATGCTCAGCTACATAATCATTTTCATATCCCGCACCTATTAAGTAAACTTTATCAGTCAAATTATTATCAATAATCCAGTTATAAAGATCTTTAATTTCTTCACCGGCAGACAGCCCTGCAATAACAACAGAATCGATACAGTTATGGTATTGATCGAGATCGCCCTTTGAGGCCATATTATGGACACCAGAAAACTTACTCTGAGGAAAAAAATCCTGGTTAAAATTGTAGAACAAGAAATTCAGCAAATAATCAGGAAACAATTCGTGCAAGATTCTTATAACTCCGTCTCTTACAAAATCGTCGCCGGGATTCCAAAAATTTGTTCCCGATATAACGATGTTTTTGGTCTTAACCATTACCGCACCTTATTGCTTTATATATATTGACCTATAAATAAGATTTGACATAAAAAATTATAATTTCTAATCTCATTTGCTGAGTAAAGTCGGCTAAAATTATGCCATTTAAAAAAATATAAATAGTTCGAATAATGAGTTTTTTAAGAAAATTAATTGTAGTGGTTGGCTAATTATAACCAGGTGAATAAATTTTCGTATGCAAGTTTTACTATGGTTTTTGAAAAATAATCCACGAATACAAAGGATAGTTTCCATCATTTTTATTCCCAAGCGTTTCTACAAAACTTCTACCGCCAAGTTGTTCAGGCCCATCGTCAATTGTTAAATTATAAATAATCGCTTGTTTGTTGCCCCAACTTTCCTTTGTCCAAACATTAACACCTTCAAAAAGTTCGGCTAAACCGTCGGGTAAGAAGCGGTAATAATCTTTATATGATGAATTTTCTTCTCTAGGAATAAAAGCACAGGCAGTATGAATTCCAATTCCTCCCTTTTTCAAGACTCGATTCATTTCTTTAGCGGCAAGCCACGGTTTTGGAATGCGTTCCAAAAACCTGTTAGAAAAAACAATATCGAATGTTTCATCAACAAATTGGTGAAAGTTTTGGGCATCATATTGCGGATGTGATGTTTTAGTAATTTCCATTGCAGGCCATTTTCTGCAAAGTATTTTTTCAAGCATCGGGTTATCATCAATGCTGAGGGCATTTATAGGTGATCCGTCAATTTTAAGTACTGTGTCTCTTATCGAACGAAACATAACTGTTTGAGGAGTCCAATAATTGTTATCAAGAAATTCGTCGTTTTTATTAAGTTCACCCATAGCAGATAAATTGGCATTAATTTTATTTTCTAAAATCTCTTCAAGTGATTTTTGCAGTTTTCCTTTTAAAGAAATTAAAGTTTTTGTGAAAATGATTAGTCTTGATTCGTCGGATAAATGCGACCAAGTTCCAGAGCTATGCATTCTATAGGCAGCAGTATTAATATCTAAGTAACCGATTTTTCCATAATTAGCCATTAGAGCAGATACATAATAATCACCATTTGTAATTTTAGGGAAATCATCAATTATTTTCTTAAAATATTTATTCCTGTATAATACTGTGTTCGTTGGCGGAACAAAACCGTTTAATATATCAATTTGCGTTATGTCTTTTTTAAATTGATCGGGTACACGACTGGTTTTTTTGATTGCACCATTATCATCTATAATTATGCTATTTGTAAAACACATTGAATAATCATCAAGCTCTTCCATAAACAATACTTGTTTTTCAAGTTTTAACGGATCAGTCCAAAAATCATCTCCCTCACATATTGCAATATATTTACCCTTACATTTTTTTATAGCATTTATATAATTATTGTTCATACCAATATTTTTTTTTCTTAATATTGGTACAATTAAATTTTGATGTTTATCATAATATTTTTTTATAATATTCTGGTTATTATCCAATGATGCATCATCTGCTATTATTATTTCAAAATTGAAATTCGTTTTTTGCATTAAAAAACTTTTTATAGCATCTCTTATGTAGTTTTCGTGATTATAAGTAATACAAACGATGGAAACTGTTAATTCTTTCATTTTTAATTTTAGACTTTTTTAGGAATAAAAAATTGTTTCTTGCGATTTTTTAAATCATCAAAAATATTTTTATCAAGTATAGAATAATTCAAAATATCTCGTAATATAATTTTTAGCATAGGGAATTGTAATTCTAATAAATCTTCATAATCCTCAAAATCAGATCTAAACATTGAAGATTGTATAATAATTTCTCCATCATCAATATTTTCATTTATATAATGAGCACTATTTCCAATAAAACTAACATTTTTTAATAATGCTTTATCAATTGCATTTAATCCCTTAAAAGAGGGTAACAACGAAGGATGAAAATTTATAATTCTTTTATTGTACTTTACAATAAAAGATTTTTTTAGAATTTTATTTCCAAAACAAAATAAGTAATCTGCTTTTATATCATCCATAAATGAATGTAATTTTTTAGAAGTCGTAGAGTTAATTTTTTTAAATTCATTCTTATCTAATTTATTAATATCTAAATTTTTTACTATTTGTGGAAATAATTTTTGTAATTTATTTAAAACGCAGCTATCATTACCATCATAAAAGATACCTTTTGGTTTAAATTTATTATAATTGTATTTATTATTATAAAATTTAATCACTCTAGTAGCCTTACCTGAACAATAAAATGCAAAATTTTTAATTATTTTCTTTTTCAACTTCTATACTAGCTTATAGTTATTGAGAAGATATTGTGTTTCTTCTAGAGTATTAAACATCATTACATCTAATATTGAAAGATTAGGTATGAAATTATTATTGAATTGTTTATAAATGTAGTCTTCAGATTTAAGAAAAAATAAATTTATATTTTTTTTTATAAAATTATTTTTTAAATATAATTTTTCTCCTCCTTGTGGATTAATATATGTGTTAGCATTTTCTATTCTGCAAATATTTAATATTCTTTCTTCTCCTTTCATTTCAGAATTATTAAAAACACTTGAACTTGGTAAAATTTCAGTAGTTATACCTAAATAATTTGTTATTAGTGAAAGAGAATTATAAATAAATTTGCTTATATTTTTTTTAGAATAATTAAAAATATTATTTATCAAATTATCGATTTCATTATAATTTGGGCTTTTTTTATAAGAATGTTCAAGAGTTTTCTTGAATTTTCTAATCCATCTTTCATTAAAATTAAATTCCAATTCTTTAATTAATTTGTTTTGACTAGCATTTTTAATAGGAACTGAATATAAATGTTTTTGTCCATTAAATTGTATATAATTACGATTAATCCATCCACGTTTAATATAATTTACATCATCATAAATAATGAATTTATCAACAGCATTAATAAGTTGGAAATATCCTATATAAGGAAATAAATATGGCTGCATTATTGCTAATTTCATATTGCACAATTATTTATTTCTTTAATTATATTACAAATCTTTTCAACTTCCAATAATGCCATACCAGGATATATAGGCAGACACAAGACTTCTTTTGTTATTTTTTCAGCCACAGGTAAATTTTCTTTTGCTGCGGAATCTAAATGTTTGTAAGACGGAAATTGACTGATTAAAGGATAGAAGTATCTCCTTGCATAAATATTATTCTCTCTTAAAATGCTGTAAAGATTGTCCCTGTCAATTCCTAACTTTTCTTTATTTATAAAAATTGGAAAGTATGCATAGTTGTGCTCTACATTTTCAATTTCATCCAATGTTTTTATTCCTTCAATAGAACTTATTGCTTGCTTATATGTAGCGGTAATATTTTTTCTTTCCTTAATATTATTATTTATATATTTTAACTGCAATAATCCAAGTGCAGCCTGAAATTCATTCATCTTTGCATTTATACCCTGACCAACAACTGTAACTTCGTCGGCAAATCCAAAATTTTTCAGAAAGTCTATTCTTTTTTTAGTCTTTTCATCGTGACAAATTATTGCACCGCCTTCAAATGTTGTAAACACCTTAGTTGCGTGAAAACTTAAGACAGACATATCTCCAAAATTTAATATTGACTCTTTTTTAAAAGTTACACCAAATGCATGACAGGCATCATAAATAACATTTAAGCCATAGATGTCTGCGATATTTTGAATTTTTTCAACATTGCAGGGATTTCCATAAATATGAACAGGTAGTATAGCCGTAGTTTTAGGTGTTATTGCTGCTTCAATTTTTTCGGGATCAAGATTGAAATTAAAAGGATCGATATCCACAAAAACCGGTTTTATTCCATTCCAATTAAGTGCATGAGTTGTAGCCACAAAACTGTAAGGAGTTGTAATTACCTCACCGGTTATTCTTAATGCCTGAAGTGCTGTTATTAAGGCAAGTGTGCCATTATTAAAAAGAGAGACATATTTTACTCCCAAAAAATCGGCAAGAGCTTCTTCAAATTGCTTATGGTACTTTCCGTTATTGGTTAATTCTTTGCTTTGCCAAATGTCCTGCAGATAAGGAATAAATTCATCCAGAGGTGGTAGAGAAGGTTGAGTTATATAAACTTTACTTTCCCCAAGTTTTTCCTTTACTATGTGAGTAAAAAAATTTGTTACATACCGGTCTGCTACCTTCGTAGTAATTTTTTGAGGTTCTATAAACATTTACAATCCAGAAAATTAATTTTCAGTGTTTCAAATGCTAAAACCATTCCAAAATTATTTATTCATTTTTTTAACTTTTTTCTGAAAATATTTGATAAAGTTGTAAGTTTGGCTAAAATTAGCCATAAAACCGTTGGTGTGTTATATTAATTTCTGGACTATTTCTGTTTCTTTCTGCAATTGATTTTCTATTTCTTTTCTGTATTTTTTTTCCTGTTCCTTTTTCTCAAGAGTTAATGCTTCAATATACTTTTTAATACTTTCATTGTTTTTAGCAAATCTTTCATCACTTAATTTTTCATTTTCTTTTGCTTCTTTTTGATAATAAATGATAGAATTTTCCTTGTCAGATTTTATTCTACTAATGAATTGTAATAATTTTTGTTTCTGATTTGCACTCTCCAAAAAAGTAATACCGGCATAAATAGTAGCGAACACCAAACCAATTGAAAAAGCCATCACCCCCCATTTCAGCCCTGATACTAAAACTATAAAAATAAAATCGCTGAATCTATTATAATCAACCATAAAGTTATTAGAATAACCGGCACAACCACCCATTAAAGTAATAGTAGAAGAGAGAATAAAGTTATATGTCATTCCATTCTTGAATGAATAATTAGGATTAAACTTTTTAATTAAATGAATATTATCAATTTTTTGTTCTACAGAAGCAATATTAACCTTTGCATTGTTTTCAATTTCATTTATCCTCTCTTGAGTTTTGCTCTTTAATTTTATTTTAAACTGCTCATGATCACGTGCAATCCTAATCAATTCATCCTGTTTATTTTTAATCTGTTTATCATAATGTTCCAACTTTACTTTTATTTCTCCCTCATATTTGTTCTTAATAGTATCAATAATTAGCCCTACTGTTTTGACAAACTTTTGATGAAGTTTATTTGTTGCTCCAAGAACTAAAATATTTTTGTTATGAGAATATTTCTTTAAGAATTTTTCTATAAAAGAAATATTTTGTTTAGCTGTGTCATCAAAATAATCTGTGATATTTATATTTTTGAAATTATTTAAATTTTTCTTTATGGAGCTAATTTCGACTTCCGTCGAACCTTTCAGATCAAAAAGAAAATCCGAAATATATTTATAAGATTGAGAAACTTCTGAGTAATAAAAAATATTTGTAATAGTTGAATAATTGATAAAATAGTCCAACATATTCATATCATTATTTTCTATTGCAAATTCAATTCTTGTAATGTCGTAATTTGTAATATCTGTTAGAACTTCGATAGGAAATGATTCCTTTTTTAATAAATAGGCTGAATAGGATTTGAAAAACTTAACATTAATTCCATTTGGTTTAATTGCCAAAGCATCAGAAAAACTATTGTAAGCTTCTTCTAAATTATTTTGTTTTAAAAAAACAAAACCCTTATAGAGATTTATCAAATATTTTACTTCTTCCTTTACTTCATTATTTAGTTTATTATTTTTTACAATTTCTAATGATTCGTCCAGTAATTCAAGGGATTTCTCAGGATTAAATAAAGTGTCATCGTATGCTAAAATCATAGAGTAATAAATAAGATGCAGAAAATTTTTCTTATTCGATTTATTCTTTATAAAATTTATTGTAGATGATGCAAAGTATTTTTTCTCCTCCTTAGATTTTATAGTTAACCATTTCAGATAAAATTCTTTAACATTTTTATTAAAAGCCTGCCCTCCAATTTGAGAAAGTGTCTTTTTAAGAAAATTTTCTAGATATAAAAGTAAAGGCGAGTTATATGCCCAGAACAAAGGAGCGTATTCATAAACAATAAATACTTCATTAAGTTCTGCAGGAAGTGAAAAGCCATAGAAAGTTCTGCTTGCTTCTAATAATTTAGAATAATCGGGTTTTTCAAGAACATCAATCTCAAAATATTCTTTTGCTATTCCCCTGAACTTAGGTAGAACCAGGTTCGTCAGTTCATGATTATCATTAATTTCGTCTATAACTAGTTCTTTCACATCCATGTGTTTATCACCGTAAATTAGAAAACAGTATTCTGCTCTTTTAAGAAATAAATATTAACTGAGTATAACTACTCCATATTTATTATCGGAAAAAAAAGTTAATTTTTTAATTTAATTGTGTATAAAAATTAAGTTCTAAATTTTGGCAAAGAGATTAGGAAAGGATAATTATAAATTATTGAAAGTAAATTACGATTGTTGTACCTCTAAAAGTAACTAAATAAAGAGATTACAAAGTCTCTGTAACTTTTATTTACTTAAATCTATATTGAATTTTAATACAAGAAAAAAACTTTTCTTTTAAATCCTTCTTACCCAACAACTTTGAAACTCTTTAAGATTTCATTAATTTTGGCGTGCACCCTTAGCTCAGTTGGCAGAGCATCTGACTCTTAATCAGCAGGTCGCCGGTTCGAGCCCGGCAGGGTGCACTAAAAAAGTTTTTTTACTTTTTGTAAAATCACTCCAATTGAGACTTAAGGTCAGCGATTGAGTAACAATTGCTGCGTTTTAACACCTATGTATATTAAATTTTTTTTGTGTTTAAATATTGAATATCAATATTATTTTTATTAATATATATCTAATAAATACTATTTGGGGATACTTTTCTTAGCCTAATAAAACGGAGGTTTTATGAGATATTTTTATCAACGTTCTATCTTCAGTTTCCTTGTGTTACTTTCCTTTCTTCTTGTTTCCATAAACTTATCAGCTCAACAGAAAACCGGAACTATTTCCGGTAAAATTACTGATGAAGCCGGGAATGCACTTATCGGTGCAAATGTATTTGTTTACGGAACAATGCGTGGCGCAAGCGCAGACGTCGATGGGAAATTTTCATTTTCCATAGAAGCCGGCAACTATTCCATACGTGCCAGTTTCGTGGGATATGAAACAACAAAAAAAGATGTAACAGTTAAAGCGGGTGAGACCGTAACTGTTAATTTTAAATTAAAAGAAAGCCTGCTTTCTATAGGTGAAGGGATATTGGTCTTAGGTTCCAGGACTGCAAGAACCGTAACCGAAAGCACTGTTCCTGTTGACATCATCAGCTTGGAAGAAATTAGAAAAAGCGGTGAAACCGAACTTGATCAAATTCTTAAAAGAGTTGCACCTTCTTTTAATGCAAACCCACAAACCATTTCCGATGGTACGGATCATATAAATCCCGCCAGTTTAAGAGGGTTGGGTCCCGATCAAGTACTTGTTCTTGTTAACGGAAAACGATTTCATCATTCAGCTTTGCTAAACGTTAACGGAACATTCGGCAGGGGCACAGTGGGTACAGATTTTAATTCTATTCCAGTTGCAGCAATTAAAAGAATTGAGGTTTTAAGAGACGGAGCTGCTGCTCAATACGGTTCAGATGCTATTGCAGGTGTTATAAATATTGTTCTTAATGACCGTGTTAACGACCTTTTTATTAATACTGAAGTAGGGCAAACAGGTGAAAATGACGGTGAACAAATTAAAACAGCTGTAAATTATGGATTTAACATTGGAACAATGGGTTTCTTTAATGTTACAGGTGAATATCTGCACAGAAACAGAACAAACCGCTCGGACCCTTGGAAGGGTGATATCTTTCCCGGAATTTCGGGTACGTCAGCTACAAATGCTGAACTAGCAAGAAGAGGGTTAACCCGTGAAGATTTTTCAATGAAAACCGGACAATCTGCAGCTACAGTAGGAAGCATTTATTATAATTCAATAATGCCATTGACAGAGAATACTAAATTTTATTCCTTCGGCGGTATTACTTACCGTAAAGGCAGGGCAACCGGTTTTTACAGACTTCCTAATTCGGAAGCAAGGGTAGTTCCGGAACTTTATCCAAACGGTTTTTTACCTCAAATCAATCCTGATATTGATGACAGAACTTTTACCGCAGGTTTAAGAGGAGGTATTAAAGGGTGGGATGCGGACTTAAGCTTTACATACGGAGGGAATAATTTCCATTGGTTCATTGAAAACACTAACAATGCTTCCATGGGTACTGCAAGCCCAACTACATTTGATGCAGGTAAATTATCATTTAACCAGGCTACGGGAAATTTAGATCTTGTTAAATTTATTAATACCCACGGTGCTGTTAAAATGCTGTCTCTAAACTTTGGTGCTGCATTCAGAATTGATAATTATCAAATTGTCGCCGGTGAACCAGGCTCTTATTTACTTGGTAACGGTGGTTCTAGACCCGGAATCGATTTTGATACAACTTCTACCGGTTCTCCCAAAGCAGCAGGTTCTCAGGTGTTCCCCGGCTTCCAGCCTTCAAACGAAGTTGACCGTTTCAGAAACAGTTTAAGCGTTTATGCAGGATTGGAGACACAGTTTTCTGACAGATTTCAGATTGACCTTGCCGGTAGATACGAAGACTACAGTGATTTCGGTACAACATTTATAGGTAAGGTTGCAACAAGACTTGTGGTAGCTAAAAACTTCTCATTCAGAGGAGCTGTCAGCAGCGGTTTTAGAGCACCATCATTAAACCAAATATGGTTCAGTAATGTCAGTACTCAATTTGTAATTGACAATTCGGGAAACCTTGTACCAAAACAGGTTCTTACTGCCAACAACCAAAGTCCTATAACAAAGGCTTTCGGTATTCCCAATCTGAAAGAAGAGACATCTACTAACGTCAGTTTGGGTTTCACATCCAAGCCTGCTAAAAACTTTATGATTACGGCGGATTATTTTTACATAAATATTAAAGATAGAATAGTGCTTACAAGCAGATTCAGTAACAGTGATCCTTTTGTTGCACAGATATTGGCTCCATTTAAAAGCCAAGGTGTAGGTGCAGCACAGTTTTTTGCCAATGCAGTGGACACTAAAACAAATGGAGTTGATGTTGTGACAAGCTTTAGTACAAGACTTAATTCCGGTGCAAGATTAGACTTCACACTTGCCGGTAATTATTCTAAAACAACTGTTGAAGCAATTCATATACCCAAAACTGTAGCCAATATATTTAGCGGTGGAAATTTAGACGCAGTAAAAAACACATTCTTCAACAGAGAAGAAAAAAATAGACTTGAAGATGCACTACCAAGAACCAAAGGTACATTCTCTGTTAAATATTCAAAAGACCGTTTCGCTATTACTGCCAGAGCCAATTATTACGGAAAGGTGGAATACAAACCAACCAACTCATCTAATGATGAAACTTTCGGTGGAAAAACACTAATAGATTTAGATATATCCTACGATTTGGCTAAAGGTTTTACTCTTTCAGCAGGTGCTAATAATGTTTTCAATACATTCCCTGATAAACATCAAAAAGCTGGAAACTATAGCAACGGAAGATTCCCTTACAGCAGAAGAGTAACTCAGTTTGGAATAAATGGAGGTTTCTTCTACACAAGACTTACATTAAGCTTGTAAGCTTATTTTTCTTTTAGTTAGTCTTCAAAAAAAGACACCTTAAAAAAGGTGTCTTTTTTTTTGTAGTTTTAAATTACTATGAAAAATATATTTTTGTTTTTGTTCTTCACTTACACTATTTCAGCACAAAACAATTTTCAAGATTTTATCAATCGAGTTAATTCAGTTGGTAGTCCAACCGAAAAGTCTGCAATTATAGACAGTTTCATAACCTTTGCCAGAACAAAAGGAATACCTTTTATTGAAGGCGATACGGCAAATTTTATTTATCGCGGAA